>NZ_JBSGUA010000017.1:49048-102727 GCF_053607685.1 Streptomyces sp. NPDC055099 | reverse complement strand
CCTCCACCACCGTCGCCACGCACGTCCCCGCGCCCCGTCGCACCAGTTCCGCGCGGTCCGCCACGTCGAAGACCGCGAAGCGGGCCGGGCCGCCCTGTGTCAAGGGCGGCAGGAGGACGAGTGGGGTAGGCGACAGGGACACCGGGCCCTGCATCCGCTCCGGACGGCGGCCGATCGCCAGGCCCGCCCTGCGGACGGTGTCGATCACGGGCCGGGCCCGCAGCTCGCCCGCGACGGCCACCGTGCCGTGCGCGAAGAGCCGCTGGACGCCCCGGCGCGCGCTGGCACCCAGACGGGACGGGTCCGTGCGGAAGACGGCCCGCGCCCGCTCCCCGCCGATGGGCTCGGTGCCGAGGCGGTCGGCCTCGCGCGGGTCGGGGTGGTAGGTGGCCTCGAGGAGTTCGGGGCCGTACACGTTGAGCAGGCCCGGCGTCATGATGCCCGGCCAGCGCCGGACGCGGGCCTCCGGATGCGCGGCGGCCAGTTCCTCGTAGGGGCCGACGGCGGCGACGCTCGCCCCCTCGACCAGGACCGCCGCCTCCGGTGTCCCCTCGGCGACGTGAAGTGTGCGCACAGCGGCCTCAGTTGCTGGCGAGGAGCTTCAGCTCGGGGTGCGCCGTGCCGCCCTCGATCGCCGTGGACGAGATGTGCGAGGCGACGCGGTCGTCCGTCGGGTCGTTCGCCGGGTCGTCGTGCACGACGAGGTGCTCGTACGTCGTGGCGCGCTGGGCCGGGACGCGGTCCGCGGTGCGGATCATGTCGATCATGTCGCGCAGGTTGTTGCGGTGCTTGGCGCCCGCGGAGGAGACGACGTTCTCCTCCAGCATCACCGAGCCGAGGTCGTCGGCGCCGTAGTGCAGGGTGAGCTGACCCGCCTCCTTGCCGGTGGTCAGCCAGGAACCCTGGATGTGGGCCACGTTGTCGAGGAAGATCCGCGAGATCGCGATCATGCGGATGTACTCGAAGATGCTGGCCTGCGTACGGCCCTTGAGGTGGTTGTTCTCGGGCTGGTACGTGTACGGGATGAAGGCCCGGAAGCCTCCGGTCCGGTCCTGCAGGTCGCGGATCATCCGCAGGTGCTCGATGCGCTCGGCGTTGGTCTCGCCCGTGCCCATGAGCATCGTCGACGTCGACTCGACGCCGAGGTTGTGGGCGATCTCCATGATCTCCAGCCAGCGCTCGCCGCTCTCCTTGAGCGGGGCGATGGCCTTGCGCGGGCGGGCCGGAAGCAGCTCGGCGCCGGCACCGGCGAAGGAGTCGAGCCCGGCGGCGTGGATGCGCTTGATGGCCTCCTCGGCGGAGACCTTCGAGATGCGGGCCATGTGCTCGACCTCGGAGGCGCCGAGGGAGTGGATGACCAGCTGCGGGAAGTTCTTCTTGATCGCCGAGAAGTGCTCTTCGTAGTACTCGACGCCGAAGTCCGGGTGGTGCCCGCCCTGGAACATGACCTGCGTGCCGCCGAGCTCGACGGTCTCGGCGCAGCGCCGCAGGATGTCGTCGAGGTCGCGCGTCCAGCCCTTCTTGGTGTCCTTCGGGGCGGCGTAGAAGGCGCAGAACTTGCACGCCGTCACGCAGACGTTCGTGTAATTGATGTTCCGCTCGATGATGTACGTCGCGATGTGCTCGGTCCCGGCGTACCGGCGGCGGCGGATCGCGTCGGCGGCGGCGCCGAGCGCGTGCAGCGGGGCATCACGGTAGAGGTCGAGCGCCTCTTCGGCGCTGATCCGCCCGCCTTCGGCGGCACGGTCGAGGACGGACTGAAGGTCGGCCTTCTCGGTCACCGGGGCGTCCCTTTCGTAAGGGTTCTGGACGGACTGATTCAGCGTACGCCAGCCCGTCGGGTGGCCCGACGTCAGGCGGCGTACGCCCCGGCGAGCAGCCCCAGGAGCGCCCCGCCGATCAGGAACGGCCCGAACGGAATCGCCGTCCGGCGCCCGGCGCGGCGGACGACGACGAGCCACCCCCCGTACAGCGCGGCCAGCGCGAACCCGGCGAAGGCACCGAGCAGCACGACGCCCCACCCGTACCAGCCGAGGACGGCCCCCAGGCTGAGCGCCAGCTTCACGTCGCCGAAGCCCATGCCGTTCGGGCTGATGAGGAAGAGCACGAAGTACGCGCCGCCGAGCGCGAGCGCCCCGTACAGCGCGTGCGGCCAGGAGCCGCCGTGCTCGGGCAGCAGCGCGGCGCCCCCGAGGAGCACCAGCGCGGCCACGGCGAGCGGCAGGGTCAGCACGTCGGGCAGCCGGTGCACCCCGAAGTCCACGACGGCGAGCAGCACCCCGAAGGGCGCGAGCAGCAGCCAGACGGCCAGCTCGGGCCGCGGGCCCGTGGCGGCGGCGAGGGCGGCGCAGACGAGGGCGGTGGAGAGGGCGAGGGCCGTGGCCCGGCGCCCGTAGCGGGTCCCGTCGTGCCCGCACCGCGCGAGTCCGACCCAGCCGCCGAGGGGATGTCCGTCGGGGCATTCGGCGCGCCAGGCCTCCTCGGGAGCCACGGACAGCCGGTAGGCGGCGCGGGGCACGAAGAGCCCGGCGGCGGCACCCCAGAGGGCGCCGCCGACGACGAGGATCAGCAACAAGAGGTCGACTTCCCGTTCCGGTTCAGCTGGCGTGGGCCGGGGCGTCAGCTCACCGCGGTGAGGCCACTGCGCCAGGCCGGCAGCAGCTCGTCCAGCAGGGCCTCGGTCCGCGGCGGCACGCCCCGCGCCCCGCTCCGGGCGACGAGATCGGCGGCGACGGCCTGAAGCCGCGCGGGGTCGCCCACCGCATGGGTGGCCCGCAGCAGCTCGTTCCAGAGCCGCTCGTCGCCCGGCGCGGAGTTCAGCGAGGCGTTCAGCGCCTCGATGGCCTTCTCCGCGCGCCCCTTCTCCAGGTGGAACTCGGAGAGGGCGAGCCCGATGTCGGCCACGAGCAGCGGCAGCTGCGCGTCGATGATCTCGTGCGTGAGCCACCCGTACCGCCCCTGCGGCCGGTCCGAGAGCAGCGGTCCGCGGACGAGCACCAGCGCGTCGGTGAGCATCCGCCCGCGCACGGCCCGGCTGTTGGCCCCGCGCCCCTGGGTCGCCTCGTGGTACAGCGACCGCAGCACATCCAGGTCGGACACCACGGACTTGGCGAGCGTGAGCCGCCCGCTCCGGTCCGCCTTCAGCCGCGGCGTCCCGTCCGGCTCGGTGCCGAGCCACTCCCGCAGCCGCTCGATGAGCGCGTCCCGTACGTCCTCGGTGGCGCCGCGCGGCCACAGCGCGGAGGAGAGCACGCGCGGGTGCACGCCCTCGCGGTGCAGCAGGAGCAGCGCGAGCGCCTCGTGCATCAGCGGGCTGCGCTCGCCGTCCGGCGTGTCGAGGCCGATGATCTCGTACGTGCCGACGAGGCGCGCGTAGACCGCGGGCCGCCCCTGCTCGGTGACGTCGACGAGGAACGGCGGGGTGGCCGCCGTACGACCGGAGCCGGCACCTGAGGTACCTGAAGTGCCGTCCTCGCCGGGGTCGGCGTCGACGAACAGTTCCACGACGGCGCGCTGCTGGGCCTCGGGGAGCGCCTGCGCCTCCAGCTCAAGGCCGAGCAGCGGGGCGAGGAGCTTGCCCTCGGGGGTGATCTCCATCTCCCAGGCGGCGCCCGGCAGGTCACCGGACTCGGTGCCGACGAGGTAACCGATGCCCAACCGGCTTGCGTCCGCGGCCAGTTCGGCGAGCTTCACCGCGTCGTCCCCTTCGGGCTCGGCGGCGAGCAGCACCAGGTGCGGCGCCCAGCGGGTGTGCTGGGCGGGCCCCGTACGCCCGGTGAGGACCGAGTCGTGACCGGCGGCACCGAGCGCGCCGCGCCGCTGCCGCGTCTCGGCCTCCATCGTCTCGATGAGCGCCTCGATGTCGTCGAGGTGGCGCAGGCGGTTGGGCGCGAGCGGCGTCAGGTCCTGCCCGAAGCCGACGAGGGTGATGGTCATGCGGTCGGACCAGCCGTTGGTGGCGAGCTCGGCGGCCACGGAGGCGAAGACGGCGGCACGGTCGGCCTCGCGTCCGCTCAGCGAGACGACACCGGGCACCGCTTCGAGGTTGAGCAGAAGCCGCGAGTCGTCGAGCGTGCCGAGGCTGACGAGGCCCGGGTAGGGAGCGGCGGTGTCCACGTCCTCGTACCGCTCGGCGTCGGTGCGCGCCAGCATCCAGAACGTCTGGTCCTGCCCCAACTGCCAAGGGGCGGGCGGCCGTCCGGCGGGCTGGGCGAGCTGGAGGTGCAGGTCGCCGTTGCTGAGCCAGGCCGCGTACACGGTGGGCAGTGCCCTGGACTCCTCGGCGAGGGACGCGGCAAGGCCGCGGAGCGACAGATCGAGCAGCCGTACGCCCTCGGGGTCGGCGCCCACGAGCAGCGCGTCCTGCACATCGGCGGCGCCCCCGGTCGGCGTCGGCGGCTCCATGCCGCGCCGCCCGCCGACGGCACCCATGGCCGACTGCCACAGCGCGTGACGGCGACGGCGCCCGAGCGCGCCGAGCAGCCCGGCGGCGAGAAGGGGCGCACCGATGAGGGCCTCGGGCAGCCCGAAGGAGAACCCTTCGGACTCACTCCCGCGGCTGGCGACGGGGACTTCCTGCTTGCCCTTGCCGCTGTCGGAGGGCCGCTGCTCGGGGATGGTGATGTGCGCGGTGTCGCGGTCGCCCTGCTGACCGCCGCCCTGCTGACCGCCGCCTTGCTCCTTGGCGCCGCCACCCTGCTGGCCGCCACCCTGCTGGTGATCCCCGGACTTGGCGTAGTCGGAGATCTGCTCCTTCACGTCCTGCGAGACCTTGGGCGCCTCGTCGGGCATCTCGACGAGCTCGCCGCCGTGCGCGTCCGCGGGCATCTCCATGATCCAGCCGGGCCGGATGAGGCTGGCCTCGGACAGGCGGGACCCGTCGGGCTGCTCACGGTCCTTGTTGAGCTGGTAGATCTCCTTGTAGCGCCGCCCGTCCCCGAGGTGCCGCTCGGCGATCTCCCACATGGAGTCGTGGTGACGGCCCTCGGGCGGCTGGATCCGGTAGTACTTCGTGTCCCCGTCCTTGGCGCTGCTCCCCGCCCGCTCGGCGGCCTGCTCGGCCTGCTCGGCGACGGCACTGGCGGCGCTCCCGGCCTGCTCCTGCCCGAAGAGACCACCTGGGGTCTGCTGGGCGGAGGCGGCGGACGCGGGCTTCTGATTCCCCTCAAGCGACTGCCCGAACTGCGAGAGCCCCGGCGCGAAGCTGGCCGCGGTGGCGCCCACAAGAAGCAGCGCGGCGACGAGCTGACGCGCGAGCAGCTGACTGCCACCGGCACCGGGAACGCGGCCCGGCATCCCCACGCCGGAGAGCGCGGCCTTGACCTCCACCAGGACGCAGGCGGTGAACTGGGCCCAGGCGAGCCAGACGACGACGGTCAGTACGTTGACGAACGTCCCGACCGTGATCTCCTGCTGCAACCAGTCCAGCGAGGGCATACCGCCCGGAAGCGGCCACCCCACGGCGATCGCGAGGGCGCCAGGCACGCCGAAGACGAGCGCGGCCAACGCGACGAAGGCGAGGAACGCCTTGACGAAGTCCCCGAACGTACGACGACGCCGGGGCAGCGGCTGCGGCGTCCGGTTCCGTGGAGCCGACGGGCCGCCTGTCGAACTTGAAGTGGTGCGCGCCATGGCGGGTGTCCTGTTGTCCTCTGAGAGGGAGCGGGTGAAGGTCTGGGATCAGCGGTACGTCTGTGCGCTGAGCGTACTGAGGCGATGGTACGGAAGGGGCCGGAGGTCAGACAGGGGCAACGGCTCTCGCGAGCGCCCCGAGGGGCGACAGCGCCGCCCGTTTGCGCCCGAGTTGAGCAGAAGACCCACCTTCGATTCGCCTCCCCCGCCACCCGCTCAAGGCAGGCGGCACCAGGCATTCACCCCCGGGCGTCACAGTTCCGGCACGGGTTCGCTGCGCCCGCGTAGCACTTGCGGACCCTTCACTTCCGTCACCGCACGGAACGCGAGAGCCTTCACAGGTCCCACCAGTACTGGTAACCCACGCCTGATAACTTCGTCCGGCTCCATTTTCGCCTGCACACATGCCGAACTCCACTTTTCCTGCACATCTGTCGCACTCCGCCGACACAGCCGACCCCTGGGGGACTGCAATCGTGGCCCGTCGCTCTATGCCCGCCCTCGCCGCCCTGGCAGCGACCACGACCTTGCTACTGACTGCTTGCGGGGGCGGCGGGAGCGAGGGCTCGTCGGACGAGATCGAGGGGGCGGGGAAGGGGTCGAGCAAGCCGTCGGCGTCGGCGCCGACCGATGCCCCTGACGTCAGCGTCCCGAAGGACCTGAAGCTCGTCTTCGACTTCTCCAGGCCCTCGGACCCGAAGCAGGCGAAGGCCGTCGACAACGCGGAGAACTACATCCGCGCCCTGAAGCACGGCATCGTCCAGCAGGACGTGAACGACCCGGCCTATCGGTACTACTCGGCCGCGCAGGCGGCTCGGTACGCGAAGACGCAGATCAAGGCATGGGTCGACGGCGGGTGGGTGCCCACGGGGACGGACCGCTACTTCAAGTCCGAGGCCACCGAGCTCGGCGGCGGCAAGGCCGTCCTCGTCACCTTCTGCCGCAACCAGGCGAAGTCCTTCAGCAAGGACATCAAGGGCGGCAAGATCCACTACGGCAAGGAATCGCTCGACAGCTACCAGAAGTTCAGCGTGCTGATGAGCCCGCCGAGCGGCTCGGACAAGATCTGGAAGGCCCAGAAAACCGAGGTCCAGGGGAGGGTGAAGGAATGCCGCGGATGATCAGGGGTCTTGGCGGGGGGCGTTGGCTCGCGGCCGGCGCGGCCGTGCTGGTCGTGGGAGCGACGGGAACGGCGTACGCAGACGACCTCCCCGGCGGCACCACGCAGCCGCCGGCCACCGAGAAGCCGAGCGGCAACGCCGACAACGGCACCCTCTCGGCAGGGGTCTCCTCCATCCAGCTCAGCTACCCCAAGGGCGGTGGCAGTGGTGGCGAGAAGGGGAACCTCGCTCCGATCGACCCCAACTGGGAACCCCCGGCCTGCTGGTACGAGCCCGCGTTCACGTCCGCCGAGCTCAAGAAGTTCGTGGACACGGACGGCGGCGGGGACGTCGGCATCCACGAGTCCTGGTGGGGCAAGGGGCTCTGGACCGACCACTACCGCGACGGCAAACCCGCCGACAACTTCGACATGAACGAGCCGAAGAACAGCGTGGCCGACGGCTATGAGGACTACAACGAGGGCAAGAAGGGCCGCTTCTGGCGAGGCGTGGCACCTGACGACACCGACCCCAAGTCCTGGGACTGCGGCCGCATAATGTTCTGGGTGGACGCCGGGGAGATCCCGGACGACCCGCACGCCCCGACCCCGAAGATGCTCGCCGAGTACGCCTACGACAAGGTGAAGGTCCCCGACACCGAGGTCGAGCTGAAGCCCGAGGCCAAGTCGACCGTAAATCTGCCCACTTGGGTGTGGCTGGACAAGGGCACGTTCAAGGAGGTCTCGGTCCGCGCGGAGCTCCCGAACACCCCACTGTGGGCGGAGACGACGGCGACACCGAAGAGCCTCCACCTGGAGCCGGGCACAGCCGACGCCGAAACCTTCCCGGCATCGGGCGAATGCGAGATCAACGAGGACGGCAGCATCGGCACGCCCTACACCAAGGGCAAGTCGAAGCAGGACCCGCCCTGCGGCATCAACTACCTCCGCGCCACGGACGGAAAGCCGTACGAACTGAAGGCGTCGATCACCTGGGAGATCAGCTGGGAGGGCTCGGACAACGACGGCAAGCACATGCTGCCGGAGGGCACCTTCGAGACGACCCAGGACATGGACGTCCAGGAAATCCAGTCGATCAACCGCTGACCGCCCAGGACCCCCACGCCATGGAAACCGGCGCCACCCTCACCCGGCGACGCGCACCATGGGTCGTCTTCACGCGCCACGACGACCCATGGCTGAGCACGGAGACCGCCGAGCTGCAGAAGCTGGGCGGCCAAGTGATCCACGTGGACGGCAGAGAGCTGCGGGACCCGCCCACCCTGTTCGCCACCTTCGCCCGGGAACTCCGCTTCCCTGCCTACTTCGGCCACAACTGGGACGCGCTCGTGGACTGCCTCCACGACTGGCACGGCCACTGCGGCGAGACCAGGGACGTCGCGGTCCTGATCGACCACGCCGACGACCTGCTGACCGCCGACTTCCTGGGGCTGTTCATCTCAGTCCTCTGCCAGGCGGCCCCCCACCCGCCGCATTCCAGACGTTGCCCCAGACGTATAACCCCGCCCCCGGAACCACGGAACAGGTCATAATCGTCTCCGGAGCCAGACTGAGGGGGACACGGGATGGCAGGCAAAGGGAAGAGCGACCTCGCGCTTCCGCTCAGTGATCTGGAGGACTACGGAAGCCGGTTGCGGTCCGTGAAGGACCGTATGAACCGGACGAAGAAGACCTTCGAGTCCTACAAGGACGACATCGGCGACGGCGGTGTGTACGACGCTCTCGAAGACTTCGAGTCCAACTGGGAAGACGGTCGCGAGGACATCACCCAGCAACTGACCGCGCTGGCCGACATGTCCGACGCCGTCGTCCGCGAATTCAAGAAGCTTGACGACAAGTTGGCGAAGGACGTCTCGGAGGGCGTGAAGGAGAAGGGCGGCAAGGGGAAGGGCAAGGGAGAGGGCGACTAGCAGGTCGCCGCCTCCTCCGCACCCGCCGTCAGCGGTTCACTGACTGGATCTCCTGTACGGGGATCTGTTGCGTCGTGCCGAACGAGCCGGACGGCAGCGTGCCGCCCTCGCCCGTCGTGCTGGACCAGCGGATCTTCCAGGTGAGCGTGGCCCGCAGGGCGTACGTGGTGTGCGGGCCCGGAGAGCGCAAGTACGTGACACCGCACGGCGGTAGCTTGCTCGCCTTGCCTCGCGCGTACGGCTCACCGATGCCGCCTCCTCGCTTGGTGAGGGGGCAGTTCCCCGTTGCCGGTGCGACCTCGGCATCAGCCGTGCCCGGCTCGATGCGCAAGGACTCCGGCTCGGCGGTCGTCGTCGCCGCGAGGCCCGTTCCGGGCAGGCTCGCTGTGACGCTGATCTTCTTGAACCTGGCCTTGTCCAGCCAGACCCAGGTGGGCAGATTCACCGTGGCCCGGCCCCTCGGAGCCGTCTTGATCTCGGTGCCGGGGACAGGGAGTTCGTCGTACGCGTACTGGGCGAGGATCTTCGGTGAGGCCGCCATGGGTTCCGTCGGGGTCCGGCCCTTGGCCACCCAGAAGGGCTGTCGGTCGCAGGACGTCGCCTCGGGGTCGTCCTCGCGGTTGGGGTTGATCACCGACGCCCAGAACATTCCCTTGCCCTGCTGGGAGAGGTTGTAGTTCTTGTACGGGTGGCCGTCCTTGTAGCGGTGCTCGATCGCTTCGCTGATGGCGTGGCCGATGCCCCCTACGAGGGGAGCACTCGCCCCGAAGGCCCGCCACGCCTTGACGATGCGCTGGATCTCTTTCGGCGAGAAGGCGGGCTCGTACCAGCAGGCCGGGGGTTGCCAGTTTCCCTGCGTGGCCGGGGTCAGTGTGCGTGTTCCCGATGCGGCAACGCTGCGGCTGCCACCACTGACTGCCGTGCGGATCCTGGTCTGAGCGTGGATGTTTCCGTCACTCGCGCCTCCCGTGGCGGCGACCTCCTCCTTGCCGGCCCCGCCCGCGCCGACGCCATGGGCGGGCGACGTCCACGCGGTCACCACCAAGACTCCGGCGGTCATCGCGACGTACCGGCGCTTCACCGCGGAAGGCACGTGGCGGCCCCTCGCTTCGAGAAGCCCTCGGTGGTCTGCCAGACGCCCTGCGGGCTCAGTGTCAGCCTCGTGTTGTAGAGCACGTAGTTGTCCTCGCGCTTCGTCTGGCCGGACTTCTTGGTCTTGCCGGTCCGGCGGTCGACGTTGACCGCGTCGCTTTCGTCGGCGCAGTACACGAGCGTCGCCGTGTCCTCGTCGACGAGGGTCACCCGGCGGTCGAAGTAGCGGATCGTGCCCTTGTAGCTGATGCCCGCGTCCACAAAGCTCTGCACGTACTTGACCTCCGACAGCAAGGTGTCGTCCTTGTTGTAGAAGCGCAGAGCGGCGGAAGCCGGTTTGCCCCTGACGATGGCGTCGCTTTCGGCGTCCGTCCCCCGCTCGCTGTCCGCGAGCGCCGCGTCCTTCGCGGCGTCCCCGGTCCGCCGCCCCTCGAAGACGTTCCTCACGTCTTTCGGCAGCGTGACCACCGGTCGGTCGACGGCGACTTCGGACGGGGACGACGAAGGCGCCACCGGCGCCCCGCCGGACGTGTCCGCGCCCGCGATCCTGTCCGGACCGCCCGGCTCGCCCCCACCACACCCCACCACAGCCATCACCACAAAACCCGCCCCCACCCAAGGCAACCCCGCCCACGCACGCACCGAGCCCTACCTCCCGTATCTCCCCGAAGGGGAACAGGCGGTAAAACCCCGCGCAGCTGGTGAAAGTCACCGCAAGAGGAACGGTCGGCGGAGTGAAAGTCGGATGAGTCCGATGACCCTCTGGGTGGACGGTGGACGGTGGACGCTGGGCGAGGCCGGCGTCAGCCAGGCCCCCCGCCCACCTCAGCCCACCTCAGCCCACCTCAGCCCACTTCATTCTCCGCGATCGCACTGCCCCGCACCGTCACGTCACCGCCGTAGAACAGGCCGGTGAAGACGGGGCTGTAGGTCAGTTGGACCTCCACCTCTACCTGGTTCGCGTTGGCCGTCACGCAGTGCGTCGCCGCGATGTCCGCTGCCGTCATGTCCGTCGAGCGGGCGTACTCCTGGGCTCGGGCGCCGCAGTTCTCGTAGTTGATGGGGGCGCCCTTGGCGCCTTCGTAGATGCCCTCGCGGTCGACGTCCTGCGCCGCGTACCGCGCCGCCTGTTCCGCGATGTCCGCGGCTCTCTCCCGCTTGGAGATGGACAGGCCGCCGTCGATGACGAAGGCCGAGAGCGAGAGGAAGACGATCGCGAAGATGATGACCGCGCCCGCGCCCGAGCCACGGTCGTCGAGGCGTTCCCGGCGGGACGAGACCCACGCACGCACGCGAGGGGTACTCACACCGACCTCCGGTACGGGTCCAGCGAGGAGCTGAAGCTGGCCGTCAGCGTCGTCGGCACGTCGAGGCCGATCATGTCCAAGCCCCGCACCTTGCAGCTCACTTCCACCGTGAAGAAGGGGTCGACATCGGCCTGGAAGCCGTCGCTGGTCTTTCTGACGCTGACCGGGCCCGAGCAGATGTCCGCGAGGTCCGCCTCCGCGGCGGCCCTCGCCTCCGCCATCGCCGTGCCCAGATCCTTCTGGATCGATCCGGCGCGCGCCGCGTCCCGCGCCGCTCCGTCGATGGCTCCCCGGCCGTCGACGAGCTGGCCGAAGGCCACCAGGACCAGGATGAAGAGGATCATCACCGGGGCGAGGATGACCACCTCGATCGTGGAGAGGCCCCGGTCCGTCCCGAAGCCCCTGTCCGTCCCGCGGACGATCGCGTCGCGTCGGCGACGAAGGACACCTGCCCATACGTTCCTCATCAGCCGCCCTCCCCCTCCTCCACGAACCGCTCCACCGGCCCCGCCGACTGCGCGTGCACCGTCAGGTCGAGGCCGGGGAAGACCGACGGAACGCTCGCGGTGATCTCCACCCCGACCGTGTTCGCCTTCGGCTCCATCGTCTTCACGTCGGGGCTGATCACCAACTGCGGGCCCAGTTGCTGGATGTAGGCGTCGACGACGTCGCGCGCGTCGCCGCGCCAGCCGCCCGGGTTCTCGTCCGCCGTCGCACGGGCCTTGCGCGCGCCCGCCTGGGCCGCGGCCTGGGCGACATGATCCGCGAAGAAGTACAGCGCGAACTGCACCGTCGCGAAGATCATGAAGAAGAGCACCGGAGTGAGCAGCACGAACTCGATCGCGGTCATGCCGGATTCACCGCGGGTGGAGGCTGCCTCCACCCTGCGGCGTACCCATCGCTTCACGCACCCGCGCACTCGTCCCCGCCCTCGCTCCCCGTCGGCCGATCGATCAGCAGGTCGATCAGCAGGTCTTGCCGGCGTCCGCGCCCTCGATGCAGTCCCCGACCTTGTCGGCCCCGCCCTTGAGCGCGGTGTTGATGATCGCGGCCACCACGCCGACGATCGCCACGACGACCGCAGAGATGATGACCCACTCGACCGCGGACGCACCGCGGTCGAGCTCGCCGGAGCGGGCGCGCTCGACGCGGCCCCGCAGGAAGGTGACCAGGAAGTCGACAGCCGGGATGCCGGTACTGAAGTTCCGTCCGTTCATGGTGAGTTGTCCTCTCAGGAGTGGGGGGAGACTGTCGGGCCGTCCCCGTCGGCCGGCCCGTCCTTCGCCGTAAAGATCGCTAGACCTGGAACACGCGCATCGCCGCCGGGAAGATGAGGAAGACCAGGAAGCCCGCACACAGGAGAAGCTGGGCGACGAGCATCGACTGGGACTTCTCGCCCGCACTGCCCTCGATCTCGGCCATTTCGCGGTGCCGCATCGTCTCCGCGCGGGAGGCGAGCGACTCGCGCACCTTCGCGCCGTCGTCCGCCACGAGCGCGAGCGAGGCCGACAGGTCCTTGAGCTCCTCGATGCCCAGTTCCTCGCCGAGGGCACCGAGTGCCTGCCACTGGCTGATGCCGGTGATCCGGGCATCGGCCAGCGCGTTGCGGATGCGTTGCGTCGCCCATCCCTCCGAGATCTCCGCCGCCGCCATCAGGGCTTCGGGAAGGCCTCGGCCGCCCGCCAGGCTCATCGACACCAGGTCGAGATAGGCGCCGATGACGCGGCGCAGGTCGCGCCGCTTGTCGGCGGCGTCCCTGCGCACCTCGAGGTCGGGCAGGAAGAAGAACAGTGCGCCGAACATCAGGGCCAGCCAGACCGGGATGATCGGGCTGTCGCCGACACCCAGCGTCCAGATGACCGCGAAAAGGAAGGGCCCGAAGAAGACACCCGCGGCCGCGAGCAGCGTCTTCGTCGCCAGGAACTTCTCCCAGCTTCGGTCGAGCACCGCCAGGTCGGCCCGCAGCGAGCGCTGTTCCCAGCCCTGCTGGAGGTAGAAGTCGGCGACCCTCGCACCCACCCGGGCCCGGGCCGAACCCAGTCGGCCCGAGTCGTCCTTGCTGTCGGCGGACGCGCGGTGCGATTCGTACGCCGCGCCCCTGGCCCGCATGGCGTCGATCCGCGCGACCGTGGCGACCGCGCTCCGCTTGGAGGGCATCAGGGCACGTACGAGGGCGTAGATGCCCAGGCCCATGATGGCGCCGATCACTATCGGCATCGTCAGGCTCATCGACGTACCCCCTCGGGATTCGCATGGCCGGTGGCGCCGGGCTGACCCGGCTGCCCGTACGGGCCGGCGTGCCCCGGCAGGGGCGCCTGCTCACCGGCGCCGGGGACCGCGCCCGCACCCCGCGGCCGAACGAACTGCACGCCGGGCTCGTCCCGGACCAGGAAGCGGTCCGGCGTCTCCACCGTCGAGAGCTTGCGCAGCCACCAGAAGCCGAGCGCGAACAGGCCGCAGACACAGGCGAGTACGAGCTGTCCGACCGCGGTGCCGTACGGCGCGACGAAGTCGCGGTTGAAGATCGAGAGGCCGAGCACGAACGCGATCGACACCGCGACCACGATCTGCACCGAGCGCCGCGTCGACGCACGCTGCGACATCACGCGCTGGCGCATGTCGACCTCTTCGCGAGCCGACTTGGCGAGCGCGCCGAGCACCTGGCGCAGGCCCGGACCGCGCAGCTTCGCGTTCAGGATCAGCGCCGCCACGATGATGTCGGCCGAGGCGTCGTCGATCTCGTCGGCCAGGATCTGCAGGGCCTCGGGGAGCGGCGTACGCGCACGCAGCCGGTCCACCAGGGCGTCCAGGTGCGGCCGGAGGACGGGGGCCGCCGCTCGTGCCGATGCCGGGATCGCCTGCTCCAGGCCGACCGCGCCCGCGATGGTGTCGCGCAGGGACTCCGTCCAAGCGGCGAGCGCCTCGACGCGGCGCATCTGCGACCGCTCCTCCGCCGCGCCGCCGAACAGCTTGTCCCAGAAGAAGACGAGGATGCCGGAGGCGATGCCCGCGACCGCCCACCGGGTGAGGAGCAACACCGCGAGGCCCACGCCGATGGCAAGCGAGCCGCGCTGGCCCGCGAACCGGATGAGTTCGCTCATCCGCCTGCTGGCCTTCTGCTTCTCGTGCTCCGGTTTCACCGGCAGACCGCGCAGCGCCATCGCGAGGACCGCGATGCCACCGCCGACGGCGATGCCGCAGCCCAGTGCGTACAGGACGGGCAGCGAGAAAAGGCCGCCCATCGAGCCGAGTGAGTTCATGTCGTGCTCACCCCCATTGCCCGGCGGGGCGGTAGCCGAACGCGGCCAGGTCGTCCATGCAGGCGATCGGCGCGTGCGCGACGACCTGCCCGTTCGCGGCCTCCGCGAAGACCTCGCTGGACAGGACACGGCCGTCGACGCCGTTGACCTCGCGGACCGAGGTCACCATGCGCTGGAGCTTGCCGCCGGTCTGGTAGTTGTTGCGCCGCTGGATGAAGACGACGAAGTTGACGGCTCCGGCCACGAGCATCTGGCTGGCCTCGATGGGCAGCCGCTCGCTGGCCTGGAGGGCGTACGTCGAGATGCGGTTGAAGACCTCACTCGAACTGTTGGCGTGGATCGTGGAGAGCGAGCCGTCGTTACCCTGCGACATCGCGTTCAGCATCGTCACGATCTCGTCGCCGAGGACCTCACCGACGATGACGCGGGAGGGGTTCATACGGAGCGAGCGGCGCACCAGCTCGGCCATCGAAATCATGCCCTGACCCTCGGAGTTGGGCAGGCGCTCCTCGAAGGCGACGACGTTCGGGTGCAGGTCGGCGAACTGGTCGAGGCCGAGCTCCAGGGCGCGTTCCACGGTCACCAGGCGCTCGTGCGGCGGGATCTCGTTGGCGAGGGCCCTCAGCAGCGTGGTCTTTCCGGCGTTCGTCGCGCCCGCGATCATGATGTTCTTGCGGGCCCGCACCGCGCACGCCAGGAAGTGCGCGACCTCGGGCGTCAGCGTGCCGTTGCCCACCAGGTCCGACATGAAGACCTTGCCCATGCGGGCACGTCGGATGGAGAGCGCGGGCCGCCGCGTGACGTCCATGACGGCCGACAGACGTGAGCCGTCGGGCAGCCGGAGGTCGAGCTGCGGGTTGGCGGAGTCGAAGGGGCGCGAGGAGAGACCGGAGTACGCGCCGAGGATCTGGATGAGCTCGATGAGCTCCTCGTCGGTCTCGGCGACCGGATCGGCCTTGGTCTCACGGCCGTTGGCGTATCCGACGAAGACCTGGTCGCACCCGTTGATGTCGATGTTCTCGACCTCGGGGTCGTCGAGCAGCGGCTGGAGCCGTCCGACGCCGAAGAGCGCCGCGTGCACCGCGGCCGCGTACTTCTCCTCGGTCTCGGCGTCCAGCGGGGTCCGCCCGGCGTTGATCTCTATCCGGGCGTACTCCTCCAGGATCTGGGCGATGACGGCGCGGGCGTACTGCCGCTCGTCCTCGCCCGACATGGGGGTGACGCCGGAGACCTGGTCCAGGCGGCGCTGCTCGGCGATGCGGTCACCGGCGTCCTGCCGGAACCGCTTCACCAGCTGGTGATCGACGGGAACGCTCATCGGCCGGCCCCGCGCGTGCCCTGCATGCCCGCGGTGCCGTGCGTGCCCGCGTTCGGGTTGGCCCACGCGGCGCCGTACTGCTGGTAGAGGTCGACGGTCACCTTGCGGGCCGAGCGGATGAGCATGGACTTGTCGAGACGCCCGCGCTTGCGCCCCGCCAACTGCTCGGCGCCCGCCGGGTCTTCGGCGAGGGTGCCGACGACGCGGGCGCCGGTCTGCGCGGCCATCAGCATGTCGTTGACCTGGTGGACGAGCTTGCCGGACGTCGAGGGGTCGGCGATCAGGAGTACGCCGATGAGCGGGGTCGCGAGCGACGCGGCCCCACGCGATCCGCCGTGCAGCTTGGTGGCGAGCGCTGCGGCACGGTCCCGTACACGCGCGATGGCCTCGGGCTCGGTCCGCGAGACGAGCAGCACAAGGGCAGCCTGCGGGAAGAGCTCGACGGCAGGGGAATCCCCACTGATGCGACCGCAATCAGCGATGACATCGGCGGGCGCGTTCGGCGAATCGGCGAGCTGCGAGAAGGCACGGCCGAGGGTCGGCCAGAGTCCGGCGAGCCCGGCGGCCTGCTCGGCGATGCCGAGCCCGACGAGCACCTCGAGACCACCGCTCAACGGCTGCGTGTGATCCCAGAGTTGATCAGGAACAAGCCCACGACGGGCGGTGGCCGCGATGCTGAGCATCCCGGTGTTGGGGTTGAGCGGTCCGCCGTGCGCGGCGGCACTGCGGTAGACGAGGTCGCCGCCCGCGGGGTCGGTCTCCGCGACGAGGACGCGGCGCGGCCAGACGGCCGCGAGCGCGACGGCCGCGGTGGTGACTCCGGGAGATCCCTTGTCCGCGGCGAGAGCAATGAGCGCCATGTCTCTTCTACTCGCCTCTAGTTGCCGTTGGGAGACACTTGGACGAGCGAGACGGCACCGGCGGACGCGGCCCTGGTGACGGCGGCGGCGTCGGCGCTGTCCACCAGGAGCGTGATGCCGAGGGCACCGGTGCTCACGGTGGCGTCGCTCTTGTCCGCGACGGAGCTGACGCGGGCGGCCGAGACGATGGGCGAGTCGCTCGCGCCCGTCCCGGCGGAACCGCCGGTCCCCTTGTCGCCGGAGCTTCCTCCGGAAGCGTCGTCGCCGACCTGGTAGACGTCCACGCTGTCGCCGGCCTTCAGGCCGTCCGCGGGGTACTGCCCCTCCTTGAGGGAGACACCGACGGCCGACTTGCCCGCGGGCAGCCCGCTCTTGCCGGAGAACATCTCGCCGACGGCGACGGCGCCCTTGGGGATGGTGTTGGTGGCCTTGAGCTTCGACAGTTGGCCGAGCTGGGACCACTTGACGTAGTTGACCCCGGAGTCGGCGGAGACCATCACGGACGTGACGTTCTTGTCGCGGACGACGGACTCCCCGGCGGGGATCTCCTCCGTCACCTTCACGACCTCGATCCGGTCCCCGGCGCGCAGCACGAGGACGGTGGCGCCGAGGGCGCCGATGAGGATGAGCAGAACGGCCAGGGCGGCGAGTGCCGGTTTGCGCTCGCGAGGCGGCGCGGGAAGGCGCTCACCGACCGCTGGCTGAACCGGCGCGGCGGAACGGCTGTTGCCCGCCCCCGTACGCTCTTGGATCTTCACGCAACTGCTCCCCGCACGCCCAAGAAGATTCGGTCATTTTCAGACACTCGCGACTCTCTTCGCCCGCCTCGGGCGGGCTATTCAGCCCCAGGCACAGTGTCAAGTCATCGCACCGTATCAGCAGCACATAAGCCCCTCAAGGCGCGTTAAGACTGCCGCGGCCCGCACTCCTCATCGTTATCCACGCGCAATCCGTACTCCATGGTTCCCACGCATTCCGGGATCTCAAGCGGAGAGAGGGATGTGCATACGCGAATATTCATTGTTTGCGCAACGGGCCTCGGTGGGCGCGGTGATGAGGAACACCACGGGCTGCTGGGCGGCTGACGGGGTGCTGGTGGGGCTGATCCATCAGCCGCACGGATGACGCGGGGAGAGGTGGGAGTGGTTCCCGGGGGGATTGGTTGGTCGTGCTTCGGCCATGTGTGGGGCCGTCGGGGGCTGGCCCCAGGGGGGGTGCTGTGGGGCTCAGGCCTGTTGCCGCAGCTGGCCTTCGACGTACGTGAGGAAGGCCTGGAGGTTCGGGGCCAGGACTTCGGTCGGCGTGGAGGTGGAGGGAGCCGGCCGGTAGGTCTGACCGTCAACTCGGCCTACTGGCAGGCGATACACGGTCGCGCCGTCAGCCCGACTGAGCGCGAAGAGCGCGCCGCCGCCGTCGGACCCGAAGACGACGACGGGGGTGCCGAGGGCGTGGCCGACCGCACCTTCGATCCGGGTGGGCAGGTCCCCGCGCAGCCCGGCCACTGTCTGCTGGGCGGAGTGCACGAAGAGCCCGGGGCCTACGTCGGGGAGGCTGAGGTGGCTCAGATGGCAGTAGAGGAGAGCGAGTTCACCGGAGGCCGCCGCGATCTCAAGGCGCTCGGAATCCTCCGACTCAAGGCGCTCGGAATCCTCCGGCTCAAGGCGCTCGGGCTCCTCCAACTTGCGCGCGGGGGCGACCGAGTTGCAGTCGGGCGGATACCCAACCCGGACCTCGAACCCCCGGAGATGAGAATCCACCCCCTCCCGTACGCGGGAAACCCACGCGTCGATCCAAGCCCCGGTCAGAGAGACCCCCGCCTCAGCCGGCTCCGACACACCCACCCCACGCCTCCACTCCTCTCGACCTCAACATGCCCGTCCATGACCCGATGAACCCCCACCCCCGTTCACCCGTCTCACGTGCAGAACAAGCAAGAACTCCTGCTTTGCGCAACACGGAAGAGAAATTCACCCCCCATGAGACTTTCCTTTCACTCAACTCACTCAAGTCACTCGACTCACTCGACGCGCCGGACGAAGTCCGCGCCCAGAACCATTCCTGCGGCCGTGGCAACGGCGGCCGCATCCCTGACCCTGATCGCCACGGCAACGCCGGCGCACGCGATCATCGGCGGCACCGAGGTGTCGAACGACGCCTACCCCTTCATGGCGGCCGTCATGGACAAGGGCTCCGGCAGCGCGCTGGACCGCCAGTTCTGCGGCGGCAGCCTGGTGACGGCGGACACGGTCATGACGGCGGCACACTGCCTGGTGGACGACGCGGGCAAGCCCCTCAAGCCGAAGAAGCTCCAGGTGGCGGTGGGCCGCACGGTGCTCTCCAAGTCCGGCCAGGGCCAGATACGCAACGTGGCCAAGGGAGGCGTGGTGGTACACCCGCGCTACCTCAAGGGCCAGGAGGCGTACGACGTGGCGTTCATCCAGCTCAGCAAGCCGGTGCGGGGCATCTCCCCGATCGCGCTCCCCACCCAGGGCACGGACGCCCTGATCCGCCCGGGTCAGAAGGCGACGGTCGCGGGCTGGGGCAACACGGACACGGAACTCCCCAACACCCCGGACCGCCTCCGCGAGGTAAAGGTCCCGATCCTCTCCCACGCGGAATGCGGCACGAGCTACGCCGAGTACAACTCAAAGGTCAACTTCTGCGCGGGAGTCGAGACGAAGGACTCCTGCCAGGGCGACAGCGGCGGCCCCATCTTCCGTAACGTGCCCGGCCGCAGGGCCCCGATCCAGATAGGCGTCGTCTCCTACGGTGACGGCTGCGGCGCCCAGGGCGCCCCGGGCGTCTACACATCGGTGAGCTCATCAAAGCTGTGGAAAACGCTGGATGAGTCGCCTGCAGGCAAGAAGGTAAAGCGAGCGATGAACCGCCGCTGAGCCACCAGTTGCGCTCGGCCCGGCGGGCCCCCGCCCCGCCGGGCCGAGCCGTGCCCCGCGCCCCAGCTTCAACCACGCATCGGTGGCTGGGGCTTCAGCGTCAGGCCTGCCAGCTCGCAACAGCTGACTTGCATGGCACTGACCCCTGGTAACAGCGGCAAACAGTTCACTTCGCGCCACGATCCCAGCAGCATCGAGACAGCCGAGGCTTTCCGCTGCTGCACTCTTCGCATCACGACACGATGACATTCAGTTGAGATGCCACGACTTGCCCCACTATCCACCCTGGCGGAACCAGCAACCTCACGGATAACGTCGGCCCGTTGCAGACACCCTCGCCCCACCGGGAGCCGACTGTGAACCGCCGCACCATGCCCATCACCGCCGCGCTCGCCGCGACCGCAGCCCTGCTGTTGACGGCCTGCGGGGGTGGTGACGGCGACAACGACAGCAACAAGGACAAGATCGCGGGCGCCGATCAGGGCGGTGCCAAGAAGTCCGCATCACCCAGCGCCTCGCCCGACGCCGACGTAGCCCGTCCGAAGATCACGCTGCCGAAGGACGACATCCTCAAATTCGAGGACGCCAAGACGGGTGACGCGAAGAAGGACGCCGTGCTCGCGGACAACGCGGAGCGCCACCGCGCGATTGACGCCGCCATCATCAAGGGCGATCCGAGCTCCGAAGCGGTCCAGTTCTACTCGGAGGGCGATGCCGCGGCCAGCGCCGTCCAATGGATCAAGACCACGGTGGACGACGGCTACTCCGTCACCGGCACAGTCCGGTTCTACGACCGCAATGTGCAATTCCGGTCCGATGGGTCCGCCCGCCTGACGTACTGCGGTGACGAGAGCAAGTGGTTCGGCAAGGACCGCAAGACGAACAAGGCCGAGAAGACTCCGGTGACGAGCAAGTCCTACGTCTTCTACGACGCGAGCCTCAAGAAGAGCAGTGAGGGCGTGTGGAAGACCACTGCCGTTTCGTCGGAAAGGGGAGCAACTCAGTGCCAGCCGTGAGGACCACCCTGCGGAACTCTGCCCTGCTTCTCGCAGCCGCAGGCATCTCTATTGTGCCCGGCACCGCCTTCGCGGACGGGCCCGGCGGCGGGTCGGAGGGCAACGTCGAGCAGTCCGGCGACCGGAACGCCGAAGAGATCGAGTCCGTGATCCGCTTCGATGTCTCCCGCAACGGCAGTGGCCCGTCCAGCGGTCCGATGACGGTGCAGTCGTCCGACTGGACCCCTCCCCCCTGCTGGTACGAGCCCAAGTACACGCCGGAGCAGCTCAAAGCGGACCACATGAAGACCAAGAACCTCCCTCACGCCAGTGGGCTCGGTGAGGCGGTCGCCGCTTTCGAGAAGCACTACGTCGATGGCCACCCCTACAAGAACTACAACATGGCCAAAAAGGGCAAAGGCATGTTCTGGGACCGTGCCGCCTTGCCTTACGAAGAGGGTGGCGACATCTTCGCCTGTAAGGAGCCCCCTTTCTGGGTGGACAACGGGGAGCCCCCAGAGGTCGAGAACGCGGTGACGCCCGAGATACTCGCCGAACTCGCCTACGCGAAGATCAAGATTCCCGGAACCAAGGTCACGCTCGCCCCCGAGAACGTCACGAAGGTGAATCTCCACACCTGGGCCTGGCTCGACAAGGCAAAGTTCAAGCCCGTGTCCGTGACCGCGTCCCTCAACGCGGGCGGCCAGAACATAGAGGCCACGACCACCGCCGAGCCGCAGTCGCTCAAGATCGAGCCCGGCACGAAGGACGCGCAGAGCCACCCCACGTCCGGCGAGTGCGCCATCAACAAGGACGGAAGCATCGGCGCCCCTTACGCCCGGGGGAAAGCCGACAAGATCCCTCCGTGCGGCGTCACCTACCACCGGTCGTCCGGTGATGGAACATACGAGCTCAAGGCAACCGTCACCTGGAAGGTCAGCTGGACAGGGACGGGCGTTCCGGGTGGAGACCTGCCCGCCGGTACCTTCGGCACCACGCAGGACGTCAAGGTCGAGGAAATCCAGTCCATCAACCGCTGAGAAGCGAGTGCTAGCGAGGCCTGGTGCGGCCCGACCTCCGCGCCAGGCCTCCTTTTCTCCGCGCGACGAGGCGACCGCTGCAGCTTGCGTGCCCGCCTTCGCCACTTGGCCCGCCGAGAGATGTCATCAAGGCAGGGGACGAGACTCGCGCGTCAGTTGAGGCAACAAAGGGGACCCAGTGAGTGACCTGTACATCGACGGGGAAATGTTGGAGCGTGTGCGCGAGAATCTAAAGCATATCGGCGGCCTGTTGGAGAAGCCGGCCAAGGCAATGGACCAGGTCGATGCAAAAGCCATGGGCGTCCCCGAGCTCGAAAAGCGTATGGACACTTTCGGCGACGAATGGACCTACGGCGTCGGCCAGTTGAAGAAGTTCTCGACGAATGCCTCCAAGGCTCTTGGGAAGATCGAGAAGGCTTTCGACGGCTTGGATGACGAGTTGGCCAAGGCCCTTCGCGAGGCGGCGGAGAAGAAGTGAAGACTCCCACCCTCGATGACTTCCCGACCATCGGCTTCATCCCATGCCCCGGAGACCACACCGCACTGACCGATGTCGTCGACCTCGTGAAGCACACGACGGATTCTCTCGCCGAGATCAAGTTGGTGCTCGAAGGCGCCGCAAAAGGTGATTGGCGCGGCAAGGCTGCCACGGGGTTTCGCGAGCTACTCGCCGATGACTTCCGTCCCAAGGTCGTCAAAGCACACGAGTCGTTCGACCTCGCCAGGAGGGCCCTCGACGACTGGGCCGACTACATGAAGGTGCACCAGAGGACCGCCGAGAAGCTGGAGACGGAGGCTCTCGAGGCCGAGCAAACGGCCAAGAAGCAGAAGGACTCCAAGAAGGAGGGCGCCCAGGAGAAGGCCGAGAAGAAGGCAGAGGGCGACGCCGGGGACCCGGTTGAGGCGGTACGCACGCGTGCGCGGACCCTGCATTCCCAGTACAACGAAAAGGGCGGCGAGATTGCGGACCGCCTGAAGCGTGCGGGTGAGATCGCCCCCAACGAACCCGGAATGTGGGACAAGTTCACCGACGCGATCGGCGATGCCCTGAAGACCATCGCGTGGGCGGTCACCAACCCCATGGATGCGTTGAAGGCTCTCGCGCCGCTCCTGAAGGTCATCGGCGACATCGCAGGATTTCTCAGCCCGATCCTCGGACTGCTCGCGATGGTTCCCGGACTGCAGATCCTCGGCGGGATCTCTCTTGCCCTGGCGGGCGTAGCCCTCGTCGCCCACTACCTGTCCGCGGCAGGCAAGAGCGGCAGCTTCGTCAAAGCTCTCACCGACCAGGACGTCATTCTCGACGCAGCCGGGCTCGCCGTAGGTGTCGGCGCCCTCAAGGTGGGCGCGAAGGTCCTCGGCAACGCCCGGGCCGGAAACGGCGTGCGGGAGGTGCCCCAGGCACTCGCCAGGGTTCCAGGGCTTTCTCGAGTCGTACCGGCGACGGAAACACTTCCCAATGGCCTCTTTCAGCTCGGCAAAGCCGGGTCCCCAGCCCATGCCATGTCTGCGACGGAGATGGGGTGGCGCGGAGGGCAGTTCTTCACGACGTGGACCGGTCACGCTCTGACTTCAATGGGCACCGATGGACTGATCGAAGCCGGCAACAACCTCTTCACCGGGGCTTCTTTCGGTCAGCTCATTGACCGCTCAGCGCTGGAGGACAAGTGACCGCTGCACCCCCGCTGGGGACCGTACAACTCTTCGTTCCACAAGACTGGTTCGACCTGCTCGAAGACGGGGCCGATCGTGACGCGACTCGAAAGCGCTGTACAGAGATCGTCCAGAAGACGTACCCGACTGTTCCACGAGAACGTCAGGCGCAGTTCGTGGATGCCCTCATGGCCTGGTACGGGCACCTGCTGAGCAGTGGGACAGTGCTCTACGGCATCGCTTCCGGTCCGCTTCCGGGTGAGGCCAAGACCATCGCCAACTGGCAGGTCATGGCTGGAGTGATCGACGTACCGGCTGTTTCCGAAGAGCTCGACATCGGCGCTCTCCTCGCCACTGTGGCCGAGCCCCAGACCGAAGAACCGAGTTATCAGGAATCCTTCACCACGGACTTGGGCATCGGCTTCGGGTTGATCACACAGTCGACGATCCAGACCCCGCAGGAGGACGGTGACGATGAATCCCTGTCCGCCCAGATTGGCGTTGTGCGCGCCCTCACCTGCCCGCCAGGGGGTGGAAGGGGCATTCTCTTCATCGGGGTGAGCCTCGACCCCAGCCACGTGGGGGAACTGGCGGGCCTCCTTGCCGTGATGGCCCACCGGTCCACCTTCGGGGACCCCGCCCAACCGCTCGAAGCCAAATCTCCCCCCTCTCCTCAGGAAACCGCCCCATGACGACTGCCCCCCACCTCACCGGCCCCCCGCTCATCGATGCGTACCCCGACCGGGACACGCTGCTCCGCGCACGCGCCTCAGCCCTCGACGAGTTGATCAAAGCCGACCGATCGCTGCCCCGGGCGCTGCTGTCCCTCATCTGCGCCCTCATGCTCTCACTGGGCGTGCTGGTGATCACCAGCCTCCTCGTCGGCGCCATCGCTGGGGAGAAGGGTGCACCGAGCGTCGGTTTCGCTCTGCTGATCTCTTTTGGTGCGCTACTCGTGCTGGTAGGGCTGCCCGCGTTCGCTCTCCAGCGACATCACGCACGTGGCGTGCGACTCTGGGCTGCGATCAAGCAGTGGATCGTCCTTGACCGTCACGCGGACGCCTTGGCCCTGGCAGGTGCGGACGGTTCGGACGCTTCGGGTGGTTCGTCGGTCGCGCTGGGTGAGGCGCCGGCGAACTACGGATCCGGTGCGCTCCCGCGCCTCCGCTGGATTCTCGGGCTCACCGGCTGCCTGTCGGCCGCCATCGTGGCTCTCGCCATCGCGGCAACCTCCGGTCTGTCGGACCGTGAGTCAGTCGGTTGGGTATGTGCTTTGCTCACGTTCGCCGTGTACGCCGGTGCGGCGGTACGACGAGCCTCCTCGCGCAGCAACTGGGTGAACGGGGAGAACCGGGTTCGCGGGCTGGGCCGGGCCCGTGCGGAACGGCGCACGCAGCTGGCCGGTGCCACTCCCGGTGGCTCTGCCTCCGAGGGCCGGGTTCCGCCCAGGCGATTCCCTCTCGCGGTCCTCTGGTACGCGCTCCCCCTGGTGGTCACGGTCGTCCTGTACTTCGGCAATGCGCCGGAGTCCGCGACCGGCTATGTGATCGCCGGCGCCGTCTGCGCCATCGTGCTCGTCACCGCGATCGTCTTGGTGGCCCGGTCGTTCGCCCAGGAGCGGAAGGAAGACGCGGCCGTATCCGCCGCCCTCGCCGCGCGGTTTCCCGGCAAGCGGATCCACCCGGTGCGGCACGGTCTCCAGCCGGAGAGCCTCCTCCCGGTCGAGGGCCTGGCGGCATGGGACTTCGGGCCTCAACGCGTCTCTGGGCTGACCATCGACGAGCGTTCCCTGACACTTCTGGGAACAGGCGAGCAGATGCTCGAGGTACCTGTCGCGGAAGTACTCGGAGCCGCGGTGATCAAGCTCCCTCACCACGACATCGAACTGCACCTCGTGGACGGCCAGTGTCTGTTGATGCGTTCCTTCGAGCCTCAGTCCCTGATCGACGCATTTCACTCAGCAGGCCTGAGGGTGACCCGGGTGACGGGGCCGTAGGGCTTGGGCCGTCCCACTCAGAGTTCCCGCAACACCCTGACGCCTGAGCGCGACATGTCCGCCCCAAGTGCAGGCGCTCTCATCGAGCTCACTTCGATGGCCTCACCCGAACGAAGGTGGATGTCGAATCGGTCCGGGGCGAGCCGCCGCCCGGGAGTCAGAACGACTCCCAGTACATCGGTGAAAGGCAGAACGGTCGAGCCCACAGGACTGAGCAGGTGCAGCCCGTGAGGCGTCACAGCGATGGCGCCCTCCTTCTCTGGAGCTGCGTCCCACAGTGACGCATCAGGGGTGTCGTGCGCATGCAGGCCGAAGCGCACAGCATGTGCCCGCTCCGGAAGAGCCCCACCCAATGCCTTGCGTACGCGGCTCATCAGGGACTTGTCACTGACGGCGGCCGCGACGATCACGATCACGGGGCGGACAGCGACAACAGCCGCCAGCGCCGCGATCAGGGCTACGGGCAGCAGTTGCTGCGAACCGAGAAGCAAGCAGACGATCGCCACCACCGCAGGAACTGCGAAGCACACGCTGTAGAAGATCACGATGTTGGTGCTGGGCTGGACTGAGATGCCTGGTTCATCCGAGGCCAGCCGGTCACTCCTGATTCGCCTGGCCTCTTCGATGGTCCGCTCCACGGGCACTTTCCCCTTTCAGGTCTGCTCGATCGTCGCCTATTCCGCGAAGCGGAACGTTGACGTCACCGCGTCGAAGATGTCGAAGAAGGACTCCGCCAGGTCCAGGACCTGGCTGCTGCCCGCCACCAGTGCGACCTTGCCCTCCTGTCCCGGCACCGGAATGAACGTCTGCATCAACACGACGCGGATCGTGCGGTCGTCGCCGGGGACGGAGACGTCCTCGATGCCGTACGTGCGGGCCGCCGGCCCCACGCCCGGTATCTCGACCGTCGTGACCTTGCGATACGTGTCGCCCTCGCGCTTGGCCTCCCGTACGCCGAGTTGCGCCACGATCGCCGCGGGGTCGGTCGGCATCACATCGCCGTTCGACGTACGGGCGCCGACCAGGGAGACCGTCACCGAGCCGGTGACCGGCACGTCCCCGCCGAAGCTTCCCGCCATGCAGCCGCAGTACAGGGCGCCGGACTGCCAGGCCTCCTTGGATGCCTTGCGCAGGAAGCCCTCGAAGGTGCCCCGGTGCGGTTCCAGCTCGGGACGTTCGCGTATGCGGTCGTTGATCATCTGCCGGATGCTGGCGTCACGCGACTCCGGGCGGACGTCGAACTCCCACCAGGTCTCCGGCACCTTGATGCTGAATCCGCCGCGGGCGATGGTCTGCGCTTCGGTGTAGCGGGCCATGCTGTTGTCCCCGTCCCCTGTGTGTTCTCTGTCGACTTCGGCTTGTCAGCGTACGAGGCGGAATGGCGCTCCTGGGTGGGGGTCCCTCTGCCCGTGGGAGGCGGCAGCTTGGTGTGCGATTGCAGGGACATCCCATCAGCGTCGCGCCCTACCCGTATGTGGGCGGGATTTCTGTGCATCCGACCCCCCGGTCCGCCTTCCCGTCACCCGCCCACGTCGCCGTCAGGTCCGCGCAGTGCACCTTGATCGTCGCGTCGGTGAGCTCTATCTCGTGGGTGATGCCGCCGACGGCGCCGTCACCGTCGCCGGACACAGCCCCGTCCTCGGCCTCCTGCGGCAGGATTTCGTCCAGCAGCACGGTGATCGACTCCATCCAGTCGATCGACCTCGCGTAGTCGATGGAGAAGCGCGTGACGCCCGCGTACTCAATACGTAGGCCGGCGGCGTGCTTCCACGGGTTTGGTGCGAATGTGAGTGATGCCGTACCCGGTCCGTCAGCGGTTTTTGTGGGCAGGGCAATGCTCGTGAGCTCTAGGTCCTTTACGCAGCGATCGTTCGCGAAGGCGTAATGCCCGGCGTCGGACGCAAAGGCCCATGACCCGCCAGGCAGGGCGCCTCTAAGCGTGGGGAGAACTGCCAGGTATTCCCGCGCGTCGACCCGGAAACCGTGGTGCTCCGGGTCCCAGTCGGCCTTCACGTATCGCATCTGCTGAAGCATTCCATTCTGGTGTCCGGGGGTCGCGGGGGGGGAGAGATCCAGTCCAACCACCGGTGGCCGCCAGGCGGCGCGACCAGGCGAGTAGCTCGGTGGGCGACGAGGAACGGCATGAGATCAGGGCGAGTTGGAGGGGTTGCCCGGCGGTCCTGTCTACGCCGTGCGGTCACAGGCCTCCCGTGTCGCCCGTACCGGGCTCAAGGCCGGGCTCGCCGTCGCTCTCATCGCTGTCGTCGGAGCCCTCGGGGGTACCGGTGTCGGGGACATCAGCACGCTCGGGCGCTCCGACGATCCGGCGGACGAGGTCGAGGACTTCCCCGTGCTGTGGGCCGCTCCCGGCACCCTTGCGCGCTCCCTGCCCTGGCAGCTCGATCCCGCGCGTCGGCCCGCCACCGACCGCACTCACGCGATCATCACCGATCGGCGTCTCCTCGTCGTGGGACTGCTCGATGACAGCGAGATCATCTGGGACGACGTCCTCTTCGAAGTGCCGCGCTCCGCCGTCGACCGGGTGGAAGCGCGCGACTTCGGCTCCGGCGCGGGCGACGCCAAGGTCGTCTTCACCGATGGTTCGTGGTGCAGGCTGAGCGTCCGCGGGCGAGATGAGTTCGTGCGCTACCTCGATGAAGCCCCCGATGTCGTCGCGCTCGAGTCATTGACCACCGCCCAGCGCGTGACGGTCATGACCTTCGCCGCCGCACATTCCGCTGCCGGTACACCCCTCGTCACGCGCCGCCCCGACGGCGACTTCATCGTCACCATTCGGTCCTCGGACGACGTCAGCCCCTCCCACGGGCTCTGCGAGGGCTTGCGGAGCATGGTCATGGGGGCGGACGGCGAAGAGATCAAGGACCCGCACATGGCCAGCTCCCTGATCCCCTCCCGTCACAGAACCCCCATGGAAACACCCCCGTCGCGACAGTAAAGTGCGGCCAATGAGCAACGGGGTGGGGCGGGTGCGGGCTGGACACGTGGCAGTGGGCGGGGGCGGGGGCGGTGGCGGCTGGGTCGGCGACCGCTGGGCCGCTGACGTTGTTGCCGGTGTGGATGTGGGTGCGGGGACGAGGTGGCGGCCGCGACTCTTCGCCTTGCTCGCCGCTCTCTCCCTGCTCCTCCTTCTCGGCAGGGCCGCACCCGCGCTCGCCGCACCCCCCACCTCCCAGGACGACCCCGCCCCCACCCAAGCCGCCGCCCTCGCCGACCTCCTCCGTTCCGACCCCGTCCACGTCACCGACCAGCTCCCCCGGGACCTTCCCCGTTCCACAGCCCCCGAGTTCAAGAAGCTGGCCAAGCGGACCAAGGTGCCCACCTACGTCCTCGTGCTGCCGAGCCAGAACAGTGGCGGTGACCGGCTGCTCGCGGCCGTGCATGATCGGCTGGGGCGGGACGGGCTCTATGTGCTCGTCGACGACATGGGCGTCGCCGACGCCGCCGCCTTCGGGGTGCGGGCGCCCGCCGATGACGCGTCCACCGTGGCGCTCTATGAACTCCCGTACGACGCCGGGCCCTTGCTCAGCTTCGAGCGGTTCACCGACGTCATCGCGCAGGGCAGCAAGAAGGCCGCCGAGCGCGCGGAGGCCGCCCGCAAGAAGTACGGCGGCGACACCGGTGAAGAAGTCGACAAGATGCACATCGATCCCGTCGACCGCGACAACCAGTCCTTCGCCACGGGCATCGCCCTCACCGGCGTACCGCTGTTGATCCTCACAGTCAGTCCGTATGTACGGCGATACGTACGGCGGTACGTACGTCGACCTCTGCGGCGGCAGCAGCGGCAGAACCCGGCCCCCGGGGGCGACAGCAAGAGCGGGAGCGGGAGCGGGAGCGGAACCGGCAGCGGCAGCGAGCAATCCGCCTCCCCCCGGCCACCCTTCAGCCACCTCACCCCCTTCCGTATCGAAGCCGGCGTAGCCCTCCTCGTCGCCGTGGCCATCGCCCTCACCGCGTTTCTCGTCTTTCGCCAGGACACGGCCGGCTCCTCGCCGACGCCCACCGCATCCGACCTGTCGAGCCGCGTCGAGCGGGTCGCCGCCGGGCTGAGGCAGGGGATGCAGGGCGGCGGGTCCATCTACAGCGATCCCGAGAGCCCGCAGGTGCTCGACGCCCAGCAGCGGCGTGAACTCCGTGACCGTATCGGTGAGTTCGACCGAGGACCCGTGCACGTCGTCCTCGTGCCGCAGCTCAGCGAGGACGAGTCCGGGGGCGAGACCGAGATCTTCGTGGAGGCCGTGCGGCAGAAGATGGGGGCCAAGGGCGACCACGGCGTGTACGTCGTCGCGGATCCCCTCGGCGGGTCCATCGACGTCGTCACCTACGACGTACGCATCGACGCGAATCTTGTCGCCTTCGACATCCCCGACTCCATCCGTTACGGCGACGACGACGACCGTTCCACCGATCACCGTCTCGGCGAGCGGCTCGACGACCTGCTGACCTTCCTCGACAAGGCACCGCGTACCGCCGACCCCGAGACCTCCTCCCTCGGCATGGACGACGCGCCCGAGCCCATCGAGGAGGAGACGCTCTCGCCGCTCTTCTCCGGTGACTTCTGGCCGGGTCTTCTGGTCGGCGCGTTCGCCGCGGCGCTGCTCTTCGGGGTCGTCGCCGCGATGCTCGGACTGTTGCGCCTTGCCGTGCCGGGGCTCAGGCGGGCGCCCGTCAGCACCGTTTCGCCTGACGGCGTCCTCACCTTCACGGCGCCGCCGGCTCCCTCCCTCGGTTACTTGCGGCAAGCTGCCCGCGACGAACTCGACGCGCTCGTGCGCGAGTTCGACGCGGATGGCGAGCTCCGACCCGCCGTCCGCACCCGCGTCTGGGACTGCCTCGACACCGCGACGCTCCTCGCCGACCGCGACCCCGACGGCCACGTCGACGACGACGCCACGCCCGCCGACCTCGCCGCCGCGGTCATCCTCGCGCGGGTCGGCCGAAGCGCGCTCGTCGGTGCGGACAAGCCCTGCTGTGCGCTCAATCCGCTGCACGGCCCGGCCACGGGGTGGCGCGACGGCCGGTACGCGCCGGAGGACCGGCGCCTGCGGACCCTCCCGGTGTGTGCGGAGTGCCGCGTCCTGGTGGAGGCGCAGCCGCACCTCGCCTACACGCTCCGGCTGACGCTGCCGGGGGCGAGCCGCTCGGGGCGTGTGCCGTACGAGGAGGCGGCGGGGCCGCTGCCCGCCATAACCAATGGAATCCCTCAACTCATCCGTCAGGTACGGGAGTACGCCGGTGTTCAGTGACCTGAAGCGTGTCGTCGACCTGAAGCGTGTCGTCGGCCTCAAGCGTCTCGCCGACCTCAAGCGTCTCGCCGCAGCCGGGCTCATCATCCTCGCCGTCCTGCTGGCCACGGCCGCGCCCTCCGCGGCGCAGCCATCCGACACTGCCGCCCCCAGTCCCGGGCAGAAAGTCGCCGACGCGTTGCGCAAGTCCCCGGTGTACGTCGACGCCGCGTACGCCGACTCCGTACCGCCCGCCCGCCAGAAGCAACTCGTCCGGCAGATCGAGAAGACCGGTCTGCCGATCAAGGTGGCCCTGGTGCCGCTGGTGCAGGGCGATGCGTACGATGGGGAGGCCGATGCCTTCGCCGAGGTCGTACGCGACCGCCTCGCGCAGCGCGAGCTCATTCTCGTCACGGGTGGCGACAAGTGGACCGGCGATCTGCACGGTTTCGAGTGGCCGGACGAGAAGCAGCAGGCCGGCGACGCGGTGAGCACTGTCGGCTTCCTGGACGAGATGAAGGACGCGGGGCTCGCGGAGCAGACGCAGAAGGCGATCGAGCTGATCGCGCGGGGCGACGGCACGAAGGCGTACGAGGAGGCCACGGCCGATCTGGGGAAGGCCACGAGCGGCGGGAGCGGGAGCAGCGGGTCCGGCAGCGACCCGGAGGCCGCGAACGAGGAGGGCGGCGGCGGCTCTTCCTTGCTTCTGCCGACCGCCATCGCTCTCGCGGTCGCACTCGCCGCCGCCGGGCTCTTCTTCGTGGGCGTACGCCGCCGAGGGCGCGGCAGGTCGAACCGGTACCCGAGTTGGTACCCGAGCGCGACCGGCTCCCCCTTCGCCTTCCCCCAGGCGGTGTTCGCGGCGGCGCGTACGGCGGACGAGGGGGCGTTGCGCCGCCAGACGGAGGCGGAGGTCACCGCACTGGGCGAGGCAGCGGCCGAGGCCGACCCGGCCTCAACTCCCGCTCTACAGCGCGGACTTGATGCCTACGCCGCTGCGGGCAAGGTCCTGGATTCGGCGCGTGGCCTGCCGGACCTGGCGGGCGTACTCGCTCTGGTCGCGGAGGGCCGTGACGCTCTGGTCGCGGAGGGCCGTGACGCGCTGGCCCCCGCGAACGGCACACCCTCGCCGCTCCCCCTCTGTTTCTTCAACCCCCTGCACGGCCGCGCGGACCTCCGCATCCGGTGGCGCCCCCTGGGCCGCCGCGATCAACTGCACGTGGCGACATGCGAGGAATGCGGGGCGGCGGTGCGCGCCCGCCGCGCCCCGGAGGTACTGACGGCCGACTACGAGGGCCGCATGATCCCGTACTTCGAGGTCCCGGCCACCGAGAGCGTATGGGCGGCCACGGGCTACGGCTCCCTGCTCAGGGCCACGGAGGGAGACCCGGGCGGGCTCGCGGCGCGGGTGGGGTGGGGGGACTTTTCACGGGGGTAGGGGTGGAGGTGGGGGGTGGAGTTTGGGGCAACCCCCGCTGCCGACCGCCAGCCACCACCCCGGCGCCCAGCCCTCAGCCCACCGGCCCCCAGTCCCGCCGTGGGCGCGGCGGCTCAGGTGGGGTGGGGGTCGGCCGGCCGCTTCGGCCGGGGGCGCCTCGCCGTGGTGAGCGCAGCACCGACCACAGCCCCGTCGCTCCGGCCACGAAAACCGGCATCCCGAGCAGCGTCGCGAACCCGAGCATGAACCAGCCTCCGCTGTCGCCCCTGGCCAGCATGCGCACCCCGTTGACGATCATCACCACGAGGAGGAACCCGTAAGGCAGCGCCCAAGGCCAGAAGTTGGGCTGCGGCGCCGGTTCCGCGCGGCGGCCCTGGGTGAAGGCGGCGTACCAGTAGCGGACGCACCACCAGGCCACCGTGAACACCGACAGCGCCCCCACCGCGAACGTGACCCGCCAGAGCGTCCCGGCCCCGTCCCTCACCACCTCGCCCGTCATCCCCGCTCCCAGCACGAGCATGAGGAGAAACAGCAGGGTGCCGACGGCCATCCGGTGACGGCGGCTTCCTTCGAGGCCATGGGGGGAGATGTACATGCCGGTCACTCTAGGAGACGGTGCCGCCAGGGCGTCCAGTCCGTCTACCGCGCCGACCGGCTCTTCCCTCTGCCCCTTTTCCGCAGCTTCCGCAGCCGCGCCTGGTGTGCGGCACGGCGTTGTTCCTCGCGGGCCGAGCGGACGCGGAAGGCGGACCAGGCGAGGGCGGCGACGGTGATGACGTAGGCGAGGAGAGCCGGGAACGCGCCGTCGATCGGGCGGCAAGTCGGGCTGGAGGAGTCGCAGTTGCGGCCCGGGAGCGCCGAGATGATGTACGCCGTCACGATCACCGGCAGTGCCCAGCACACGCCCTTCGCCACGCGGCGTGCGATACGCCTCGGGGGCTCGTCACCCTGCAGCGCGTCGGCCGCCCACAAGCCGCCGCACGCTCCGGCCACCGCCAGTACCCCGGCCATGATTCCGAAGACCCACGCGCCACCCGGCCAGTCCGCGATCAGGCCCGGGGACTCGCGGATCACCGTGCGCCAGGCGCCCTTGGCCCAAAGGAAGCCGACCACCAGGGCCGCGAGCACCAGCACGGCGGCCGCGATGCCGAAGCCGTCTCGGGCGCGGAAGCGGGAGGTGCCTTGTGTCTGTGTCTGTGTCTGTGTCTGCGTCTGTGTCTGTGTCTGCGTACGCCTCTGCGTCATCTTCAGTCCCAGTGCAGCGTGCCTGCCACCACGTCGAACAGCTCCACCATCTGGTCCGCGAGCGGGTCCACGGGGGTGGAGAAGTTCAGGAGCAGCCAGCTCTTGGTGGCGGGGATCGGGACGTAGTACGTGACGAGCGTGTTCGGCAGGGTGCTGCCGAGCTGGGCGGACGCGTCCGACAGCTCCCTGCGGCGCTGCCGCACGGCGCGGCCCGCAGCCGCGAGGGTCACCACTCCCAGCTCTGCGGTCTCGTCCTCCGGCTCGTCGGAACCGTCCTTGCTCGCCAGGTGCTCCGCCAGCTCCTCGGGAGACGAAATCTTCGGCCACTCGTCCGGGCCCGGGATGCTGATCAGGAGCGAGGAGGCCAGCGGGAGCTGGCCGACCGCCAGGGTGGAGATGTAGAGCTCGGTGCCGCCGATGCCGTAGGCACCCTTGGCCTTGCGCTGCATCTCCCGCATGAACTGCTTCTTGATGTGCGGGGCGTTGTCCACACCCCGGAACTGCTGTTCCGCCAGCGCCATGATGCCCTGGTCGCGGTGCTCGGGCGCGAGCGGCAGCTGGAACCAGCCGTCGGGGACGATGACGTTGTAGTCGGAGGGCGGCGAAGTGAATTCGCTGGCGTTCTTCATCGGATTCTGGCTCTCGAATTCACTCAGGTCCGTCCGGGTTCCGGCTTCGGGTCGATCTCGTTTCCGTCCTCGTCCACCAGGTCCAGCCTCAGCGTCGGGACGATCTCGTCCACGCGAGCCGCGTTCTCCTCCGTCAGCTGGATCTTCTCCCACGTCGCCGTGACGACCACCAGGCTCTGCATGCCGGGCGGGAACACCGCGTACTTCACGAACTCGGTGATGCGCCGGCCGAGGCCCAGCATCCGCTTGATCTTCAGCGTCGCCTGGACCCGCATCGCGGGGCCCGCCGCCAGCTCCAGGCGGGTCACCTCCGGCTCCCCGACGACCTCGCCGTTCTCCCACTCCAGGAGCAGCGGCAGCACCTCGTCGGCCGTGGGACGCGGCACTCCCTCGTCCCCGTACGAGTCGACCACGAGGCTGATCAGGCCCTCGCCGCTCTCGGAGTAGTACGCCGCCGCGAGCGCCGGAGCGTCCTCGTTGAGGTTGAGTGCCCGCTCGGCCATGTCGTCGAAGACCGCGCTCTTCTCGATCTCCAGGGAGAGCGGGTTGAGCTCGTTGACGGTCTTCGTGGCGAGCGCCTTCGCCTCCGCCTTCGAGGCCTCGCGCAGCGTCAGGTCGACCCAGCCGGGCTGGAGGTCGATGCGGACCGCGAAATCCTCGGACAGCGCCGGGACGTCGTCGTCAGGTGTGTTCACTGCGTTCCTTCTTCGGTGCGGTGGGGAGGACTCAGGCCGTCACGATCGGTGTGGGCTCAGGCCACGAGCGGGTTGAGGTTACCGTCAAGGCCGAGGCCGGCCAGCGTGATGCCCGCTCCGGTGACCCCCAGGCGCGTCGCCGTCTTCGAGATCTGGCTCACGGCGTTGACGTCGAAGTTTCCGAGTCCGGCCGCTCCCGACTTGATCGCCTTCAGGTCGGACGCGACGCCGGGGTCGGCCATGGAGAACGACTTCCCGATGCCCTTGAAGGCGCTTCCGCCGCCCCGCTCCGCCAGTTCGTTCCTGGCGGCCGCGAAGTTTCCGCTGCCGGGCTTGAGGGTCTTGAGATTCTTGCTCCAGGCCGCCTTGGAGAACGGCTCGGTGAAAGGCTCCTTGAGGGACTTCCAGCCCTCGCCCTTCTCCAGCTTGAACTTCTTGCCGGAGAGCTTGCGCAGGTTCTTGTTCGCCCTGGTGACCTGCTTCGTGGTCCGCGCCTTTCCGGCCCGGCCCATCTTGCCGAGTGCGTTCTTGGCGAACTTCCCCGCCACCTTCGAGAAGGCCTTTCCCACGCCCATCAGCAGGAAGCCGACCGCCGCAAGACCCACGTCCATCCAGTCGGCGTTGCCCTGGAAGACCTGGATGATGGTGCAGATCGTGGTGATCAACGTGGCGATCATGGCTATCGCGCCCAGGACACCCGCCAGCGCCTGGCCGATCACCGGAATCCAGCCGACCACCAGGGAAAGGATTCCGCAGACGGTGGAGATCAGCTCCGTCACCGACTTGATGTCGTCGACGAGGGTCTCCCAGAAACCGTCCTTCAGGGAGTCGTCCGCGATGACGTCCTCGATCGCGTCACGCGCCCGCTTCGCCGCGTCGTCCCGGACCTTCCTGGCCTGGTCGATCTTCTTCCTGGCGGCCTCGATCTCGTCGCCCGCGGCGTCCCGCGCCTCCTCCAGCTTCTTCTTGTCGTCCTTCCCGTCCCCGCCGCCCTTGTCCTTGTCCTTGTCGGAAAGGCCGTCCAGGCTCTTCTGGCTCGCGCTCTTGCGCTCGTCCGCGTCCTGCGCCTCCTTGAGTGCCAGGTCCGCCATCTCCTGGGCCCGGTTCAGGTCCGACGCGTAGTTCTTCGGCTTGGCGTGCAGCTTGTCGTCGAACCTGCCGCCGACCTCCGTGACCTCGCTGCCGAAGGCGTCCGCCGCGGTGTCGTAGCGCTTGAAGGCGGCTTCCAGCTTCTTTACGTTGCCCTGGGCCTTCTCGCGGAACTCTTTGCCCGCCTTGCTGTCCCAGGCCTCCACCTCGGAGACCGCCTTGATGTTCCTGATCTGCTTCTCGAGCTCGTCGGCGGTCTTGCGGAGCTTCTTCCCCAGGTTCGCGACCCGGTCGGCGTCACCGGGGATGGGGTCGCTGTCCGCGACCGGGTGCCAATCGCGTGGGCGTCCGGCCATGGGTCAGCCCTTCTTCTTCGACTTGGGGTCGTCCGCACCGCGGATCGCCTCGGCCAGCTGATGGTCGATGTCCTCGTACGCCTCGGCGGCGGCCTTGGCGATCTGCGCGAGCGCGTCGACCTCGTCCGTCAGCCTTTTGCGGCTCAACTTCCAGTTGTCGGCGAAATCACCGAACTTGTCGGCGAGATCACCGTTCCCGAAGTCGTCCTCGTACTGACCGCCGAGGTCTTCCAGGCCGTCGAAGGCCTTCTTCACATTGTTGAGCCCGGTGCCCATGCCCTTGATCACGTCAAGGTCCAGTTTGGCCCGGTCGCCACCGCCACCCACAGCGCCCCCATGCATCGCACTACCGACATACGACCGGTGCGATGGGCCGCCGCGTAACGCGGCGGCCCATCGCACCGGGTTGCTCACCTGCCCGAGGGCCGGATCGCTCGCCCTGGGACCGGATCACCGGCCCCAGGGGCAGGATCACTTGCCCTTGACGCCCTTGGCGAGGTCGTCGTCCAGGTCCTCGTACGCCTTCGCGGCGCTGGTCAGGAACTTGCCCATGCCCGTGAGGCCCTCGATGGTGTCCTTGGCGCCCTTCTTGAACTCCTTGAAGGAGTCCTCGAAGGCCTGCGAACCCTTGCGAGTCGTGTAGCCGTTCTTCACCAGGTTCTCGACGTAACGCTCGAGAGCGTCGAGCTTCTCGTCGATCTTGTCCTTGGCGTCGTTCAGCTTGCCCGCCGCGGTCCGCATCTCCTCATAGGTGATATCGGCGTCTTTGGCCATGTGGCTTCACATCCAATCCAACTCGCCGCAGGGCCATCCCCCTTGGCTCCTCCGTGCGGGCCGCGCGAAGGCCGTCCGGCCGTTCATGCGATCTTCCGCTCTTGGGTCAGCAGCTTACGGGTGGGGCAGAAGTGAGCACACCCCGGTTGAGTCACAGCTCTGCTATGAGCCGGTGCACAGCCCGTTGCCTGCGAGAAGGGTGGAGCGGCTATCGTCACAGGCACTGTGGACAGCCTCACAGACACCGTGGACCAGCCGCTGTGACCGCACCTCGGTAGCAACTGCGAAAGCAACTCCGGAAGCGGTCAAAAGGGGCTCAAGGGGAGGACGATCGTGCGCCTGACTCTGACCGTCGTCGATCCGCTCGGCGGCGCGAACGCCGACGTCGTGCTCGACGCCGATCCTGAGTCCTCCGTGGGGGACATCGCCAAGGAGCTGGCCGCACAGGTGGGGTACGGCGGCGGCGACGCCCAGATCATCCCCATCGGCGGGCATCAACTCCAGCCCGGCACCGGCCAGGGCGGGGCGCCGATCGTCTTCGTGGACGGCTATCCCATCGACGCCGCCGCGACCATCGGGACCTCCCCGCTGCGCGAGGGCGCCGTCGTCAGCCTGCACGATCCGGCGGGCTGCCTGCCCGGCGAACCCACCGGTCTGGTCGAACTGCGCGTCGCGGGCGGCCCCTCGGCCGGCGCGGTGCACCGCCTCGGGATCGGGCGCTACGACATCGGCAGCGGGCCCGCCTCGTACATCCGCGTCGATGACCCGGAACTGCCCTCGCGCGCCCTGACGTTGTCAGTTGCAACCGATGGCACCTGCCAAGTCGCCGTACATGGTGACAAAGGCGGCGTGACCCTCGACGGCAAGAAGTACGACGAACTCGAAGAAGAGGCCGAGAAGAACGAGAAGAGCAACAAGCCGGGCAAGAAGAAGAAAAAGCGCGACTCCGCCGACAGCGAAGACGGCGGCGACGAGAGTAATTCGGCAGGGAATACGTGGAAGAAAGGGGAATGGCCGCTCGGTGCGCAGATCGCGGTCGGCAACACCCTTTTCGAACTCGACCGCTATACGCCGCCCAATGCCGCTCTGAAGTGGTCCGAGGACGGCGCCGGACTTGATTACAACCGGCCGCCCCGACTCCGTCCCCCCGAGCGTCAGACGAAATTCAGGCTGCCCAGTCCGGTACGCGATTTCGAGGCGCGCCCGCTGCCCTGGCTGATGGCGCTCACGCCGCTCGTCGGTGCCGTCGTATCCGTGATGATCTTCGGGCGCTGGTACTACCTGATCATGGCGCTGCTCAGCCCGCTGATCCTGTTCGGCAACTACTTCATGGACAAGAAGCACGGGCGCAAGTCCCATGCCAAGCAGGTCAAGGAGTACAACGAACACAAGGCGCGGATCGAGAAGGACGCCCAGGACGCCCTCGTCGCCGAGCGGCTCGACAAGCGGCAGGCCATCCTCAGCCCGGCGGGCATCCTCTCCCTCAGCACCGGCCCCCGTACGCGGCTGTGGGAGCGGCGGCGGACCGACGGGGACCATCTGCTGATCCGCGTCGGCACCGGGCGGATCGACTCCGAGGTCGTCCTCGACGACCCCGAGCAGGACGACCACAAGCGTGAGGTCACCTGGAAGATCGAGGACGCGCCCGTCGCGCTCTCGCTGCGCGACCTCGGCGTGATCGGCATGGCCGGACCCGGCGACTCCGCGCAGGCGCTCGGCCGCTGGGCCGTCGCGCAGACCGCGGTCCTGCACAGCCCGCTCGACGTCCAGTTCTACGTCCTGACCGAGAACTCGGCGCGCGAGACCTGGGACTGGACGCGCTGGCTGCCGCACGCGCGGCCCGGCGGCGCGCAGGACGCCAACGTACTGATCGGGACGGACGCCGAGACCGTCGGCTCCCGCATCGGTGAGCTGACCCAGATACTCGCCGCCCGCCAGAAGGCCGCCAAGGAGAACAACCGGGGCGGCGCGGCCTCCTTCGGTGACCCCGACATCGTCGTGGTGTGGGACGGCTCCCGGCGGCTGCGGTCCATGCCCGGTGTGGTGAAGCTGCTGCGCGAGGGCCCCGCCGTGTCGATGTACGCGCTCTGCCTCGACGACGAGGAGCGGTTCCTGCCCGGCGAGTGCCAGGCCGTCGTGGTCGCCGAGCCGCGGCCGGAGGAGATCAGCCTGCCGGCCAGGCCCACCGCGTCGGCCCCGGAGCCCGTCCCGGCGACTCCCGGCGGTTTCCCCTCCTTCCAGGCCTGGCACCAGAGTGCCGACGACGGCGAGCAGGGCGCCGACAAGCCCCTCGAACTGCGGCTGCGCGTCGAGCGGACCGACGCCGCCCGCATCCGTTTTGTACGCCCCGACTTCGTGTCCCCCGCCTGGTGCGGGCGGCTCGCCCGGGCGCTCTCGCCGCTGCGCGACATCAGCGGCGAGACCGAGGACTCGGCGCTCCCGGCGTCGAGCCGGCTGCTCGACGTGCTCCAGCTGGAGCCGCCGACGGCCGAGCAGATCACCGCGCGCTGGCAGGTGAGCGGCCAGTCGACGATGGCCGTCATCGGTGAGTCGTACGACGGGCCCTTCGGCATCGACATGCGGCGTGACGGGCCGCACGGCCTGATCGCCGGTACGACCGGTTCCGGTAAGTCGGAGCTGCTTCAGACCATCGTGGCGGCGCTCGCGGTGGCCAACACCCCCGAGAACATGACCTTCGTCCTCGTGGACTACAAGGGTGGCTCCGCGTTCAAGGACTGCGTGAAGCTGCCGCACACGGTGGGCATGGTCACCGACCTCGACGCGCACCTCGTGGAGCGCGCCCTGGAGTCGCTGGGCGCCGAGCTCAAGCGGCGCGAGCACATCCTGGCGGCGGCCGACGCGAAGGACATCGAGGACTACCAGGACCTGGTGCGCCGCGATCCCTCGCACCCGCCCGTGCCCCGGCTCCTCATCGTCATCGACGAGTTCGCCTCCATGGTGCGTGACCTGCCCGACTTCGTGACGGGTCTGGTCAACATCGCCCAGCGTGGCCGTTCGCTCGGCATCCACCTGCTGCTCGCCACGCAGCGGCCCTCCGGTGTCGTGTCGCCCGAGATCCGCGCCAACACCAACCTCCGTATCGCCCTGCGTGTGACGGACGGCGCCGAGTCCGCCGACGTCATCGACGACCCGGCGGCAGGACACATCGCCAAGAGCACGCCCGGCCGCGCCTACGTCCGCCTCGGTCACGCCTCGCTCGTCCCCTTCCAGTCGGGGCGCGTCGGTGGCCGCAGGCCCGGCGCCACCGACCCGGCGCTGCTCGCGCCGTGGGCGGGCCGGCTCGGGTGGGAGGACCTCGGCCGTGCCGCGCTCGTGAAGCCCAAGGCGGAGGCGCGCGAGGAGGAGGAGATCACCGACCTCAAGGTCCTCGTGGACGCCGTGCGGGACGCGAACGCGACGATGGGGATTCCCGCGCAGCACAGCCCGTGGCTGCCCGCGCTCTCCGAGACGCTCCAGCTCGACGAGATCCCGCGGCCCGCCGCGAGCGACAAGCCGGGCGCGCTCGCGCCCGCGCCGTTCGGTCTGGAGGACATCCCCTCCGACCAGGCGCGCCGCCCGGTGGCCGTGGACTTCCAGTCCTTCGGGCATCTGCTCATCGGCGGCGCCCCGCGCAGTGGCCGCTCGCAGATCCTCCGTACGATCGCGGGCTCCATCGCCCGCACGCACTCGTCCGCCGACGTCCACCTCTACGGCATTGACTGCGGCAACGGCGCGCTCAACGCGCTGACCCGGCTTCCGCACTGCGGCGCCGTCGTCAGCCGTAACCAGACCGAGCGCGCGGTGCGCCTCATCACCCGCCTCAAGGGTGAGGTGACGCGCCGCCAGGACCTCCTTGCCGACAAGGGCTTCGCCGACATCGGCGAGCAGCGGGCGGCCGTGCCCGAGGAGGAGCGGCTCGCGCACATCGTCGTGCTGCTCGACCGCTGGGAGGGCTGGCTGCCGACCCTCGGTGAGTACGACCACGGTGAGCTGACCGACGAGCTGCAGGCGATGATGCGCGAGGGCGCGAGCGTCGGCATCCACCTGGTCATCACCGGTGACCGCCAGGTCCTCATCGGCCGCATGGCCTCGCTCACCGAGGACAAGTACGGCCTGCGGCTCGCCGACCGCTCCGACTTCTCGATGCTCGGCATGAACGCGCGCAAGGTGCCGGAAGAGATTCCGCCGGGCCGCGGCTTCAAGAACGAGCACGGCACGGAGACGCAGTTCGCCCTCCTCGCCGAGGATTCCACGGGCCAGGGCCAGGCCGCGGCGCTCACCGCGATCGGCGAGGCGGCGGCCGTCCGGGACGCGGACGTGCCGCGCGCCCGCAAGCCGTTCCGCGTCGACAGCCTGCCCAGCCGCATCAACTTCGCCGACGCGTGGGAGATGCGGGACCCGGAGGCCTCGCGCTCCAAGCTCTGGGCGCTCGCGGGCATCGGCGGCGACGACATCATGGGCTTCGGCCCCGACCTCGCACAGGGCGTGCCGACCTTCGTCGTGGCGGGCCCGGCCAAGTCGGGCCGCAGCACGACACTGATGAACCTGGCCCGCTCCTACATGACCCAGGGCGTACGCCTGGTCATCGCCGCCCCGCGCCCGTCACCACTGCGCGAACTCGAAGGCCAGGAAGGCATCCTGAAGGTCTTCACGGACGACGACATCGAGAGCGACGACTTCAAGGAGGTCGTGGAGTCCGCGACGCCCGAGGACCCGATCATCTGGATCATCGACGACGGCGAGGTCCTGGAGGACTGCGACGCCGAACGCGAGTTCAAGCGCCTGGTCCAGCGCGGCTCCGAGCGAGGCCTCGGCCTCATCATCGGCGGCGACGAGGAGGAGGTCTGCGGCGGCTTCTCCGGCTGGCAGGTGGAGGCGAAGAAGGGCCGCCGAGGCATCCTGCTCTCCCCCCAGGACTCATCGAGCGGCGAACTCATCGGCATCCGCACGACCCGAAGCATGGTCGGCGGCCCCATCGCCCCGGGCAAGGGCCTCCTCCACACGGGCAGCGGGGAGCCGGTCACTGTTACTACGCCGATGTGACGGCAGCAGGACTGACGGGCGGCGGCCCGCGTGGACGGCCGCCCGTCAGTCCTGGCGGGTGAGGGTGGCCTCGGGGTTGCCCGACTTCTCGTTCTCGGAGAGGTAGAGGAGGGTGGTGCCCTTGGGGCGTAGGCGGACCGTGTGGGGGTTCTTCGTGCACTGGGCTGCGCTCTTCGCCTGGCCCTGGCCCTCGGCCACGAGCTCCTTGGCCGTCACCGACTTCAGGGTCAGGTCCACTGCGCACTTCCCGCCCAGCTGGTCCGTCTGCGTCATGACGGCGAAGCGCTCGCCGACCTTGCCTCGTTCCACCTTCAGGCTGAACGTGCCCATCGGGACGGCGCCGTTCGCCGCCACCGCCTGGCCTTCCCAGGTGCCGCGGTAGGACGCGGGGACCTCGTCGGCCCCTTGGTCCGCGCTGCCGTCGCCGGGCTGCTCGCTCGCGGTCGCGGCCGGGGGCTGGCCTCCCGCGTCGCTGGATCTGTCGTTGTCGCCGCCCGGGAGCAGGCCGAAGACGAAGACCGAACCGACCGTCACCGCGGCGAGCGCGCCCGCCACACCCAGGACCAGCGTGCAACTGACCTTGCGGCCCCGCCCGTCGGCACCGTTCGGCGTGGACGTCGCGGCGACCGAGACGGTCACCCTGCCCGGCGGCCCCGAGGGCGTTGGGGTGGACGTCTCCGTGGGGACGTATGGGGGTGGGGTCGGGGATGGGGGTGGGGATGGGGATGGGAAATTTCCGTAACTCGGGTCCGGGGGGCCGAAACCGTGTGTCGGCGCCGGTGTGCTCGGGGGGCCGAACGGCACCGGGCCCGACTGCTGTTCCGCGACCCCGGCGCCCTCCGTCTCCAGGTCGAGGAGCCGCACCGCACTCCTGCTGACCCGCTCGACCAGCGGGCCCGGCAGCCAGCCGGCCGCCACCAGACCCGCCACACCCGAAGGCGCGAGCCGCCGTGCGATCTCCTCCGGCGCGGGGCGCGCCCCCGGGTCCTTGGCCAGGCACTGGCGGGCGATGTCCCGCAGCTCCCCTGTCAGCGGGCCGAGTTCCGGCTCCTCGTGCACGACCTTGTAGAGCAGCGAGGCGGACGAGTCACCCGGGAACGGTGACGCCCCCGTCGCCGCGAACACCAGGACCGCCCCCAGCGAGAAGACGTCCGCCGCCCCGGCCACCCCCTTGCCGAGGATCTGCTCCGGCGACATGTAACCGGGCGAACCGACGGAGACCCCCGTCGACGTGAGCGAGGCCGTGCCGTCCGTCGCCCGTGCGATGCCGAAGTCGATGAGCCGGGGCCCGTCCATCGTGAGCATGACGTTCGACGGCTTCACGTCACGGTGGACCAGACCCAGACCGTGTACGTGGGCGAGCGCCTCGGCCAACCCCGCCACCAGTACGCGTACGGAATGGTCCGGGAGCGCGGACTGGTCGCGTACGGCCTCCGCGAGCGAGGGACCCGCCGCGTAGCCCGTGGCCACCCACGGCACCGCCCCCTCCGGATCCGCGTCCAGGACCGGCGCGGTCCAGTCGCCGCCCACCCGCCGCGCCGCCGCCACCTCGCGCCGGAAGCGGGCGCGGAACTCCTCGTCGAGCGCGAAGTGCGGATGGACGACCTTCACCGCGACCGTACGGCCGCCCGAGCTGCGACCCAGGTAGACCCGGCCCATGCCGCCCGAGCCGAGGCGGCCGAGCAGTCGGTAGGGCCCGATGACGGTCGGTTCACCGGGATCGAGCGGGTGCATGACGAAGGCCTCCCCCGGACGCGCCGCACGGCCGCGGCCACCGAGCCGCGCGCATTGTCTGCAGCTCAGGGTAGTCCGCGGGCCCGCCCGTGGAACCCGCCCGCTATTGCTGGGCGCCCAGCAGCTCCACCCGTACGTCCGCGGGGAACCCGGTCGTGTCGCCCACCCGGCGCGCGAACTCCGCGACGCCCTCCAACTGCTCGCTGCCGAACCGGAAGTCGAGCGTCGTGAAGTACTTCTCCAGGACCCCCGCGTCGAAGGCCTCCCAGCGCGCGGCCTGCTCGGAGACCTTGCCGACCTCCTCGAGTGAGAGATCACGCGAGGACAGGAACGCCTTGTGCACCGCACGCACCACGTCCGGCTCGCGCTCCGCGTAGTCCTTGCGCGCCGCCCACACCGCGAAGACGAACGGCAGCCCCGTCCAGTCCTTCCACATCTGACCCAGGTCGTATACGTCGAGACCGAGCCGCGGGCCGTCGATCAGGTTGGCCCGCAGCGCCGCGTCCCCGATGAGCACGGCCGCGTCCGCCTCCTGCATCATCACGCCGAGGTCGGGCGGACACGTGTAGTAGTCGGGGCGCACGCCGTGCTGCTCGGCGAGCAGCAGCTGCGCCAGGCGCACGGAGGTGCGCGAGGTCGAGCCGAGCGCGACCCTCGCCCCGTCCAGCTGGTCCAGCGGTACCTGCGAGACGATCACGCACGACATCACCGGGCCGTCGCAGCCGACCGCGAGATCGGGGAAAGCGACGAGGTCGTCGGCGTTCTTGAGGAACTCGACGAGGGTCACGGGCGCGATATCGAGATCGCCCCGCACCAACTGCTCGCTGAGCTTCTCGGGGGTGTCCTTCGTGAGCTCGAAGTCGAGCAGTGTGCCGGTCCGCGCGAGCCCCCAGTACAGAGGCATGCAGTTCAGGAACTGAATGTGACCGACGCGCGGCCGGGGGGTGCGGCGGTGACCGGGGAGCTGATCTGAGCCCTCCCCGGCGATGGCGTCAACGGGAGAATTGTCCACATCGGGGAGGCTAGCCCCCTTGCGGTACGGTGCAGAAAGCGGGGCCCCGATCCCGTTCTTGTCAAGAGCTTTCGACCTGGCCCGTCAACCCCTCTGGGGGGTCCGTCAAACATCCGGGTGACGTGATCTTGCCCCCTATTGCTTTCGGCTGCCTGCGTGCTAAGCTCGCCGCAAGTTGCAGTTTGGTTTCCCTTGCAGTACAGAGCCTGCGGAGCATGTGACCCGCGGGCTCTTGTCTTTTCAGACTTATGCAGTTGTTTCAACAATCGCAGGTTCTGGAGCAGGGCAACCCTTTGGCCCAAGGAGGGCTTATGGCTACCGGAACCGTGAAGTGGTTCAACGCCGAAAAGGGCTTTGGATTCATCGCCCAGGAAGGCGGAGGCCCCGACGTCTTCGTCCACTACTCCGCGATCAACGCAAACGGCTTCCGCTCCCTTGAGGAGAACCAGGCCGTGAGCTTCGACGTCACGCAGGGCCCGAAGGGTCCGCAGGCGGAGAACGTCACCCCCATGTAGTGGGGCGCCCCATTCGCGTGGGGCGTGTGACAGTTCCGGTGACTTGATCCGGACATGGATAGCAGTACCCAAGGAGCCCTGCCTCCCGCGAAAGCGGAAGGCGGGGCTCCTGCCTTTTTCTGGCCCCTGGGCCCTGGGCTCTGGTTCCTTGGCTGGGGCTTCTTTTCTCCTGCCGGCCCGGGTGGCTGGGCGCGCAGTTCCCCGCGCCCCTGGCGGGGCGCTCCTTACGTCAGCGCCGTCGCGTCCGACGGGTTCCAGCCCTCCCTGGGGACTGAGGCCAGGAGGCGTTCCGTGTAGGGGGCCTCTGGTGCCGTGAGGACTCGCGTCGTGGGACCCTGTTCCACCACCTTGCCTCTGCGCATCACCAGGACCTCGTCCGTGATGTGCTGGACCACTGCCAGGTCGTGGCTGACGAAGACCAGGGCCACCCCGGTGTCCCGGCGGATGTCGGCGAGGAGCTGGAGGATCTGGGCCTGGATCGACACGTCCAGTGCTGCCACCGCCTCGTCCAGGACGAGCACCTGCGGGTCCACCGCCAGCGCCCGCGCGATGGCCAGGCGTTGGCGCTGGCCGCCGGAGAGTTCGCGGGGGCGGGCGCCGGCCTCGCGGGTGCCGAGGCCCACCTGGTCCAGGAGGCCTGCCGCCAGGGTTTCGTCCCTGCCGTGCAGACGCAGGGCCGTGCGGAGGCACTGGGCGGAGGTGAGGCGGGGGTCCAGGGAGAGGTAGGGGTCCTGGAAGACCATCTGGATCTCCCTGGCCCTGGCCAGGCGTGCGGCTCGCTTCCGGGGCGTACGGGGCTCGCGGGGGCGGCCTTCCACCGTCACCGTGCCGGAGTCCTGGCGGGCCAGGCCCACCAGCATGCGGGCGACCGTTGTCTTGCCTGAGCCTGATTCGCCCACGATTCCTGTGGAGCCGCCCTTCTCCACCGTGAACGTCACGTTCTCGGCCGCCTGGTGGCGGCCGCCGCCCGGCAGCGGATAGCTCTTGCTGAGGCTGTCCACCGTCAGCAGATTGTGTGGCATCAGTGGCTCACCTCGGTCGAATCGGTACTCGGCATCTTGGGTTGTGCCCACCCGTTCCGCCCTGCGGAACGCCTGCCCACAACGGAACAAGCCACCGTTCCCCCGTCCTCCAGCCCGAACTGCTCCGGCGACCACGTCTCGCACCCCTCCTCCACGTCCCCGCAGCGCGACACGAACGGGCAGCCCGGGAAGGTGTCCGAGAGGGAGGGTGGGCGGCCCGGGATCGGGTGGAGGGTGTGGGACGTGTCGCCCAGGGTGGGCGAGCAGGAGAGCAGGCCCCGCGTGTAGGGGTGGGCCGGGGTGTCGAACAGGGCCTTCGCAGAGCGCTGTTCCACCACGCGGCCCGCGTACATGACGTACACGCGGTCGCAGTACGCGGCCGCCAGGTGCAGGTCGTGGGTGATGAAGAGGAGGCCCAGGTCCCGGGTGGCCCGCAGTTGGCGCAGGAGGGCGAGGATCTCCGCCTGCGTCGTGACGTCCAAGGCGCTGGTCGCCTCGTCCGCGAGGAGCAGGCTCGGCTCCGCGGCGAGCGCGCCCGCGATGACCACGCGTTGCAGCATGCCGCCGGAGAGTTCGTGCGGGCGCTGGCGTACGCGGTGGGCGGGGTCCGACAGGCCGACCGTGGCGAGGAGTTCGACCGCCTGTTCCCGGGTCGCGCCCCGCTCGGTCAGGAAGTCGCCGATGCGTCGCACCGGGTTGAGTGCGGCACGGGGGTCCTGGTGGACCATGGCCACGGTCCGCGCGCGGTGGGTCCGCAGGGCCTCGCCCTTGAGGGTGAGGACTTCAGTGCCGTTCACCCGGACGGAGCCCGAGGTCGTCGCGTCCGCCGGAAGGAGGCCGAGCGCCGCCTTCGCCGTGGTCGACTTGCCCGAGCCCGACTCGCCGACCAGGCCGACGACTTCGCCGGGCCGGACGGTGAGGGACACCGATTCGAGGAGCGGTCTGGCCGCTCCGGGCACCCGCAGGGTGAGATCTTCGACATCGAGCAGCATGGTCACTGCCTTCCTAGCCGGTCGGCGGCCCAGACCCCGACCACGTTGAAGGACACGACGACCAGGGCGACGGCCGTGCCGGGGACGAGTGCCGGGAGCAGCGCGCCCTGGACCACGGCCGCCTGTCCCTCCTGCACCATCAAGCCCCAGTCCGATGACGGCGGTTGGGCGCCGAAGCCGAGGTAGGAGAGGGTCGCGAGGGACATGAGTGCCTCGCCGAAGAGGACGACCAGGTAGCCGAGGATCGCGCGGCCCAGGTTCGGGACCAGGTGCGCGACGCAGATGCGCGCGCCGCCCATTCCCTGCACCCGGTAGGCGTCGACGTACGGCTTGCGGGACTCCGAAAGGGCCAGTGAGCGCACGTACTTGGCGATCGTCGGGGTGAAGGCGAGGCCGAGGGCCAGTACGGACGTCGTCATCCCGGCGCCGAAGACCGCGATGATCAGGACGGTGAACAGCAGGCCCGGGAACGCGTACATCACGTCCGTGATCCGTGAGACCAGCGCGTCCACCCAGCCCCCGCGCCATGCGGCGAGCACGCCGAGCGTGACGCCGAGCACGGCTGCGACGGCCAGGAGCAGGATCGGCGCGATCAGGCTCGTGCGGGCTCCGTACAGGGCACGTGACAGCAGGTCCTGGCCCGACGAGTCGGTGCCGAGGAGGTGGTCCCCCGATGTTCCGGCCAGGGACGCCGAGAGGTCGATCGCGTCCGGGGCGTAGGGTGCGAGGAGCGGTGCGAACAGTGCCGCCAGGACGACGAGGACGAGGAGGCCGGCGGCCACCATCACCCCTATGGGGCGTCGGCGGCGTACGGCCAAGGGCGCGAGAGCAACTGCGGCGGCAGCCATCAGGAACGGGCCTCCTTCACGCGTGGGTCGAGCAGTGGGTGCACCACGTCCACCAGCGTCGTCACCACGATGTAGCCGGTGACCATGAGCAGCAGGACCGCCTGTGCCACCGGGAAGTCATGGGTGTTGATGGCGCCCACGAGGAGCGAGCCGATGCCGCTGATGCCGAACGCCGTCTCCACGACCACCGTGCCCGCGAGCATGCCCGCCATGACGAGGCCGCACATCGTGATGATCGGCCCGAGCGCGTTGCGCAGGACGTGGCGCCGGATGATGTCCCGTTCCGGGACGCCGGACGCGCGCGCCGCCTCCACGTAGTCGGACGCGGAGGCGTCCGCCATCGCCTGCCGGGTGACCCGGCTGATGATGGCGAGGGCCCCGAGCGCCAGGGACAGGGCCGGCAGCGTCAGGTGGTTCAGGGTGCCGCCGAAGCCCTCTCCCGAGCCCGAGACCGGGAACCACCCCAGCTGCACGCCGAACAGCGAGACCAGGGCGATGGCCGCCACGAACGAGGGGACCGAGGCCGCGAGTGTCGTACCGCCCACGACCGCGGAGTCCACCCACGTGGAGCGCTTGACCGCGGCCAGGATTCCGGCCCCGACGCCGAGGACGACGAACAACACCGTCGCGTAGGCGACCAGTTGGAGCGTGGTAGGGAAGCGGGCCGTCACCAGGTCGGCCACCTGGTCGCTGTACTTGAAGGAGCGCCCCAGGTCGAAGTGGACGCAGTCCCACAGCCAGCGGCCGTACTGGACGACCAGCGGTTCGTCCAGGTGGTACTGCGCGCGCACCTGGGCCAGGCGTTCCGGCGTGAGCTTGTCCCGGCCGCCCGCGAGGAAGACCGCGGGGTCGCCCGGCGCCGCGTACACGGCGGCGAAGATGACGAACGAGGCGGCGAAGAGGGTCGCGACGAGACCCGCGAGCCGACGTGAGATCCGAGCGAGCACGACGCTCACCTAGCCCTTCTTCAGGCCGAGTTCGGCGGCCCACGGGTAGTAGAGGTAGGCCTGCGACGCCGGGGGGCCCGTCAGCTTGTCGGAGACGACGAGCGCCGTCGGGACCTGCGCGACCGAGATCCAGACGCCCGCGTCCACGAACCGCTGCTGCACGTCGATCGCGAGCTCGGCCCGCTTCGCGTCGTCCAGGGTGCTCAGCGCCTGGTGGACCTTCTTGTCGTACGTCGCGTCCTTGAAGCCGACCCAGTTGTTGGAGGAGTCGGAGAGGCCGTTGTCGTAGAAGCCCATGGGGTCGGCCTTGGAGATGTACCAGTCGCCGACCAGCACGTCGATGTCGGCCCGTGCGGACGGATCGCTGTAGAACTCCTCGAACTGGGCCGTCGGCACGGTCTTGATCTGCCCCTTGAGCCCGATGCGCTGGAGCGCGGAACGCACCGCGTTCGCGACGACCGTCCGGCCCTGGCTGCTGTCGGTGCCGATCACGATGGGTCCTGCCGGAGCTCCCGCCTCCTTCACCAGCTCCTTGGCCTCGGCGAGGTCCTCGGCGGTGGGGGTGGCGGGGGCCGCGGCCGCCAGCTTCTTCTGCGCGGCCTCGAACGCGGGCTTCTCATACCCCCAGGCGCCGGAGCCGACCGGGGTGGCCCACGGCTGGACGAGGCCGCCGTATCCGGACTTCGCGATGCCCGTCCGGTCGATCGCGAGGGACAGGGCCCGCCGGATCTGCGGGTCCTTCAGGCCGCCCCGGGCCGTCGGGATGAGCACGAGGGACGCGGTGGAAGGGCCGTAGTGCTGGTCGAGGCCCTTGGTGGTGCGCAGGGCGGACGCGGTGTTCGGGGATTCGGCGTACGTCCCGTCGGCGGCGCCCGTCTTCAGGGCGTTGACCAGCGCGCTGTCGGAGGCCCAGCGGAAGGTGACCTGCCGGGTGAGCGGCTTCGTGCCCCAGTAGCCGTCGTACGCCTCGATGGTGATCGAGTCGCCGGACTTCCAGCCCTTGAGCTTGTACGGGCCGCTGCACGCGTCGCCCTGGCCCGGCGTGCCGAAGTCCTCGCCCGCGTCGGTCACTTGCTCCTTGTTCCAGACGATTCCCGCGTCGCCCGCGAGCGCCTTGGTGAAGAGCGCGTCGGGTTCCTTGAACCGAATGGTGATCTCGCGGTCGCCGGTCTTCTTCATCGACTTGACGTTGCCGAACTCGTCGGCCTGCTCCATGTCCGGATCGGCGTGCCGCTTCAGCGACCACAGCACGTCGTCGGCGGTCAGCTTCGAGCCGTCGTGGAAGGTGACGCCGTCGCGCACGCTCAGGACGAGCGTCTTGTCGTCGGGCGTACGGACCTTCTCGGCGAGGAAGGGCTTCGTCGTCATGTCGGGCTGCAGTTGGTAGAGCCGCTCGCAGACGTTGGTGAGGACGACGCGGCCCGCGCTCGTGCCCTGGGTGTCGAGGTCGAGCGAGTCCGGCTCGTCCTCGAGGAGCCAATTCGCCTTGTCCAGAGTCCCCTTGGCGGCGGCGGTCGTCGCGCTCAGCTTCAGCTTGGCGGCGTCGGCGGGCTTGCCTCCGGTGGCGGCCGTGTCGGCGCCGCTGCAACCGGCGACCGCGAGGAGCGTGGCGGTGGCGAGACCGGCGACCAGCGGACGCTTCGGGGTGGTCCTGGTCGCACGGGTCGCACTGTTCGTCGTGATCGTCCTGGTCGTCCTGGTCGTCGTCATCTGTTGTCTCCGTACGGGCCGTCGTAGAGGTTCCAGGGCATGTGCTGGTAGTCGCGGTCGCAGGGGGTGCCGGCGGTGACGTGGTAGTCGCCGACTGTCAGGTCGACACAGGAGGAGACGAGCGTGGCCCAGTGCTTGACCTCGGGACTGCGCGGGTCGGGGTGGGTGCAGAGCGACTCGGGGTGGCCGAGGTGGTCGGACATGGCCTGCTTGATGATCTTGCGGGACTCGTCGGCGCCGGTGGAGGAGCGCAGGGCGCCGAGGCCCTGTTCGGCGCGGGGGACGCGGACCAGCGAATCCGATGACATGGGGCGGTAGTGCGCGGCGATGGCGGCGGGGACGCCCGCCTGGTAGTGGTTGCCGTGCACGAGGAGTCCGTCGGTGGGATACATCCAGCCGTGCCCGGCCGGGGTCGTCTCCAGGTCGACGGCGAAACCCTCGCGGCAGGTCAGCAGGGCGTTGGACGCGATGTGCGCGCGGGTGCGGCAGAGCACGTCGATTGCGTCGGTGATGGTGTGCTGGTCCAGGACACTGCGGCGTACGACGGTCTGCGGGAGGCCGATGGCGTCGTTGAAGCGCCCGCCGAGGCCGTTCGCGTTCAGGGCGATGCCCGCCGAGTTGGCGCCCTGGCGCCCGATCTGGCCCGCCTCGACCTGCATGATCAGGGTGGGGTGCGGGGGCTGGACGATGCGCAGCATGACGACGGTGTCGGCGACCCCGGCCCGCCAGTCCCAGTTCTGCCCGGCCCATACGTGGCCGTCGCCGCTGGCCTCTCCGTAGGCGGCGAAGGAGGTGCAGCCGTCGGCGGGTTCCTCGTCGGCCTCCGTCTCCTTGGCCCGCATGTCGGCGAACGAGCGGTCGTAGATGACCTCGCCTCGGGCGTTGAGCGCGAGGATGTCGGGGAGGGTCACTCCGGCGCCCTCGGCGATCCCGCTCATCTCCTCCAGGAGGTGGGGAGCGTAGTCGCGGACCGGCTCCAGCCAGCGGGTGGCGCGGGCGGTGACCTGGTCCCAGGTCAGGCCGGACGACTGGCCGAACGCCTCCTCGTAGTAGGCGAGGGCGGCGTGCAGTTGCGGGCGGACGGCTTCGCCGTACTGACGGCCGCGGCCGGCCGGGGTGCCGGATATCTCGATGAGGGGCAGTGCCATTGTTCTCCTCGCGACGGAGAGCTCCTGTAACGTTGGTTACGAGATGCTCTCCCTTTGGAATGCGTTGCCCAGGAGAGTAACGGCCATCACACGAGAGTCAATAGCTGTAATGGAAATTTCAGAGGATCAGGCGGGGTCCGGCGCGGGACTCGCGCGGCTGCGGGCGGCCGTGCGCGACCAGTGGGAGACCCTCTCGACGTCCGAGCGGGCCGTCGCCCAGTACGTGGTGAGCGCGCCCGCCGAGTCGCTGCTCTTCGCGAGCGCGCAGGAGCTGGGCGCGGCGAGCGGGACCAGCAACGCGACGGTGGTCCGCGCCATGCAGCGCCTCGGATACGCGGGGCTGCCCGCGCTCAAGCGGGAACTGGCATCGGACTTCACCTCGGCGGTGCCGCCGGAGGTGCGGCTGCGGCAGCGCATCGCGCACGTGGGGCGGGACCTGGACGACATCTGGGGCGATGTCTTCGACGAGGCCCAGGAGCGCATCGAGCACGCGCGGCGCCTGACGCCGGGCGAGGCGCTGCGGGACGCGGTGGGCTTCCTCGCCGAGGCACCGGAGATCCACTGCTACGGCATCGCGGCGTCCGAACTGGCCGCGCGGCACCTGGCGTTGGCGCTCGGCAGGATCGGCCGCCGGGCCCGCTACTTCGGGGACACGGGCTTCGCCCTCGCCGACCATCTGCTCGCCGTGCGGCAGGGCGACGCCGTGGTGATCTTCCAGCCGGGGCGTGCGTTGGCCGAGCTGACGGTGCTGATAGAGCGGGCGCGGGCGGTGGGGGCGCGGGTCGTCCTGGTCACGGATGAGTTGGCCGAGCTGTACGGGTCGCGGGTGGACGCGGTGCTGACGGCGCCGCATACGCCTACCGGCATCACTACGGAGGCGTTGACCGCGTTGGTGGTGGCCGATGCGTTGTTGCTGGCGCTGGCCACGTTGGATGAGGGGCTTGCTGTGGAGACCTCGCATCAACTGACGGCCTTGCGCGAGCAGTTGCTGACCTCTAGGCCTCGGAAGGGGGCCTAGGGGCGGGTTTTCGACTGCGGCGCCGTCGTGGCTGGTCGCGCCGTTCCCCGCGCCCCTATGGGGCGCCCCCCTTGGGGCGCGGTCGAGGTTTACGTGTGTTGCATGATCAGGACGAACGTCGTGCCTGGTTCCAAGGCCTCGTACGCGTGGGGGACGTCCCCCCGGTAGGACATGTAGTCGCCCGCCGACAGCTCCACCTGTTCGTCGCGGGGGCCCGCCAAGAGGCGGCCCGTGCTGATCACCAGGTGTTCCATGGAGCCGGGGATGTGCGGGTCGGACTCCCGGGCGGAACCCGGTTCCATCGCCCCGTGGTAGATGTCGCGCCGCATACCCGCCGGGCCCGCCGACAGCAGCGTCCCCGTGTACGAGGCGCGCTCGGCGTGCATCGTCGGGCCCTGCCCCGCCCTGATCACCGTCACCTCCGGCGCGGGCGACTCCACCAGCACGCTGAAGGGCACCCCGAGCGCCACCGCCAGGGCCCACAGCGTCTCGATGCCGGGGTTGCCCGTGGCCGCCTCCAGCTGCGACAGCGTCGACTTCGCGACCCCCGCGCGCTTGGCCAGCTCGGAGAGAGAGAGCCCCGCCTTGGCCCGCTCCCGGCGCAACGCGGCCGCCACCCACTCGCGGGGCAGCCGGGAACGGGGTGTTCCGCCGCCCTTGCCGTCAGTCATGCCGTACCCGCCATGTCGTGCCGCTCCCTCGTCTTTGGGTCCGCGCGTCGTTCGCTTTGGCGGACCTATCGTTCGCCTTGACGAACATATTCCGCTGTGGCCATCCTACGACGTATGCGTTCGCCACACCGAACAGATGACCCACCCGACCGAACGAGCGACGGTTTCGTACGGCTCTCCCACCTTCCCCGCGGCGTCCTGCGCGACATCGCCCTCGTCTGGCTGGCCGACGCCGTCGTCGGCGTCTCCTTCGGCGCGATCGCCGTCGCGGGCGGCCTGCCGGTCTGGGTGCCGGTGCTGATGTCGCTGCTCGTGTACGCGGGCTCCGCCCAGTTCAGCGCGGTCGGCATTCTCGCGGCGGGGGGGGGGCCCGGGGGCCCCCCCCCCCCCCCCCCGCGGGGCCCCCCCCCCCCCCCGCCCCGGAGGCCGGCCGGGCCCCCCCCCCCGGGGCGGGGGCGTATAAAAAAAAAA
>NZ_JBSGUA010000017.1:0-49038 GCF_053607685.1 Streptomyces sp. NPDC055099 | reverse complement strand
GCGACCGCCGGGGGGGGCGGCCGGCGGGTGTGGGGGCGGGTTCTGTTGGCGCTCATCGGGACCGCGCGCCCCCCCATTTACCGCGGGGTGGGGGTGGGGGGGGGGGGGGGGGGCCGGGGGCCCCCCCCCGCGACCGGCCTGCTGCTCAACTCCCGCACGGCGGCCTTCAGCCTGGCCGTCGCCGACAGCCTGGGCCGCTCGTGGGCCGCGCGGCTCCTCGGCGCGCATCTCATCACCGACGAGACGGCGGCCTTCGTGCTCGCCCAGCCCGACCAGAAGCGGCGCAAGGCCGCGTTCTGGATATCCGGGCTCGGCCTGTTCGCCGTATGGAACGTCAGCGTCCTCGGGGGCGCGCTCGCAGGCTCCGCGATCGGCGACACCGCCCGCTTCGGTCTGGACGCCGCGTTCCCCGCCGTGCTGCTCGCCCTGGTGCTGCCCGCCCTGCGCGGCGACAGCATGACGCGGCGGGCGGCGGCTGCCGGTGCGGTGATCGCGGTGGCCGCCGCTCCGTGGCTGCCCGCCGGGGTGCCGGTACTGCTCGCCCTCCTCGGACTCCTCGCGGCGCGGCGCGGACCGGGGCGTCCCGCACGTCCTTCCCGCCTCTCCGAGGGGAGCGCCCCGTGAACGCCTACCTCGCCTGCGTCCTCGTCCTCGCCGCCGGAACGTACGCCTTCCGCCTCGCGGGCCCCTTGCTGCACGGCCGGGTCGAACTGCCGGCCCGCGTCCAGGAGTTGCTGACCGTCGGCGCGGTGGTCCTGCTCGTCGCGCTGCTCGCGACCGGAGCGCTGACCGAGGGGCACGGCTTCGCCGGGTGGGCGCGGCCCATCGGCGTACTGGCGGGCGGCGTCCTCGCCTGGCGGAAGGCTCCCTTCGCCGTGGTCGTGATCGGCGCGGCGGCGACTACGGCGCTGTTGCGGCTGGCGGGGGTGTCGTAGCCGCGGGCTCCGGCGGGGTCCCGGCCGGCTCCTCCTGCCTCGCCCCGTCCCTCCGGTAGAGCTCCTCCACCACCTCCGCGTACCGCTCCGTCACCACGTGCCTGCGTACCTTCAGGCTCGGTGTGAGCAGGCCCGCCTCCACCGTGAAGTCCTCGTCCAGCAGGGCGAAATCGCGGATGCGGGCCGGGCGAGAGACCGTCGCGTTCGCCGCGTCCACCACCTCCTGGACGAGGGCGCGGACGCGGGGGTCCTGGGAGGGAGGCCCGGTCAGCTCCACGCCTTCCCTGCCCGCCCAGCCGCCGATCTCCTCCGCGTCCAGCGTGATGAGGGCGACCGGGTAGGGACGCTTGTCGCCCACCATCACCGCGCGCGACACGAAACGCGACTGCTGTAGGGCCAGTTCACTGAGGGACGGGGTGAGGTTCTTGCCGCCCGACGTGATGATCAGGTCCTTCTTGCGGCCGGTGATGCTGAGGTAGCCGTCGGCGTCCAGGGCACCCAGGTCGCCGGTGTGCAGCCAGCCCTCGTCGTCCACGGCGTCGCACGTGGCCGCCGGGTTCCCGTGATAGCCGGGGAAGACCATCGCGCCCCGGGCGAGCACCTCCCCGTCGTCGGCGATACGGACCTCGCAGCCCTCGACGGGGCGGCCCACCGTTCCGTACCGGACCGCGCCGGGATGGTTCAGGCTGATGACACCGGCCGACTCCGTCATCCCGTACCCCTCGTAGACCGCGATCCCGCAGGACCGCAGGAAGTCGACGACATGCGGGGCGATGGGCGCGCCGCCGGTCAGCGCCCACCTCACGCGCCCTCCGAGCGCCTGCCGGACCAGTCCGTAGAGGGCCTTGTCGGCCTCCTCGTACGCGTCCCGAAGTTCGGGCGGCAGGGCGCCGTCCGCCGCGAGGACCCCGATGCGTACCGCCTCCTCGAACCGCTCGCGGCCCCCGGCCTGGGACTCCGCGAGGGACAGCACCACCGAGTACACCTTCTCGAACAGGCGGGGTACGGACGGGAGATGCGTGGGCTTCGCCTCCGCCAGCTCGGCGACGACGTTCTCGATCTTCCCGCCGAAGAAGCAGAGCTCGCCGCCCGCGATGAGGGTCGTGAACTCGATGAGCTGGGCGAGGAGATGGGCGAGGGGGAGGTAGAGGTACGTCGAGTCGCCGGGGCCCGCCTCGATCAGGGGGAGGGTGGCGGACTGTACGGCGCCGAGGTTGCCGTGGGTGAGGAGGCAGCCCTTGGGCAGGCCGGTGGTGCCGGAGGTGTAGATGATGGTGGCGAGGTCGGTGGGGGCTCGGTCCCTGGCGCGTTCCAGCAGGTCGGCGTGCGCCGCTTCCGGGGCGCGGCTGCTCTCCGTCCTCTCGCTCCCCTCCTCCCCCTGCCCTCCCTCCGTCATCAGCAGCACATGCCGTACGCCCGGCAGCCCCGGCCGCAGGCGCTCGATCTTCGCCGCCTGCGCGGCGTCCTCGCAGATCACCACCGAGGCACCTGAGTCCTTGACCACCCACTCGACCTCCTCGTCCCCCGCCGTCGGGTAGACGGGGACGACGACCGCGCCCGCCGCGAGGACGGCGAAGTGGGCGTACGTCCACTCGGGGCGGGTCTCGGCGAGGATCGCCACGCGATCGTCCGGGCGCACCCCGACGGCCAGCAGGCGGGCACCGAACTCCCTTACCCGGGCGCGTAGTTGCTCGTACGAGACCTCCTCCCACGCCCCGCCTCCGGACTTGAAGCGCAGGGCCGGCAGCTTGCCATGGCGGTCGGCCGCCCACTCGGTGAGGACGGCCAGGGTCTCGGGACGCGGGGACTCCGTCGGCTGCATGCGTACGACGCTAGGGACAGGGCGGGCCGTCGGGGATGACGCGAAGCGTCAGCGAGGTTGGCCGCGAAGCTCAGCCCGCAGACCCGAAGCCGAGTTCGAGGAGGCCCGGTACGGGGAAGGAACCCCCATGCCCAGCCGGACCATCACCGTCCACCACGTCCGCGCCATGCTGCACGGCGCCGAGCGCCACGGAATCGACACCGTCCCGCTGCTCCGCACCGCCCAGATCCCCCCGCTGCTCCTCGGCGACGACCGGGCCCGCATCACCGACGTCCAGTTCGCCCGCCTCTTCCGGGAGCTGTACCGCGCCACCGGCGACGAGTTCCTCGGCCTCGGCTCGGCGGTCAGCAGGCCCGGCACCTTCGCGATGATGTGCCACGCCTCCCTCGGCTGCCGTGACCTCGGCGCCGCGATGGAGCGGGGCGTCACCTTCTACGGGCTGTTCCCCGGCGGCCCCGACCTCACGCTGGAACACCGCGGGACGGGCAGCGCCGTCTTCGCCGTGCGCAACGACCTCGAACGGGACTACTTCCTCGCCGAGTGCCTCGTGATCATCTGGCATCGCCTGTGCAGCTGGCTCATCGGCCGCCGCATCCCGCTCCACTGGGCCGAGTTCGGACATCCCCCGCCCCCGCACAAGGACGAGTACGGGCTCCTCTTCGGCTGTCCGGTCCGCTTCGGCGCGGCGCGCACGGGGGCCGGGTTCGACGAGCGCTGGCTGGCCGCTCCGCTGATCCGGGACGAGGCGGCGCTGGAGGGGATGCTGGGCCGCGCGCCGTTCGACCTCCTCTCGCGGCGCGAGTACGGGACGACGGTCGCCGAGCAGGTGCGGCGTGCGCTGGCCCGAGCACTGCGCACCTCGCCCCGCCTGCCGTCCCTGGGCGAGATCGCCGCCCGCCTCGCGGTGAGCCCCGCGACGCTGCGCCGCCGCCTGGCCCAGGAGTCCACCTCGTACCAGCAGTTGAAGGACGCCGTGCGGCGGGACGCGGCGATCGCCGGGCTCGCCGAGGGCACGGAGCCCATCGCGGAGCTGGCCGCGCGGCTCGGCTTCTCCGAGGACACGGCCTTCCACCGCGCGTTCCGGCGGTGGACGGGGACGACGCCGGGGGCCTACCGCTATGAGAACCGGGGTCAACAAAGCTGAGCGCTCCCGCCAGCGCCGGACTTACCCACCAGTCACTACGGTCGTCGCCTGCACACCCCAGCCATTGAGGACTGTTGGGAGAGCCGCATGCACGTTCGTTCCAGAACAAGAGCCGGCGCAAAGGCCCTGGCCGTGGTGGCCGCGCTCGGCCTCTCGGTCATCACCCCGGTGACGGCCCAGGCCGAGGACACCGCCGCCCCCGGAGACATCGTCAGCTCCGCGCCGAGCAGCTTCCACCCGCTGCCGGGCCAGCCGACCCACACCAAGGCGTGGAAGATCAACTACCGCTCGACGACGGCGAAGGGCGAGCCGAACACCGTCTCCGGCACGGTCATCGTGCCGCAGGACGGCAGGAAGGGCCCCCGCCCCCTCATCACGTACGCCGTCGGGACGATCGGCATGGGCGACCACTGCGCCCCGAGCGCGGGCTTCCCCCGCGGGACGACCCTCGAGGCCAACCTCATCCAGCAGCTCACGCTGCGCGGCTGGGCGGTCGCCGTCACGGACTACGAGGGTCTCGGCACCCCCGGCGACCACACCTACACGGTCGGCAGGGCCGAGGGGCACGCCATGCTCGACGCCGCCCGCGCCGCGATCCGCCTCCCGGAGGCGGGGCTCGGCGCGGACACCCCGGTCGGCGTCATGGGCTACTCGCAGGGCGGGCAGGCGGCGAGCTGGGCGGCCGAGCTGCACGGGTCGTACGCCCCCGACCTGAAGGTCAAGGGCACGGCGGCCGGTGGCATTCCGGGTGATCTGATGCGGGTGGCGGACTTCAACGACGGCTCGTACGGCTCGGGCCTGATCTTCATGGCGGCGATCGGCCAGAACGCGGCCTTCCCCGAACTGAACCTGGAGTCGTACCTGAACCCGGCGGGCAAGAAGCTGATCGGCGCGCTGCGGAACAGCTGTGTGGCGGACGGCGCGGTGCTCGGCGCCTTCAAGAAGATCGACGACATGACGGTGAAGAATCCCCTCGACCAACCCGACTGGCAGCAGCGTCTGCGCGAGTCACAGGTCGGCACGCGGGCGCCGGACGCGCCGGTGTACCAGTACCACGTGATCACCGACGAGTTGATCCCGTACGGCGTCGGCAAGCAGGTCCGCGAGGACTGGTGCGCCAAGGGCGCGAACGTGGAGTGGCACACCGTCCTGCTGGGCGAGCACGTCTCCGGGGTGATCACACAGTCGCCGCTGGCGGCCAACTGGCTGGCGGACCGGTTCGCGGGAAAGCCGGCGCGGGGTAACTGCTGACCGGCTCCCAAGGACTGACGGCGGGCGGTGGCTTCGGGAAGCCACCGCCCGCCGCTGAGCTCACCCGGCCGCCGTCCGCTCCACCGGAATCCACAGCTCCGCCTCCGCGTGCGTGCCGTCGTCCGAGAGGCGGGTCCGCAGGATCTCCGGACCCGGCCTGCTCTGATACGGATTCGACGGGAACCACTGCGTGAACACGTCCCGCCACATGTACTGGAGCGTCTGCGGGAACGGCCCCGCGCTCTCGAAGACGGCCCAGCTCCCGGCGGGGACGGCGAGGGCGTCCATGTCATCGGGCACCTCGCTGTCCGCGCTGCTCACCACGCCGTGCCAGTAGTCGAGTTCGGTCCCCTCGGCGCGGCTCTCGTCCAGCTTGTCGCTGACCGAGACGACGCCTTCCGGCCCCTGCTCCGGCTTCTCCGACCTCTCCCGCTTCTCCGACAGGCTCTCGATGCGTTGCAGCGTCTCCCGCCCGAGCCCCCGGACGAACTCGGCGATGGCCGGGTTCACGCCCTCGTGCACGAGCGGGACGCGCGCCTTCCTGCCGATGACACGGAACTCGTCCCTGTCCACGACCCGGTACTGCATGCTGCTGCTCCCTTCGACGATGAGGCGGAAGGACATCCGTGGCTGGGACCGCAGCGTCGCGCCGTCCCGCCTGGCCTCGCCGGGGCCGACCCCGTGCATCCCGCGGAACGCCCGCGCGAACGCCTCGCCCGACGAGTAGCCGTAGCGCACGGCGACCTCCAGGAGCGTCCGCTCGCCGGCAAGCACCTCGGCACCCGCGACGGTCAGCCGCCGGCGCCGGATGTACTCCGACAGCGGCATCCCCGCCAGTGCCGAGAACAGCCGCCGGAAGTGGTACTCCGATGTCACCGCCGTCCGCGCCAGGTCGGCCACGTCGATCCGCTCGCCGAGGTGGGCCTCGATCTGCTCCATGGCCTGGTTCAACCGCTCCAGCACCCCGGACTCCTTCCCTTTCACACCTCACGCTAGGAAGAACCCACCCTCCCGGACCCGACATCCTGTGCCCGGTCCGGTCCGGTCGGCTCCGCGTCCACCTCGCGCCGCCTCCCGTTTTCCGGTCGCCTACAGCTACAGTGCCTTGCCCCCACGGCACAGCACTGCCCAGCAGCACCGACTCCCCCCACGACTGCAATCCCGAACTCCCGTACGCCCGTACGTGGTTCCACCGGAAAGGGAACGCCAGCCGTGTCTCAACGCCGCACACTCAGACCCGCAGCCGTCGCCTCCGCGGCCGCTGTCGTCGTCCTCACCCTCGGGTTAACAGGCACCGCCCACGCCGCGCCCGCCGCGGCCCCCGGCTCCGCCGCTCGCGTGAGCGACGATCCGGACCAGCCCGACAACCCCTTGTACGACGCTCCCGAGAGCTTCCACGTCGAGTCGGGGCGGGAGTCCGTCTCCCTCTCCTGGAGCCCGCTCTCCGCGGCCACCGCCTACGAGGTGTACCGCGCCGAGGCGGAGGGAGTGGGAGCGGACGAGGTCGGGCCGTACGAGCTGCTCGACACCTTGAGCGCGACCTCGTACGTCGACAGCGCCGCCGATCCCGACGTCGCGTACGCCTACAAGGTCCGCGCCCTGGACGGCGCGGGTCACGTCTCGCCCTACACCGATTCCCTGCGCGGCACCCGGGACACCGTCTCCCCCTTCGCGCCGCGGGACCTCACCCGTGCCCGCGAGGACGAGCGCGGCGTGACGCTGACGTGGCGCACCGGCGACTCGGACTCGGTGAAGTACGTCCTGTATCGCGCCGAGTCCCCCAACGCCCCGCGCACGAAGGTCGGTTCGACGACCACCCTCACCTTCCGTGACACGAAGGGTGAGGCGGGCCGCACGTATCTGTACGAAGTGCGGGGTGTCGACGCCGTCGGGAACGAGTCCGAGGCGTCGAACGCCGTGAACGGCACCAAGACCGTCGGGGCCGCCACCGTTCCCAAGGCGCCCACCCTGGGCAACGCCCAGCTCGTGGGCGAGCGGCTCACGCTGTCGTGGTCGCAGAGCCCGTACGTGCCGGTCTCCTCCTACACCGTCTACCGCTCCAAGACCTCGCCGGTCGACATCACCGACCCGGCCAACCGCGTGGCCACCACGACGAGCACCGAGTACACCGCCACGGTGGGCGGGGGCGAGGACGAGCGGGAGTACTACTACGCCGTCGTCGCGACGACCGGGTACTCCGTCTCGTCGCCCGCCTCCGCCTCGGTCAAGCCGACGTACACGGAGCCACGTCCGCCGAGCGCCACTCAGGTGTACGAGATCACCGCGGGCGCGGGCAGCGTCCGCCTCAACTGGTACGGGGTGCCGTCCGGCGGCAACGAGGCTCCCGTGACCGGCTACCGCGTCTACCGGTCGACGAGCCCCGGCATCACGAAGGACAACGCCGAGTTCACCCACTCCACGCCTGGCACGGAGTACCTGGACCGCGGCCTGACGGGCGGCACGAAGTACTACTACGCCGTTGCCACCGTCAACGCGGACGGCCTGGAGTCCGCCCTCTCCCCCGAGGTGTCGGCCACGCCGACGACCTGACCCGCGCGGGGTGAGCGGGCCGGGTCCGGGAGTGCGGCAGTCTTCCGGCTCCGGCCCGCACGGCCTCTACCCCAGGGGCTCCCCGTACCACCGCCACGACGTACGCCGTTCCCGCCCCGGTAGTTCCCCGCGTCCCGTCGCCCACAGCAGCGTCGGCCACGGCTCCTCGTCCGTCGGGGCGTCGGGGAACAGGCGGTGGAGTACGCGGGCGCACAGGTCGGCGGGCGGGGTCCACTTCAGGCCCAGGCCCGCGGCCAGGTCGTGGGTGTGGACCAGGGTCTCCACGATCCCCATCGCCGCGAAGCCCTCCGGGTCCGAGATCCCGAAGCCGTGGTACGAGCGGGTCGTCGGCGCTGCCGTGCGCACCATGGCGACCAGCAGGGCACCGCTCGCCTCCAGGACCTGGAGCAGCCCGGCCGGGCCCGCGGCCCGGTCCGCGTGGATGGCGTTGGAAGGGCCGCCGGGCCTGCGCGGCTCCCAGACGAAGGGGACCTCACCCTCCAGGGGCGGCTGCTTCGGTCCGAGCTGGGCCGCGTAGGCGAAGAGATCGTCGGCGAGGTGCTCCACCGTCTCCCAGCAGTCCCACTCCAGGGTTCCCGCCTTGCCGTCCCAGGCGGTGGGGGGTGCCTCGCGGAGGGTGGCGAGGGCGAGCTGGACCGCCTGGTCGAGGTCGTCCGGGGTTATGGGGCCAGGGGTCGGGGCATCTTGTTCGGCTTGTCGGCGCATGCGGGAACGGTAGCCGTGGCCGCCGCGCCCGTCAGCCCTCCTCCTCCACCCCGCACGAGCTGCCGGTCCTCGGCATCTCGCCGTACAGCAGGAACCCGTCCACCTTCTCGCGCACGCACTTCGAACCGGCGTACCCCGTGTGTCCGTCACCCTTGTTGTCGAGGACTATCGCCGAGGAGCCGAGGCGCTTCGCGGTCTCCTCGGTCCAGCGGTACGGCGTGGCCGGGTCGCCCCGGGTGCCGACGAGGAGGAAGTCGGGGCTCTTGACGTCGCGTACGTCATCTCGGATGTAGTCCGTGCCCGCGGGGCGGCCGTAGCAGAACAGCACCGGCATCATCATCGACTGGCCGAAGATCGCGGAGGTCGACTCGAACTCCGCCTGGAGCTTGCCCACTTCCTTTTCGAGGCTGTCCGCGTCCGGGCGGTCCGGGTCGTCCGCGCAGTTCACGGCCATGAGCGCGGCGGCCATGTTGTCGGCGGGGATGTCGTGCGGGGCCTTGACCTGCTGCTCCAGGGACCCGCTCATCCGCAGCAGCGCCCTGGGGTCGCCGTCCGCGAGGAGCGCGCCGAGCGCCTGCGAGAGCGCGGGCCACGACTGCCTGCTGTAGAGCGCCTGTCCGAGTACGTCCACGACGTCCTGGCCGGTGAACTCCGCGCCGTCCGACGACTGGAGCGGATACGTGTCGAGCCCCTCGATCAGCTCGACCATGTTGCCGCGTGCCGCGCGCGAGTCGGTGCCGAGGACACAACCCGGGTTGTCCGTGCACCACTTGACGAAGTTGTCGAGGGCCGTCTGGCGGCCCTCCGCACTCACCAGGGCCTGCTCGGCGACATCCTCGGTCAGCGTGTCCACGCCGTCGAGGACCATCCGCCCGACGTTCTTCGGAAACTGCGCGGTGTAGACGGCGCCGAGCCGCGTCCCGTACGAGAAGCCCAGGTAGTTGAGCTTCTTGTCGCCGAGCACCTGCCGCATGACGTCCATGTCGCGCGAGACGTTGACGGTCCCGACGTACGGGAGGACGGGCCCGGAGTTCTTCTTGCACTCCTCGGCCATCTTGCGCATCTCGTCGAGCACGGCGCCGGGGTCGTCGGCGTCCTTCTGCATCTCCGGCTCCCGCGCTTCGGCGTCCCCGCAGCTGACGGGCGAACTCTCGCCCACACCTCGGGGGTCGAAGGAGACCACGTCGTATCCCTTGCCGAGATACTCGAACTCCTTCTGCGAGTTGAGGAGCCCGGAGACCCCGGCGCCGCCGGGACCCCCGAAGTTCAGGAGGAGGGAGCCGCGGGGCTCCCCGCTGGACTTGACCCGGATCATGGCGACCTTGACCGTGCCGCGTTCCGGTTTCGCGTAGTCGAGGGGAACGGTGATCTTGCCGCACCGGACGTTCTTGTCCTTGGCCACGGGGGTGGCTTCGGGGTCGGCCATCAGGCCTGCCCCGCCGTCCTCGCAGGGGCCCCACTTGATCTTCTGGGTGTAGAAGCGGGAGAGGTTGGGCGAGTGCTCGGACGACCGCTCGGGCGAGGGCTCGGACGGCGACGGACGCCCGGCATCCGCGCCGGCGCCCGCTCCGGCGCCCGGTAGCCAGGCCCCTGTCCCCATGACGGCCAGCGCTGTCACGCCGGCGAGTGCAACAGCTCCACGCACGGCAACCTCCCTGGGTCTGCCCCTCGATCACCCTAAGCGCGGGGCAGCGGCCTCGCCCGTCCAGGTGACAGGGAGTGACCTTCGCTACCGTGCGTGACCGAGTCACTGTCCGCGTGCGTAAAGCTTCTCGATCTCCTCGGCGAAGTCCCGCTCGATGGCGTCCCGCTTCAGCTTCAGGGACGGGGTCAGATGGCCGCTCTCCTCGGTGAAGTCCACGGGCAGCACGGCGAACCGCCGGATGGACTCGGCGCGCGACACGAGCTTGTTGGCCTCGTCGACCGCGCGCTGCAGGGTCTCGCGCAGGTCGGGGTCGTCCACGAGGCCGGGGCCCGTGTGCGCCTTCTTCTTCATGCGGCACCAGTGCGCTATGCCGTCCGCCTCCAGCGTGATCAGGGCGGTGATGTAGGGGCGGGCGTCGCCGACCACCATGCACTGGCCGATCAGCGGGTGGGCGCGCAGCCAGTCCTCCAGCGGGGCGGGCGTGACGTTCTTGCCGCCGGTGGTGATGAGGATGTCCTTCTTGCGCCCGGTGATGGAGAGGTATCCGTCGGCGTCCAGGGCGCCGATGTCGCCCGTGGCGAACCACTCGCTCCGCGCGGGCACCGCACGCCCCGCCTGCCCGTCCCAGTACCCGCCGAAGACCTGCCTCCCGGCGAGCAGCACCTCACCGTCGTCCGCGATCCGCACACGGGTGCCCGGCAGCGGCCAGCCCACCGTGCCGAGCTTCGGCTTCAGCGGGGGCGTCACGGTGGCCGCGGCGGTGGTCTCCGTCAGCCCGTAGCCCTCGAAGATCTCGATGCCCGCGCCCGCGTAGAACGCGGCGAGGCGGCGCCCCAGCGGTGAGCCGCCGCAGATCGCGTAGCGCACCTTGCCGCCGAGTGCCGCGCGGATACGCCGGTAGACCAGCGGGTCGTAGAGCGCGCGGGCCAGCCGCAGCTTGAACGACGGCCCGGGTCCCGTGCCGTGCTGCTCCGCCTCGATCGCCTCGCCGTAGCGGACGGCGATACGGGCCGCGCGGTCGAAGGAGGAGGCGCGGCCCATCTTCTCGGCGGTGGCGCGCCCGGTGTTGAAGACCTTCTCCAGGACGTAGGGAATGGCGAGCAGGAAGGTGGGGCGGAAGCCGCTGAGGTCCGTGAGCAGGTCCTCTGTCTGGATGCTGGGCGCGTGCCCGAGCCGTACCCGGGCGCGCATGCAGCCGATGGCGACCATGCGTCCGAAGACGTGGGAGAGCGGCAGGAAGAGCAGCGTGGACGCGGGCTCCTTGCTGACGGACTTGAAGACGGGGTGGAGCAGTTCGATGGCGTTGTCGACCTCGGCGAAGAAGTTGCCGTGGGTCAGGACGCAGCCCTTGGGGCGTCCGGTGGTGCCGGAGGTGTAGATGAGCGTGGCGACGGAGTCGGGCCTCGACTCGCCGCGCCTGCGGTCCACTTCCTCGTCGGAGATCTCCGCCTGCCGGCCCAGCTCGGCGAGCCGCCGTATGTCCCCCTTCTCGAAGGACCACAGGTGCTCCAGGTCGGGCATCCGGTCCCGCTCGGGTCCCAGCGAGGCGGCGAGCGCCGAGGTCTCCACGGCGAGCGCGACGGCGCCGGAGTCCTGGAGTATCCACCGGGTCTGGTAGGCGGAGGAGGTCGGATAGACGGGGACGGTGACGAGCCCTGCCGCCCAGCCGGCGAAGTCGAGCAGCGTCCACTCGTACGTCGTACGCGCCATGATGGCGAGTCGGTCCCCCGGGGCGAGCCCTTCCGCGATCAGCCCCTTGGCGACGGCGAGTACTTCCCCGGCGAACTCCTCGGCGGACACGTCCCGCCACCGCCCGTCGTCCCCTTTGCGGGAAAGCACGGCTTCGGCGGGCGCCTCCCGGGCGTTGTCGAAGGGAATGTCGGCAAGGGACCCACTGACGGCGACAGCGGCGAACGCCGGCACGGAAACCTCACGAACGGCACCGTCGAGGTGCCGCAAGTGGGGTTCGACGAGGGCGGGCTGGGGGGCTATGGGGGGCATGGGCGACTCCTTGTCGGTGGGGCGGTGGAGCGGTGAGGCGGTGGCGAAGGCGGGGTGGTGAGGCGGTGAGGCGGTGAGGCGGTGAGGCGGTGGCGAGGGTGGAGCGGTGGGGCGGTGGCGCGGTGGGGCGGTGGCGCGGTGGGGCGGTGGCGCGGGGGGGCCTCGTCACTCCCGTTCCAGAATCGCCGTCACCCCCTGGCCGCCCGCCGCGCAGATCGAGATCAGTCCGCGCCCGGGAGCGCCCCGCTCGGCGAGCAGCTTCGCCAGGGTGGCGACGATCCGCGCGCCCGTGGCGGCGAAGGGGTGGCCCGTGGCGAGCGAGGAGCCTGCGACGTTGAGCCGGTCCCGGTCCACGACGCCGAGGCCCCGCTTCTCCCACGCGGCCAGCGTGGCGAGCACCTGTGAGGCGAACGCCTCGTGGATCTCGACGAAGTCGAAGTCAGCGAGCCCGAGCCCCGCCCGCTCCAGCATCCGCGGCACCGCGTACGCGGGCGCCATCAGGAGCCCGTCCTCGCCCCCGGCGACATCACCCCCGACGAAGTCGACCGCGGCGGTCTCGTACGCGGTGAGGTAGGCCTGCGGTTCAAGACCGCGCGCCCCGGCCCACGCCTCGCTCGCGAGCAGCGCGACGGCGGCACCATCGGTCAAGGGCGTCGAATTCCCGGCCGTCATGGTCGGGTTGGCCCCCGCCACCCCGAACACCGGCTTCAGCTTCGCCAGCTTCTCGACGCTCGACCCGGGCCGCAGATTCTGGTCCCGCTCAAGCCCCCTGAACGGCACGACGAGCCCGTCCAGAAGCCCCCTGTCGTACGCGGCGGCGAGCCGCTGATGGCTGGTGGCGGCCAGTTCGTCCTGCGCCTCGCGCGTGATGCCCCACGCCTGAGCGGTCACGGCGGCGTGCTCACCCATCGAGAGCCCGGTGCGGGGCTCCGCGTTGCGCGGGATGTCGGGCACGAGATGCGAGGGCCGCACGCGGGCCAGCGCCTTGACCCGCTCCCCGGTCGTCTTGGCGCGGCGCGCGGACAGGAGGATCTTGCGCAGGGAGTCGTTGACGCCGAGCGGGGCGTCGCTCGCGGTGTCCGCGCCGCCCGCCACGGCGGACTCCGTCTGCCCCAGCATGATCTTGTTGGCGGCGGCTATGACGGCTTGCAGGCCGGTGCCACAGGCCTGCTGGATGTCGTACGCGGGTGTGGTCGGCGCGAGGCGCGACCCGATGACGGTCTCGCGGGCGAGGTTGAAGTCCCGGCTGTGCTTGAGCACGGCGCCGGCGACGAACTCCCCCACGGCGCCGTCCCCCTCCAAGCCGTGGCGCTCGACGAGCCCGTCGACGGCGGCGGTCAGCATTTCCTGGTTGGACGCGGTCGCGTACGGGCCGTCGGAGCGCGCGAAGGGGATGCGGCTGCCGCCGATGACCGCCACGCGGCGGGTGGTGGGCAGTTTCATGTCTCGACCAGCTCCTGACCCTTGAGTAACCTTACTCTGAAGTAAATTTACGACCGAGCTGGGAGTTGGACAATGGCCGACCGCTATCTGAACTTCACGGGCACCGCACCCGGCCGCTTCCTCACCCGGAGGCTCGGTCTGCCCCAGCCGTCGGCGTTGCGCCGCTGGACGCCGGAACGGCCGTATCTTGAGGGCGACTTGCTGCTTCTGACGGCGGGCGAGTCCGCCCACGCGGCGGACCTGCCGCCGGTCCTGGAGCGGACGAACCTGCGCGTCACATCCGATTCGTCCCGCCCCACGGCGATCGTGGTGGACGCAACGAGCATTCGCGACACTCCCGGCCTCGCTCTCGTGCACGCGGCGCTGCATCCCGTGGTGCGGTCGGTGGCGGAGAACGGCCGTGTGGTGGTGCTGGGGGCGCCCGTCTCGGCTCCCGTCTCGGCGCCGGGCCAGGGGGTGGGCCAAGGGGTGGACCACCATCAGGCGGCGGCGCAACAGGCGTTGGAGGGCTTCGTGCGTTCCCTCGGCAAGGAGCTGGGCAAGGGGCGCACGGCGACGCTGGTCCGCATGCGTTCGGCGGCCGGGGCGGAGTCGACGTTGCGGTTCCTGCTCTCGCCGAGGTCGGCGTATGTGAGCGGTCAGGTGATCGAGACGGGGGAGGCGGAGGGGGGCCTCGATGGGGAGCGCGTTGAGGGGGAGCGTCTTGAGGGGGAGCGTCTTGAGGGGGAGCGCCTTGAGGGGGAGCGCCTTGAGGGGGAGCGCCTTGATCTCGACTGGGGTCGGCCCCTCGCCGGCCGCACGGCGCTCGTCACCGGGGCGGCGCGGGGGATCGGCGAGGCGGTGGCGGAGGTGCTCGCGCGGGACGGTGCGCGGGTCGTCGTACTCGATGTGCCGTCCGCGCAGGCGGACTTGGTACGGGTCGCGGACCGGCTCGGCGGTACGGCGCTGCCGCTGGACATCACGGTGGACGACGCCGGGGAGCGCATCGCCTCGGCGCTGGCTCCCGGCGGTCTGGACATCCTCGTCCACAACGCGGGGATCACGAGGGACCGCAAGCTGGCCAACATGCCGGCCGACCGCTGGAACCCCGTCCTGGACGTGAACCTGACGAGCGTGCTGCGTACGACGGACGCGCTGCTCAAGTCCGGGACGCTGAACCGGGGCGGAAGCGTCGTCGCCACGGCTTCGATCGCGGGGATCGCGGGGAACGTCGGCCAGACCAACTACGCCGCGAGCAAGGCGGGGATCATCGGCCTGGTACGGGCTCTGGCGCCGGGGGCGCTCGCGGAGTACGGGGTGAATGTGAACGCGGTGGCGCCCGGGTTCATCGAGACGAAGATGACGGCGGCGGTTCCTCTCCTCATCCGCGAGGCGGGGCGCCGCATGAATTCCCTTGGGCAGGGGGGTCTGCCGGTGGACGTCGCGGAAACCACGGCGTGGCTGGCCTGCCCTGCTTCGAGCGGCGTCAACGGCCAGGTGATCCGGGTCTGCGGCCAGAGCCTGCTCGGGGCGTAGCCCAGGTTTCTCCCGGCGGCCGGGCGGCGCGCAGCGTTACGCCACCGAACAAGCCTTTCCCACCCACCCGCCCGTTTGCCCGGCATCCTCACCGCGCCGAACAAGCCTTTCCCACCCACCCACCCGATTGCCCCGCAGCATCCCGGTGGCGAGCAAACGCAGCAGCGCTCGCGCCTCCGCAGTCGGCAGCGGTCGCGGGGTGGGCCGGGGAGGTGTACCAGCGTGACCCCGCAGCGCGCGGCTCACGAGACTGCCCCGCTCCCACATACGTCCCCGAAAGGACCCCATGCTCGCCCCCCTCCTCCTCCGTGGCGCGCTCCTCTCCCCGCTCAAGCGGCCCCGCGCCGACGCCCCCCTCCCCGCCTCACGACCCACCCTCAGCGGCGTACGTCCCAGAAGCGAGCGTCTCGCCGTCTACTCCCGCCTCTGCGGGTACCGCACCGCCCCGCACACCCTCCCCCTCACCTACCCCCACGTCCTCAGCTTTCCGCTGGCCATGCGGCTCATGTCCGCCCGCGCCTTTCCGCTTCCGCTGCTCGGGCTCGTCCACACGTCCATCGAGATCGACCAGCAGCGCGCCCTGACCACCGCCGATCCGCTCGAACTCTCCGTACACGCAACCCAGTTGACCCCGCACCACCGCGGCACCGAAGCCACCATCGTCACCGAGGCCCGCGTCGACGGAACCACCGTATGGACGTCCAGCAGCACCTACCTGGCCCGCCACCGCACCGACACCAGCGCCCCCACCAAGGCCCTCAAGGCCCTCAAGGCCCCCAAGGCACCCCTCGAAAGCACCCCGCTCCCCGCCCTCGCCGAGTGGTCCCTCCCCCGTGACCTCGGCCGCCGTTACGGCGCCGTCTCAGGTGACCGCAACCCCATCCACCTGTACCCCCTGACCGCACGCATGCTCGGCTTCCCCCGGGCCATCGCCCACGGCATGTGGACCGTGGCCCGCTGCCTGGCGGAGTACGGCACCCCCGAATCCGCCCACGTACACGTCGACTTCAAGGCACCCGTACTGCTCCCCGGCACAGTGACCTACGCGGCCGACGGCGCTGACTTCCAACTCCGGGGCTCCGGCGACGATTCCCCCAAGACCCACCTCACCGGAACCGCGACCCTCCGCTGACCACAGCCACAGCCACAACCACAGCCACAGCCACCGCCGCCACCACCGCTACGGAACCCAGCGCCGCCCCTCCATCAACTCCCCCAGTCCCGCCCACGCGAAGTTCATCAGCGTCGCCGCGGCCTCCTTCGCGGAGACCGACGCGTCCCCGTTCGCCCAGCCGGCGAGCGACTCCGCCGCGCCCACCAACGCCTGCGCAAGGCCCGCGACCTCACGTTCCGCCAGCTCCGGCTTGCGGTGCGCCTCCCGTGCCGCCTCCGCGATCAGTGACGTCACGAACGCCACGATCTCCTCGCGCATCACGGTGACCTCGGCGGCGAACGGCTCGCCCTGCGTACGCGCCTGGTGGTGCAGCACCACCCACGCCTCGGGCCGCTCAGCGGTATGCGTGAAGAAGGCCCGCAGCCCGGCCCACAACTGCCGGTCGGCGGGCCCGCCCCCGCTCACCCCGTCCCGCACCGCGGCGACCAGCGCCGCGGCCTCCCGCCGGATGCACGCGGTGAACAGCTCCTCCTTGGAGTTCAGATACAGGTACACCAGCGGCTTCGAGACCCCCGCCACCTCGGCGATCTCGTCCATGGAAGCCGCCCGGTACCCCCGCTGCCCGAAGATCCGCACGGCCGCGTCCAGCATCTGCTGCTCGCGCACCGCCCTCGGCATCCGCTTCTGCCGCCTCACGCCCGCGCCCCCACCGGCCTTCATGTCGCCCACCCCGGCGCCCACCTTCCACACAACCTGTTTCCACACAACCTGTGCACAGAAAAGCCAGCCTACGGTCAGCCCCCGAGCGGCCCCGCACCCCATTGGCACCCGGCGGCACCACGTGACGCCACATGACGCCAGGTGGCACCAGGTGGTGCCAGACGGCGCCACCAAGCCCCGCCGCACCACCTCCCCGAGCCCTCACCTCCTCCCTGGCGCCAGAATGACCCACTCCACCCATCCGCGTTCCCGCAGGTCAGAGCCGTACGCGTCAAGTGCGCCGCACACCAGTCCCACTTTCGGCGCCATTACGGTTGCGCATGGCGCCATGATGGTGCCAAGATGACGTCATGGACCTCACCCCGTATGTCGACACCCTCCGCCGTGAACTCGCGGTGGCCGCCGAAGCCGGCGGGGACGAAGCCCGCGAGCTGGCCGACCGTCTCACCGCTCCCCTGGAGTCGGCGACCCGGCTGACCATGCTGAACGTGCTCTCGGCCGCGATGGACGAGATCACCCGCGAGCTCGCCCCCGGCTCCGTCGACGTACGGCTGCGTGGTCTCGACCCCGACTTCGTGGTGACGCTGCCGCCCACCGACAGCGACGCCCCCGTGGAGTCGGCCGCCCCCTACGAACCGCTCAAGGCACAGGCGCCCGCGGAAGGCGACGAAGGCGGCACCGCCCGCGTCAACCTGCGCCTGCCGGCCCACCTCAAGGCCCGCGCCGAGGAGGCAGCGGGACGTGAGGGCCTCTCGGTCAACGCCTGGCTGATCCGCGCCGTCTCGGCCGCGGTCGAGGGCGACGCCCGCCCGCGTACGACGCAGAAAACGCACACGATCGGACAGACCATCACCGGCTGGGTGCGCTAGCCACGCCCCCACTCCGCCTCTGCACCTCCAGCACCTCCCAGTACTCCCAGCACCTCCCACCACTTCACTCACACCACGTCCCACCAGCGGGGACGCCCCAGAGACCCAAGAGGACGGGACAGCCATGCCTTCTTTCGACACTCCCGAATCGATCTCGGTCATGGCGCACGTGGGGGCCGGCTCCATCCGGTTCACCGCGAGCGACCGGCCTGACACCCTCGTCCAGGTCACGGCCCAGGACCCGAAGAGGGACAAGGACGTACGGGCCGCCGAGCAGACCGAGGTCACGTATGCGAGCGGCGTCCTGAACATCAGGACGAAGGAGCGCCTCATGATCGGCCCCACCGGCGCCGTCGACGTGGCGGTCGAACTGCCCACGGGCTCACACGTCGAGGTGGGCGGCTCCTGCCCCAACGTGCTGGGCGAGGGCCGGCTCGGCGAGGTCCGCGTGAAGGCCTCGGTCGGCGATGTCCGCCTGGACACGACCGGACCGCTCCAACTGACCGTCTCCCACGGCTCGATCACCGTCGAACGGGTCGAGGGCGCGGCCGAGATCACCACCAGCTCCGGCAACATCCGCGTCGGCCTCGTCGAGGGCCCCGCCACGCTGAAGAACTCGCACGGCAACACGACCGTCGGCGGCGCGACCGGTGACCTGCGGGTGAGCGGCGCCCACGGCGCCATCGACATCGCGCGCGCCGAGGGCTCGGTCACCGCGACCAACGCCTACGGCGCCCTGCGGATCGCCGAAGCCTCCCGCGGCACGGTCCAGTTGGAGACCAACTACGGCGCCATCGAGATCGGCATCCGCGAGGGCACGGCCGCCTGGCTCGATGCCGGCTCCGACAAGGGGCAGGTACGCAACAGGCTCACCTCGTCCGATGGCCCGGACGAGTCCGAGGACACCGTCAAGATCCGCGCCCGCACCCGGCACGGCAACATCGACATCGTCCGCGCCCGCGCCCACGCCTGAGCGCAGCGCCTCCGCCGACGAGAACCGGCCCCCAGCCAGGCCACCAGCGCCCACGCCGACGAATACCGGCCCCCAGCCAGGCCACCAGCGGCCACGCCCACCCCCGGCCACTTCACCACCCCCACCACGCCACCACCCCCACCACCTCAGCCTTCGATCAGGAGGGCCCCATGCCTTCATCTGTCATGTCCACATCCAGCCAGAACAACGGTCAGCCGTCCTCGGCCGCCGTCTCCGCCATCGGTCTGCGCAAGTCCTACGGCGACAAGACCGTCCTCGACGGCATCGACCTCCGCATCCCCGCCGGATCGGTGTTCGCACTGCTCGGCCCGAACGGCGCGGGCAAGACCACCGCCGTGAAGATCCTCTCCACCCTCATCTCGGCCGACGGCGGAGAGGCCCAGGTCGCGGGCCACGACATCGCCACGTCACCGGACGGGGTGCGTGCCGCGATCGGTGTCACGGGCCAGTTCTCGGCGGTGGACGGGCTGATCACCGGCGAGGAGAACATGCTCCTCATGGCCGACCTGCACCACCTCTCCAAGAGCGAGGGACGCAAGGTCACCGCCGAACTCCTCGCCCGCTTCGACCTCACCGACGCCGCCAAGAAACCCGCCTCCACCTACTCCGGCGGCATGAAACGCCGCCTCGACATCGCCATGACCCTGGTCGGCAACCCGCGCATCATCTTCCTCGACGAGCCCACCACCGGCCTCGACCCGCGCTCCCGCCACAACATGTGGCAGATCATCCGCGAACTCGTCACCGGCGGCGTCACCGTCTTCCTCACCACCCAGTACCTGGAAGAAGCCGACGAACTCGCCGACCGCATCGCCGTCCTGAACAACGGCAAGATCGCCGCCGAAGGCACCGCCGAAGAACTCAAACGCCTCATCCCCGGCGGCCACGTACGCCTGCGATTCACCGACCCCGACGCCTACCGTTCCGCCGCCCTCGCCCTGCACGACGTAACCCGCGACGACGAGGCCCTCTCGCTGTCCATCCCCAGCGACGGCAGCCAGCGCGAACTGCGCTCCCTCCTCGACTGGCTGGACGCGGCCGGTGTCGAGGCCGACGAGCTCACCGTCCACACCCCCGACCTCGACGACGTCTTCTTCGCCCTGACCGGCCCCGCCGATGTCCCCGCGCAGCACGCCCAGACCAAGGAGAACGTCCGATGAGCTCCCTCGCCCTCGCCCTGCGCGACTCGTCCACGATGCTGCGCCGCAACCTCCTGCACGCCCGGCGCTACCCGTCCATGACCCTGCAGCTCCTGCTCACGCCGATCATGCTGCTGCTGCTCTTCGTCTACCTCTTCGGTGACGTGATGAGCGCGGGCATCGGCGGGGGCGGCGCGGACCGCTCCGAGTACATCGCCTACATCGTCCCCGGCATCCTGCTGATGACCATCGGCGGCGCCGTGGTCGGGACCGCCGTGTCCGTCTCCATGGACATGTCCGAGGGCATCATCGCCCGCTTCCGCACCATGGCCATCCACCGCGGGTCCGTGCTCGTCGGGCACGTCGTCGGCAGCGTCCTTCAGTCCGTCCTGAGCGTGGTCTTCGTCGGCGCCGTCGGTGTCGCCATCGGGTTCCGCTCCACCGACGCCACCGTCCTGGAGTGGCTGGCCGCCTTCGGCCTGCTCGTCCTCTTCTCCCTGGCCCTCACCTGGGTCGCGGTCGGCATGGGCCTGGTCAGCCCGAACGCCGAGGCCGCCAGCAACAACGCGATGCCGATGATCCTGCTGCCGCTGTTCTCCAGCGCCTTCGTCCCCGTCGACTCCATGCCCGGCTGGTTCCAGCCGGTCGCCGAGTACCAGCCCTTCACCCCCACCATCGAGACCCTGCGCGGCCTGCTCCTCGGCACCGAGATCGGCCACAACGGCTGGATCGCCCTCGCCTGGTGCCTGGGACTGACCTTGCTCGGCTACTTCTGGGCGAAGGCGGTCTTCGAGCGCGACCCGAAGTGACCGACCGGCCCCGATGCGCCTCGCACCACAGACGTGCCCCCGCACTCAGCCACTGCTGAGTGCGGGGGCACGTTCGCCACGAACGGGGGGGGACGTCAGGCGGCGACAGGCACCGGCTGCCGCTCGTCGGCGGGCTCGTCGAACGCGTCGAGCGGCGAAGCCGACGCGTTCTGGTAGGCGTCGCGGTCGAGGATCTTCTCGCGGGCGGCGACGATCACCGGCACGGCCGCTTGACCGGCGACGTTCGTGGCCGTGCGCATCATGTCCAGGATCGGGTCGATGGCCAGCAGCAGGCCCACGCCCTCCATCGGCAGGCCCAGCGTCGACAGGGTCAGGGTCAGCATGACCGTGGCGCCCGTCAGGCCGGCCGTGGCCGCGGAACCGACCACCGAGACGAAGGCGATGAGCAGGTACTCCTTGATGCCCATCTGCACGTCGAAGATCTGCGCGACGAAGATCGCGGCGATCGCCGGGTAGATCGCGGCGCAGCCGTCCATCTTGGTGGTGGCGCCGAACGGCACCGCGAAGGACGTGTACTCCTTCGGCACGCCGAGGCGCTCGGTGACCTTCTGGGTGACCGGCATCGTGCCGACCGAGGAGCGCGAGACGAAGGCCAGCTGGATCGCGGGCCAGGCGCCCTTGAAGAACTGCACGGGGTTGACCTTGGCGACCGTGGAGAGCAGCAGCGGGTAGACGCCGAACATCACCAGGGCGCAGCCGATGTAGATGTCGGCGGTGAACGTCGCGTACTTGCTGATCAGGTCCCAGCCGTAGTCGGCGATGGCGAAGCCGATGAGGCCGATGGTGCCGATCGGCGACAGCTTGATGACCCACCACAGGGCCTTCTGGAGCAGCGCGAGCACGGACTCGCTGAGGTCCAGGATCGGCTGCGCCTTGTCACCGATCTTCAGTACGGCGATACCGGCGACGGCGGCCATGAAGACGATCTGCAGGACGTTGAGCTCGGTGAACGGCGTGATGACGTCGGTCGGGATGATCCCGGTGAGGAAGTCGATCCAGGAGCCCGAGGTCTCCGGCTTGGCGCCGTCCTTCGGGGTCAGGCCGGTGCCGGCGCCCGGGTTGGTGAGGAGCCCGATCGCGAGGCCGATGACGACCGCGATCAGCGACGTGATCATGAACCAGATCAGCGTCTGCGAGGCGAGCCGCGCCGCGTTGTTGACCTTGCGCAGGTTGGTGATCGACACCAGGATCGCGAAGAAGACGAGCGGGGCGACCGCCAGCTTCAGGAGCCCGATGAAGGTGCTTCCGACCTTGTCCAGGGTGGTGACGAGCCAGGACACGTCCTGGCTGCGGGCCAGCCAGCCGAGCAGGACACCGAGGACCAGGCCGCCGAGGATCTGGGCCCAGAACGGCAGCTTGAGGAATCTGGGTATCCGGGAGCCGGTCTTCGGCTGCTCGGCCTCGGTGGCCGGGGATACGGGGGACTTCGCGGACACGGACACACTCCGGGTGATGGCGGGGGGGACGTGAGGGAGCGGCGACCGCGAAGGGGTCAGACGGAACGGCCTTGAGGGCGCCGCTGCAGTGCAGATGTCACTTGATGCTTGTCGTCACGCTGTTCGAAGAGGCTCAGCGGGAGCTCAGGGACGGCGACGACAGGCCGCGGACATGCAGCGGCAGAGATCGACATGCAGGCGCGCCACGAGCGGGACGCTCATGGCGATGCGGTGCGCGGCTGCTGTCTTCATGTCGAACACGTTAACACTTGAACTTTGAGAACATCAAAGGTCTTGTTTGAGGTAGACGAGGCCAATCACAGGCCGAGCCGCCCCCGGGACGCAAGAAACCCCGGCCCGGAGCAGTGGCTCCAGTACCGGGGCTGAGGTCTTTGTGACGAAACTTACGACGTCGCGCAGGGCCGTCAGGCGGTGCCGTTCAGGACTTCGCGCGGGCGGAGTCGTCGGCGAGGTCCTCCATCGTGCGGTTCGCCTCCAGGTTGGCCTTGGTGCGCTCCACGCGCTCGACGACCTGGATCGACGCGCGGTCCCGCTCCTTGCGCAGCACGACGAAGCTGATGGGCGCGGAGACGACGAGGGCGAGCAGCAGGACCCAGAGGAGGTTGGAGTCCCCGAGCCCCTTCGGCAGGGCGCCGACGTAGACAAGTCCCCAGACCGCGAAAAAGCAGCCCACGAAGACCCCGAGGCGCATCAGCGTGTAGCGGAGCATGTCAATCCACTCTTCCGTTCCGAAATAGCCCGAGTAGGACGAGCCACTCCAGTGAAGCATGGGAGGGGCCGCGCCCGGCAAGGGGGTGAGCCCTCCCCGTACGCAGCCCCGTACTCAGCCTCGCGCTCAGCCGTCGCACTCAGCCGAGCGGCAGGAGCATCGTGATGTCGTCGCGGTCGTCACCGGGGGCGACGCGGATCGCGCCGGGCACCCGCCCGACCTCCTTGTATCCGCAGGACTCGTAGAACCGGTCGACTCCCGTGCCGCCCCGGCAGGTCAGCCGGATCGCCTCGATGCCGTCGAGCCCGCGGGCGGCGTCGGCCGCGGCCGCCATGAGGTCGCGGCCGTATCCCTTGCCCTGGTGCCTGGGGTGCACCATCACCACGTACAGCCAGATCCAGTGCTTCATCAGCCGGTGCGTGTTGTAGGTGAGGAAGGCGGTCGCGGCGACGGCGCCGTCCTCGTCGTACCCGACGAGGAGCCGGGTGTCTCCCTGGCTGAGCTGGGCCAGGCGCTTGAGCCACTCGGGCCGGATGTCGTCGACCGTCACGGGCGGTACGAATCCGACGGCTCCGCCGGCGTTGGACACGTCGGCCCAGAGGACGAGGACGCCGTCACGGAGGGCGGGATCGATCTCCGGGTCGAGCCGGAAGGTAAGCGCCATAGGGCGAGGTTAACTATTACTGGCCCTGTGCCTCAACCGCGTTCCGCATCGCGGACAACGCGGCGAGCCCCGGCCGCTGTGGACCGGGGCTCGCCGCGTTGACTCGAGAAAGGCCGTCAGACCCGCATGGCCTGCGGGGTCTCACGCAGCGACAGGTCGGGGCCGTCGTACTCACGGATCGACTCGTAGCGCGTGTTCCGCTCGACCGGGCGGAAGCCCGCCTCGCGGATGAGGTCGAGCAGGTCGTCACGCGTCAGCTTGTTCGGCGTGCCGAAGTTGTCCGCGTCATGCGTGATCTTGTACTCGACGACCGAGCCGTCCATGTCGTCCGCGCCGTGCTGGAGCGCGAGCTGCGTGGTCTGCAGGCCGTGCATGACCCAGAAGACCTTGACGTGCGGGACGTTGTCGAAGAGGAGGCGCGAGACCGCGAAGGTCTTCAGGGCCTCGGCGCCCGACGCCATGGTCGTGCGCGCCTGGAGGCGGTTCCTGACCTTGCCGTCCTTCATGTCGACGAAGTCGTGCTGGTAGCGCAGCGGGATGAAGACCTGGAACCCGCCGGTCTCGTCCTGGAGTTCACGCAGCCGCAGCACGTGGTCGACCCGGTGCCGGGACTCCTCGATGTGGCCGTACAGCATCGTGCACGGAGTCTTGAGACCCTTCTCGTGCGCGAGGCGGTGGATGCGCGACCAGTCCTCCCAGTGGGTGCGGTGGTCCACGATGTGCTGGCGGACCTCCCAGTCGAAGATCTCCGCGCCGCCGCCGGTCAGCGACTCCAGGCCCGCCTCGATCAGCTCGTCGAGGATGTCGGACGCCGACATCCCCGAGATCGTCTCGAAGTGGTGGATCTCCGTGGCGGTGAACGCCTTCAGGGACACGTCCGGGAGCGCCTTCTTGAGCTCGCTCAGCGAACGCGGGTAGTAGCGCCACGGCAGGTTGGGGTGCAGGCCGTTGACGATGTGCAGCTCGGTGAGGTTCTCGCCCTCCATCGCCTTGGCGAGGCGGACGGCCTCCTCGATGCGCATCGTGTACGCGTCCTTCTCGCCCGGCTTGCGCTGGAACGAGCAGTAGGCGCACGAGGCGGTGCACACGTTGGTCATGTTGAGGTGGCGGTTGACGTTGAAGTGCACGACGTCGCCGTTCTTGCGCGTGCGCACCTCGTGGGCGAGGCCGCCGAGCCAGGCCAGGTCGTCCGACTCGTAGAGCGCGATGCCGTCCTCGCGGGACAGCCGCTCGCCGTCCCGGACCTTCTGCTCCAGTTCGCGCTTGAGACCTGCGTCCATGCCCTCGCCCTTACCTCTCCCTACGACCCACCACAAACTCTCGCCAACGGTACGCCCCGCAGGTCACTCCTCCTCCGGCAGCTCCCCGACGCGGTTCTCCCACTTTGTGGAGAGCACGATCGTCGTACGCGTCCTGGAGACGCCCTTCGTGCCGCTCAGCCTGCGGATCGTCTTCTCCAGGCCGTCCACGTCACTGGCCCGGACCTTGAGCATGTACGAGTCGTCGCCCGCGATGAACCAGCAGTCCTCGATCTCGTGCAGGTCCTTCAGGCGCCGTGCCACGTCCTCGTGGTCGGCGGCGTCCGAGAGGGAGATGCCGATGAGGGCGATGACGCCCAGGCCGAGCGAGGCGGAGTCGACGGTCGCGCGATAGCCGGTGATGACGCCCGCGGCCTCGAGGCGGTTGATCCGGTCCGTGACGCTCGGGCCGGAGAGGCCGACGAGCCGGCCGAGTTCGGCGTACGAGGCCCTGCCGTTCTCACGCAAAGCCTGGATGAGCTGCCTGTCCACGGCGTCCATAGGTGCGATGCCTTTCATTATTCAGCGATACCGCGAGTCTATGTGTAGAAACTAAGGCGCAATAGGGTTGCACCCTGTGAATCTTTCGGAATCTCCGCCGCTCGGCGAGGATTCTTCTGGGCACGTCGCGTCGCCACCGGGAAGACCGGGAAGACCGGGAAGCGCTAGTCCCCCGAAGGGGCCGAGCCTCCACCGAGCTCTCCCTTCCAGCGGCGGTACAGCTGGTGCGGCACCCCTGCCGCGTCGAGCGTCCGCCCGGCGACGAAGTCCACCAGATCCTGGATGTGCGTCGCCCCCGCGTAGAACGCGGGAGAGGCGGGCAGTACGACCGCGCCCGCCTCGTCCAGCGTCACCAAGTGCTTCAGCGTCTGTCCGTTCAGCGGCGTCTCGCGCACACAGACGACAAGTCGCCTGCCTTCCTTGAGCGTCACGCTCGCCGACCGCTGCAGCAGATCCTTCGAGAGCCCCAGCGCCACCCCGGCCACACACGCCGTGGACGCGGGCACGATCAGCATCCCCTTGGACGCGTACGACCCCGACGAAGGCCCGGCGGCCAGGTCCCCGGCCGCCCAGTAGCGCACGTCGTCCACCGGCACGTCGAAGGTCGCCGGCTTGCCGTCGGCGCCGCGGCCGAGCCACTCCCGCAGGTCCTCCTGCCAGTGCGCGTCCCGGAAGGCGATGCCCGTCTCGTCGAGGATCGTCAGCCGCGAGGCCCGCGAGACCACCAGGTCGACGCTCTCCCCCGCCGCGAGCAGGGCCCGCAGCACTGCGGCGGCGTACGGGGTCCCCGAGGCCCCCGACACCCCCACGATCCAAGGCTTACGCTGCGTGTCTCCTGGCTTCACACCGTGAGCCTAGACGGTCAGTCCGCGCATCAGCAGATCGAGCAGCGCGCAGACGAAGAGCGCTATGCCGATGAAGCCGTTGACCTGGAAGAAGGCGCGGTTGAGCCGGGAGAGGTCGTGCGGCTTCACGATCGAGTGCTCGTACACGAAGGCACCGGCGACCACCGCGATGCCGAGCCAGAGGAACACGCCCGCCCCGGTGTCGGCGGCGTACCAGACGAACAGTGCCGTGGTCACCAGGTGGCAGCCGCGCGAGCCCCAGATGGCGGCCGGGATGCCGAACCGCGCGGGCACCGACTTCACGCCGACCTCACGGTCCGTCTCCACGTCCTGGCAGGCGTAGATCAGGTCGAAGCCGCCGATCCAGACGCCGACCGCGACGCCGAGGATGACCGCCTGCCACGACCACTCGCCGGTGACCGCGATCCAGGCGCCGATCGGACCGATCGCCTGGGCGATACCGAGGATCGCCTGCGGGAAGTTCGTGAACCGCTTGCCGTACGGATAGACGACCATCGGGATCACCGCGACGGGCGCGAGCGCCAGACACAGCGGGTTGAGCAGGGCGGCGGCGCCGAGGAACACGACGAGCGCGATCAGCGCCCCGGTCCAGGCGGACTTCACCGACACCGCGCCCGTGACGAGCTCGCGGTGCGCGGTCCTCGGGTTACGGGCGTCGATCTCCCGGTCGATGATGCGGTTGGCGGCCATGGCGAACGTCCGCAGGCCGACCATGCAGACCGTGACCAGGAGCAGCCGCCCCCAGTGGATGTTCTCGTCCACCTGGAACATCGCGGTCAGCGCGGCGATGTAGGCGAAGGGCAGGGCGAACACCGAGTGCTCGATCATGACGAGGCGCAGGAACGCCTTGACCTTGCCGGGCGGTGCGGGCTCGGGCCCGAAGAGTTCCGGGGTCGCTGAATCAGCACTCATCTTTAGAGCCCGTACTCCTTCCAGCGGCGGTCGACCTTCGACGCCGTCTCCGGGTCGGACTCGACCATCTCGGGCCAGCCCCCGTCCCGGGTGTAGCCCTCCTCGGGCAGCTTCTTCGTCGCGTCGATGCCCGCCTTGCCGCCCCAGAACTGCTGGTAGGACGCGTGGTCGAGGTGGTCGACGGGACCTTCGGCCACCGTCAGGTCGCGTGCGTAGTCGGTGTTGCCGAGCGCACGCCAGGACACTTCGTGCAGGTCGTGGACGTCGCAGTCCTTGTCCACGACCACGATCAGTTTGGTCAGCGACATCATGTGGGCGCCCCAGATGGCGTGCATGACCTTCTGCGCGTGCTTCGGGTACTTCTTGTCGATCGAGACGATCGCGCAGTTGTGGAAGCCGCCGGACTCCGGCAGGTGGTAGTCGACGATGTCCGGGACGATCACCTTGAGGAGGGGGAGGAAGAACCTCTCCGTGGCGCGGCCGAGGGGGCCGTCCTCCGTCGGCGGGCGGCCGACCACGATCGACTGGAGCAGCGGACGCTTCCGCATCGTCACGCAGTCGATCTTCAGCGCCGGGAAGTCCTCCTGCGGCGTGTAGAAACCGGTGTGGTCGCCGAAGGGGCCCTCGGGGAGCATCTCGCCCGGCTCCAGCCAGCCCTCGATGACGACCTCGGCGTGCGCGGGGACCTGGAGCGGGACCGTCTTGCAGTCGACCATCTCCACGCGCTTGCCCTGGATGAACCCGGCCAGCATGTACTCGTCCATGTCGCCCGGCAGCGGCGCGGTGGAGGCGTACGTGACGGCGGGCGGGCAGCCGAAGGCGATCGCGACCGGGAGCTTCTCGCCCCTGCGGGCGGCCACCTGGTAGTGGTTGCGGCTGTCCTTGTGGATCTGCCAGTGCATGCCGATGGTGCGCTTGTCGTGGCGCTGCAGGCGGTACAGACCGAGGTTGCGGACGCCGGTGTCGGGGTCCTTGGTGTGGGTCAGGCCGAGGTTGAAGAAGGAGCCGCCGTCCTCGGGCCAGGTGAAGAGCGCGGGCAGCTTCTCCAGGTCGACGTCGTCGCCGGTGAGCACGACCTCCTGCACGGGCGCGTTGTCGGACTTCACCTTCTTCGGCGGCACGTGCGTCATCGCGCCGAGCTTCCCGAAGGCCTCGCGGATGCCGACGAAGCCGTGCGGCAGCTCCGGCTTGAGGAGGCCGCCGATCTTGTCGCTGATCTCGCTGTACGACTTCAGGCCGAGCGCCTTCAGGAGGCGCCGGTCCGTCCCGTACACGTTCATCGCGAGGGGCATCGCCGAGCCGCGCACGTTCTCGAAGAGGAGCGCCGGGCCGCCGGCCTTCTGGACGCGGTCGGTGATCTCGCCGACCTCCAGATAGGGATCGACCTCGGCCTTGATGCGCTTGAGATCGCCCTCGCGCTCCAGTGCACGGAGCAGGGAGCGAAGATCGTCATAAGCCATGCGTTCCAGTATCGGTCACCGGCTACCCTGGCCCCGTCACCGGGGTTCGTACGCCGCCCTTCCTTCGTCCTTTGGGGAATCGCGCCACCATGCTCAGGTATCTGCCGTTCCTGCTGGTCCTGGCCGTGTGGATCTATGCCTTCATCGATGTCCTGAACACTCCGGAGAAGGAGGTCAGGCATCTGCCGAAGGTGGTCTGGGTCATCATCGTGCTGCTCTTCGGCGAGGTTCTCCTCGGCCCGATCGCCTGGTTCGTCACGGGCAAGGTGCGCAAGACGCCCGCCACCGGGGGCGGTCCCCGCGCCGGGCGCGGCGGCCGCGGCGGACAGTGGGTGGCACCTGACGACAACCCCGAGTTCCTGAAGTCCCTCAGGGACGAGGACCCGGACGACAAGAAGCGGGACCGGGGCACGGAGGGCTGATGATGGAACTGCGGCTGCTCGTCACGTTCGAAAAGGTCGCGACCGTGCTCAGCTTCACGCAGGCCGCCGCCGAGCTGAAGTACGCCCAGTCCAGCGTCACCAGCCAGATCCGCTCCCTGGAGTCCTCGCTCGGCGCCGAGCTCTTCGACCGGCTCGGCAGCCGCATCCGGCTCACGGACGCGGGTGAGCGCCTGCTCCCCTACGCCCAGCAGATCATCGACCTCGCGGACGAGGCACGGGCCGCGGTCGTCGGCGCCGAGGAGCCGGCCGGCGCGATCGCCGTCGGCACGATGGAGTCGCTGACCTCCTACCGGCTGCCCCCGCTGCTCGAACTCTTCCACCACCGCTACCCCAAGGTGCAGCTCTCCCTGCGCCCCACGCTGGGCGACGAGACCCGCCACGCGCTGCGGCAGGGGACGTACGACGTGGGGTTCCTGATGGAGCGCGAGACCGAGCACGCGGGCCTGGAGACCGAGGTCCTCGCCGAGGAGCCGCTGGTCCTGGTCTGCGCGCCGACGCATCCGCTGGCCGAGCGCGGGGCGGGCTCGCTCGCCACGGGTGATCTGGCGGCGGTGCAGCTCGTCGGCACGGAGCCCGGCTGCCCCTACCGGGATCTGTTCGAGGACGAGCTGCGGACGCGCAACGGCTCCCCGCCGCCCTTCATGGAGTTCGGCACGATCGAGGCCACCAAGCGAGGGGTCGCCGGTGGCCTCGGGGTGGCGCTCCTGCCGCGGATGGCGGTACGCGACGAGCTGACCTCGGGGGTGCTCGTCGCGCTGCCGTGGGAGCCGCCCTTCGTCCTGCACACGCAGCTGGCGTGGCGGTCGGGCAAGCGGCTTCCGGCCCATGTGCGGCTGTTCATCGACCAGTCGGTACGGCTGGTGCGGGAGCAGACAGCGGAGCCGGCGAACCAGACGAACCAGTCGAACCGGCAATCGTCTTCGTCGACTTGACGCGGTTGATCTTCAGGCTCGCGAGGACGATCAGCGGTACGCCGAGCGCCTGGACGAGGCCGATGTGGTGCCCGTAGACGGCCCAGTCGGCGACCATCGCGACCGCCGGGTAGGTGAAGGCGAGTACGGCGATCTTGGCGGTGGGCAGCTTCGCGTACGCCGCGTACATCAGGACGTACATCAGGCCGGTGTGGATGACGCCGAGCCCAACCAGCCAACCCCAGCCGGTGGCCGTCCCGCTCATCGCGCCGAAGTTCGCGAAGGGCAGCAACAGCGGGATGCCGACGAGGACTTGGACGAGGGCGATCAGGTGGGGGCGTACCCCGGTGATGCGCTTGGTGACGAGGGTGGAGAGGCCGTAGAGCAGCGCGGCCAGGAGGGCGAAGCCGATGCCGGTGAGCGAGCCGAGGTCGCCCGGCCGCACCCCGGACACCAGCACTAGCCCGACGAACGCGGTGCCGAGCCACATGAGTTGGCGGCTGGTCAGCCGCTCACGGAAGATGACGGCACTCATCAGGACGAGCAGGAACGGCTGAGTGTGGTAGACGACGGTCGCCAGCGAGATCGATGTCTCCTCGTACGCCTTGAAGAGGAACACCCAGTTGAAGACGATGAACGCGCCGCCGAGCGCGGCGAGTCCGAGCTTCTTCGGGGTGAGGCCGTGGCCGCGGAAGTAGCCGCGGGCGAAGGCGTAGGCCCCCAGGGCAAGGGCGCCGAACAGCACGCGGAAGAACACGACGTTGAAGGCCGACGCACCCGACTCGACGACGAAGATCCCGAGGGTGCCGGAGAGCACCATCGCTGCGGTGAGCTGGGCCGTGCCCTTGTTTTCTGAGGTCATGCCAAGAAGCTACGAGCGGACGTATGCCCTGGTCCACGGGCCAGTGGGGCGTCCTGCCGATGAGGTCATCGACGGAAACGATGGCCCAAGGTCACGGCGTGGGCGGTCAGCTCTTCCGGTACATCTCACGCAGCTCCCGCCAGGGTTCAAGGCTCCACGTCGACCAGTCCTTGGGGTGCCCGTCGAGCGCGTCGACGAGGAACTGGAAGTGGTTGTGCCAGCCGGCGAGGCAGTCCAGACGCAGCTCGTCGTCACCCTCGAACTCGTTGGTGAAGCGCAGGGTGGCGGTCCCGGCACTCCCCTCGGCCGCCGCCACGTGGAAGCGGCACCGCCCGTGCAGGTCGATCGTGTACTCGACGATGCGTTCCGGGTTCCACGCGGTGACGGTCCCGGAGTGGGTGGCCGACTCGTCGCCGTTGAGCCAGCGCAACGAGACGGCACCGCCGAGCCGTGGCTCGAACACATCGGCGGCGGCCAGCCACCCCGGTAGCCCCTCCGGGGTGGCCACCGCCGCCCAGACCTTGTCCACAGGGTGGGGAAGGCGAAGCTCGTACCCAAGATGCTGCCTGGAGCCATTGGCCCGGCTCACGCCCTGCCCGATCGTCACACTCATGCCCCAACCCTGACCCGCCCCACCCCGACGCGCACGCCCTAGGGGTGCTTATGGGCTGCTGTCCGCACGGCGAAGGCCGGTTCCCGTGTGCTGGGGCAGGGGAACCGGCCTTGGGAGGCTGGGGCGGTGCGGGCGGGGGTCAGACCCCGGCGTACGGGTGGGGGTCAGACCCCGGCGTACGAGTGCTTGCCGGTGACGAAGATGTTGACGCCGTAGTAGTTGAACAGCCAGCAGCCGAAGGCGATCAGGGCCAGGTAGGCGGCCTTGCGGCCCTTCCAGCCGGCCGTCGCGCGCGCGTGCAGGTAGCAGGCGTAGGCGACCCAGGTGATGAAGGACCAGACCTCCTTGGGGTCCCAGCCCCAGTAGCGGCCCCACGCGTCGCCCGCCCAGATCGCGCCCGCGATGATCGTGAACGTCCACAGCGGGAAGACGGCGGCGTTCACGCGGTACGAGAACTTGTCGAGCGAGGCCGCGGCCGGGAGGCGCTCCAGGACCGAGGTCGCGAAGCGGCCGGGCTGTCCGCCCGAGGCCAGCTTGTTCTCGTAGGAGTCGCGGAAGAGGTAGAGGATCGTCGCGACACCGGCCAGGTAGAACGTCGCGCCGCAGAAGATCGCGGTGGAGACGTGGATCCACAACCAGTACGAGTGAAGGGCGGGAACCAACTGGTCGCTGGCGGTGTACAAGACAGTGACGGCCAGTCCGAGATCGAGGAGGACCGTGGTGACCAGCGGAAGGCCCAGCCAGCCGACGTTCTTCTTGAGCGCCATGAGCACGAGGTACACCCCGACGGCCATGGTGGAGAACGTCAGGTTGAACTCGTACATATTGCCCCACGGCGCCCGCTGCACCGAGAGCGCGCGGGTGAGCACACCACCGAACTCGACGAGGAACGCGAGCACGGTCAGGGACACGGCGATACGGCCGTAGAGGTCGCCCTTCTCGTCACCGGCCGCGGCGCCGGGACCGTCCGGCACATCGCGGGTTCCGGTGACGGAGCGGGTGATGACCTTGGGCGCCGCCTTCGGCCGGTCGAGGACGGCGGTGCCGCCCTTGGCCTTGATGGTGACGCCGGGCGCCTTGGCGGCGGCCTCGGCCTTGGAGGTCAGCGCGGCGGCCGTGCGGCCGACCTTGCTGCGGCTGCCGAGGATCCACTCTGCCATGTGCGCGAAGAAGGCAAGGAGATAGACGGCCATCGCGGAGTACACCAGCACATTGCTGATGTTCGCGAGGTTCTCGTTCGGTTCGGCAGCGAGGGTGGTGGCGAGATTCACTTCTCAGCCCCTTCGGCAGGAACTTCTTGGGGGTTGGAGTCGCCATGCTCTGCATCGGCATGATCGGCATGGTCTGTGTCGGGCGCGCTCGGCGCCTTCTCGTGCAGGTGTGCGGCGAGATCGCCCAGCTCCTCGGGCAGCTTCGCGGACTCGCTGCGGCCGAGCCCGGCCATCTCCACGACGGTCACGCCGTCGGCGCCCCGCACGGCCCGCACCCACACACGGCGGCGCTGGATGAACAGCGATCCGGCGAGGCCGACGATGGCGGAGACCGCCCCGATCAGCGCCCACATGCTGCCGGGCTGCTGGGAGACCTGGAAGGTCGCCCAGCGCTTGATGTCCTTCTCGAAGGTGATCGAGCCGGCGCCGTTCGGCAGCTTCATCGTCTCGCCGGGCACCAGCCGCTGCTTGAAGAGCTCGCCCTTGGAGTCCTTGAACTTGGACATCTTGCTGGTGTCCAGCTGGTACACGTTCTGCGGCAGACCGGAGTCCACCCCGAGGCTTCCGTGGTACGCGGACAGCGCGAGCACGGGATAGTCCAGGGCGGGGAACTGGGAGAACATCTGGCCGTGGCCCTCGCCCGCGAACGTCGGCACGAAGAAGGCGTTGAAGCCGAGCTGTTCCTTCTTGCCGTTCTTGTCGCGGTAGCCGTCGAGGACCTTGATCGCGCCGGTGGCCGTGCCGTTGGAGTCGATCGGCAGCAGCGGGACGGACTGGGTGCTGACGACCTTGCCCTTGCCGTCGCGCACGGTGACGGTCGGCGCGTAGCCCTGGCCGATGAGGTAGACCTTCGAGCCGTCGACCTCGAGCGGCTTGTTGACCTCGATGGCCTTCTTCTTCTCGGGACCGTCGATGCCCTCGCTGTAGGTCACGTTCGCCCGGTAGGTGCGGGCCGTGCCCTTCTCGGGGCCCTTCCTCTCGAACGACGACTCGAAGCTGTCCAGCTTGAAGCTGAAGGGCGCCAGGTCGTCGGTGTTGAAGAGGTTGCCGGACTTGAAGTTGTCGTACTGGGTGAGGGTGTTGGAGAACCCGTCCCCCTGGACGATGAGCTTGCCGCCCTCGGACTTGAACAGGGCCCCGACGGCGAAGGCCACCAGGAGCACGATCAGCGAGACGTGGAAGAAGAGGTTGCCCGCCTCACGCAGGTAGCCCTTCTCCGCGGCGACGGACGCCCCCGCGCCACCCTTGCCCGCCGCGAGGTCGGCGCGGAAGCGACGCCCCTTGAACAGGCCGAGCGCGGCCTCGTGGACCTCGTCGGGTGCGGCCTCGGTGCGCCACGTGGTGTAGGCGGGCAGCCGGTCGAGCCGTTTGGGCGCGCCCGGCGGCCGGCCGCGCAACTGGCCCACGAACTGCCAGGTGCGGGGCACGATGCAGCCGATGAGGGAGATGAAGAGAAGGATGTAGATCGCCGAGAACCACACGGAGCTGTAGACGTCGAACAGCTGGAACTTCTCGTACAGCGGCCCGAGCGTGGTGTGCGCCTTCTTGAAGTCCTGGACCTTCAGCTCGTCGATGCTGGTCTGCGGGATCAGCGAACCGGGGATCGCACCGAGCGAGAGGAGGAGCAGCAGAAGCAGCGCGACCCGCATCGAGGTCAGCTGCCGCCACATCCACCGGACCCAGCCGACGACCTCACGGCCCGTCCAGGCCAGCCAGCCGGTGACCCCGGGAGCACGCTTGCCGCCGAAGGAGCCCGGCATCGCACGGTCGACGGGGGCGGTGGACAGCTGCGAGCCCGCGGCGCCGAGATCGCTCTCGGTCTGCTCTTCGGGGGCGTCGGCCGTGCTCGTCCTGCTCGTGTCAGGGGCTTCGGTCTTGCTCATGGATCAGATCCCCACCGTGTAGCCGTTGGACCAGACCTGCATCTCCTGCACGATGCTGTCCCACACTCCGGTGACGAGGAGCAGCCCGGTCGCGATCATCATGATGCCGCCGATGCGCATCACCCAGACGTAGTGCTTCTTCACCCAGCTGAACGCGCCGAGCGCCTTGCGGAAGGCGATCGCCGCGAGGATGAACGGCAGCCCGAGCCCCACGCAGTACGCGACGCTCAGTATGGCCCCGCGCCCCGCGCTCCCCTGGTCGAGTGCCAGGGAGTTGACGGACGTGAGCGTGGGCCCCACGCAGGGCGCCCAGCCCACGGCGAACAGCGCGCCGAGCAGCGGCGCCCCCGCGAGCCCGGCGGCCGGCTTCTTGTGGAAGCGGAACTCCCGCTGCGACAGCCAGGGCATGAGCCCCATGAAGAAGATGCCGAGCGCGATCATCAGGACGCCGAGCACCTTGCTGATGACGTCCTGGTAGTCCTGCAGGTTCTGCCCGACGTACCCGAAGAGCGCGCCGGTGGAGACGAAGACGGCGGTGAACCCGAGCACGAAGAGCCCGGCCCCCGCGGCCATCCGCCCCCGCTTGGCCTCCGCGAGGTCGGTGCCGCCGACCCCGGTGACGTACGACAGATAGCCCGGCACGAGCGGCAGTACGCACGGGGAGAAGAAGGAGACGAGACCGCCGAGCGCGGCGATGGGCAGCGCGAGGAGCAGCGCGCCGTTCATCACGGTCTGGTTCGCTTCGCCTACGGCGGCGAGAGTGGACATCACGGGGAGATCACTTCTCCGCGATCAGCGGGTCGATCATCTTGCGCAGCTTCTCTTCGCTGAGCGCCTGCTGCGAGCGGGCCGCGATCTTTCCCTCGCGGTCGAGGACGATCGTGGAGGGGATGAACTTGGGGTTCATCGTGCCCTTGGGGAAGCGCAGCATCAGCTTGCCCATCGGATCGTGCAGGCTCGGGTAGGAGATCTTCCACTCCTTCTCGAACGTCAGCGCGGGACCCTTCTGCGGATCACGGGTGTTGATCCCGATGAACTGCACGTCCTTGTCCTTGGTGTCCTTCGACACCTTCGCGAAGTTGGGGGCCTCGGCCCGGCAGGGCGAACACCAGGAGCCCCACACGTTCAGGACGACGACCTTGCCCTTGTAGTCGTCGACGTCGAGGTGCTTGCCGGTGAGGGTCTCCCCCTCGAGCTTCGGCCCGTCCTGGCGCTCACCCTTGTCGGCGGTGGCGATGCCGTCGGAGCCGGTGACGAAGTTGGTGTTGCCGGAGCCGCCGGACGTGCCGCCGGAGCCGCACGCCGACAGGGTCAGCGCGGCGACCGCGGCCCCAGCGCCCAGGAGGGCGGCGCGGCTGCGGCTACGGCTGCGGTTCGTGCTGTGGGGGGCGCGGCAGGCGGCACTCATGTGAAAAGTTTCGCATGTCTGTTTCGGGGATCTTCCGCACCCCCCGGGGTTGCGGAAAGTCCCATTTCAGACGGCCTTCCCGAGTCCCTTCCAGCCACCGGCGGGCTTCTGGCCCACCTCGAGGCCCTGCAGGTCGGCGAGGACCTTCGGGTCCTGCACGTCGAGCCAGTCGACGAACTGCCGGAAGGAGACCAGGCGCACGTCCTTCTTCCCGGCCATGTGCTTCAGGGCGGCCTCGACGGCGTCCATGTAGATGCCGCCGTTCCACTCCTCGAAGTGGTTGCCGATGAAGAGCGGCGCGCGGTTGGTCTCGTAGGCGCGCTTGAACCCGGCGATGTAGGCCTCGGTGGCCTGCTTGCGCCAGCCCGGGTAGTTGGCCGGCGGGGCCTTCGTGGAGTTCTGCGACTGGTTGGCCAGGATGTTGTAGTCCATGGACAGGACCTCGAACGAGTGCCCGGGGAACGGCATCGCCTGCAGCGGCAGATCCCAGACACCCATCTTCTTCTGGGGCCAGCGCTGCCGGCCGCCGGGCGACGAGGCGTCATAACGCCAGCCGAGCTTCTTCGCCGTCGGCAGCAGATTGTCCTGGCCCAGGAGACAGGGCGTACGGCCGCCGATGAGTTCCTTGTCGTAGTCGAAAGGCAGCGACGGCAGATCGGTCCAGCCGGTATTCGTGCGCCATTCCTTGACGAAGGAGGTGGCCTGGTCGATTTCGCTCTGCCATTGCGCGGGCGTCCAGTTGGCGACCGTGCCGCTGCCCGCGCAGAAGTGTCCGTTGAAGTGCGTGCCGATCTCATGGCCTTCGAGCCAGGCCTGTCGGACGTACTTCAGCGTCTCCTTGATGTGACCGTCGGTGAGATATCCGATGTCGGAGGCGCCGACCCTGTTGTTCGGCGGCTTGTACATCCGCTTCTTCGACTCGGGCAGGAGATAAAGACCGGAGAGGAAGAACGTCATCCCCGCGTCGTGTTCCTCGGCCAGCTTCAAAAAACGTGGGAAGAGACCGTTGCCGACCTCGCCCGCACCGTCCCAGGAGAAGATCACGAACTGCGGGGGCGTCTCACCCGGCTGCAGGGGAACGGGCTTGCCCGGCTGATTCGGCTGCTTGCCGGTGTACGAGGTCGAACCGTCACCGATGGGCTTCGCCGGGCGCTTGTCGCCACCCGTGCCGCCGTTGCCGTCCTTCGCGCCGTCCGCGGAACCCGCCGTATGACCGCCGCCGCCCGTGCCGCAGCCGGCAAGTCCCAAAGCGGCCGCGGTCCCGACGCCGAGGCCGAGCATTCCCCTGCGACTGATGTCGCGCATTCCATCCCCATTCGTCGCGCCCTGCAGCCCTGCACGCATCCATGCATGAGGGACGCCCCGTTAGAGGGCGCGACGAACAAGGGGGTTCCGACAAGTAGGCACATATTGAGTGCCTTTTACCGAGAACGGACATACAGTCGCGAGCCGATTACCTGGCGTGGGCGCCCGGCAATACCAGCGGAGCGCTTACGCTCCGAACGCCTTGGCCTTCCCCTTCACCGGCTTGGCGCCCGCCAGGAGATGCGCGGGAACGAGATCCCGCGCGGGCTCCGTGTAACCCACGGAAACGATTTTGTCGCCGCGGTACGTGAACGTCGTGAGCGAGGCGAGCGTGCACTGCCGCTTGCGCGGGTCGTGCCACAGGCGCCGCTTCTCCACGAAGCTCCGCACGATCCAGATCGGCAACTGATGGCTGACGCACACCGCTTCATGCCCGCGGGCCGCGTCCCGCGCCGCGTCCAGGGCACCCATCATCCGCACGACCTGCTCGACGTACGGCTCGCCCCAGGACGGCTTGAAGGGGTTGACCAGGTGCTTCCAGTTCTCCGGGTTCTTCAGCGCGCCGTCGCCGACGCCGAAGGTCTTGCCCTCGAAGACGTTGCCCGCCTCGATGAGCCGCGCGTCCGTCGCCAGGTCAAGGCCCTGCGCCTTGGCGATCGGCGTCGCCGTCTCCTGCGCGCGGTCCAGCGGCGAGGCCACGACGTGCGTGATGTCACGCGGGGCCAGGTGCTCGGCGACCCGGTCGGCCATCTGCCGGCCAAGATCGGAGAGGTGGTAGTCCGGCAGGCGCCCGTAAAGGATGCCGTCCGGGTTCTCCACCTCCCCGTGGCGCATCACGTGGACGACTGTGAGCTCGCTGCCCGCACTCATGCGGTGGCCTCCGTGGTGGGTTCAGTGGCTTCGGCGGCCGCACGCGCCGCCGCGGGCAGGGCCGCGGCGATCCGTTCGACGGCCCGCTCGTCGTGGGCGGTGGAAACAAACCAGGACTCGAAGGCCGACGGCGGGAGATACACGCCCTGCGACAGCATCGAGTGGAAGAACGCGGTGAAGCGGAAGGACTCCTGGGTCTTCGCGTCCTCGTAGTTCCGCACCTCGCGCTCGGTGAAGAAGACGGAGAACATGTTCGACGCGTTCTGCAGCCGGTGCGCGACGCCCTCCTTGGAGAGCGCGTCGGTGACCAGGCCGCGCAGCTGCCCGGAGACCACGTCGACCTTGTCGTACGCGTCGTCGTCCAGGAGCCGCAACTGGGCGAGGCCCGCGGCCGTCGCGATCGGGTTCCCCGACAGGGTGCCCGCCTGGTAGACGGGGCCGACCGGGGCGAGGTGCTCCATGACGTCGGCCCGGCCACCGAAAGCGGCGGCCGGGAAGCCGCCGCCCATGACCTTGCCGAAGGTCATCAGATCGGGACGCACCCCGTCGACGCCGAACCAGCCCTCCTTCGACGTACGGAAGCCGGTCATGACCTCGTCCGAGATGAACAGCGCGCCGTTCTCCCTGCACAGGTCCGCGAGGCCCTGGTTGAAGCCCTCGCGCGGCGGCACGACGCCCATGTTGCCCGGCGACGCCTCGGTGATGACGCAGGCGATCTCACCGGCGTTCGCGGCGAACGCGGCACGCACGGCGTCCAAATCGTTGTACGGGACGACGATCGTGTCGCCCGCCTGGGCGCCGGTGACACCCGGGGTGTCCGGCAGACCGAAGGTGGCGAGACCGGAGCCCGCCGAGGCGAGCAGCGCGTCCACGTGACCGTGGTAACACCCGGCGAACTTGATGATCTTGGCGCGGCCGGTGAACCCGCGCGCGAGACGGATCGCGGACATCGTCGCCTCGGTGCCGCTGGAGACGAGCCGCACCTGCTCCACGGGCTCGATGCGCGCGACGATCTCCTCGGCGAGCGCGACCTCGCCCTCGCCGGGCGTACCGAAGGACGTGCCGCGCGCGACGGCCTCCTGAACTGCGGCGATCACTTCGGGGTGGGAGTGGCCGAGGATCATCGGCCCCCACGAGCAGACGAGGTCGACGTACTCACGGCCGTCGGCGTCCGTGAGGTACGGACCGGTACCGGACACCATGAACCGGGGCGTACCGCCCACAGCGCGGAAAGCGCGCACGGGAGAGTTCACACCACCGGGCGTCACGGCCGCCGCACGGTCGAAGAGAGTCTGCGAAACTGGGGCGCTATACGGGAAGCTCACATGAACCATGGTGTCAGAGGCTTCGGACATCCTGCGGACAGGTGTTTCACTCGACGTTTTAGCCGGTGACCGTGGGGGAGGTCACTGACACGATGATCGGGTTGCGCGGCGGGGGCCGCGAGGCCTAGAAAAGCAGGGGCGGGCGCCCTGGAAAAGCAGTCGGGTGGAGATATGCATCGCGGTGGCGGACTGGGCGAGGGGACCGACGGCCTGGGTCCGCGGCGTGCCCGGCGGATCGGCAGGCACCGGCGCGAGGCGGAAGCGGCCGAGGCTGAGGCCTTGGCACGGGGCGGCGAGACGGAGCAGGACCGGGCGGGAACCAGGAGTGGCCGGGTGGGTGGGGTGACCTACAAGTACTTCGGAGCTCCGGACGGCGCGACCGCCGCCCGCGTGCCCATCTCGATGCGCCCCGAGGAGCTCGGCGGTGATGAGCTGGGCATGGGCGGCATGTTCACGAAGATCAAGCCGGAGACCGTCGCCGCGATGGTCCTGACCGGTATCGAGGGCATACCCCTGTCCAAGGTGCCACCTCTCGAACTGGTCGTCCTGCACCCCGACTACGCCGTGGTCAAGCTCCCCATGACGGTCGTCGACCCGCTGCGCGGCGTCGGCGAGGAGTCGGTCGGCGCCGCGGCCTTCATCTGGTCCACGGTCCCCGACCGCGGCGGCCCGCGCGACGCGTTCAACGTCTACCAACTGCTGCACGAATGGCAGGACTTCAGCCACCGGCTGCATGACGCGGGGCACCAGGCGTACTGCCTGGTCTGGCCCTGAGCCCCGCGCCCCGCCCCTGTTCTCGGCTCTACTCCGGCCGCAGCGATGCCAGTTGCTGCTCGAAGGGGATCAGTTCCTCTTCGCGTACGGGCGCGGGCCGCATGAGCCCGGCCAGTTCGGCCGCGGACCGCTCGATGCGCTCGTCCAGGCCGTCCGCGCCCCAGTCCTCGGACGCCGCGTACACGGCCGTCGGTACGACCACCGCCCGCAGGTAGGCGAACAGCGGACGCAGCGCGTGCTCCAGGGCCAGCGAATGGCGCGGGGTGCCGCCGGTCGCCGCGATCAGGACCGGCGTACCGGCGAGCGCGTCCTTGTCCAGGACCGTCAGGACGTCGAAGAACGACTTGAACAGACCGCTGTAGGAGGCGGAGAAGATCGGTGTGACGGCGATCAGGCCGTCCGCGCCCTTCACCGCCTCGGCCGCCGCGCCCAGCTCCGGGCCCGGGAAACCGGTGACGTAGTTGTGCGCGATCTCCACCGCCAGGTCGCGGAGCTCGACGACCTGGATCTCCACATCGGCGTGGCGCCCGGTGGCCGCCGCGAGGCGGTCGGCCAGGAGGCGGGTGGAGGAGGGGACGCTGAGTCCCGCGGAGACGACGACGAGCTTCATACGGTGATCTCCTTGCCCTGCGAGGCCAGACGGATGGCGTGCGTCGGCGCGTCCGGGACGGTCGCCGGTCGGTTCTTGGCGAACTCGGCGCGCAGGACCGGGACGACCTCCTCGCCGAGGATGTCCAGCTGCTCCAGGACGGTCTTGAGGGGCAGGCCCGCGTGGTCCATCAGGAAAAGCTGGCGCTGGTAGTCGCCGACGGTGTCCCGGAAGGACAGCGTCCGCTCGATCACCTGCTGCGGCGAGCCGACGGTCAGCGGCGTCTGGGAGGTGAACTCCTCCAGGGACGGCCCGTGCCCGTAGACGGGGGCATTGTCGAAGTACGGCCTGAACTCCTTGACCGCGTCCTGGGAGTTCTTGCGCATGAAGACCTGACCGCCGAGCCCGACGATCGCCTGCTCCTCGGTGCCGTGCCCGTAGTGCGCGAACCGGCGGCGGTAGAGGTCGACCATCTTCTTGGTGTGCTCCTGCGGCCAGAAGATGTTGTTGTGGAAGAAGCCGTCGCCGTAGTACGCGGCCTGCTCGGCGATCTCCGGGGAGCGGATGGAGCCGTGCCAGACGAACGGCGCGACACCGTCGAGCGGACGGGGCGTAGAGGTGAACGACTGCAGGGGCGTACGGAACTTGCCCTCCCACGTCACGACGTCCTCGCGCCACAGACGGTGCAGGAGCGCGTAGTTCTCGACGGCGAGGTTGATGCCCTGGCGGATGTCCTTGCCGAACCACGGGTAGACCGGGCCGGTGTTGCCGCGGCCCATCATCACGTCGACCCGGCCTTCCGCGAGGTGCTGGAGCATCGCGAAGTCCTCGGCGATCTTCACCGGGTCGTTCGTGGTGATGAGGGTGGTGGAGGTGGAGAGGATCAGGTTCTCGGTGCGGGCGGCGATGTAGCCGAGCATCGTGGTGGGCGAGGAGGGGACGAACGGCGGGTTGTGGTGCTCGCCGGTCGCGAAGACGTCGAGCCCGACCTCCTCGGCCTTCAGCGCGATGGCCACCATCGCCTTGATGCGTTCGTGCTCGGTGGGGGTGCGGCCCGTCGTGGGATCGGGCGTCACGTCGCCGACGCTGAAGATCCCGAACTGCATGCCGGATCCGGTCCCGGACTGCGACTGCATGGCTGACTCACTCTCCGCAGGTTGTTGACTGTTCAACTATACCTACGGAACGGTGAGGTGCCAGGGGGTATTCCCCGGGGTCCCGGGAGGCCCTGCTCAGGCGCCCCGGGAGGCCCCGAGCAGGCCCCCGGGAGGCCTCGCGCAGGCGTCGCTCCGGTCCGGCTGCCTGCCAGGCATCACGGCGTCCAGCGCGGGTCGCGGCCCGTCTCCGCCAGCAGCCGTTCAAGCTCGGAGGCCTCCTCAGGCACGGCGAGCGGCTCTCCGAACACGCCCATCTTCCGGGCCGTCGGCCCCAGGCCCGCGACCGCTTCCCGCAGCGTGGCGACGACACCGCTGCTCTCCGGAGCGGGCTCGTACTCCTGCCCCGTCGCGCGGGCCAGGTCCCAGGCATGCACCGTCAGGTCGAGCAGCGCCATGCAGCCGACGGTCCTCGCGGGCATGTCCATCGCGCCCGTGGTGCCCTCGTCGGCGCCGGGCGCGGCCCACGCGGCGACCAGCTTCCCCGCCTCGTCGGCGAGACGCTCGCGCCAGTCAGGGATCTCGGCGACGACATCGGGGGCCTCGGTGCCGAAGTCGGCGTTCTGCTTGGCGGCGAGCGCCTGGAACTGGACGGTCACCTGGAAGAGATGATTGACCAGGGCCTTCACGTCGTACTCGGCACAAGGAGTGGGCGCGGCAAGGCGGTCGTCCGGGATCGCGCGGACCACGGGGACGGCTCGGTCGGTGGCCGCCTTCAACAGGTCGGCAATGCTGTTCTCACTCATGCCGTGACCGTAGGCCGGTGACCGCACCCATGGCTTGAAGAAACGCGACAGGACGACAGGGCGCCAGGACGACAGACCCGGCCCCGGGCCCCGTCATACGATCCAGCCATGGCCGACGCCGACGCCGCCCCCTCCGACGCCTCCCCCTCCCCCGTGTCTCCATCCGCTGCCTCTCCCTCCTCCCCCCGCAGCGACACCAAGGGCATCGTCGACGCCGCCGGCCTCCTCGCCCGCGCACGGTTCCGGCGGCACCTGGCGACGCCCGTGCTGCGCCCCTACGTGGAGCAGTACTGGCTGATCGACTGGGACCTCTCCCAGCCCTACGCCTCTCACGTCGTGCCGCACCCGTCCGTGAACGTCGTCTTCCAGAGGCTCCCCGGGCAGGAGCCCTTCGCCGAGGTGGCGGGAATCGGACTCGACCTCTTCACCCAGAAACTGGAGGGACAGGGGCGGGTCTGCGGCGTGAAGTTCCGCCCCGGCGGCTTCCGGCCGTTCGCCCCGACGGCCCCGGTGTCCGCGTGGACGGGACGCCGGATGCTGCCGCTGGAGGACGTCGTCGGGGAGATCCCCGAGAACGCCCTCGACGCGGTCCTGACCCCGGACGACGAGCACGCGCGCGTGGCGGCACTCGACGCCTTCCTGCTGGCCCTCGGCCCCACCCCCGACCCGCAGGCGGACCTCGCCATGGCCCTGGCCGAACGCATCCGCACGGACCGCGGGATCCGCCGGGTCAGCGAGTTCGCCCGGTCACAGGGCATGTCCGTACGGACGCTGCAGCGACTGTTCTCCACGTACGTGGGAGTCGGCCCGAAGTGGATGATCCTGCGCCACCGCATCCACGAGGCGCTCGAGCACGCGGAAACGGGCGAGGAGGTGGACTGGGCGGACGTGGCCGACGCACTCGGTTACGCCGACCAGGCCCACCTGATCAGGGACTTCACGGCAACGGTGGGAGTACCCCCGACGGCGTACGCGCCGCAGTGACGCGAAAGCGGCGAATCAAGGGCCCAGCAGCCGGCTTCAGGAGCCCCCCAGGTCGACGCTCCAGTCATTGCACCGCATCCAACGCCCCTTCGGATACTCGAAGTCGTGCTCGCCCCCGGGCGTGAACCCGGCCTTCCGGCAGACCCCGTTGGAAGCCGCGTGGTCCGCGGAGGGAAAGGCGTGCAGCCGTCGGTGCCGCCCGGCGGCCCGCGCCTCCTCGACGACCAGCCGCGCGGCCGACGCCGCGATGCCCCGCCCCTGGAACCCGGGCAGCACGCCCCACCCCGTCTCCCAGACGGTCTCGCCCTGCCAGGACGTCTCCCAGTACCCGATCGAACCGGCTGCCTCACCGTCCACGGCTATCCGGAACATCTGTCCCCGCTCATCCAGCGCGAGGTAACGCCGATGCCGGGACACCAGCTGCTCATGCGTCTCAGGACCACCCAAGTGCGCGGTCATCGCGGCGGAGTTACAGGCGACCAACAGCCCGAAGTCGCCCTCCGCCCAAGGAACAAGAACCGGGCCGGCGGCCACCAACGATCTCTCCATACGGACCAAGCTACGGCGAGGGTCTGACAACAGGCGCCGCTGACGCCGAAGGCTCACGTCCCCATGCCACGATTCCCCCATGCTCATCGCCCGCTCCGCCGCCCTCTTCGTCCTCGCCGCACTCTTCGAGATCGGCGGCGCCTGGCTCGTCTGGCAAGGAGTGCGCGAACACAAGGGGTGGGCATGGATCGGCGCGGGCGTCATCGCGCTCGGCGTGTACGGCTTCGTGGCCACGCTCCAGCCCGACGCCGAGTTCGGGCGCATCCTCGCCGCGTACGGCGGCGTCTTCGTCGCCGGATCGATCGCCTGGGGCATGGTCGCCGACGGCTACCGCCCCGACCGCTGGGACGTGACCGGGGCGCTGATCTGCCTCGCGGGCATGGCCGTAATCATGTACGCGCCACGAGCCCGCTAGCCCGGCGACCTATCCTGACGGGACAGACCAGGAACGTACATACATACGTACGCAGCAGGACGCCACGCACAAGGAGCAGCCATGACCGCCGCCGCGAACGCCGCCACCCGCATCGCGATCGTCACGGGCGCGAGCAGCGGCATCGGCGCCGCCACCGCGCGCGGACTCGCGGCTGCCGGCTACCGCGTCGTCCTCACCGCCCGCCGCAAGGACCGCATCGAGGCCCTCGCCGCGGAGATCACGGCCGCGGGCCACGACGCGATGGCGTACGCGCTCGACATCACCGACCGCGCGGCCGTGGACGAGTTCGCCACCGCCTTCCGCAAGGTCGCGGTCCTGGTCAACAACGCGGGCGGCGCGCTCGGCGCCGACACCATCGCCACCGGCGACCCGGAGGACTGGCGCCGGATGTACGAGACGAACGTCATCGGCACCCTGAACGTCACCCAGGCCCTGCTCCCCGCACTCACCGCGAGCGGCGACGGCACGGTGGTCGTCCTCTCCTCCACGGCCGGCCACGGCACGTACGAGGGCGGCGGCGGTTATGTGGCCGCCAAGCACGCCGAGCACGTCCTCGCCGAGACCCTGCGCCTGGAGATCGTCGGCACCCCGGTCCGCGTCATCGAGGTCGCCCCCGGCATGGTCAAGACGGAGGAGTTCGCGACGACCCGCTTCGGCGGCGACACGGAGAAGGCCGCGAAGGTCTACGCGGGCGTGGCGGCCCCCCTCACGGCGGAGGACGTCGCGGACACGATCACCTGGGCAGTAACCCGCCCGCCCCACGTAAACATCGACCTCTTGGTGGTCCGCCCCCGCGCCCAGGCCTCCAACACAAAGATCCACCGCGAGCTGTAGGGGAGAGGCGGCGGTTCAGCCCTTCACGCAGATGACCTGCTTGAGCTTGGCCACGACCTCGACCAGGTCACGCTGGTTCTCCATGACCTGCTCGATCGGCTTGTAGGCGCCCGGGATCTCGTCCACGACACCCGAGTCCTTGCGGCACTCGACGCCCTGCGTCTGCTCCTCCAGGTCCCGCGTGGAGAAGCGCTTCTTCGCCGCGTTGCGGCTCATCCGCCGACCCGCGCCGTGCGAGGCCGAGTTGAAGGCCTTCTCGTTGCCGAGGCCCTTCACGATGTACGAGCCCGTGCCCATCGAGCCGGGGATGATGCCGTACTCGCCCGAGCCCGCACGGATCGCGCCCTTGCGAGTGACCAGCAGGTCGACGCCCTCGTACCGTTCCTCTGCCACGTAATTGTGGTGGGCGCTGATCTCCTGCTCGAAGGTCGGCTTCGCCTTCTTGAACTCCTTGCGAACCACGTCCTTCAGGAGCGCCATCATGATCGAGCGGTTGTACTTCGCGTACTCCTGCGCCCAGTACAGGTCGTTCCGGTACGCCGCCATCTGCGGGGTGTCCGCGATGAAGACCGCGAGATCGCGGTCGACGAGGCCCTGGTTGTGCGGCAGCTTCTGGGCCACCCCGATGTGGTGGTCGGCCAGTTCCTTGCCGATGTTCCGGGAGCCGGAGTGCAGCATCAGCCAGACCGAACCGGACTCGTCGAGACAGAATTCGACGAAGTGGTTGCCGCTTCCGAGCGTTCCCATCTGCTTAGTCGCCCGTTCCTGACGGAATTTGACCGCATCGGCGACGTCGTCGAAGCGCGACCAGAAGCCATCCCACCCCGACATCCCGAACCCATGCAGCCGCCCCGGATCCACGGCATCGTCATGCATTCCCCGCCCCACCGGAATCGCCTGCTCGATCTTCGAGCGCAGGCGGGACAGGTCGCCCGGGAGGTCGTTCGCCGTCAGGGAGGTCTTGACCGCCGACATTCCGCAGCCGATGTCGACGCCGACCGCCGCGGGACATACCGCGCCCTGCATGGCGATCACGGAGCCGACCGTCGCACCCTTGCCGTAGTGGACGTCCGGCATGACGGCCAGGCCCTTGATCCAGGGCAGGGTCGCCACGTTCCGGAGCTGCTGGAGTGCGACGTCCTCCACCGAGGCCGGGTCCGTCCACATGCGGATCGGAACCTTCGCTCCGGGAACCTCTACGTACGACATATCGTCCTCATTACCCCGTAGTTACATCAAAGTGCGGAAAGTCTCGAAGAGCAAATACCGGGGCCAAGGTCGACGAAAGGGATCACGGACCGGCGTCCACGGCATTGCGTGCGATACACATTGTGTCCACCGGTCGCCCATCAGCGGCAACCCAATATCCCCGGCGAGAAGGAGCCCATCGGTGCAGCGGAAGGCCTACCTACCAGGCGTCGCAGCTCTTCTCACGGCGCTGCTCGCCGGCTGCACGGGTGGCGGCGCGCTCGGCGGAGAGCCGGACGACTCGAAGCCCGGCGAGACGGGCGGGACGACCGCGGCCGCCGAGCCCGGCAAGTACCGCACGCTCCCCGAGCCCTGCGGTCAGGTCGACCGCGGCACGCTCGACTCGATGCTGCCCGGCATCGAGGAGATCCCGGGCGAGGAACAGCGGGAGAAGGCGTACGAGGGTGCGCCCACCGTCACGTACGACACCGACCGGCGGGTGGGCTGCCGCTGGAAGGTGGAGTCGTCGGACGCGACGCACCATCTGTTCGTCGACTTCGAGCGCGTGGTCTCGTACGACAACGCCGTGAGCGACGACACCCGCGCCACGGAGGTCTACGCGACCAGGGCGCAGAAGGCGGACCTCGCCGAGCCTTCCGGCACCCCGTCCGCCGACGCGGACACGGAGCCGCCCGCCGATGGTGACGGCGGCAAGGGGGGCGAGCCCTCCGATGGTGCCGGTTCCGGGTCGGACAAGGACGACTCCGGCGCCTCCGCCGACTCCCCGGAAGAGGCCGTGACCCCTCCCGGTCTCGAACCCCGCATCCTGGACGACCTGGGCGACGAGGCCTTCCTCGACGACGCGCTCACGACGTCCGGCTCGGCGACCCGGCACCGCACGGTGACTGTGGTGTTCCGCACGTCGAACGTCGTCGTGACCGTCGAGTACGACGAGCAGCCGGGGCGCCTCACGGAGATCCCGGACAGCAAGGAAATGCAGGACAAGGCGCAGGAACTGGCCGGAACGCTGGCCGAGGGTTTCGACGAATAAAGACGGCTCGGACGGGTCACCCGCTGTCCGGAAGCGGAGTCGTCCGCGTCGGGCACGGCGTACCGTGGCCCATCGAACCGACGACAGCCGTCTTGAGTGACTTGAGTGAAGGAACCATGCACCGACCAGCACAGCGACTCACCCGCATACTCACCTGCGCAGCCGCCGTACCGGTGATCTTCATTGCCTCCGGCTGCTCCTCCGACTCCGGCTCGGGCTCGGACGGGGCCAAGAAGGACTCGGGTTCGAAGGCCTCGGCCTCGGCTCCGGGCAAGGACAAGGCCGCGACCGTGGAGAAGGCGGCGTTCAGCAAGCTGCCCGAGCCCTGCGACGTCCTGTCGAAGAAGACGCTCGACGACCTCGTCCCGGAGGCGAAGGACAAGTCGGGCAAGGCGGGCACGTCCGACGACACGTCGGCGCGCGGCACCTGCTCCTGGGACAGCCTGGACAACAACGGCGTCGACGGTTCGCAGTTCCGCTGGCTGCGTGTCTCCCTGATGCGCTTCGACTCGGACGCCTCGCTCGGCAGCGGTGCCAAGCGCGCGCAGAACAGCTTCGCCAAGCAGGTCGCGGACGCGCAGGCGACGGAGGGCGCGAAGAGCGTCAAGACGGAGCCGGTGCCCGGGATGGGCGACCAGACGACGGTCGTGCACTACGACCTGAAGAAGGACAAGGAAAACTTCAAGCAGCAGACGGTCGTGACGCGCGTGGAGAACGCGGTCGTCACGATCGACTACAACGGCGCGGGTCTGGCGGGCGACAAGGCGCCGGACTCGAAGGATCTGGCCAAGGACGCCGAGAAGGCCGCGAAGGAGGCCGCCGAGGCGGTCGTCGCCGCGAACAAGGCGGGCGGGGCGGACAGCGACTCCAAGGACTCGGGCTCGAAGGACTCGGGGTCCAAGGACTCGGACTCGAAGGATTCGGGGTCGAAGGACTCCAGCGCCAAGTCCGACTCCAAGTCCAGCAGCAAGCCCAAGAGCTGACGCAGGCGCTGGCGCAGGCGCGAATAGCCCGGCACGCGCCTCGCGTGCAACTCGCGGCGTAGTCACGGCAGTTGTGGAGCCCGGCCCCCTGGTGGCCGGGCTCCTGCCGTACCGGCACACCGGCTTCCGCATGCGTGTGCCAGGCTGTCGCTCGCAACAAACCGAACAGGGAGGGGTTCGCGGGTGGCCGCGATGCAGCTGACACGCACGCACCGAATACTCATCGGCGTGGTCGTCGCCGGTGCGGTCGTCATCGCCGCGATCGGTTTCGCGGGGTCGTACACGGCTGTGCGTGACCTGGCCGAGAAGAAGGGCTTCGGCAGCTTCTCGGCGGTCTTCCCGATCGGCATCGAC
>NZ_JBSGUA010000016.1:192796-246576 GCF_053607685.1 Streptomyces sp. NPDC055099 | reverse complement strand
AACACCGCCCGCATACGCTCCACTTCGTGCACGTCCACGCTCCTCAACATGCTCTTGATCAGCGCAAACGGGAAGACCTAACGGAGTCCTACTAGAAGGCCCGCAGGAAGCGCCACAGAAAGCGTCACAGGACTTGAAGGAACCGCTGGCTCAGGACTCGAAGGAACCGCTGGCTACAGAGAAGAGAACCGACGAAAGACCGAAAGACTTACTCGTCCTCGGCCAGCGTCAGCTCGACGCCGCCCACGAAGCCCGCGGAGAGGTTGTAGATGAAGGCGCCGAGCGTCGCGAGCGCCGTGGCGAGGACCACGTCGATGACCGCGATGATCGTCGTGAACATCAGGACGCGCGGCAGCGACAGGAAGGACTGCAGGTCGAAGCCGTTGGACTCGTTCGAGCCCGTCGCCTCCGAGATCGTGCCGCCCACCGTGGAGAAGACGCCCATGGCGTCCATGACCATCCACAGCACGGCGGCCGCGACGATCGTGCAGATGCCCAGCGCGATGGAGAGCAGGAAGCTGACCTTCATCACCGACCACGGGTCGGCCTTGGCCACCCGCAGCCGCGCCTTGCGCGTACGAGGCGTCGTGCGCGCCCCCGTCCGCGGCCTGCGCACGGAACCCGTCTGGGAGTTCTGCTGGTAGGCCTGCGGCGGGTGGTACGGCTGGGACGCCTGCTGCTGGGGCTGGCGCTCACCGGGCAGAGCACCGGTGGCGTTCGGGGACCCTTGGCCCCCTTGGGACCCGTCGGCGTACTGCGCTGACTGAGCCGGCTGCGGCCCTCGGGTGTCGGTCACGGTTCCCCCCTGGGATCCACGGGACTCATGCGAGTCGGGAGAATCAGTGGCGGAGCCACGGACACCGTCTGTACCGGCTGTGCCGGCTCCACTTGCTCCGGCGCCCGTGGCTCCACTCACGATGACTCTCTCCTCGCGCTACTCGGCCGCGGACTCCGTGCCCTCGTCCGTACCGGCGGCCGGCTCGCCCTCGGCCGATTCGACGACGATGTCACCGTCGACCTCTTCGGCCTCGCGCCCGGCCTCGGCGTTACGAGCGATACCGACCACGGCATCGCGCTTGCCCAGGTTGATCAGTTGGACGCCCATGGTGTCACGGCCCGTCTCCCTGACCTCGTTGACTCGCGTACGAATCACACCGCCGCTGAGGGTGATGGCGAGGATCTCGTCGGTCTCCTCCGTCACCAGCGCGCCCACGAGCTCTCCGCGGTCCTCCACGATCTTGGCGGCCTTGATTCCGAGGCCACCACGACCCTGGACGCGGTACTCGTCGACGTTGGTGCGCTTGGCGTACCCACCGTCGGTTGCGGTGAAGACGAAAGTACCCGGCCTGACGACATTCATCGAGAGCAGTTCGTCGCCACCGCGGAAACTCATTCCCTTGACGCCCGACGTCGCACGGCCCATGGGGCGCAGCGCGTCGTCCGTCGCCGTGAACCTGATCGACTGCGCCTTCTTGCTGATGAGCAGCAGATCGTCCTCGGACGAGACGAGTTCGGCACCGATCAGCTCGTCGTCCTTGCCGTCGTCCGTCTCGCGGAGGTTGATGGCGATGACGCCGCCGGAGCGAGGCGAGTCGTAGTCCTTGAGCGGCGTCTTCTTTACGAGGCCGCCCTTTGTGGCGAGAACCAGGTAGGGCACCGCTTCGTAGTCACGGATCGCGAGGATCTCGGCGATCTGCTCGTCCGGCTGGAAGGCGAGCAGGTTCGCCACGTGCTGTCCGCGGGCGTCCCGTCCGGCATCCGGAAGCTCGTACGCCTTCGCGCGGTAGACCCGGCCCTTGTTCGTGAAAAACAGCAGCCAGTGGTGCGTCGTCGACACGAAGAAGTGGTCGACGATGTCGTCCTGCTTCAGCTTCGTGCCACGCACGCCCTTGCCGCCGCGCTTCTGCGAGCGGTAGTCCTCCGTCTTGGTGCGCTTGATGTAGCCACCGCGCGTGATGGTGACGACGATGTCCTCTTCGGCGATCAGGTCCTCCATGGACATGTCGCCGTCGAAGGGCACGAGCGCCGAGCGACGGTCCTCGCCGAACTTGTCGACGATCGCCGCGAGCTCTTCGCTGATGATCTGGCGCTGCCGCTCGGGCGAGGCCAGGATCGCGTTGTACTCGTTGATCTTCGCCTGCAGTTCGTCGTGCTCGGCGACGATCTTCTGGCGCTCCAGGGCGGCGAGCCGGCGCAGCTGCATCTCGAGGATGGCGTTGGCCTGGATCTCGTCGATCGAGAGGAGGCCCATCAGGCCCTCACGCGCGACGTCGACCGTCTGGCTGGCCCGGATGAGCGCGATGACCTCGTCGATCGAGTCCAGGGCCTTGAGGAGGCCACGCAGGATGTGGGCCCGCTCCTCGGCCTTGCGCAGCCGGAACTTCGTGCGCCGGACGATGACCTCGACCTGGTGCGTCACCCAGTGGCGGATGAAGGCGTCCAGGGAGAGGGTGCGCGGCACGCCGTCGACCAGGGCGAGCATGTTGGCGCTGAAGTTCGACTGGAGGTCGGTGTGCTTGTAGAGGTTGTTCAGCACGACCTTGGCGACCGCGTCCCGCTTCAGGACGACGACGAGGCGCTGGCCCGTACGGGAGGACGTCTCGTCGCGGACGTCGGCGATGCCGCCGACCTTGCCGTCCTTGACCAGGTCGGCGATCTTCTGCGCGAGGTTGTCGGGGTTGGTCTGGTAGGGGAGCTCGGTGACCACCAGGCACTGGCGGTTCTGGATCTCCTCGACCGCGACGACCGCGCGCATGGTGATGGAGCCACGGCCCGTGCGGTACGCCTCCTCGATGCCCTTACGGCCCACTACTAGTGCGCCGGTGGGGAAATCGGGGCCCTTGATGCGCTCGATGAGGGCGTCGAGCAGCTCCTCGTGCGAGGCGTCCGGGTGCTCCAGGGCCCACTGCGCGCCTGCCGCGACCTCGCGGAGGTTGTGCGGCGGGATGTTGGTGGCCATGCCGACCGCGATACCCGCCGAGCCGTTGATCAGCAGGTTCGGGAAGCGCGCGGGCAGGACCGTCGGCTCTTGGTTGCGGCCGTCGTAGTTGTCCGTGAAGTCGACGGTCTCCTCGTCGATGTCACGGACCATCTCCATGGCCAGCGGCGCCATCTTGCACTCGGTGTACCGCATGGCGGCCGCCGGGTCGTTGCCCGGAGAGCCGAAGTTGCCGTTGGAGTCCACCAGGGGCATCCGCATCGACCACGGCTGGGCCAGGCGGACCAGGGCGTCGTAGATGGAGGAGTCGCCGTGCGGGTGGTAGGTGCCCATGACGTCGCCGACGACGCGGGCGCACTTGTAGAAGCCCTTCTCGGGGCGGTATCCGCCGTCGTACATCGCGTACAGGACGCGGCGGTGTACGGGCTTCAGGCCGTCCCGTACGTCGGGCAGCGCGCGGGACACGATGACGGACATCGCGTAGTCGAGGTAGGAGCGCTGCATCTCCGTCTCGAGCCCGACGGGCTCGACACGCATGCCCACGCCGGGAACGGCGGGCTCCTCTTCGGGCATCACAGGGGTGTTCTCGTCGGCCATTGCTGGTCAAAGTCCTTTCGAGGTGCGGCTTGTACGGGCCGACTCAGATGTCGAGGAAACGGACGTCCTTGGCGTTGCGCTGAATGAACGAGCGCCTTGCCTCGACGTCCTCTCCCATCAGCACCGAGAAGAGGTCGTCGGCCTGTGCCGCGTCGTCCAGGGTGACCTGGCCGAGAACGCGGTGATCCTGGTCCATCGTCGTGACGCGCAGCTCCTCGGCGTTCATCTCGCCGAGACCCTTGAAGCGCTGGACCGAGTCGTCCCTGACGCGCTTGCCGGCCTGGCGGCCGATCTCGATGAGGGCGTCGCGCTCGCGGTCCGAGTACGCGTACTGGAAGTCGTCCCGGCTCCACTTGATCTTGTAGAGCGGCGGGCGCGAGAGGTACACGTGACCCGACTCGACGAGCGGCCGCATGAAGCGGAACAGGAACGTCAGGAGCAGGGTGTTGATGTGCTGGCCGTCGACGTCGGCGTCCGCCATCAGGATGATCTTGTGATAGCGGAGCTTCTCGATGTCGAAGTCCTCGTGCACGCCCGTGCCGAAGGCCGAGATGAGGGCCTGGACTTCCTGGTTGTGCAGGATCTTGTCGATCCGCGCCTTCTCGACGTTCAGGATCTTGCCTCGGATGGGCAGGATCGCCTGGTACATCGGGTCACGGCCGGACTTCGCCGAACCACCGGCGGAGTCACCCTCGACGATGAAGATCTCGCACTTCGTCGGGTCGTTCGACTGGCAGTCGGAGAGCTTTCCGGGCAGCGAGGCCGATTCGAGCAGGCCCTTGCGGCGGGTCAGGTCGCGCGCCTTGCGGGCGGCGACGCGGGCCGTGGCGGCCTGGATGCTCTTGCGGATGATGTCCGCGGCCTCGTTCGGATTGCGGTCGAACCAGTCCGTGAGGTGTTCGTGCACGACCTTCTGCACGAAGGTCTTCGCCTCCGTGTTGCCCAGCTTGGTCTTCGTCTGGCCCTCGAACTGGGGCTCGCCGAGCTTCACCGAGATGATCGCCGTCAGACCCTCGCGGATGTCCTCGCCCGTGAGGTTGTCGTCCTTCTCGCGCAGCAGCTTCTTCTCGCGCGCGTACCGGTTGACCAGGCCCGTCAGCGCGGCCCTGAAGCCCTCCTCGTGCGTACCGCCCTCGTGCGTGTGGATCGTGTTCGCGAAGGAGTAGACACCTTCGGTGTACTGCGAGTTCCACTGCATCGCGATCTCGGCCGAGAGCATGCGCTCCTTGTCCTCGGCCTCGACGTCGATGACGGTCGGGTGGATCACCTCACCCTTGCGGGAGTTGAGGTACTTCACGAAGTCGACGATGCCGCCTTCGTAGTGGTACGTCACCGTGCGGGCCTCGGGGGCCGCCTCGTCGTCGGTCGCCTCGGTCGAGTCCGCACCCGCCGTCGCCTTCGCCGACTCGCGCTCATCAGTGAGTTTGATGGTCAAACCCTTGTTGAGGAACGCCATCTCCTGGAAGCGCCGTGCCAGCGTCTCGAAGGAGTACACGGTCGTCTCGAAGACGTCCGGGTCGGCCCAGAAGGTGACCGTGGTGCCGGTCTCCTCGGTCGCCTCGTGCCGCTCCAGGGGGGCGGTCGGGGCTCCCGTCTTGTAGTCCTGCGTCCAGCGGTAGCCGTCGGTCTTGATCTCGACGGCGAGCTTGGTGGACAGGGCGTTCACGACGGAGACACCGACGCCGTGCAGACCACCGGAGACGGCGTACCCGCCGCCGCCGAACTTGCCGCCCGCGTGCAGCACGGTGAGCACGACCTCGACGGCCGGCTTCTTCTCGACGGGGTGGATGCCCACCGGGATGCCACGGCCGTTGTCGATCACGCGCACGCCGCCGTCGGCGAGAATCGTGACGTCGATCGTGTCCGCGTGACCGGCCAGCGCCTCGTCCACGGAGTTGTCGACGACTTCCTGCACGAGGTGGTGCAGGCCACGCTCACCGGTCGACCCGATGTACATGCCAGGTCGCTTGCGGACCGCGTCCAGACCCTCGAGGACGGTGATCGCGCTGGCGTCGTACGAGGCCGTGACCTCGCCGTTCTCGCCTGCGGCGGTGGACGGGATGTTCTCGTTGGGGTTGCCGGAATCGGCCACGAAGCGCCCTTTCTGGCACAGCACAAGCCAAGCACCCGGCGGTGGCCGGAGCGGCTGCGTCGTTCAGCGATAGTCAGCGTTGCTCGGTGCGACCCACAAGTGGGGCGGGATTAGCTTCCAGTCTACCGGTAGCGCCGACAGTGATGGGGGTTTGCCGGTACCTGAGTCCGCATGTGCCGTCCTGAACCGGCATCATCCGACTCCCCATATGCGGCCCGGGGCTCTAAGAGGCTCACAGCGGCACTCAGCGCTTTGAGGTGTCAACCTTGAGCTACCAACCGGTACGGCCTCAGCCGTAGGTGTCTCCGGGGCCCGTGCTGCCCGGCGCGCGCAAGGGTCCGAAGCGCCGCGTGGGGCCGCTGGGACCAAGGACTTTGATGAGGCGCACGGTGCCGTGGCCGAGGTCCTCGTTGAGGCGCGCGACGAGCTGCGGGGCCAGGAGGCGCAGGTTCGTCGCCCAGGCCGTGGAATCGCACTGGACGGTCAGAACGCGCTCGTTCTCGTCGTACCGCTGTGGCACGCAGTGTTTGGCCAGGTCCTCGCCGACGATCTGCGGCCAGCGGCCCATCACACCGCCCACCGCGGCCGGGGTCTCCCAGCCGCGCTCGGTGATCAGGCGGTTGATGGCGGAACCGAGCGGCTGCGGGTCACGCCCGTCGGCGCGCGCGCCGGAGCGAAGGCCGCCTCTACGGGCCTGCTTCTTCTGCTGCGCGGCGTCCCCACGCGCGCGTGCCTGCTCCTTGGCGGCGCGCAGGGCGACCCGGGCGAGATCGACACCGGAGGGCTCGGGCGTCTTCGGCGTCTCCTTGGGAGCGTCCTTGGCGGGCTCTTCCGCGCTCATACGCGCTCCACCGCGCCGTCCGACACCGCGAACCGCGTCCCGGCGAGCACGCCCGGCACGTCGTCGTCCACCGCGGCCGTGACCAGGACCTGCTCGCCCGGCGCCACCAGCTCCGCGAGCCGCTCCCGGCGGCGCGCGTCGAGCTCCGCGAACACGTCGTCCAGGACGAGCACGGGTTCGTTTCCCTCGGCGCGCAGGAGGTCGTACGAGGCGAGGCGCAGCGACAGGGCGTACGACCAGGACTCGCCATGGCTCGCGTACCCCTTGGCGGGGAGCTGGCCCAGCTTCAGGAGCAGGTCGTCGCGGTGCGGGCCGACCAGCGTCACTCCGCGCTCGATCTCCTGCTTGCGGGCCTCTTCGAGGGCGGCGATGAGCTGCTCGAACAGAGCCTCGCGCGTGTGGCCGTCGCCCGGGGCGGACGGCTTGTACTCAAGGGTGACGGGCCCGCCGCCGGGCGCCAGCTGTTCGTACGCCTTGTCGGCGAGCGGCTGCAGTGCGGCGATCAGGTCGAGCCGCTGGGTGAGCAGTTCGGCGCCCGCGCGCGCGAGGTGCTGGTCCCAGACGTCGAGTGTGGACAGGTCCATGGAGCGCCCGCCGTGCCGCCGTGCCAGGGCCGCCGACTTCAGGAGGGTGTTGCGCTGCTTCAGCACCCGGTCGTAGTCGGAGCGCACGCCCGCCATGCGCGGGGAGCGGGCCGTGATCAGCTCGTCGAGGAACCGCCGGCGCTCACCCGGGTCGCCCTTGATCAGCGCCAGATCCTCGGGCGCGAACAGCACCGTACGTACGATTCCGAGCACATCACGGGGCCTGACCTGCGAGGACCTGTTGATGCGGGCGCGATTGGCCTTGCCCGGATTGAGTTCGAGTTCGACCAGCTGCTGGCGCTCGCCCTGCCGGACCGCGGCCCGGACGACGGCACGCTCGGCGCCCATGCGCACCAGGGGGGCGTCCGAGGAGACCCGGTGGCTGCCGAGCGTGGCGAGGTAGCCGACGGCTTCCACGAGATTCGTCTTGCCCTGGCCGTTGGGGCCCACGAACGCGGTGACGCCCGGATCGAGAGGGACCTCGACCCGGGCGTACGAGCGGAAGTCGGCCAGCGACAGATGCGTGACGTACATGGTGTGCGCCGACCTCCCCCGGCTTCCTTCTCTTGCTGAGAGGCCTGTGGGAAACAGCGGATGTTCCCCACAGGCTGTGGATCAGTTCTCGCTCTTGGACTCGACCGCGTGGCCACCGAACTGGTTGCGCAGCGCCGCGATCATCTTCATCTGCGGGGAGTCGTCCTGCCGCGAGGCGAACCGGGCGAAGAGCGAGGCCGTGATCGCGGGCAGCGGCACGGCGTTGTCGATGGCGGCCTCGACCGTCCACCGGCCCTCTCCGGAGTCCTGCGCGAAGCCGCGCAGCTTCTCCAGGTGCTCGTCGTCGTCCAAGGCGTTGACCGCGAGGTCGAGCAGCCAGGAACGGATGACCGTGCCCTCCTGCCAGGAGCGGAAGACCTCGCGCACGTCCGTGACGGAGTCGACCTTCTCCAGGAGCTCCCAGCCCTCGGCGTAGGCCTGCATCATGGCGTACTCGATGCCGTTGTGGACCATCTTCGAGAAGTGGCCCGCACCGACCTTGCCGGCGTGCACGGAGCCGAAGTCGCCCTCGGGCTTGAGCGCGTCGAAGATCGGCTGGACCTTCTCGATGTCCTTGGCGTCGCCGCCGTACATCAGGGCGTAGCCGTTCTGCAGGCCCCAGACGCCGCCGGAGACGCCGCAGTCGACGAAGCCGATGCCCTTGGCGGCGAGCTCCTCGGCGTGCTTCTCGTCGTCCGTCCAGCGGGAGTTGCCGCCGTCCACGACGACGTCGCCGGGCTGGAGCAGCTCGGCGAGCTCATCGACGGTGGACTGGGTCGCGGCTCCCGCCGGAACCATCACCCAGACGACGCGCGGACCCTTGAGTTTGCCCACAAGCTCTTCGAGGCTGTGGACATCCGCGACGTCCTGGTTGCGGTCGTATCCGATGACGGTGTGGCCTGCGCGGCGGATGCGCTCGCGCATGTTGCCGCCCATCTTGCCGAGGCCGACGAGACCGAGCTCCATCAGTGGTTCCTTAAGTAGCGATGTGGCGTGGAGGCACCTTCGTACCCGCGTCCGAGCCTACGCCCGGACGCCCGCTCACACCTGTGGGCTCAGCCGCTCAGACGTACAGGCATGATCAGGTACTTGTAGGCCTCGTCGGCCTCCGCGTCCAGGGCCGGCCTGCCGCTCAGGAGCGCGGGCTTCGTCGACGTCGTGAACGACAGCTGGGCGACCGGGGAGTCGATCGCGCTCAGGCCGTCGAGCAGGAACGTCGGGTTGAAGGCGATCGAGACGTCGTCACCCTCGAGCTGGGCGTCGACCCTTTCCACAGCCTGTGCGTCGTCGCTGGAGCCGGCCTCCAGGATCAGCACGCCCTGCTCGAAGCTGAGCCGCACCGGGGTGTTCCGCTCGGCCACCAGGGCCACGCGCTTCACGGCCTCGACGAACGGGGCCGTCTCGATGACCGCGATCGAGTTGAACTCGGTGGGGAAGAGCGTCTTGTACTTCGGCAGGTCGCCCTCGAGGAGACGCGTGGTCGTACGCCGTCCGGCGCCCTCGAAACCGATCAGGCCCTCACCTGCACCGGAGCCGGACAGCGCCAGGGTGACCGTGTCGCCGCTCGTGAGCGCCTTCGCGGTGTCCAGGAGCGTCTTGGCGGGCACCAGGGCGACCGCGGACGCCTCGGGGTTCTCCGGCTTCCACAGGAACTCGCGGACCGCGAAGCGGTAGCGGTCGGTGGAGGCCAGCGTGACCGTGTCGCCCTCGATCTCGATGCGTACGCCGGTCAGGACGGGCAGCGTGTCGTCGCGGCCCGCGGCGATGGCCACCTGCGCGGCGGCCGAGGCGAAGACCTCACCAGGGACCGTGCCGGTCGCGGTGGGCATCTGCGGCAGCGCGGGGTACTCCTCCACAGGAAGTGTGTGGAGTGTGAATCGCGAGGAGCCGCAGACCACCGTGGCCCGTACACCGTCTGTGGAGATCTCCACCGGACGGTTGGGGAGGGCGCGGCAGATGTCGGCGAGAAGCCGGCCGGAGACGAGGACCGTGCCCTCGTCGTCGATCTCGGCGTCCACGGAGACGCGCGCTGAGACCTCGTAGTCGAAGCTGGAAAGGCTGAGTGCGCCTTCCTCGGCCTTCAGCAGCAGGCCCGCGAGGACAGGTGCCGGTGGCCGGGCCGGGAGACTGCGCGCCGCCCACGCCACTGCCTCCGCGAGTACGTCGCGTTCCACCCGGATCTTCACTTAGCCGCCCTCCTGCTGTTGCTGGCACTGGGGACCAGTCTGACGCACCGCGCTGACAGTGGGTGCCCGTCGGGGTCAAGTCGTGACGAGCGGCGTCTGAGGTCCGGAGCGCGAGTTGTGCACAGGCCCCTCTTCGAAGCCAATTCCCCGGTGACTCTAGGGGGCAGTAGTAGTAGGGCCTGTGGAAACCGTGGATAACCGCGTATGCGCAGGTCAGTGCCGGTTTTTTATCCACTGCGCCTGTGGGCGGAGGCGGTGGACAACCGGTGGTTTCTGTGGACGGGCGAAAGTTCTGCACACCCGATGCACAGGGAGGGGGTACTTCTCCCCAGCGCCATCCCCAGTTTTACCCACCTTCCCCACAGGCCAACCGACCACCTTGGTGTGACGCCTTTCACTCGGCACGGTGACGGGGCGCGTTGCGTTGCCGAACAGTGGACAGCCGTGTGGAGAAGCTGGGGAAAGCTGGGGACAACCGGCCCGAGCCTGTGGGTGGCCGGTGGACAAGTTCATGCACACCCTGTGGACGAGATTTTCCTCCACAGGCTGTGGAGGACCGTCGTCCACCAATCCACAAGCACTTGACCTGGCTTGATGATCCTTCAGCAGGGTCCCCTGTGGACAGCGTCTGGACAACTTCCCGGTCCCCAGGGTGTGGAGGGGAAAAAGTGCGCACATCTGTGGAGAACAGGCCTCTCAGCTGGGGAAATCGAACAGCGGGGACGGTCCGACGGGCTCCACGCGCGCGTGCACAACGGCAAAGGGCGCCCCGGAAGTTGTCCCGGGGCGCCCTTGAGAGGTGTTCGGCGGTGTCCGTCAGCCGTTCTTGATGCGGTTGGTGAGCTCGGTGACCTGGTTGTAGATCGAGCGCCGCTCGGCCATCAGGGCGCGGATCTTGCGGTCCGCGTGCATGACCGTCGTGTGGTCGCGGCCGCCGAACTGCGCGCCGATCTTGGGCAGGGAGAGGTCCGTCAGCTCGCGGCAGAGGTACATCGCGATCTGGCGGGCCGTCACCAGGACGCGGCTGCGCGAGGATCCGCAGAGGTCGTCCACCGTGAGGCCGAAGTAGTCCGCGGTCGCGGCCATGATGGCCGGAGCCGTGATCTCCGGAGAGGCGTCCTCGCCGCCCGGGATCAGGTCCTTCAGGACGATCTCCGTCAGCCCCAGGTCCACCGGCTGCCGGTTGAGCGAGGCGAAGGCCGTGACCCGGATCAGCGCGCCCTCGAGCTCACGGATGTTGCGTGAGATGCGGGACGCGATGAACTCCAGAACCTCCGGCGGGGCGTTGAGCTGCTCCTGCACCGCCTTCTTACGAAGGATGGCGATACGCGTCTCGAGCTCCGGCGGCTGGACGTCGGTGATCAGTCCCCACTCGAAGCGGTTGCGCAGCCGGTCCTCCAGCGTCACCAGCTGCTTGGGCGGCCGGTCGCTGGAGAGCACGATCTGCTTGTTCGCGTTGTGGAGCGTATTGAAGGTGTGGAAGAACTCCTCCTGCGTCGACTCCTTGCTCGCGAGGAACTGGATGTCGTCGACGAGCAGGATGTCCATCTCGCGGTACCGCTTGCGGAAGGTGTCGCCCTTGCCGTCGCGGATGGAGTTGATGAACTCGTTCGTGAACTCCTCGGAGCTCACGTAGCGCACGCGCGTGCCGGGATAGAGGCTGCGGGCGTAGTGACCGATGGCGTGCAGCAGGTGCGTTTTGCCGAGCCCGGACTCCCCATAGATGAAGAGGGGGTTGTACGCCTTGGCGGGCGCCTCGGCCACGGCGACGGCCGCCGCGTGCGCGAAGCGGTTCGAGGCGCCGATCACGAAGGTGTCGAAGAGGTACTTCGGGTTGAGGCGCGCGGTGGGTTCGCCGGGCGCCGACGCCGGGGCCGGCTGAGCGGCCAGCGGGCCGGGGGTGCCGCTGCCGTGGACACCGTGACCGTTGCCGTGGCCGCCGCCCCTGGGGTCGTGGCCGCCGGATCCCTGCGACTGGTCGTGACGCTCACGTCTGTCGTGGCGGTCGTGGCGGTCCTGCTGGTCCTGCCGGTCCTGGCGGTGCTGTTCATACGGGGAGTGCCCCTGCGGGGGCTGCGACCGGTAGTCGTGCTGGGGCTGCTGCTGGGGGCTCGCGTACGGGTCCCGCTCGGGGAAGCCGAGGCGCTGCTGCTGCCAGCCGTAGTCGTCCTGCTGGGGCTGCTGCTGCGGCCAGGCGCCGGGCGCGGGGCGCTGATAGTCGGGGTACGCCGGGCGGGCGGTCGGCAGCTGGTCGGACCCGTGGCCCGAGGAGTGGTCGTCCGAGGTGCGGCGGCCGTAGCCGTCGTACTGCTCATGCCCCTGATGGGGGCCCGGGTGCTGCTCCGGCTCCTCATAGCGCTGCTGCTGTTGCTGCTGGCCGGACTGCTGCTGGTACGGCGGCGTCGTGGGGCCGGGCCGGTCCATCGGGTCGCCGACCGAGTCGTCCACCGTGATGGCGATACGGATCGGGCGGCCGCACTCGCGGCTCAGCGACTCGCTGACGATGGGGGCGAGGCGGCCCTCGAGCACGCCCTTGGCGAACTCGTTCGGCACGGCCAGCAGGGCGGTGTCGGCGACCAGTGCCAGCGGCTGGCAGCGCTTGATCCAGCGCTCGTCCTTCGCGTCTACTCCGTGTCCCCGCCCCTCACCCAGCAGCTGCTCCAGAACTCGTGGCCACACTGCGGCAAGATCGGCAGGTACGTCAGCCACAAGGCACGCTCTCTCACGGGGTCCCACGAAGGTGTGGTTCTTGGGACGGAAATCGGGATGGGCAGGGAGAAGGGAATGAATCGGAGTTTGGCCACGGTAGTCAGGGCAACGGCTGCGGTTCAAGTTGTTGTCCACAGGCTGTGCACAGTGTCTCTCCCTGACGGTCGGTTTGACCGGATGGCGTAGCCCCGCGTACCGTGACCAGGTCGAGTTGTCGATGGCTGCTGCCGCCTGCCTCCGATGGGCAAAGATCACGATCTGTGATTGTGAAGCGGTGCACTCGGTGCGTATTCGCGAGCTTCTCGTGGGCGCACGGTGACAGCCAGGCGATGTCCCGCCACCACACAATCATTTCTGGAGCCCCCGAGTGAGCAAGCGCACCTTCCAGCCGAACAACCGCCGCCGCGCCAAGACCCACGGCTTCCGCCTGCGGATGCGCACCCGTGCCGGCCGCGCGATCCTCGCGAACCGTCGTGGCAAGGGTCGCGCCAGCCTTTCCGCCTAATCGTTTAGGTCATGACGTCGTGCTGCCTACCGAGCATCGGCTGAGGCGGCGCGAAGACTTCGCGACCGCGGTACGCCGAGGACGACGGGCCGGACGCCCGCTTCTCGTCGTCCATCTTCGTAGCGGTGCAACGGACCCGCACGCGCCTGGGGAGAGCGTTCCCCCGACGCGTGCGGGTTTCGTCGTGAGCAAGGCCGTTGGCGGAGCAGTCGTACGCAATACGGTGAAGCGCAGGCTTCGCCATCTGATGCGCGACCGGGTGAGCCAGCTGCCCCCCGGTAGCCTGGTAGTCGTACGAGCGTTGCCCGGATCGGGTGACGCCGCCCATGCACAGCTGGCCCAAGACCTGGACGCCGCCCTTCAGCGGCTGCTGGGAGGGGGCGCTCGATGAAGTACCCACTGCTGGCTCTGATCAAGCTGTATCAGTGGACGATCAGTCCGCTGCTTGGTCCGGTGTGCAAGTACTACCCGTCGTGCTCTCGCTACGGCTACCTGGCCATCGACCGGCACGGTGCGATCAAGGGAACGGCGCTGACGGCCTGGCGCATCCTGCGGTGCAATCCGTGGTCGCTCGGTGGTGTCGACCATGTCCCGCCGCGCAAGCGTCCGCGGTGGCACGAGATGCTGCGCGCCATGTGGCGCGAGCGCAAGGGCGGGCCCTCCGCCGCTGGCGTGCCCTCCGAGGAGATGTCCCCGGATACCCCGAGCCCGGCCGCCGAGACCCCGTCCCATGCTCAAGGAGCCTGATTAGTGGACACGATTGCCAGTCTGTTCAGCTTCATCACGACACCCGTTTCCTGGGTCATCGTCCAGTTCCACTCGCTGTACGGGGCCATTTTCGGTCCTGACACGGGCTGGGCCTGGGGCTTGTCCATCGTGTCCCTGGTGATCTTGATCCGTATCTGCCTGATCCCGCTCTTCGTGAAGCAGATCAAGGCGACCCGGGCGATGCAGACGCTGCAGCCCGAGATGAAGAAGATCCAGGAACGCTACAAGAGCGACAAGCAGCGTCAGTCCGAAGAGATGATGAAGCTGTACAAGGAGTCGGGTACGAACCCGCTCTCCTCGTGCCTTCCCATCCTGGCGCAGTCGCCGTTCTTCTTCGCCCTCTACCACGTGCTCTCCGGCATCGCGTCGAACGACACCGTCGGTGTCATCGACAAGCCGCTGCTCGAGAGCGCGCAGAAGGCACACATCTTCGGTGCCCCGCTGGCCGCGAAGTTCATGGACAGCCAGGAGAAGGTCGAGGCGCTCCACGCCTCGCTGACCGACGTCCGCGTTGTCACCGCGATCATGATCATCCTGATGTCGGCCTCGCAGTTCTTCACGCAGCGCCAGCTGATGACGAAGAACGTGGACACGACGGTCAAGACGCCGTTCATGCAGCAGCAGAAGATGCTGATGTACGTCTTCCCGATCATGTTCGCCGTGTTCGGCATCAACTTCCCGGTCGGTGTTCTCGTCTACTGGCTGACCACCAACGTGTGGACCATGGGTCAGCAGATGTTCGTGATCCGCCGCAACCCGACTCCGGGCTCCAAGGCTCAGGCCGCGTACCTCGAGCGCCTGCAGAAGCAGATCACGCACCACAAGAAGGTCCGGGGCCGCGGCAACGTCAACGTCATCAAGGCGATCGTCGCCAAGGGACGTGACCGCAACGAGTTCGAGCGCAAGTTCATCAACGGTCTGAGCAAGGCGGGCCTCGCGGCCCAGGCCGACGGCACCGTCGCGCCGAGCGACTCCGCTGTCGCCACGGAGACCGAGGACGGGACTCCCGTCGGCGGCGCTACCCCGAAGCGGCAGCAGCCCAAGCGCCAGAGCAAGTCGCAGCGCCAGTCCGCCGCCACTCACGGCAAGACGGAGAGCGACACGGCGACCCCTTCGGACGCGAAGACGTCGCTGGAGAAGACTCAGGACGAGCCTGAGGACGCCGCTCCCAAGGGCAAGCCCGCGGGTGGCAAGTCGTCCGGGTCAGGTAACGCACGCCAAGCCAAGTCGGGGCAGCGCAAGGGCCAGCAGCGGCCCAAGCACCCGTCCAAGAAGTAGAAGGAGTCCATCCCGTGACGGAAGGCACCACCGCCCCCGCCGAGGCCGAGGTCGAGGCCGGCGACACCCTCACCCGCCTCGAGCAGGAGGGTGAGATCGCGGCGGACTACCTCGAGGGTCTGCTGGACATCGCCGATCTCGACGGCGACATCGACATGGACGTCGAGGCCGACCGCGCCGCTGTCTCCATCATCAGCGACTCGAACAGCCGCGATCTGCAGAAGCTCGTGGGCCGTGACGGTGAGGTCCTGGAGGCGCTCCAGGAGCTGACGCGTCTCGCCGTGCACCGCGAGACCGGTGACCGCAGCCGCCTCATGCTGGACATCGCGGGCTACCGCGCCAAGAAGCGCGAGGAGCTCTCCGAGCTGGGTGCCAAGGCCGCGGCCGAGGTGAAGAGCTCGGGCGAGCCGGTCAACCTCAAGCCGATGACGCCCTTCGAGCGCAAGGTCGTGCATGATGCGGTCAAGGCCGCCGGTCTGCGCAGCGAGTCCGAGGGCGAGGAGCCGCAGCGCTTCGTCGTCGTGCTTCCCGCCTGATCGCACGTCGTTTCCCGGCCCCGTCTGTTCGCAGGCGGGGCCGGTCTTTGTCAGCCTGATAGTCAGCCACCCCAGTGCGGTACGGAAGGACGGTCCCCGTGACGGAGGCAGCGGAGCTCCCCTCGGCGCCCGAGCAGGCCCGGGCGGTATTCGGTGAGCGCTTCTCGGACGCGGTCCGGTACGCGGAGTTGCTGGCCGACGCGGGAGTGCAGCGAGGACTGATCGGCCCCCGCGAAGTGCCTCGGCTGTGGGAGCGGCACCTGCTGAACTGCGCGGTTCTCTCCGAGGTCGTGCCCGAGAACGTGATGGTGTGCGACGTCGGCTCGGGGGCGGGTCTGCCGGGCATTCCGCTGGCCCTCGTCCGCCCGGATCTGAAGATCACGCTGCTTGAACCTCTGCTGCGGCGGACCACCTTCCTCACCGAAGTGGTGGAGCTGCTCGGGCTCGACCATGTGACCGTCGTGCGGGGGCGCGCCGAGGAGGTCCTTGGCAAGCTGCCTCCCGTCCATGTGGTGACCGCGCGGGCCGTGGCGCCACTGGACCGCCTCGCGGCCTGGGGCGTGCCGCTCCTGCGTCCCTACGGGGAGATGCTTCTGCTCAAGGGCGACACGGCCGAGGAAGAGGTCAAGGCCGCTGGGGCCGCACTGAGCAAGCTCGGCGCGGTGACCACCTCGGTGCTGCATGTCGGTGAGGGCGTGGTGGACCCACTGTCCACCGTCGTGCGGGTCGAGGTCGGGGAGAGCCCCGGCGGTGTGCGCTTCGCGGCCAAGCGCGCGAAGGCTGCTCGGACCGGTCGTACTAGGCGTCGTCGCTGAGCTGTCCTGCCCTCGTCGTTGATCCGTCCTGACGACGAGCCGTACTCCACACAAGCTGCCAAACGTACGCATACCGGGGTGTCGCGCATGCGGCACCCCGGCTGCCGTGCATCGTGTTTCACGTGAAACGTCGCTCACTGCTGCATGGCATCATCAGTCGCGGCCGCGCTGTGGAACCTCGCGAGCGTCGGCCACTCGGTTCCCTCGATAAGGGAACGGAGTTGTCCACAGAGGTGGATTCGTCCACAGAAGACCGGGCCTCGCTGGTTCACGACCCTCAAAGCATGGGAGGCTCTGTTCATTGCGAGCCTGAAGTCGAGGAGAGTGAATCCTTGCGGTCCGACGCCAACATCGCGGGACCGATGACCGATCCGGTCCCCGGTCCCCGTACCGAGTCGGCGGGGGAGGATGTTTCACGTGAAACACCGCCCCCGATGGACGACACCCCCATCGGTCGTGCTGCCCAACTGGCGGTGGAAGCCCTGGGCCGAGCAGGCGAGGGCCTGCCACGACCCGAGCAGACCCGAGTCATGGTGGTTGCCAACCAGAAGGGTGGAGTGGGCAAGACGACGACAACCGTCAACCTCGCCGCTTCGCTCGCTCTGCACGGCGCGCGCGTCCTGGTCATCGACCTCGACCCGCAGGGCAATGCTTCCACGGCGCTGGGTATCGACCACCACGCGGAAGTGCCGTCCATCTACGACGTGCTGATCGACAGCAAGCCACTCTCTGAAGTCGTGCAGCCGGTCCCCGATGTAGAGGGACTCTTCTGTGCCCCGGCCACCATCGATCTCGCCGGTGCGGAGATCGAGCTGGTGTCGCTGGTGGCCCGAGAGAGCCGACTGCAGCGAGCGATCCAGGCGTACGAGCAGCCGCTGGACTACGTCCTCATCGACTGCCCGCCTTCGCTTGGACTGCTGACGGTCAACGCTCTGGTTGCCGGCGCGGAGGTGCTGATCCCCATTCAGTGCGAGTACTACGCACTGGAGGGCCTCGGTCAGCTCCTGCGCAACGTCGACCTGGTCCGAGGGCACCTCAACCCTCATCTGCACGTCTCGACGATTCTGCTCACCATGTACGACGGCCGCACGCGGCTCGCTTCACAGGTGGCGGACGAGGTGCGCACTCACTTCGGCGAAGAGGTCCTGCGGACGAGCATTCCCCGCTCGGTCCGGATCTCCGAGGCGCCGAGCTACGGCCAGACCGTGCTCACCTACGATCCGGGGTCGAGCGGTGCCCTCTCGTACTTCGAGGCGGCACGAGAGATCGCGCTTCGCGGCGTCGGCATTCGCTACGACGTACAGCACGCCCACCTGGGCGCTCAGAATGATCAGCACAGCACGACGGAGGGGATGCAGTGAGCGAGCGACGGAGAGGGCTGGGCCGTGGCCTCGGCGCTCTGATCCCTGCGGCCCCGACGGAGAAGTCGACCGCCCAGGCCATGAACGGAGCCTCGGCTTCGCCCAGCGCCGTACCAGTACTCACGGCCGAGCGGGGTGTGGCGGCCGCGAAGGTGACGGCGCTCCCGCAGAGCCCTGTTTCACATGAAACGGAGCAGCCGCCGAAGGAAGCGGTGGAGATCGAGGAGAGCCCGGTCGGTGCGCACTTCGCCGAGCTGCCTCTCGACTTCATCACGCCCAACCCGAGACAGCCCCGTGAGGTCTTCGACGAGGACGCCCTCGCCGAGCTGGTGACCTCCATCAAGGAGGTCGGGCTTCTCCAGCCTGTCGTCGTTCGGCAGGTAGGGCCCTCGCGCTACGAGCTCATCATGGGTGAGCGGCGTTGGCGGGCTTGCCGTGAGGCAGGACTCGAGCGCATCCCGTCGATCGTCCGCGCCACGGACGACGAGAAGCTTCTCCTGGACGCGCTCCTGGAGAACCTGCACCGTGCTCAGCTGAACCCGCTGGAAGAGGCTGCCGCCTACGACCAGCTGCTCAGGGACTTCAACTGCACGCACGACCAGCTCGCGGACCGGATCGGCCGTTCCCGCCCGCAGGTCTCGAACACGCTGCGGCTGCTGAAGCTGTCGCCGGCGGTTCAGCGCAGGGTCGCCGCGGGCGTGCTCTCCGCGGGCCACGCTCGCGCTCTGCTGTCCGTCGAGGACTCGGAGGAGCAGGACCGCCTCGCGCACCGGATCGTGGCCGAGGGGCTCTCGGTGCGGGCCGTCGAGGAGATCGTGACCCTCATGGGTTCGCGGCCGCAGAGCACTCCGCGGGCCAAGGGGCCGCGCGCGGGTGCCCGGGTGTCGCCGTCGCTGACCAGCCTTGCCTCTCGTCTCTCCGACCGGTTCGAAACCCGGGTGAGGGTGGACCTGGGGCAGAAGAAGGGCAAGATCGTCGTCGACTTCGCCTCGCTGGAAGACCTGGAGCGCATCCTCGCGACGCTCGCTCCGGGTGAGGGGCCGGTCCTGAAGAACGGGCTCGCCGAGGACTCGGCCGAGGACGGCACGGAGGGCGAACAGGCCTGAGTCTCATCAGCCAGTCCGCCGAGAGCGGGCCGTGTCCGGTGTGTACCGGAACACGGCCCGCTCTTTGCTTTCCTACGGTATCGGTGCAATCGCATCGTGGATACGATGCGATTGGGTATGGCACATCCAGCTGCGGCGCCTCATTGGGGAGGGGAGGGCCATGCGATCGGTGAGCCGGACCGGACTGATGACTGCGGGCCTTGGGCTGGGAGCTGTCGGCGGATTCGTCGGCAGCCTGCTGAAGGAACGGAGCGCTCTGACTGCCGCCCGTGATGCGGCGGGCGAAGGAAGTGAGGAACAGCCTTCATGGGGCGTCGGCTCGTACCGCTCACGCTGGACAACCTTCCGGACCTTCCCCAGCGTTGCCGGACGTGTGTCTTCTGGGAGCTGGACCCGGTCAGCGGCCAGGCCGCGGTAAAGGCCGGGACGCCGGAGCTCGAGAAAGAGGCGTGGATCTCCGCGGTCCTGCTCGAGTGGGGATCCTGCGGTCGGGTCGTCTACGTAGATGATCTTCCGGTGGGCTTCGTGCTGTACGCCCCGCCGGCGTACGTACCTCGCGCCACCGCGTTTCCGACGAGCCCGGTGTCCCCCGATGCCGTCCAGCTGATGACGGCCTGGATCATGCCGGGTTATCAGGGCCAGGGCATCGGCCGCGTCATCGTCCAGACCGTCGCGAAGGATCTGCTGCGACGGGGGTTCAAGGCGATCGAGGCTTTCGGGGACGCCCGATGGGAGAAGCCCGCCTGTGTGCTGCCCGCCGATCACCTGCTGGCGGTGGGCTTCAAGACGGTCCGTCCGCACCCCTCATACCCACGGCTGAGGCTTGAGCTGCGTACGACGCTCTCCTGGAAGGAAGACGTCGAGATGGCGCTCGACCGGTTGCTGGGAGCGGTACAGAAGGAGCCCGTGCTCCGGCCGCTCTGATCCTGGGCAGCGCCGACTACCTCCTGTCATGCGAATGGGCCAGCCCTGGTGGGCTGGCCCATTCGTGTTTCACGTGAAACAACGCGTCGCCTGTTGTGGCGTCGCTCGTTACTCGGCGATGAAGTCCGCGAGGTCGCGCTCCAGGGCCGCCTTCGGCTTGGCGCCGACGATCGTCTTGGCCACCTCGCCGCCCTGGTACACGTTCAGGGTCGGGATGGACATGACGCCGTACCTGGCCGCGATGCCCGGGTTCTCGTCGATGTTGAGCTTGACGATCTCGATCTTGTCGCCGTGCTCGGCCGCGATCGCCTCAAGAGACGGCGCGATCTGGCGGCACGGTCCGCACCAAGCGGCCCAGAAGTCCACCAGGACGGGCTTGTCGTTCTTCAGGACGTCTTCCTCGAAGGAGGCGTCGGTCACGTTCTTCAGAGTGCCGGCCACGGCGGGCTCCTTAACTCGGTGATGCGGTGGGGAGGATGGGATGTCAGACGGCGGCGGCGGCCGTCTCGCTGTCCACGAGGGCAGCGAGGAACCGCTCGGAGTCCAGGGCGGCGGAGCAGCCGGTGCCGGCCGCCGTGATCGCCTGGCGGTACGTGTGGTCGACGACGTCACCGGCGCCGAAGACGCCGGGCACGTTCGTCCGGGTCGAGGGAGCGTCCACCTTCAGGTAGCCCTCGTCGTCCAGGGTGAGCTGGCCCTTGAAGAGCTCCGTGCGCGGGTCGTGGCCGATCGCGATGAAGAGGCCGGTCACGGGCAGCTCGGAGGTCTCACCCGTCTTCAGGTTGCGCAGCGTCAGACCGGAGAGCTTCTGCTCGCCCTTGATCTCGGCGACCTCGCTGTCCCAGATGAAGCTGATCTTCGGGTCGGCCATCGCGCGCTCCTGCATCGCCTTGGAGGCACGCAGGCTGTCGCGACGGTGCACGATCGTCACGGACTTGGCGAAGCGCGAGAGGAAGGTGGCCTCCTCCATCGCGGTGTCGCCGCCGCCGATCACGGCGATGTCCTGGTCCTTGAAGAAGAAGCCGTCGCAGGTCGCGCACCAGGAGACGCCGCGGCCGGAGAGCGCGTCCTCGTTCGGCAGGCCGAGCTTGCGGTGCTGGGAGCCCGTCGTGACGATGACGGTCTTCGCGCGGTGCACGGTGCCCGCCGTGTCCGTCACGGTCTTGATCTCACCGGTGAGGTCGACGGAGATCACGTCGTCCGGCACCAGCTCGGCGCCGAAGCGCTCGGCCTGGGCCCGCATGTTGTCCATAAGCTCGGGGCCCATGACGCCGTCCTGGAAGCCGGGGAAGTTCTCCACCTCGGTGGTGTTCATCAGCGCACCGCCTGCGGTGACGGCGCCCTCGAACACCAGGGGCTTCAGCGACGCTCGCGCGGTGTAGAGCGCCGCCGTGTAGCCGGCGGGCCCGGAGCCGATGATGATCACGTTACGGACGTCGGTCACGGCTTGATTCCTCGTCTCTGGAGACTGCTGCGTACTGCTGGTGGGTGCCTGTATCAGGTCTCTCATCCCACCCAACGGATCCTACGGGGCATGCATTCCCGACGTGTCCGAGCGCACGGAAGCATGTCAGGGGACGCCAGGATGCCACGCTGTGCTGAGTCTCCCGCCGCAGTGGTGAGAAGGTCAGGGCCGCGCGTAGGAGTTGGTCAGCAGAACCTTGCCCGCAGCGGAGGCAGACGACGCCTTGTCCACACACGTCGCGTCGACCACGTACGCGGAGACCTTCGTCGCGTCGGAGTCATGGGACGCCACGACGAGGTAGGCGTCCTTCCCCTTATAGGTGCCCTTCTCGGCAGCCAGCGGAGCCTTGTCGCCGATACCGAGCTGGATGCACGTCGGGACGGTGACCGTGGGCTCGCGCATCTTCTGTTGTTCCTTCGGGGACTCCGGGCTGGACCGCACGTCGAAGGACGGCTTGTCGCTGCCGGACTCGGGGCTCGTGGTGGGGGCCTTGGCGAGCAGGTCCGTCACCTGACCCTTGAGGTTGTCCTCGGAGAAGGCGTGCGCGGAGTTGGTGTGTTCCGAGGCCGTCTCGCCGCCGCCTCCCGAGTCACCGCCAACGTTCTGCAGCAACAAGGAACCGAGGCCGATGGCGGCTGCCGTGAAAACGGCGCCCAGTACTACGTTGCGTTGACGGCCGCTCCGCAAGCGACCGCGTCGTCCAGGCCCAGTGGCAGCGCGGGAGTGTCCCGCAGGGCGATCGGCGGGCTCGCCGCGTTGCACGGAGGCGGGCGATGTTTCACGTGAAACACGTGCGGCTGCCGTTGGCTCCGGTGCCGGGTCCGGATCGATCGCCTCAACTGATCCTGGTGCGATGGAGTCAAGGAGCGCTTCCGCGGCCAGAGCGGCGTCGATGCGTCCTGCGACGTCGGCCGGCATCCGCGGCGGCCCCGGCAGGGTGCCGAGAATCCCCCGGATCTCCTCCAGGGAGTCATAGACGTCGGCGCAGAGCTCGCAGTCGTCCAGGTGCTGCCGGACGTCGGCGGTTCGGGACGGAGGCAGCAGGCCCTCCGTGAGGTCGGAGATCTCGGCGACTTCTGGGTGCCCGGCCGAATCGGTCGTGGTTGTCACGCTCGCCCACCTCCGCCCTTCACAGCAGCTGAATCGCTTGGTCCCGCGTCCCGTGGTCCCGCTGCAGGTGGGACGGATGTCCCCTGCGTCCGGTTCCTTCCGCGGTCAGACTTCTTGCCTTCTTCGCCGTCGCCGCCGTCTCCGCTCTGCTCACGGGGTTCCGTACGCAGATGGGTGAGCAGCGGCAGCAGTCTGGCTCTGCCGCGAGCGCAGCGGCTCTTCACGGTGCCGGTGGGTACATCGAGCACGCTGGCAGCTTCGGCCACCGGGTACCCCTGCATGTCCACGAGGACGAGGGCGGCGCGCTGGTCGTGCGGGAGGGTGCCCAAAGCCTCGATGAGCTCGCGGTGGAGATCGCCGCGCTCAACAGGCGCTTCCGCCGACTCGTGCGGTTCGAGGAGTTGCTCGAGCCGTTCGGTGTCGTCGATGGGGGAGGTCTTGCGGGATGCCGCCTTACGGGCCCGGTCGAGGCAGGCGTTCACGGTGATGCGGTGCAACCACGTCGTGACGGCCGACTGGCCGCGGAAGGTGTGGGCGGCGCGGTAGGCGGAGACCAGAGCGTCCTGGACGGCGTCAGCGGCTTCCTCGCGGTCGCCCAGCGTGCGCAGGGCCACCGCCCACAGGCGGTCGCGATGGCGTCGGACGAGCTCGCCGAAGGCGTCCTTGTCCCCTGCCACGTGGCGGGCCAGGAGGTCCTTGTCGCTGATCTCGCCGTGCGTGGTGTCGTCCACCGTCGAACCCCCTCCCCCGGTGAGCCTCGGCCTCAGCCCGTGAACTTCACGTCCGTGATGGCCTGCTTGTACCCGGCGCTGCTGTACTCGTCACGCGGTGACTGCGGTACGTCGGTGAGCCAGACCAGTACGTACCGTGTGGCGACCGGCTTCTTCGCCTTGATCTTCGCGGACTGCCCGGTGGTCGTGACGGTCCCGATCTTCTTCATGGAGCTCGGGGGCGTCGAGGAAGACATCGAGTCCGCGGCGTACAGCTCGACCGTCGTGTGGTCGCCGCCGTACCGGAGCCCGAGCGACGCGGCCGACACGTCCTCTTCCTTGCCGAGGTCGTAGACGATACCGACGCCGGGCTTGTACGGGGCCAGCTTCGGGCCCTCTATGAAGCTCTTCGACCGCCAGTAGGTCGAGTCGTCACCGTCGTACGTGTTGGGTACGCCCGCGAGATCTTGCGGGCCGCCCTTGAGCACGTACTCCTCGCCGTTCACGATCTTGATCGGATGCGCGGTCTTCGGCTCGCTCTTCTCGCCGTCGTCGGACGTGTCGGCGCTGCCGGGGTCCTCGGAATTCCCCCGGTCCATCAAGGCGTCCGCGAGCTGCCAGCTGCCGAGCCCCAAAGCCGCGATGAGCAGTGCGGACACGGCCCACTTGAGGGCTTTGCCGGTACGGCTCTGCAGCGGGGGCGGCGGGGTCGGGACGGCCTGGGTGACACCGGGGCGGGGTGTGGTGCGGCCGTAGGTGCCCTGCTGGTACGTCGTCCGCTGGTACTCGGGCGGTGCGGTGAAGGCGGGCTCCGGCGGGCGGATGCGCGGCATCTCGCCGATCGCCTTCACCAGCTCCTCCGGGGTCGTGCACGGCGGATCCTGGCGGGAAGCCGTCGCACCCTCGTTCACGAGCGCGCGCATGGCGAGCTCGGAGAGGCCCCTGTGCACGCCTGCGCGCACCTGGTCGGGGGCGATGAGGCCGACACCCTTGGGGAGCCCGGAGAGGCCGTACGCGTCGTCCTCGTACGGCCAGCGCTGGGTCAGTGAGGCGTACAGGAGCGCGCCGATCGCTTTGGTGTCCGTGCGCTGCGGGGTGTCGGAGCTGATGCCGCGCAGCGCCGCGTTCACGGCGAGGCCGCGGATGCGGTACTGCCCGGAGGACGTCCGCAGCACCGCGCTCGGGGTCAGCCGCAGATGGGCGAGCCCCTCGCGGTGGGCGGCCGCCATGGCTTGGGCGACCTGACTGACGAGCTGATACGCGTCGTGCGCCTCAAGAGGGCCCGCGGCGAGCAGCGCGGTCAGTTCCGTGGCGTCCGGCAGCCACTCATGAACCACGTAGACGAGGTCGTTCTCCTCGACGGCGTCCAGAACGTGGACGAATCGGGGATCGCCGAGCAGCGCCGACGAGCGGGCCGCGGCGAGCACCGATCGTGCCCGCGGATGGTCGGCGGGCAGCAGGTGCACGCCGACAGCGCGGCGGAGCTTCTCGTCCACCGCACGCCAGCTGCTGAAACCGTCCAGACGGGTGACGCATTCTTCGAGTCGGTAGCGTCTGGCGAGCTTGTGGCCGCTGTGCAGCTCGGGGGGTGATGCCGCCCCCGCGCCCATGGGCTCACCCATCTCTGCTGCGCCTTCTTCTGCCGTTTCCCGCTCCCGGGTCTGGGCCACCCCGTCGGCCGTGGCCTCGTCCGCCTTCGCGGTCAGCGGCTCATCGCCACTGTTGTCTGCCACGTCGACGGCAGCCGTGCTCCGTTCCGCCACCGTCGTTCCTGCCTCCCCATCCATCGCGCTTCGTCAGACGCCAAAGCCAATTGTGCCCACAGTCCGGCGCTATGCACGACACGCGGTGGCCGGTGATGGTTGTGCGAACCCCTGTATCTCACCGTCCGAGACGGCCGCGCACCATCCCGACCATCGAATTGAGCTCCGCAATCCGCATCTTTCGGGCGGCCACGAAGAAGACACCACCGAGAATGACTCCACCGACCACCAAAGCGATCAGGGAACCACCCGCTCCGTCGCCCAGAGTCTTGAGGATTCCGTAACCTGCGGCGCCGCCGAGAAGGGCCGCGGGGATGCACGCCATGGCGAGTCGGGCGTACGTGCGCAGGACTTGGGTACCGTCCAGATCGCCGCCGAGGCGGTTGCGCAGCCTGCGCCAGGCGACTCCGACGCCGACCGCGTAGGCGAGGCCGTACGCGGCGGCCATGCCGACCACGGCCCACTCCGCGGGCAGGAGGACGTAGGCGAGGACACTCGCCGCCGCGTTGACGGCGGCCACGATGACCGTGTTGTAGAAGGGCGTCCGGGTGTCTTCGTAGGCGTAGAAGCCGCGCAGGACGACGTACTGAACCGAGTACGGGATCAGCCCCAGGCCGAACGCCATCAGGACGAATCCCATGGACTGGGCGGCCTGGCTGCCGCTGGAGGCGAAGAGCAGGGTGCACATCGGGACGCCGAGGGCGACGAACGAGAAGGCGACCGGGACGATCGCCACCGCTGAGGTGCGCAGCCCTTGCGAGATGTCGTCGCGGACCGCGCCGGCGTCGTTGTCGTGGGCCGAGCGCGAGATGCGGGGCAGCATGGCCGCCATGACGGAGACGGTGATGATGGCCTGCGGCATGCCCCAGATCAGCTGGGCGTTGGAGTAGGCCATGATGCCCGAGCCGTCCTTGCCGGAGGCCTTGCCCGCGGCGGTGGCCAGCTGGGTGACGACGAGGACGCCGGCCTGGTTGGCGAGGACGAAGAGCACCGTCCACTTGGCGAGCTTGACCGCCTTGCCGAGCCCGTGGCCCTTCCAGTCGAAGCGCGGCCGGAACCGGAAGCCCGTCTCGCGCAGATACGGGATCATCGCCAGGGCCTGGACCACCAGGCCGAGCAGGGTGCCGATGCCGAGGAGACGGACACCGTCCGCCGGGATCGACTCGACCCTCATGCCGGAGTCGCCGGACGTCCCGTAGACCCAGATGAACAGGCCGAACGTGAAGATCATGACGATGTTGTTGAGGACCGGCGTCCACATCATCGCGCCGAACTTGCCGCGGGCGTTGAGGATCTGGCCCATCACCACGTGCACGCCCATGAAGAAGATGGTGGGCAGGCAGTAGCGGGCGAAGGTGACCGCGACGTTGTTGGCCGCCTCGTCGTTCGCGATGGGGGTCGACATCAGCTTGACCAGTAGCGGCGCCGCGAAGACGGCGAGGCCGACGATGAGCCCCAGCGCGACCATGACGAGGGTCAGCAGACGGTTGGCGTAGGCTACGCCGCCGTCCTTGTCGTCCTTCATGGCTCGCACCAGCTGCGGCACGAACACCGAGTTGAGGCCGCCGCCGACGGTCAGGATGTAGATCATCGTCGGCAGCGTGTACGCGACGGTCCAGGCGTCACCGAGCGTCGCGGCGCCGAGAGCCGCGGTGATCACCATGGTGCGCACGAAGCCGGTGAGGCGGGAGACCATCGTGCCCGCGGCCATCACCGCACTCGACTTCAGCAGGCTCGACGCCCGTCCGCCGCCGCCCGACTTCGGGGCCGGTGCGGGGGCCGGGGGAGCTGCCGGTGCCGGGACCATCGGAGGCTCGGCAGGCTGGTAGCCGCCCTGCTGCTGATAGCCGTCGCCTTGGGGGTACCCAGGGCTCTGCGGATAGCCATTGCCCTGCGGGTAACCGGTGTTCTGGGGGTAGCCGTCCTGTTGGTAGCCACCGGACTGCTCGCGGTAGCCGCCGTGCTGCTGGTCCCGGAAGAGGTGGGCGAAGGCGTCCGGCTCGTGACGTTCCTCGCCGGCCTGGGTGACCAGGTCGTCGACGCCCACGAACTGCGTCGTGCGGGCGTCGTCACCGTACGGGAGGTGCCGGGTCGGGCCTTCGGGTTCGGGGGCCGGGGTCTGCGCCCATACGCGAGGGTCCGGGGCGTGCTCAGGGGAAGGCGGCTGGGCGTAGAGCGGCTGAGGGTCCTGGTAGTACCCGGGCGGCGGCGGGGGGTGCGCGGCGCGGTCGTACAGCGCCTCGGTCACCGGGTCCTGGGTGGCGAGGTCCTGTGCCCGGTAGGGGTCCTGGTCGTAGGCATCCTGGAGGTACACGTCCGGCGCAGGCTGGGGTGGCACCTGCCCGTCCTCAGGAGGACCGGAACCGCCCGCGCCCTGGCCACGGTCACCGTCGTACGGCGCGTTCATGGATTACCCCACCTCATCGTCCCCGGGCCCACCGGCCACGACATCGCTCAACGGTCCACTCTCTCACCCGTGTCCGACGGGTCGGTGCTTTCCGGAGCGGTGTCCGGTGTCGGGTCACTCGGCTGCTCGGGGTCGTCCTCCCCGGACTCTGTGCCGGACTCGCCGTCCGGTCCGGCCTCCGGGCCGTCCTCCGGGCCCTCCTCCGCCTGCTTGCGGGCGGCCCGCTTGCGCTGGGTGTACATCCGGAATCCGGCGAGGACGAGCAGCAGTACGCCGCCCGCGATGACCAGCATCACCGTGAGGGTGATCTCGGTGACGTTCACATCGAACTGGACCCTCTTGCCGTACGGCTGCCCGTCCTCGGTGTAGAGCTGGGCGTAGACCGGGACCGGTCCGTTGGCATTGGCCGTGGTGGTGAACTTCACCGACTGGGCGTGCCCGCCCGAGATCTTGACCGGCTGCTCCCAGTAGGCCTTGCCGCCGATCTTCAGACGGGTGGGGTTCTCCGACGTCAGGCGCAGAACCATGTGATCGACGCCCTGGACCAGGTTGTTCTGCACCGTCACGGGGATCGTCGCGCTGCGCCCGGAGAGCTTCGCGTCCGACTTGTCGATCAGTGCCACTTGCTCGACGAGCGTGGTCAGGTAGTCCGACACGCCCTGGCGGAATGTCGCCGCCTCGGCGGCCCTGCCCCGCCAGGACGTCGACATCTCGCGGTCTATGGCCCGCCCGAAGGGCGTGATGACGCGGTCGGGCTCGCTGAGGATCGTCTGGAAACGGTTGAGCTTGTTCTGGGTGCCCTGGATCGAGGTGAAGGCCGACTTCGGCAGCTCCTGCTTGCGCAGCGCCGCCGGGTAGGACCTGGCGGACGGAACCTGGGTCGTGGCCGCCGGGTCCGGCTTCGCCTTGGCCGCCGCCGAGAGATCCTGCGGCTCGGACCAGCGCTCTTCCGAGAGCGCGGTCAGGGCCTTGGCCATCGCCTGCGCCTGGCTGGCGGACGGCATGCGCTGCGGGGCCACCACGATGCTCCGCTGCTTGTCCGGGTCCTGCAGCGTGACCATCAGGCTCTGGGCGAGGAACTGCTGCACGGCGAGCGTGGAGTCCTCGGCCCCCGTCATGTCGCCCTGGAAGGCCGTGGAGAGGCGTGCGTCGGCCACCACGGCCGTCGTGCCGCCGCCGATGGGCCGGGCGGCGTTGGGCGTGTACGGCAGCGCGTTGCCCTCACGCAGGCTGTCGCTCCGGGCGATCACCGAGTGGGCGCCCGCCGAGGTGGAGACGTCGACGATCGACGGGTCGAGGGCGCCGTCCACGGGCCACGCGAAGTCCGACTGCGGCTTGACGTGAAGGATGGAATCCACGGCCATCGCCCCGGCGTCGGTGGCGTCCTTGAGCTGGCCGAGGGAGCCGGTGACGGTCCTGCCGTTGTGGGCCAGCGAGGCCAGGTCGGGATCGGCGAAGGGCAGCGCCACGACCTTCTTGTTCTTTACGGTCTGCTCGAGCTTGTTGAGCCAGTCCTTGGCGAGCGCCTGGTTCTTGCCCGCCGTGGTGCCCTTGCCGTCGGCGGTCTGCACCCGGTAGTTCCGTGTCATGTGGTCGACCGAGGCCAGCAGGTCGGGGTCGACGACCCAGGTCACGTCGAGCTGACGGCCCAGGGACAGCATCTGTTCCAGGCGGCCGCCCGGAGCGAGCTCCTTGGCCAGGTCGTCGTCCGTGAAGACGGGAGTCTGCTGCTCGTCCGAGCCGGTCTCCGCCGTGAGATGCGAAGTGGAGATGAGCGGCCACAGGTAAGTCGTCTTGGTCTTGGTGTCGGCGGCGCCCGACTGCCACGGCAGGAAGGTCCGCTCGAAGCCGAGTACCTGGGACCACGGCTGGGCATTGGTCCGGCCGGTGAGCGAGACGCCCAGCTGGTAGACGCCGTCGGCGCCGAGGTCAAGCGCCTTGACCGGGACGGAGATGCTGAAGTCCTGGCGGATGCCGGGGGCGAGCTTGGAGAACTTCTTGACGTACTTGCCGCCCACCTCGGTGCCGTCGGCTCCCGGGCGGTAGCCGGTGCGCTTGGCGGCGGAGTCGATCTGGCTCCGGCCGTTCAGGACCGGCCCCAGGCGCAGCCCGACCTCGGCCCCTGTGACCGGCTGCTTGCTGTCGTTGGTGACGGTGCCGGAGATCGTGAGCGTGTCGCCGTCCGTCGGCGCGGTGGGTGTGAGTTTGTTGAGCGAGACGTCGACGGTGCTCGAACCGGTGGCGTCTGCCGGCGCGCTCGGCGTCGCGGCGTGTGCGGTCGGCTCAGCCGACATCTGCAGCACGCCGGCCAGCAATGGGGCCCCAGCCAGCAACGCTGCCGTACGCCGCAGCCACCGGCGGGCAGGTGAGGGACTGGTCCCCGGGAAGTCTGCCGCCTCGGCCACGCGTTGCCCGTCCTCGTCGTCGTCAGTGGTCGTCGGTTGTGCGTCCACGCATGGTAACGAGGTGCGCTGTGGCTAAGTGCCGCGGACTGCTCCACATGATCGGAAGACCTGGCCGGAGAGGGGCGCGCGGCCCTGGAGGCCCCGCCGAAAACGGGGCGGCTGGGGGCGTCCGGGGCACGTACCCTTTTCTGTTGTGCCGAACGCCAATGAAGAAAACCCCAGCGCACTGAGCCAGGTGCAGCGCCGCGCGGTCAGTGAACTGCTGCGTGTGTCCCCTGTCGCGGACGACCTTGCCCGCCGTTTCCAGGAGGCCGGGTTCTCTCTCGCCCTGGTCGGCGGATCAGTCAGAGACGCGCTCCTTGGCCGGCTCGGCAATGACCTGGACTTCACGACGGATGCCCGCCCCGAGGATGTACTGAAGATCGTCAGGCCGTGGGCGGACTCGGTCTGGGAGGTCGGGATCGCCTTCGGCACGGTCGGGAGCCAGAAAGACGGCTACCAGATCGAAGTCACGACATATCGGTCCGAGGCCTACGACAGGACCTCGCGCAAGCCCGAGGTGTCGTACGGCGACTCCATCGAGGAAGACCTCGTGCGTCGCGACTTCACCGTCAACGCGATGGCCGTCGCTCTCCCGGAGAAGGAGTTCATCGACCCGCACGGAGGCCTTGAGGACCTCGCGGAGCGTGCCCTGCGAACCCCTGGCACCCCCGAAGAATCCTTCTCCGACGACCCGCTGCGGATGATGCGGGCCGCCCGGTTCGCCGCGCAGCTCGACTTCGAGGTGGCTCCGGAGGTCGTCGCCGCGATGAAGGCGATGGCCGAGCGCATCGACATCGTCTCCGCGGAGCGTGTCCGTGACGAATTGAACAAGCTGATCCTCTCGCCGCACCCGGCGAAGGGGCTGGCTCTACTTGTCGACACAGGCATCGCCGACCGCGTCCTGCCGGAGCTTCCGGCGCTGCGTCTGGAGAGTGACGAGCACCACCGTCACAAGGACGTCTACGACCACTCGCTGATCGTCCTCGAGCAGGCGATGGCGTTGGAGGAGGACGGCCCGGACCTCACGCTGCGGATCGCGGCGCTGCTGCACGACATCGGAAAGCCGCGGACGCGGCGCTTCGAGGACGACGGCCGCGTCTCCTTCCACCACCACGAGGTGGTGGGCGCCAAGATGACCAAGAAGCGGATGACGGAGCTCAAGTACTCCAACGAGCTCGTGAAGGACGTCTCGCGCCTGGTGGAGCTGCACCTGCGCTTCCACGGCTACGGGACGGGCGAGTGGACGGACTCCGCCGTACGCCGTTACGTGCGCGACGCGGGCCCCCTCCTCGACCGGCTGCACAAGCTGACCCGGTCCGACTGCACGACGCGCAACAAGCGAAAGGCCAACGCGCTGTCGCGTGCGTATGACGGCCTAGAGGAGCGCATCGCGCGGCTCCAGGAGCAGGAGGAGCTGGACTCGATCCGTCCCGACCTCGACGGCAACGAGATCATGGAAATCCTGGACGTGCGGCCGGGCCCGGCGATCGGCCAGGCCTACAAGTTCCTGCTGGAGCTGCGGCTGGAGAACGGGCCGATGGAGCGTGACGCGGCAGTCGCGGCGCTCAAGGAGTGGTGGGCCGCGCAGGAGTGAGGTGGGGCGAGGTGCGGTGTTTCACGTGAAACATCGCACCGGATCCGGACATGCGAAGGGGCACTGTTTCACGTGAAACAGTGCCCCTTCGCGTTTGCTGCTACTTGTTCTTCAGGCAAAGCACCACGTCGTGGCCGCTGCCGGTCTGGTAGTAGGAGACCTCGGTCCCCTTGACCGCGTCGCACTTGCTGACGCTGCTGGTGTTGTCGAACTTCTCGATGACCTCGAACTCGGCGTCGCTCGAGGAGCAGTCGGTGTTCTTGAGGTCCGGCGCGGACTGCGTGCCCTTGTTGTGCAGGCAGTCACCGACGGCCGTCGTCTCGGCATCGCTCTGGCCGAAGTACCACTTGCCGGCGGCGATGAGGATGGCGACGACTATGAAGCCGCCGATGCGCAGCATGAGCTTCTTGCCGCGTCCACCACCGCTCGGCGCGGCCGGAGGAGGAACCGGCGCCCCCTGGTTGTACGGCGGGTAGGGCTGCTGCGGCGCGGTGGGCTGTCCCGGCTGCCCGGGGTGCGGCTGCAGGCCCTGGCCGTACGGATTCTGGCCCTGGGGCGGAGTAGTCACTTTGGGGGTCCCCCTCGAACGGAAGCGCGATGGCGCGGATACGACGTCCGTAAGTTATCCGGCCGCAGTGACATCTCTGAAGTCCAGAGGTGCTCTGTGTCACTGATGTGACACTTACTGCGCGTCAAATCTGGCCATAGCGGCAGCAATCGCCGCGTAGATAACGGCCACCGTGACCACCAGGGGGACCGATCGCCCGTCAGGCGGCAGCATCAGAGCGGCCACTCCGGCCGCAGCGACGAAAGCGACGTTGAACAGGACGTCGTAGACCGAGAAGATCCGGCCACGGAATCTGTCGTCCACCGCCGACTGCACCACCGTGTCCGTGGTGATCTTCGCGCCCTGCGTCGTCAGCCCCAGCAGGAACGCGGCGATGAGCAGCGGGGCCGGGGTGAACGGGAGGGCGAGCGCCGGTTCCAGGATCGCCGCGGAGCCCGCGCAGGTGACGATCCAACCGGCGGCCGTCAGGCGGCTCACGGCCCAGGGAGTCAGCACGGCCGCAACGAAGAAGCCCGCACCCGAGACCCCCACGGCGAGCCCCAGCAGGGCAAGACCGTCGGGTTCCGAGGACGACCAGGCGTACCGGCAGAGCATCAGGACCATGACCGTCAGGGCGCCGTAGCAGAACCGCATGAGCGTCATCGCGAGCAGCGCGTGGGCGGCCGGGCGTCGCTGCGACAGATGCCTCACCCCGGCCACCAGGTCCCGCGCCGTACCGGAGAGCGCCACGACGAGGCGAGGCTGCACCACCTCCGGATCCGGGCCCAGCAGTTCCCGCGTCATCCGGAGCGAGGCGAGCGCCGCGCACAGATACAGGGCGGCTCCGAGCAGCACGACCGCCGCGTCCGAGTCGAAGCCCACCAGGCGAACGACGAACGCGAGGCCACCGCCCACGGTGGCGGCCAGCGTCCCCGCGGTCGGTGAGAGGGAGTTGGCCATCACCAGGCGCTCGGCGTCGACCACGCGCGGCAGCGCCGCGGAGAGCCCGGCGAGGACGAAACGGTTCACGGCCGTGACACAGAGCGCGGAGGCGAAGAACAGCCAGTCCGGCACACCGCTCAGCATCAGCACCGCGGTCACCGAGGCGAGAGCGGTCCGCAGCAGGTTGCCGTACAGAAAAACCTGACGGCGTGGCCAGCGGTCGAGGAGCACGCCGGCGAAGGGGCCGATCAGTGAGTACGGAAGGAGCAGCACCGCCATCGCGGAGGCGATCGCGCCCGGCGAGGTCTGCTTCTCCGGCGAGAAGACCACGTACGTGGCGAGGGCCACCTGATAGACGCCGTCAGCGCCCTGGGAGAGCAGCCGCACGGCGAGCAGCCGCCGGAAGTCCCGCAGGCGCAGCAGTACGCGCAGGTCACCGACGACAGCCATGATCCCCAGCCTCACATACGAGGAGGGTCCCCGGGCGGATTGCCCGAGGACCCTCAACAGCCGTTCAAGGGGCGAGCTTTAGCGCTCGACCTCGCCCTTGATGAACTTCTCGACGTTCTCGTAAGCCTCGTCGTCGAAGTACTGCACCGGCGGCGACTTCATGAAGTACGAGGACGCGGAGAGGATCGGGCCGCCGATGCCGCGGTCCTTGGCGATCTTCGCGGCGCGCAGGGCGTCGATGATGACACCGGCCGAGTTCGGGGAGTCCCAGACCTCGAGCTTGTACTCCAGGTTCAGCGGGACGTCGCCGAAGGCGCGGCCCTCGAGGCGGACGTACGCCCACTTGCGGTCGTCGAGCCAGGCCACGTAGTCCGAGGGGCCGATGTGGACGTTGTTCTCGCCCAGCTCACGGTCACGGATCTGCGAGGTGACGGCCTGCGTCTTCGAGATCTTCTTGGACTCGAGGCGGTCGCGCTCCAACATGTTCTTGAAGTCCATGTTGCCGCCGACGTTGAGCTGCATGGTGCGCTCGAGACGGACACCGCGGTCCTCGAACAGCTTCGCCATCACGCGGTGGGTGATGGTGGCGCCGACCTGGGACTTGATGTCGTCGCCGACGATCGGGACGCCCGCCTCGGTGAACTTGTCGGCCCACTCCTTGGTGCCGGCGATGAAGACCGGGAGGGCGTTGACGAAGGCGACCTTGGCGTCGATGGCGCACTGCGCGTAGAACTTCGCGGCGTCCTCGGAACCCACCGGCAGGTAGCAGACGAGAACGTCGACCTGCTTGTCCTTGAGGACCTGGACGACATCGACGGGGGCCTCGGCGGACTCCTCGATGGTCTGGCGGTAGTACTTGCCCAGGCCGTCGTGGGTGTGGCCGCGCTGGACGGTGACGCCCGCGTTCGGCACGTCGCAGATCTTGATGGTGTTGTTCTCGCTGGCGCCGATGGCGTCCGAGAGGTCGAGCCCGACCTTCTTGGCGTCGACGTCAAAGGCGGCGACGAACTCGACATCGCCGACGTGATAGTCGCCGAACTGGACGTGCATCAGGCCCGGGACCTTGGCGTCCGGGTCTGCGTCCTTGTAGTACTCGACGCCCTGGACCAGCGAGGCGGCGCAGTTGCCCACGCCGACGATGGCTACGCGAACCGAACCCATTCCGGTTGCTCCCTGTGTGATCTGTGTATTCCGGATGAGACCCCGCGGACCGCGGGGCCTCACTTGGCGGTGTCATCGGACGGATCCGGCGGCGGGTTCGTGTCCCGCCGCCGGGGCAGGCCGCCCGACTCCCCAGATGTGCTGTCGTGCTGAGCGGAGCCGTCCGGGGCGGACCGTTGCTGGTCCCGCCCCGCGCGCTCGCTCTCGATGAGCTCGTTCAGCCAGCGCACTTCGCGCTCCACGGACTCCATTCCGTGCCGCTGCAGCTCAAGCGTGTAGTCGTCCAGGCGCTCCCGGGTACGGGCCAGGGAGGCGCGCATCTTCTCCAGACGTTCCTCGAGGCGGCTGCGACGCCCCTCGAGCACCCGCATGCGTACGTCCCGCGAGGTCTGCCCGAAGAAGGCGAAGCGGGCGGCGAAGTGTTCGTCCTCGTACGCGTCGGGGCCGGTCTGGGAGAGCAGCTCCTCGAAGTGCTCCTTACCTTCCGCCGTCAGCCGATAGACGATCTTGGCGCGGCGCCCGGAAAGAGGTGCCGTGAGGGCCTCCTCGGGGGTGCCGCCCGTTTCCTCGATCAACCAGCCGTTGGCGACCAGCGTCTTGAGGCAGGGGTAGAGCGTCCCGTAGCTGAAGGCGCGGAACCATCCCAGCGAAGTATTGAGCCGTTTACGCAGCTCATAGCCGTGCATCGGGGACTCGCGCAGCAGGCCGAGGACGGCGAACTCGAGGATGCCGGAGCGTCTGCTCATCTTCGCCTCCCGTCTGTCAGCGTCTGTCGACACGGTCTTTATGCCGAGCTGATGTATCGACTCGATACATCGAGACGATAGAACGGCCCGCCTGTTGAGACAAGAGGGGAATCGGTGAACGGCGTCACATCACCGATTCGTAGGAAGTAACTTGCCTGATTTGGGGTGAACTTCTGCGCTAAGAGGGTTTTGACGGTGCGTAGTCTGTGCGCCATGCAGACCGCCGGGAACCAAGTGACGCGTGAGGGCGTCGTTGACCCTGGTGTAGTGCGGATGAGTGCCGACAGCGGCGCATCCGTACTTCGGGGGGACCGGAAACCAGCCGCCGTTTCCAGGCGCGGATACCTGCGCCTGCCCGAGGAGTAATCGTTCGATGAGCGAGCACCGTCGCAAACCGCCGCAGCCGCAGGGCGGCGGACGCGCCGCGGCCAGACGCGGCGTCCCAGGCGCGTCGTCGGGTCGCCGCGCGGCACCGCGTGGCGCCACTGGGTCGCCCACTTCCTCAACCGGCTCGCACGGAGCGGGGGCCCCTGACGACGGGGACCGTTCCTACGGCGGCCGTGCCGAGGCCCGCCGTGCCGCGCAGCGCAGTGGTGCTGTCGGCTCGGGTGGGGGCCGCCGCAGAGCGGCCGATGGAGCCGGCGCCGGGCGCGGAGGCGCCGGAGGCGGCGGGCGCCGTGGTGGTGGCGGCCCGAACGGGCCCGGCCGAGGCCGAGGCCGTGGCGGTCATGAGCCCGGCAAGAAGCGGTTGATCAACTACCCGCGTTCGGACAAGGACGGCCTGCGCCGCTGGGTTCCGTCCTGGCGTCTCGTCACCGGCCTGTTCGTCGGGTTTCTCGGTGGCCTGATGGCGGTCACCGGGATCGCGTACGCCTTGGTGGAGGTGCCGAAGGTCGACGAAGCGGCCAAGGCGCAGAACAACGTCTACTACTGGGCCAACGGCAAGCAGATGGTCGCGACCGGTGGTGAGACGAACCGCCAGATCATCGACTACGACAAGATCCCCGAAGCGATGCGCACCGCCGTCATCTCGGCCGAGAACAAGACGTTCGAGGACGACAAGGGCGTCGACCCCATGGGCATCGCGCGGGCCGTGGTCAACATGGCCAAGGGCGGCGAGACCCAAGGTGGCTCGACCATCACCCAGCAGTACGTGAAGAACGCGCGCCTGGGCGACCAGTCGCAGACGTTCACGCGTAAGTTCAAAGAGCTCTTCATCTCCATAAAGGTCGGCCGGACTGTCAGCAAGGACGAGATCATGGCGGGGTATCTCAACACCGCCTACTACGGTCGAGGGGCCTACGGCATCCAGGCGGCTGCGCGCGCCTACTTCGACAAAGACGCCGCGGACCTGAACCCCAGCGAGTGCGCGCTCCTGGCTACGGTCCTGAAGGGCGCCACGTACTACGACCCGGCTGGCTCTCCTGAGGTTGACCCTGCGGCTTCTCGGGAGGCCAACACCGCGCGTGCAACGAAGCGCTGGAAGTGGATCCTCGACGAGGAAGTCAAGGACGGTCACCTGACCGCCCAGGTCCGGAACAAGTACACGGAGTTCCCGAGGCTTCACAACCCCCGCTCCAACGCTCAGTTGGGCGGGCAGGTCGGTTACCTGGTCGACCTGGCCAAGGCCTACGTGATCAACAACAGCGACGGTCAGATCACGGCCAGCGACCTTCAGCAGGGTGGCTACGAGATCCACACGACCTTCGACAAGAGCAAGGTGCTGAAGCTCGAGAAGTCCGTGGAGAAGGTCCGCAAGGCGAAGATCAAGCCCAAGCTGCGCAAGGACAAGGACACCCACGTCCAGTTCGGTGGCGCGTCCGTGAATCCCAAGGACGGGGCGATCGAAGCCATCTACGGCGGTGAGGACGCGACCAAGCACTTCACCAACAACGCGGACCAGACCGGTGCGCAGGTGGGCTCGACATTCAAGCCTTTCGTGCTGGCTGCGGCTTTCAAGGACGGAACGCGCTCCAAGAGCGGGCCGGCGATCCAGGGCGAGGACCAGCGCACCATCGTCAACCCCAAGAGCCTGTACAGCGGCAAGAACAAGCTCAAGATCCAGAACTACGACGGCACCGTCTGGAAGGACCGGGAAGGCAAGGAGTGGCTGCAGACCAACGACGGTGACGCGTCGTACAACGCGCCGACCTACCAGATCGACCTCCGTGAGGCGATGCGGGAGTCGGTGAACTCGGCCTACGTACAGCTGGGCATGGATGTCGGCCTGGACAAGGTGAAGGAGGCGGCCATCGCCTCCGGCATCAAGGAGAACAGCCTGGCCAGCGCCAACTACCCGTCCTTCTCGCTCGGCACGTCCTCTCCGAGTGCGATCCGTATGGCCGGCGCGTACTCCACCTTTGCGGCCAGCGGCAAGCAGAACGAGCCGTACTCGGTGAAGGAAGTCGAGTACAAGGGCAACACCGTCTACCAGCACGACGCGCAGCCCAAGCGGGCCTTTGACCCGGAGGTTGCCGACAACGTCACCGACGTGCTTCGGACCGTCGTCGAGAAGGGCACGGGCAGCGCGGCCCAGCTGAGCGGCCGCCAGGTGGCGGGCAAGACCGGTACGACTGACGGCAACAAGTCCGCCTGGTTCGTGGGGTACACCCCGCAGTTGTCGACGGCGATCAGCATGTACCGCCTCGACGACGATGAGGGGAACAAGAAGCGCGAGTTCCTGGAGATGTTCGGCACGGGTGGCGAGGAGAAGATCCACGGTGCCTCGTTCCCCGCGCAGATCTGGAAGAGCTACATGGAGCAGGCTCTGAAGGGCGAACGCGCGCTCAACTTCCCGGTCCCGCAACCGATTGGAAGGGTCGTCGGAGAGACTCCGCCCCCGGCCCCGAGCCCGACCCCCTCGAAGACCGAGGAGCCGGAGGAGAGTCCCTCGCCGACTCCCTCGAAAACCAGCCCGTCTCCGACCCCGTCGGACAGCCCTGATCCCGATGAGTCCTGTGCCGAGTGGGACTGGCAGTGCAACAACAACGGCGGTCAGGCGGACGGCGGCACTACCGACGGCAGCACCGGCGGGGAGTCGCCACCGGCCACGGATGAACCGACTGGCGGCGGAGGTAACAACGGGAGCGGTAATGGAGGCTGGCTAGGGGGCCCGGCAGGCTGACCCCCGTGAGTATGTTTCACGTGAAACGCACTGTTTCACGTGAAACATGTGCCATCGAGCGTTGATAAGGGCCGCCACACCGGCATCGGTGTGGCGGCCCTCGCCGTGTTCTCAGGTGCATACGGCAGGATGTGCGGCATGCCCAGTGCAGAGACGACGCGCACGAGCGTGCACAAGACCACTAGTGCACAACAGTCGGAGCCCGTACGGCCGACCCGAGAGGATGAGGTCGCCGCGGCCGGCAGTGAGCTGATCGGCGGACCCATCGGCCGCAGAGTGCTGTACGCGGCGACATGGTGGGCTCCCGTACGCGTCATCGCGCTCGTGGCCATCGGGATGTTCGCGCTCGGCATGGTGCAGAAGATGCCGTGCTACGACGGTGCCTGGTTCCAAGGTGCGAGTTCGCAGTACACGCACGCCTGCTATTCCGACATCCCGCACCTCTACCAGGGGCGCGGATTCGCCGACGGGCTCGTCCCCTACTTCGACAAGCTGCCCGGCGACATGGAGTACCTCGAGTACCCGGTGCTGACCGGCGTGTTCATGGAGGTGGCCTCCTGGCTGACCCCGGGCAGCGGCAGCATCCAGCACCAGGAGAAGTTCTACTGGATGGTCAACGCAGGGATGCTGATGGCCTGTACGGCGGTCATCGCCGTCTGTGTCGCCCGCACCCACAGGCGTCGCCCCTGGGACGGCCTGATGGTCGCCCTGGCGCCCGCGTTCGCGTTGACGGCCACCATCAACTGGGACCTGTTCGCCGTCGCTCTCACGGCCGCCGCGATGCTGATGTGGGCCCGTGGTGGGGTGCTCTCCGCGGGAGTCCTGCTGGGCCTGGCGACGGCGGCGAAGCTGTACCCGGCGCTGCTTCTGGGCCCGCTGCTCATCCTGTGCTGGCGAGCGGGGCGCTGGCGGGCCTTCTGGGTGACGGCCGGGGCCGCGGTCGGTGCCTGGCTCGTGGTGAACCTGCCCGTGATGATCACGCATGACGCGACGGGCTTCCACATCCGCGAGGGCTGGGCGAAGTTCTACACCTTCAGCCAGGAGCGGGGAGTCGACTTCGGATCGTTCTGGCTGATCCTCTCGCAGCGCATGGACGACCCGTTGTCCACGGACACGGTCAACACCCTGGCGACGGCGCTGATGCTCCTGTCCTGCCTCGGGGTCGGCGCGCTGGGCCTGACCGCGCCGCGCCGCCCGCGTTTCGCGCAGCTCGCCTTCCTGGTCGTCGCCGCGTTCATCCTCACCAACAAGGTCTACTCGCCGCAGTACGTACTGTGGCTGATCCCCCTCGCCGCGCTGGCCCGCCCGCGCTGGCGTGACTTCTTGATCTGGCAGGCGTGCGAAGTCGCGTACTTCCTGGGGATTTGGCTGTACCTCGCGTACACGACAAGCGGGGACGCCCATAAGGGCCTTCCGACCGAGGGCTATCAACTCGCCATCGTGGTGCACCTGCTGGGGACGCTGTACCTGTGTGCCGTGGTCGTGCGCGACATCCTGATGCCCGAGAGGGACCCGGTGCGGCGGTCCGGCGACGACGACCCCTCAGGGGGCGTCCTGGACGGTGCACCGGACGTCTTCGTCCTTGGCCAGGCGGCCCATCCGCGGCGGCATGCGGTGCACCTCACCGAGGGCCCCCAGGTGCGGTGGGGAACGAAGCCGACCGACGTTTCACCCTGAGCGAACAGGCTGAGGTAGCCGGGAACGACTGAAGGGCCGGAAGCGACGATGGTCGCTCCCGGCCCTTCAGCCTGCGGTCGGTCCGTCTGTGATCAGCGGTCGACGATGCGGTCGAACTGCGTGGTGGTGTGCCGCAGATGGGCCACCAGCTCCTCGCCCACCTTCGGCTCGGGCGCGTCCGAGGGCACGAAGAGGATGGAGACCTGCATGTGTGGCGGCTCCGCGAACCAGCGTTGCTTGCCGCCCCACACGAACGGCGAGAGGTTGCGGTTGACGGTCGCGAGGCCCGCGCGGGCCACGCCCTTCGCCCGCGGCACCATGCCGTGCAGCGCCTTCGGCGCCTCCAGGCCGACGCCGTGCGAGGTGCCGCCCGCGACGACGACCAGCCAGCCGTCGGACGCGACCTTCTGCTGGCGGTAGCCGAAGCGGTCGCCCTTGGTCACCTGCGTGACGTCCAGGACGGCGCCGCGGTACTGCGTGGCCTCATGGTCACCCAGCCACAGATGCGTGCCGATGCGGGCGCGGAAACGCGTCTGTGGGAACTGCTGCTGCAGGCGGGCGAGTTCGTTGGCCTTGAGGTGGCTGACGAACATCGTGTGCAGCGGAAGACGGGCGGCACGCAGCCGGTCCATCCAGGCGATGACCTCCTCGACGGCGTCCGAGCCGTCGGTGCGGTCCAGCGGCAGGTGGATCGCGAAACCCTCGAGCCGTACGTCCTCGATGGCCGCGTGCAGCTGTGAGAGCTCCTGCTCGCTCACGCCGTGCCGCTTCATCGAGGACATGACCTCGATGACGACGCGGGCGCCCACGAGGCCGTGTACGCCGTCCAGGGACGACACGGAGCGGATGACGCGGTCGGGCAGCGGCACGGGCTCCTCGCCCCGCCGGAACGGGGTCAGGACCAGCAGATCGCCGCTGAACCAGTCCTTGATCCGGGCGGCTTCGTACGTGGTGCCGACGGCGAGGATGTCGGAGCCGAAGCGGGTCGCTTCCTCCGCGAGGCGCTCATGACCGAAGCCGTAGCCGTTGCCCTTGCAGACCGGGACGATTCCCGGAAACTGCTCCAGCACGTGCTTGTGGTGTGCCCGCCAGCGCGCGGTGTCGACATAGAGCGTGAGCGCCATGGCCGGATCCCGGAACCTTTCTCGTGGCTGCGGTGTATCAGAGGTATGAAGACTATTCGGGGTTACGCGAATTGTGCCGGGGCGGTGCGGTCAGCGGCGCGACATGTAGATGTCGAGCGCCTTGTGGAGCAGCTTGTTGAGCGGGAAGTCCCACTCGCCGATGTACTCGACAGCCTCTCCACCCGTGCCCACCTTGAACTGGATCAGTCCGAAGAGGTGGTCCGTCTCGTCCAGGGAGTCGGAGATGCCCCGCAGGTCATAGACGGTGGCGCCGAGCGCGTAGGCGTCCCGGAGCATCCGCCACTGCATCGCGTTCGAGGGCCTGACCTCACGGCCGATGTTGTCCGAGGCACCGTAGGAGTACCAGACGTGCCCGCCGACGACGAGCATCGTCGCCGCGGACAGGTTCACGCCGTTGTGCCGCGCGAAGTACAGCCGCATGCGGTTGGGGTCCTCGGAGTTGAGGGCCCGCCACATCTGCTGGAAGTAGCCCAGCGGCCGGGGGCGGAACTTGTCGCGGATCGCGGTGATCTCGTAAAGGCGCTGCCATTCGGCGAGGTCCTCGTAACCACCCTGGACGACCTCGACGCCGGCCTTCTCGGCCTTCTTGATGTTGCGTCGCCAGAGCTGGTTGAAGCCCTTGAGGACCTCGTCCAAGGAGCGGTTGGCCAGCGGCACCTGGAAGACATAACGCGGCTGTACGTCACCGAAGCCGGCGCCGCCGTCCTCCCCCTGCTGCCAGCCCATCTTCCGCAGCCGGTCGGAGACTTCGAAGGCACGCGGCTCGATGTGCGAGGCCTCGACGTCCCGCAGGCGCTTCACGTCCGGGTTCTGGATGCCCGACTTGATCGCGGGAGCGTCCCAGCGCCGGATGACGACCGGCGGGCCCATCTTCACGGAGAAGGCGCCCTGTCGCTTCAGATGCGCCAGCATCGGCTGCAGCCAGTCGTCCAGGTTCGGCGCGTACCAATTGATGACCGGGCCCTCGGGAAGGTACGCGAGGTAACGCTTCACCTTGGGCAGCTGTCGGTAGAGCACCAGGCCCGCACCGACGAGTTCGCCGGTCCGGTCGTCGAACCAGCCCAGGTTCTCCGAACGCCATTCACTCTTCACATCCGCCCATGCCGGGACCTGGCAATGACTTGCCGACGGCAGGCTCTGGATATACGCCAGATGCTGCTCGCGACTGATGGTCCTCAGGGTCAGACTCATTCGGGGCGCTCCTCGGGCTGGTGTGTCCCCATGGGTACAGGGGCTCCGGCTCTCGCGCCGAAGCCTACTGTGCCCCGAGAGCGCCCCGTCTGGGCGTACGGAACCTTGGCACCCGGCTCAGGTGCGCCGGGGGCGTTCGGGGGTGGCTACCAGAGCCCGCCGAAGAGTCCGCCGTGGGCCATACCCAGGAAGAATCCGACCGCCGAGGCCCCGAGGCCGAGGATCAGGCCGAAGCGCTCGCGGGTCGTCTCGGAGATGAACTGTCCCCAGGCACCCGTGGCGATTCCCACCAGACCGGCCCATGAGCTGAGCAGGTGGAGGTTGTGGAACATCGCCGTGACGAAGGCGATGGCACCCAGGAGCAGGGTCACGCCGAGCAGCGTGTCCTGCATGGGATGGGCCTTGCCGTCCGTGGCGAAGAGAGAGCCCGCGGTATTCGGTCGCAATGTCTGTGCCATGAGGCACCTCCTGCGGAAGGCGGCGCATCGTAGCGCCATACACACCCGATGTGTACAGATTCTGCCCGTCCGCGGCCGGATTTCAACCGGAAGCCTAGGTGCGGGTACTCTGTACCGTCTGCACCGGTGTCTGCCCAGGCCATGGCAGGGACTCCCGATCGGCTCAACGATCGGGGAGCCCGATTGTCAGTGGCTGCCGATACCGTTGCGTACGCATCACGACCCTCCTGCCACGGAACGACCGTGGCCGCTGAGTCCAAAGGAGGTGGGTTCCACATGCGTCACTACGAAGTGATGGTCATCCTCGACCCCGATCTCGAGGAGCGCGCTGTCTCCCCGTTGATCGAGAACTTCCTCTCCGTCGTCCGTGAGGGCAACGGAAAGGTCGAAAAGGTCGACACCTGGGGCCGTCGTCGTCTCTCGTACGAGATCAAGAAGAAGCCCGAGGGCATCTACTCGGTCATCGACCTGCAGGCCGAGCCTGCGGTCGTCAAGGAGCTCGACCGCCAGATGAACCTGAACGAGTCGGTCCTCCGGACCAAGGTCCTCCGTCCCGAGACCCACTGAGCTTCCCAGCTCAGCGGTATTCGGGATCCGAGTAGCAGCAGCAAAAGCAGCCAGCAGCAAACCCGCCGAGAGGTTCCCCCATGGCAGGCGAGACCGTCATCACGGTCGTCGGCAATCTTGTCGATGACCCCGAGCTGCGCTTCACCCCGTCCGGTGCGGCGGTCGCGAAGTTCCGTGTCGCGTCCACTCCCCGCACCTTCGACCGTCAGACCAATGAGTGGAAGGACGGCGAGAGCCTCTTCCTCACCTGCTCGGTCTGGCGTCAGGCGGCGGAGAACGTCGCGGAGTCGCTCCAGCGAGGCATGCGCGTCGTCGTGCAGGGCCGGCTGAAGCAGCGGTCCTACGAGGACCGTGAGGGCGTCAAGCGCACGGTCTACGAGCTGGACGTCGAGGAAGTGGGCGCCAGCTTGAAGAACGCCACGGCCAAGGTCACCAAGACCACCGGTCGAGGCGGCCAGGGCGGTTACGGCGGCGGTGGCGGCGGCCAGCAGCAGGGCGGCGGCAACTGGGGCGGCGGCCCCGGTGGCGGCGGTCAGCAGCAGGGCGGCGGCGGTGCTCCCGCCGACGACCCCTGGGCGACCGGTGCGCCGGCCGGCGGCGGTCAGCAGGGCGGCGGCGGTGGCTGGGGCGGAAGCTCCGGCGGCAGCGGCGGCTCTGGCGGCGGCTACTCGGACGAGCCCCCCTTCTAGGCCTCAGGGCCAAGGGTGGGCCGTTCCCACACTTCTTGATCACACAGGAGAAACACCATGGCGAAGCCGCCTGTGCGCAAGCCTAAGAAGAAGGTCTGCGCATTCTGCAAGGACAAGGTCACGTACGTGGACTACAAGGACACGAACATGCTGCGGAAGTTCATTTCCGACCGCGGCAAGATCCGTGCCCGCCGCGTGACCGGCAACTGCACGCAGCACCAGCGTGACGTCGCCACGGCCGTGAAGAACAGCCGTGAGATGGCGCTGCTGCCCTACACGTCCACCGCGCGATAAGGGAAGGGTGACCGACTAATGAAGATCATCCTCACCCACGAGGTCTCCGGCCTCGGTGCCGCCGGCGAGGTCGTAGACGTCAAGGACGGCTACGCCCGCAACTACCTGATCCCGCGGAACTTTGCGATCCGCTGGACCAAGGGTGGCGAAAAGGACGTCGAGCAGATCCGTCGTGCTCGCAAGATCCACGAGATCGCGACCATCGAGCAGGCCAACGAGGTCAAGGCCAAGCTCGAGGGCGTCAAGGTCCGTCTGGCCGTCCGCTCCGGCGACGCCGGTCGTCTCTTCGGTTCCGTCACCCCGGCTGACGTCGCTTCGGCGATCGAGGCTGCCGGTGGCCCGAAGATCGACAAGCGCCGTGTCGAGCTGGGCTCGCCGATCAAGACGCTGGGCGCCCACGCGACGTCCGTGCGTCTGCACCCCGAGGTTGCCGCTCAGGTCAACATCGAGGTCGTCTCCGCCTAAGCACTGCGCTTGGCAGGGCTGAAGCAAACGTTGGGCCGCACCCTCAGGGTGCGGCCCAACGTGTTTCACAGGCAGGGTGTTTCACGGGCGCGCTGTTCATGGGGCTGTTTCACGTGAAACAGCGGGACGGGCGTCAGCGGGTGGCGCCGGTAACGATCCAGTGGCCGGAGCGCGTACGCAGCCAGAGAGTCACCATGCGGACCGCCATCATGAGGGTCATCGCTCCCCAGACGGCGGTCAGTCCGCCCCCGAGGGTGGGCACGAGGAGCGCCACCGGAGCGAAGACCGCCAGCGTGGCCAGCATGGCCCAGGCCAGGTACGGGCCGTCTCCGGCGCCCATCAGGACGCCGTCGAGGACGTAGACGATGCCGCAGATCGGCTGGGAGATGGCCACCACCACCAGTGCGGGAAGGGCCGCGTCCTGGACGACGGAGTCGCTGGTGAAGAGCGGGATGAACAGTGGCCGGGCAAGGACGACCAGCACACCGAGGGCGACGCCCGAGGCGATGCCCCACTGCACCATGCGACGGCAGACGTCGCGTGCTCCCTGTGGATCGTTCGCGCCGAGGTAGCGTCCGATGATGGCCTGGCCCGCGATGGCGATGGCATCGAGCGCGAAGGCCAGAAGACTCCACAGGGACAGGATGATCTGGTGGGCGGCCACATCGGCGTCGCCGAGGCGGGCCGCCACCGCGGTCGCGATCATGAGGATCGCCCGGAGCGAGAGCGTACGGACGAGAAGCGGGGCGCCTGCTTGGGCGCAGGCCCTGATGCCGGCGGCGTCGGGGCGCAGGGAGGCGCCGTGGCGTCTGGCCCCGCGGACGACGACGAAGAGATACACGGCGGCCATCGCGCACTGGGCGATGACGGTTCCCCAGGCGGAGCCGGCGATGCCCAGACCGGCGCCGTAGACGAGGGCCACGTTGAGGACACCGTTGGCCACGAAGCCGCCGATCGCGACGTACAGCGGGGTCTTGGTGTCCTGGAGCCCGCGCAGGACACCGGTGGAGGCCAGCACGACGAGCATGGCGGGGATGCCGAGCGAGGAGATGCGGAGGTACGTGATCGCGTACGGCGCCGCCGTGTCCGAAGCGCCGAAGAGCTCCACGAGCGCGGGTGCGGTGGGAAGAACGACGGCGATGACGGCGGCCCCGAGCAGCAGGGCCAGCCAGATGCCGTCCATGCCCTGGCGGATGGCGGCCTGGAGATCCCCGGCGCCCACCCGCCGGGCGACGGCGGCAGTGGTCGCGTAGGCGAGGAAGACGAAGACGCTCACGGCGGTCGTGAGGAGTGCCGAGGCGACGCCGAGACCGGCCAGTTGGGCGGTGCCGAGGTGGCCCACGATGGCGCTGTCGGCCATCACGAAGAGAGGCTCGGCGACGAGCGCGCCGAAGGCGGGAACGGCGAGGGCGATGATCTCTCGGTCATGCTGTCGCCGAGCGGCCTTGGGTGCCGCGGGAGCCTGTGTCATGGGCACCAATCTAATCTTCCACAGGTAAGAGATGCAATGCCCCTAAGACCCTTACCTGGTCTCGAGTCGGACACTCTTCGAGGCGCTGTTCGGCAGGATCTTGGTCCGACTGGGGAAGTTTTTCTTCTGCACAGCCGGTGGATGGGAAAGGTGCAGGTCAGGGCGGGTTTCTGGAGAACGCTGAGTGCTTGTTCACAGGGCTGTCCACCGAGCCGTGCACAGGTTTGGCGGGGTTCTCCACAGCAACGCGCCCGTCATCCACACCGCCTGTGGATAACCAGATTGGCTGACGGTGCCCACGGGCCTACCGTGGGGCGGCGCCCCCCTCGTGATCCGGCCTCGGAAAGCCCGTAAAACCGACGCGTCAGAACCGGAGTTGGGCCGCTTATTTGTCAGTGTCGTGCCGTAAGAAAGAAGGGCACGGCGAGGTCCGCGCGGCGGACGTGAGGGAGGTGGCCCGGTGAGTATCTCCGAGCCCTTGGACGACCCCTGGGCCGACAGCGGTCCCAGTGACCGTCTGCCCGCCTCCCGACAGCGCCGCGACGGAGGCAGAGGCCGCGACGAGCAGCACGAGCGCGGCCGCGAAAGCGGTGGCTGGGACGGCGGTGGCACCGCCTTCGAGCGCGTACCGCCGCAGGATCTCGACGCCGAGCAGTCGGTGCTCGGCGGCATGCTGCTCTCCAAGGACGCCATCGCCGATGTCGTCGAGGTGCTCAAGGGCCACGACTTCTACCGGCCCGCGCACGAGACGATCTACACGGCGATCCTTGACCTGTACGCCAAGGGGGAGCCGGCCGACCCGATCACCGCGGCGGCCGAACTCACCAAGCGCGGTGAGATCACGAAGGTCGGCGGGGCGTCGTATCTGCACACCCTGGTGCAGACGGTGCCGACGGCGGCGAACGCCGAGTACTACGCCGAGATCGTCCACGAGCGGGCGGTCCTGCGTCGCCTCGTCGAGGCGGGCACGCGCATCACACAGATGGGATACGCGGCCGACGGTGACGTCGACGAGATCGTCAACAGCGCCCAGGCCGAGATCTACGCGGTCACCGAGCAGCGCACCAGCGAGGACTATCTGCCGCTCGGCGACATCATGGAGGGCGCGCTCGACGAGATCGAGGCGATCGGCTCGCGCAGCGGCGAGATGACCGGTGTGCCGACGGGCTTCACGGACTTCGACTCGCTGACGAACGGCCTGCACCCGGGCCAGATGATCGTCATCGCGGCCCGCCCCGCCATGGGTAAGTCCACGCTGGCCCTCGACTTCGCGCGCGCCGCGTCGATCAAGCACAACCTGCCCAGCGTCATCTTCTCCCTGGAAATGGGGCGCAACGAGATCGCGATGCGTCTGCTGTCCGCGGAGGCCAGGGTGGCGCTGCACCACATGCGCTCCGGCACGATGACGGACGAGGACTGGACGCGGCTCGCGCGGCGGATGCCCGAGGTCTCGGCGGCCCCGCTCTACATCGACGACTCCCCGAACCTGTCGATGATGGAGATCCGCGCGAAGTGCCGCCGTCTCAAGCAGCGAGCCGACATCAAGATGGTGATCATCGACTATCTGCAGCTGATGCAGTCCGGTGGTTCCAAACGCGCCGAGAGCCGCCAGCAAGAGGTCTCGGACATGTCGCGAAACCTGAAGCTGCTTGCCAAGGAGCTAGAGGTTCCGGTCATCGCGCTCTCGCAGCTGAACCGTGGTCCCGAACAGCGCACGGACAAGAAGCCTCAGGTCTCCGACCTGCGTGAATCCGGCTCCATCGAGCAGGACGCGGACATGGTGATCCTGCTGCACCGCGAGGACGCGTACGAGAAGGAGTCACCGCGCGCGGGCGAGGCGGACATCATCGTGGGCAAGCACCGTAACGGCCCGACGGCGACGATCACGGTGGCCTTCCAGGGTCACTACTCGCGCTTCGTGGACATGGCGCAGACGTAGCGGTTCCGCTTGATGGGGGCCGGTCCGCGTAGCGGGCGGCGATCGTCGCGGCGCGGTCGCGCAAGGCGGTGCGCAACGACATCGGGGACAACGCTTCCGCGTCCGTGCCGAGCTGCCACAGCGCCCATTCGGCATGGCGTGAATCCTGGTACGTCACCTCAAGCCGCAGCCAGCCGTCTGCCTCGGGCTCTTCGGCGCGGACCGCCAGCGCCGTACTCAGCAGATCATCGCGGCGCTCAGGGCTCACCCGTACCAGCACGGCGATATGACCGTCGGACAGAAACCGCGCACAGCGTTCCCGCCATGCCTGTTCCAGATCGACCTGGTTCGGTCGCTCTGCCGGTTCGTGGAGCTCGTCGGCGGCGAGTATGCGCGACAGCCGGTAGGTGCGGTCCGCGCCGGACCTCCTGGCCAGCAGGTAGCCCCGGTCGCGCACGGTGACCAGGCCGATCGGGTCCACCGTGCGCCACTGCGGTGGCTGACCTGTGGCCGCGTAATGGATACGCAGCCTGTGCCCGGCGAGCACCGCGCGCCTGACCTCGATCATGGTGGTGTCGGGTACCTCCTCAGTGACCGGTCGCCGCGAGAGGAGGTCGGTCTCCGGCTCGACAAGGATCCGCCGGGCGGCGTCGCTCGCCGAGGCCTGATGGCTCTCGGGCAGCGCGTCGACCACCTTGCGCATGGCCGAGGCGAGCGCCGAGCCGAGGCCGAACGTCTGCTCGCCGCGCCCCGATCCGGCGGTCAGCAGGGCGAGGGCCTCGTCGTGATTCAGGCCGGTGAGCTCGGTCCGGAAACCGGGCAACAGGGCGAAACCGCCGTGCCGTCCGCGTTCGGCGTAGACCGGGACGCCTGCCGCGGACAGCGCCTCGATGTCCCGCAGCACGGTGCGGGTGGACACCTCGAGCTCGCGAGCCAACGTGTCCGCGGTCAGTCGGCCGCGCTGACGGAGCAACAGCACCAGCGAGACGAGTCGGTCGGCGCGCATACGAGAACCCTCTCAAATACATGACCGAGGATGTCGTGAATTGTTGCGAGGCTCCTGAGCACCGACGTCACCGATGGCCTTCAGAGTGCCGCCGGACGTACGTGTTCGCCATGAATCGAATGGAGCTGATGTGGCAATGGAACGAACGGCAGTCAATCCGGTGACGTGGTCGGTGGAGATGGGATTCAACCAGGGCGAGGTCGTCTCCGGGCACACCCGGACCCTGTACTGCTCCGGGCAGACCGCGATGAGCGATGACGGCAAGCCCCAGCATGAAGGTGACATGGCCGCTCAGTTGGCGCTGAGCCTCGACAACCTGGAGGCCGTGCTCGGCGCGGCGGACATGTCCCTCGCGAACCTCGTCCGGCTCAACGTGTACACCACCGACGTCGACCTGCTGTTCCCGCACTACGGCGTGCTGGCGTCGCGGTTGGGCGTTGCCGGGGTGGCACCGACCACCACGATGCTCGGCGTGACACGGCTGGCGATCCCCGGTCAGATGGTCGAACTCGAGGGCACTGCCGTCGCGTGAGGCGACCTGCGAGCCGCGCCGGGTAGGGCTTCCGCCGGTGCGGCATGGGGTTCTGGCGATACGTCAGGTCAGGCACCGAAAGGCATCGCCGAGGGTGGCCAGGCCCTCGGCGATGTCGGTGGCGGTGGGGGCGGCGTAACCGAGGACCAGGCCGGGGCGGTGCGGTCGCTGGCTGTGCCAGGACAGGGGCTGGACCTTCACACCGCGAGCCAGGGCCGCGGCGGCGAGCTCCGTGTCACGGAAGTCCGCGTCGAAGGTGATCGTCAGGTGCAGGCCCGCCGCGGCGCCGTGCACGACGGCTTGGGGCAGATGCGTCCTGACGGCGGCGATCATCGCGTCCCGGTGGCGGCGGTGGCGGCCGCGCAGAAGGCGCAACTGGCGTTCCAGGGCGCCCGATTCCATCAGCTGGGCCAGGACCAGCTGGGGCAGTACGGCGTTGCCGAGATCGGCGAAGCGTTTGGCGGCCACCAGCGCGTCCCGGTACCTCGGCGGCGCGAGGACCCAGCCGATGCGCAGCGCCGGAGCGAGCAGCTTGGACACGCTCCCGGCGTAGCAGACGTGCTCGGCGAGCAGGGAGCGCAGGGCGGGAACCGGTGAGCGGTCGTAGCGGTGCTCGGCGTCGTAGTCGTCCTCGATGATCAGCCCGTCGCGCTCGGTGGCCCAGCGCATCAGGTCCCGCCGCCGCTCACCCCCGAGCACCACGCCGGTCGGGAACTGGTGTGCCGGAGTCAGCAGTACCGCGGGGGCGTTCGTGGCACGCAGCTCGTCGACGCGGATGCCGTCGGCGTCGACCGGGACCGGCGGGGTGTCGAGGCCGCCGTTGCGCAGGTGCTGACGGGCGCCGAGTGAGCCGGGGTCCTCCACGGCCACCGTACGGATGCCGTCACCGTGCAGCACCTGGCCGAGCAGGGTGAGGGTCTGTGCCGTGCCCGCGACGATGACGACATCACCCGGGTCGGCACGAGTGCCTCGGTTGCGGGCCAGCCAGTCGGCCACGGCGGCCCGCAGCGACGGGGCCCCGCGTGGATCTCCGTACCCGAGAGCCGAGGACGAGAGCTCTTTGAGGACGGCGCGTTCGGCGCGCAACCAAGCGGCGCGGGGGAACGCGGCGAGGTCGGGCATGCCGGGAGAGAGGTCGATCCGGGCCGGAGCGTCCCGCAGCGCGTCGTAGATGTCCGTGCCGGGTGGGGCGCCGAACAGGGCGTCCGGCGGTGAGAGAAGGGGGCCCTCGGGAGTGGCGGGCCGCGCCGTTGGCGGTGCGGTGGGCCAGGCCTTCGCCGGTGCGTCAGGACGGGCCTGCGCCGGTGAGTCGGGCCGGGCTTTGGCTGTCGAGCTGGGCTGGGTCTTCGCCGCTGAGCAGGGCCGGGCCGGCGTCGGTGCGGCTACCACCACGGTGCCGTTCCGCCCGCGTCCGGCGACATGGCCGTCCTCGCTCAGGCGCTGATAGGCCTCGGTGACCACGCCACGGGACACGCGGAGTTCGGCCGCAAGGACGCGGGTCGCCGGGAGTCTGCTGCCGACCGGGAGGTGGCCGTCCGCTATCGCGAGGCGGAGGCGCCGGGCCAGCCAGTCCGCGCGACCGCCCACGGGGGCATCGGCGATGTTCAGCTGGAGGAAGTCCGCGCCGACCGGGGTTTCGTGCGTTATGGACCGGTCGATGGCGCGGTCATTGGACCTGTTCACCGGGCCATAGTGGCAGCAGGGTGAAGCCATGCAGACAGCAGCAGCCGCATCCGACGTCCCCCTCACAACGACCCTGGCTCCCGCCGCCCGCCCGGCAGTTGACTACGTGCATGGGTACTCCCACCGCGAGGCACGCAGGCTGGGGGACCAGGCCGACACCCTCGCCGCGCTGCTGCACGACGGCACGGCGTATCCGGCGGGAAGCCGGGTCCTGGAGGTCGGATGCGGCGTCGGAGCCCAGACCGTCCACCTGATCGACTCCAGCCCCGGGGCTCACTTCGTGGCCGTCGACCGGTCGGCTGAGTCGCTGGCAAAGGCCCGCGCCCGTGTGACGGCACACGCGCCGGAAGCACATGTGCGGTGGCGCCGTGCCGACCTCTTCGCTCTTCCCTTCCCGGATGCCGAGTTCGACCACATCTTCGTCTGCTTCGTACTGGAGCATCTGGCCGCCGCACGGCAGGCGCTCGCCGGACTGCGGCGGCTGCTGCGGCCGGGCGGGACCCTCACCGTGATCGAAGGGGACCACGGGTCGGCGTTCTTCCATCCCGACAGCGCCTACGCCCGCACGGCGATCGACTGCCTGGTCCGGCTCCAGGCCGACGGCGGGGGGAACGCTCTGGTCGGGCGGCAGTTGCAACCGCTCCTCGCGGAGGCCGGTTACGACGGTGTCCGGGTGCGGCCCCGCACCGTCTATGCGGACCGGACCCGCCCCGAGCTCGTCGAAGGCTTCACGCGCAGCACGTTCATCGCCATGATCGAATCCGTCAGGGACGACGCGCTGGCCTCGGCCCTCATCACCGAGACCGACTGGGACCGCGGGATCGCCGACCTGCGCAGGACCGCGGAGGACGGCGGGACCTTCCACTACACGTTCTTCAAGGCCACGGGTACGCGTCCTGAACAGCGGTGAGCTACAGCGGTCAGCGGAAATGGCTCGACGCGCGGCTTCTCCACAGGTGGACTAGGGCCATGACATCACCGCGTGAAGAGTTGCTGCCCACCACCCGTCGAGCCTTGCTGCACCGCGTCGCCACCGCTCAAGCGGAGGGGAGGGCGCCCTCGCTCGTCGCTTCGGTGCTCAGGGACGGTGAGTTGGTGTGGACCGAGGGCCGCACGTGCGTCGAGGGGCACGCGCCGGACGAGAACGTCCAGTACCGCATCGGCTCGATCACCAAGACGTTTACGGCGGTGCTGGTGATGCGGCTGCGCGACGAAGGCGCTCTCGACCTCTCCGATCCCCTGGAGAAGCATCTTCCGGGTACGGACGCGGGCGACGTGACCATCGCGGAACTCCTCGCCCACACCAGCGGTTTGGCGGCTGAGACGCCGGGTGAATGGTGGGAGCGTACGCCCGCTTCGCAGCGCCCTGAGCTTGGTGACGTGCTGGGTGAGCAGCCCTTCAAGCACCCCACCGGGCGCCGGTTCCACTACTCGAACCCCGGCTACACGTTGCTCGGTTCGCTGATCGAGGCGCTGCGGGGAGAGCCCTGGGAAGCCGTGTTGCGCCGCGAGATCCTGGAGCCGCTGGGCCTGGACCGTACGAGTGCGCAGCCGCAGGCCCCGCACGCGGGTGGCTGGGCCGTTCACCCGTGGGCGGACGTGATGATGCCCGAACCGGCGGAGGACCTGGGTCTCATGGCTCCGGCCGGGCAGCTGTGGTCCACGACGGCGGACCTGGGGCGTTTTGCCGCCTTCCTTCTGGAGGGCGACGACCGGGTGCTGTCCGCCGGCACGGTGCGGGAGATGCGGGAACCCGCCTCGCCCCTGCAGTCGGGGGACTGGGACGTCACGTACGGCCTGGGGACGCAGCTGATCCGCGGGGACGGGCGCACCTTGGTCGGGCACGGCGGGTCGCTGCCGGGCTTCATGGCCGGGTTGTGGGCGAGCGCGGAGGACGGCCTGGTGGCGGTCACGCTGACCAACTGCACCTCGGGCCCCGCCGTGACGGCGTTGGCCTTCGACCTGCTGAAGATCGTTGCCGAGGCCGAGCCTCGTATCCCCGAGGCATGGCGCCCCCTGCCCGAGCTGGACAAGGGTCTGCTGGAGCTGGCGGGGCCCTGGTACTGGGGGACGAGCACCTTCGTGCTGCGGCCGAAGGGCGACGGTGCTCTGGAGCTGGCGCCTCTTGCGGGCCGGGGCCGCGGCTCGAGCTTCCGACCGAACGGCGACGGGACCTGGACCGGGCTCCACGGTTACTTCGCCGGGGAGCAGTTGCGGGCGGTGCGGCGGCCCGACGGGACGGTGAGCCATCTCGACCTCGGCTCGTTCTTCTTCACCCGGGAGCCGTACGAGGCGGGGACTCCTGTGCCGGGCGGGGTGGACCCGGAGGGGTGGCGCGGGCTTCCTTCGTAGGACCCTTACAGGGCCTGTGAGCTGGTGGGGGGGGGGGGGTTTTCGGGTGAAAAACACGCCGCGCGGGGAGCGCAACAAGCGGGGAGGAGATG
>NZ_JBSGUA010000016.1:0-192786 GCF_053607685.1 Streptomyces sp. NPDC055099 | reverse complement strand
GGGGGGGCGCCTCGGGGGGGGGGGGGGGGGTCATCTCGCGTCCCCCCTTGCGGGGGGCGGGTGGGGGGGGGGGGGGTTGCTCCCCCCCCCCCCCCCCCCCCCCACCGTTGCGCCACATCAACGGCAGCTTCAGAGCTGCAGCTTGAAGCCCACGTGCGAGGCAGTGAACCCGAGGCGTTCATAGAAGCGGCGGGCATCGGTGCGGGTGGCATCGGAGGTCAGCTGTACCAACTGGCAACCCTGGCGCCGGGATTCATCGACGGCCCACTCGATGAAGCGGGTGCCGAGACCGCCGCCGCGCTCGTCCGCATGGACGCGTACGCCCTCGATGATCGACCGCAGCGCCCCCTTCCGGGACAGGCCCGGAACGATCGTGAGCTGGAGGGTGCCGACGACGCGTCCCTCGCGCACGGCGACGACCTGATGCTGGTTCGGGTCCGTGGCGAGGCGTTCGAACGCGGCAAGGTACGGGGTGAGGTCGTCCGGCGACTCGCGCGTGCTGCCCAGGGGATCGTCGGCGAGCATCTCCACGATGGCGGGGATGTCGTCGGCGACCGCCGGGCGTATCTCAAGATCTCCCATGAGGATCAGCCTATGCAGCCACTCAGTCTGTAGGGAGACCACCGCGTGGTCGGCGGTCCTACGCCGGTACCCGCACCGCTTCCACGGCCCTGACCAGCGGTGCCAGCTCCGGGTTCAGAGCCGCCTCGTCGAGCGCCTCGCGCAGCGCGGTGTCATTGGTGGGGCGGGCCTCGGCGAGCAGTGCGGCGCCCGATTCGCTGACGTCCGTGTAGATGCCGCGGCGGTCGGTGGGGCAGAGGTAGCGGGACAGCAGCCCGCGGTCCTCGAGCCGGGTGACCAGGCGCGTGGTGGCGCTCTGGCTGAGGACGACGGCGTCGGCGACCTGCTTCATCTGCAGATGACCGCCCTCCCCGTCGTGCTGGCGGCTGAGCACGTCCAGCAGGGAGTACTCGCGCACGCTCAGGTCGTGCTTGGCCTGCAGGGCGCGCTCGATGTGGGTCTCGATCTTCCCGTGGAGCAGGGAGAGCGCGCACCAGCCCTGCGCAAGGGCGGTCAGTGCGGGGTCCGTCGCTGTCATGGCTCTTGTTCCTCCGTCCCGGAGCTGCTGAAACCAGGATAGTCCACCGACGCAATATCCAGCGGTTGCCAGTAACCCGCGTGTGCAATTATTGTGGACGCAAGCTAAGCGCACCTGCAACCGTCTTGGAAGGTAGAACCATGCCTCTCGCGCTACTGGCCCTCGCGATCGGGGCCTTCGGAATCGGGACCACAGAGTTCGTGATCATGGGACTGCTCCCTGAGGTCGCGGGTGACTTCGGCGTCTCCATCCCCACGGCCGGTCTCCTCGTGACCGGCTACGCACTGGGCGTCGTACTCGGCGCTCCCCTGATGACCGTCCTCGGCACCCGCATCTCGCGCAAGCGCATGCTGATGCTGCTCATGGGGCTGTTCATCGCGGGCAACCTGCTCTCCGCCGTGGCCCCGGTCTTCGGCGTCATGCTGGCGGGCCGAGTGGTCGCCTCGCTCGCCCACGGCGCCTTCTTCGGCATCGGCTCGGTCGTCGCGGCAGAACTGGTCGCACCGCAGAAGAAGGCCGGAGCCATCGCCATGATGTTCACGGGCCTGACGGTGGCCAACGTGGTCGGTGTGCCGCTCGGCACGCTCGTCGGGCAGACCCTCGGCTGGCGCACCACCTTCGCCGTCGTCGCGGGGCTCGGCGTCATCGGCCTGGCAGGCATCGCCAAGCTCGTGCCGGACCTGCCCAAGCCCGAGGGCGTACGGCTGCGCCACGAACTGGCCGCCTTCCGCAACGTCCAGGTGCTGCTCGCCATGGCGATGACGATCCTCGGGTTCGGCGGAGTCTTCGCGGCCGTCACCTACCTCGCGCCGATGATGACGGACGTCGCCGGCTACGCGGACTCCTCCGTGACCTGGCTTCTTGTCCTCTTCGGCCTCGGCATGGTCGCGGGCAACCTCATCGGCGGAAAGTTCGCGGACCGCGCCCTGATGCCGCTGCTCTACATCTCGCTGAGCTCGCTGGCCGTCGTGCTGGCCCTCTTCACCGTCACCGCGCACAACAAGATCGCGGCAGCCGTGACCATCACGCTCATCGGCGCCCTGGGTTTCGCCACCGTGCCGCCGCTGCAGAAGCGGGTGCTCGACCAGGCCTCCGGCGCTCCCACGCTCGCCTCGGCCATGAACATCGGCGCCTTCAACCTCGGCAACGCGCTCTCGGCCTGGCTCGGCGGCCTCGTGATCTCCGCCGGCCTCGGCTACACCGCCCCCAACTGGGTGGGCGCGGTACTGGCGGGCTCGGCACTCCTCCTGGCGGTCGTCTCGGCCACGCTCGAGCGCCGCTCGGCCGCTCCCAGCGTGGTCGTCGCGGGTGCCACCCCGGTCGAGCAGGCGACACCCGTCCACCACTGACCTTCCTCTTCCCCCCCTCATCAGCACCACCGCACAAGGAGAACCCCATGAGCACCACCACCCCCGCCGTCGCCCCGCTCACCACGCAGGACGCCGAGGCGCTCGTCACCGCGGCCCGCCGCGCGGCAGAGGCCGCCGATGTCACCGTCAGCATCACGGTTCTCGACGCGGGCGGCCATCTGCTCGCCTTCCGGCGCGACGACAGGGCCGTACTGATCTCCGGCGAGACCAGTACCCGTAAGGCGTACACGGCGCTCCAGCTCAACGCCCCGACCGCCGACCTCGTCGACCTGGTCAAGCCGGACGGCCCCTTCCACACCCTGCCCACCGCCCTCGACCGGCCGCTGCTCTTCATCGCCGGCGGCGTCCCGGTCCACCGTGACGGCCGGCTGATCGGCTCCATCGGTGTCGGCGGCGGGGCTCCCGAACAGGACCACGGGTTCGCCACGACGGCCGTGGAGGCCCTCGCCTAGTACGACAGCGGGAGTACGTCTCGGGCTCAAGGCACGGGCGTACGGCACCGTGCAAGAGCACGACGAAGGCCCGCCCCCGAGCGCCGGGAGTATCCGGCGTCCGGGGGCGGGCCTCTGCGTGCGGTCAGCCGGCAGCGACCGTCAGCGGGGCGAAGCGACGAGTCCAGTCACCGGGCAGCTCAGGGATGCCGTACGTCATCACGGCGTTGAAGGCGATCGGCTCCAGGCCGCGTTCCTTCACCCAGGTAAGCAGCTCTTCATGGCGTACGTCGATGTCGGTGCGCAGCGGCCGGTCCGAGCCTTCGGCGAGCGAGGCGATCAAAGCCTTCGCGGTCTCCGTGTCCGGGGCGATCAGAGGGCCGATGACATGGGTCTCCATGTTCGGCCAGGCACCCGCGTAGCCCGTGATGGTGCCGTCCGTCTCCGCGACCCGCAGCTGGTCGACGAAGGCGCGAAGCCGGGTGAGTACGTGTGTGCGGTCGAGCCCGAAGACCTCGGTGTCGAGCCGGACGATCGCGGGCAGGTCCTCCGCCGTCGCCGGACGGGTGGCGACATCCGGCAGCGGACCGCCGGGAGTGAACCGGCCGCGGACCATCTCGACACGACCGGTGGTCTTGAAGCCGAGCTGCTCATAGAGGGGTTGGCCGCTCGGCGTCGCGTGGAGGGTGAGCGGGGTGGTCCCCGCGCCCTCGACGACGTACCGCATCAGGCGGCGGCCGAGGCCCTTGCGGGCGTGGCGCTCGGCGACGAGGACCATGCCGATCGCTCCGAGGCCGGGGCGCTCCTGTGGTCCGTACTCGGTGACCACGCAGGCGGCGGCGAGGCCGTTGCCTGCGGGGTCGTCGATGCCGTAGCCCGTACCGGCCGAGAGCAGAAGCCCCCATTTGTGGTCCTCGCGTGGCCAGCCTCGATCCTGCGACAGGTCGGCGCAGGCGGTGAGATCACGGAGGGTCAGTCGGCGGATGGGCAGAGCGGAAAGTGTAGGTGTCGACACTCGGCTCAGGCTGTCTGACGCATGACCTTGGCGTCCACCGGTTTGTGGGCAGAAGCATGGTGGATTTGGCCACGTCGCTTCTGGCCACGGCGGGTCAGACCCCAGGGCTTGAGCACCGAGATGACCGTCATGAAGAGATAGGCGCTCAAGGAGACGACGGGTCCGGCGATCAGGCCGGTCGGATCCGTCACCGGATCGCCCGCCGAAACGGTGGCGACCGTGTCGTTGATGCCCGGCCGCAACGCGAACGCCGACGCGGCGGTAGTCGCCAAGGTCAGCCAGAACTTTGTGTAGACCCAGCGGTGCCTGGCAAGCCCCCACGGGGTGCAGAGGGACAGCAGCAGACCGCTCAGCAGCGTGAGCAGGGCCAGCGGCAGCACCAACCAGTCCGCGAAGAGCTTCATGGAACGGGCGGCGGCCTCGGTGACCGAGGCGGAATCCGTGGTGATGGCCGCGAGAGCAAGCGCGAGCAGGCCGAGCGTGAGCCCGAGCCAGCCTGCGGCGGCGATGACGTGGACGACGAGGGTGGCCCGGCGAGCGGGGGGGCTTAGTTTCACGTGAAACACGGTGCCGCGAGCGGCGGCCGAGGGCGTCTGACAGCGGGAGTAACCGCGGGTACTAGCCTCGGCGTACATGGCACGCCTTCATCTCTTCGACCTGGACGGAACGCTGCTGCACGGCACGGCGGCTCCCGTGGAGATCTCACGTCAGCTGGGCCTGGACGCGGAGATCGCGGAGCTGGAACGTGATTTCGTGGCGCAGCGGATCGACTCGCCCCAGTACGCGGCCCGGGTGCACGCGCTGTGGGCGGAACTCACGGACGCGCAGGTCACCGCCGCCTTCGAGGGCGCACCGTGGCTGACCGGTATCCGGGAAACCTGGGCCGAGATCCGGGAGGGCGGCGACTACTGCGCGGTGATCTCGCTTTCGCCGTCATTCTTCGTGGAGCGGCTCCTCGGCTGGGGCGCGCATGCCGCGCACGGGTCTCGCTTCCCCTCCGTGCCTTTCACCGAGCCGGTGAATCCTACGGGCATTCTCAATGCCGCGGCCAAGGTGAAGATCGCGAACCGGCTGTGTGAAGAGTTCGGGGTGGGGCAGTCCGATTGCATCGCTTATGGCGACTCGCTCTCGGACGTGGAGCTGTTCGGAGCGGTGCCTGTTTCGGTCGCTGTCAATGCGGATCATCGGCTCGTCGGGCTCGCCACCCACTCTTATGTCGGGCGTGATCTGCGTAAGGCGTATGAATTGGTGCGTGGCGCCGGGTAATTGGGGCAATTGGAGAGCGTCGATCCCTGAATTCCCGGTGAAGGGCGGCGGGACTTGTGCGCCGGACGGCTGCCGGTATGGTCGAGTCCGGTTCGGGCCGGGTGCATCTCAGCGCACCCCTGGGGGGCACGGGCGGAGGTCAACGAAGCCTAACGGGACGAAGAGATCGAAGACCTGAACTTTCCGTTACGCGACCGCCGTCACGGTGCGGGATGGGACGCTGCGATGAGGTGGCTGCGGGCAATGTCACATTTGCCGCTACTTGTCCGTAGGGTCCGGTAATCCGAGGTTCAATGTGGCCACATTGGCTGCCGAGGCGGAACGGGGAAAGCAAGCGGCTTCCTACAGGGAAGTGCACGGACCGACTGAGAGATGTTCGAGGCGAGGCACAGCATGGACGCTCCGACCACCACGTCGGCGGGCAACGGTACTTCCGGCGACAGCGGCGGTGGAGGCGGCTGGTTCACCCCACGGAAGGCGCCGAAGCCGCCCGCGGGCGGCGAGCAGCCGACAAGGCCTGAGGGCGGTGAGCCCGAGGCGACCGAGGGACGCCGGGTGTCCGCCATCCGTCCGGTGGGCAGGCCCGGGACGCCCGGCGCGGAAGCCCGGCCCGCACCTGAGCCGGAGCGCGCGGCCGCACCTGAGCACGGAGACGCACCCGCGTACGCGGACATACCCGAGCACGCGGCCGTACCTGAGCACGCGGCCGAGGAACGAATACCGACAGCGCAGGGCGCGGCAGCACAGGCGCCCGCACAGGCCGCGCAAGCCGCCCAGCCCGCACAAGCCCCACCCCGCAGCGCACCTCAGGCCCCGGAGCCTCAACCCGAGTTGCGCTCCGAACGCATACCGGAGCCCCGGAAGCCCTCCTCCCCCTCCGGTTCCCCCGACGCGGTCCGCGTCCAGCGCACGATGGCCGAGATCGCGCCCGTCTCCGACAAGGTGACCTCGTACTTCTACGCGCTGCTCTTCACCCGCCACCCCGACCTGCGCCCCCTGTTCCCCGCCGCGATGGACACCCAGCGCGACAGGCTCCTCAAGGCACTGCTGACCGCGGCCGAGCACATCGACCACCACGACGTACTCGCCGCGTATCTGAAGAACCTCGGGCGCGGACACCGCAAGTACGGCACGCGGCCCGAGCACTACCCAGCCGTCGGTGAGTGCCTGATCGGCTCGCTCAGCCGCTACGCGAGCGCGGTCTGGGACGAGGAGACCGAGGCCGCCTGGGTCCGCACGTACACGACGATCTCCCAGATCATGATCGACGCGGCTGCCGCGGATGAACTGCGCGCGCCCGCCTGGTGGATGGCGGAGGTGGTCTCACACGACCTCAGGACGTCTGACATCGCTGTCGTCACCGTCCGGCCCGATCAGCCCTACCCCTTCCTCGCAGGCCAGTACACGAGCCTGGAGACGCCTTGGTGGCCGCGGATCTGGCGGCACTACTCGTTCGCGTCGGCCCCGCGCTCCGACGGGCTGCTCTCGTTCCATGTGAAGGCCGTCCCCGCTGGCTGGGTCTCCAACGCCCTGGTGCATCACGCACGCCCCGGCGACGTCCTGCGGCTCGGCGCGCCCGCCGGTTCGATGACCGTCGACCACACCACCGACAGCGGCCTGCTCTGTCTGGGCGGGGGCACCGGCATCGCCCCCATCAAGGCGCTCGTCGAGGATGTCGCCGAGCACGGTGAACGGCGGCCGGTGGAGGTCTTCTACGGCGCCCGCAGCGACCACGACCTGTATGACATCGACACGATGCTGCGCCTCCAGCAGACCCATCCCTGGCTGTCGGTCCGCCCGGTCGTGGACGGCCACGCCCACTTCCCGGACGCCGTGCGTGAGTACGGCCCCTGGAACGAGTACGACGCCTATCTCTCGGGCCCGCCCGGCATGATCCGCAGCGGCGTGGACGCGCTGCGGGACATCGGCATCCCGGCCGGCCGCATCCGCCACGACTCCGTCGAGGAACTGGTCGCCGCGGGCGATTAGCCCAGATCAGCAGGCGATGGCGAGCGATTGGTCATGAGCCCGGATCAGCGAGCGTTCAGCCATCAGCCCAGATCGGGGGCGTGCATCGCGCGTACGCCCTCGATGTTGCCGTCCAGGTAGTGCCGCAGTGAGAGCGGTACGAGATGGACCGAGGCGATCCCGACCCGGGTGAAGGGCACATGGACGATCTCGTACTCGCCGCACGGCTCCTCCATCTCCGGGCCGTGCCGCAGCGAGAGGTCCATGGACTCCAGGCGGCAGACGAAGAAGTGCTGGACTTTGACGCCGGTCGCGCCGCCGTCCTCGCCGATGTGCTCCACGGTGTCGACGAAGCAGGGCACCACGTCGGAGATCTTGGCGCCGAGTTCCTCGTGCACCTCACGATGGAGCGCGTCGACGACGGTGGCGTCCTCCGGTTCCACGCCGCCACCAGGGGTGAGCCAGTAGGGATCGAGGCCGGGTTTGGTCCGCTTGATCAGGATCAGGTCGTTGCCGTCGAGCAGGACGGCACGGGCGGTGCGCTTGACCACGGGTCGGACGGTCATGGGAGGAATGTGGCCCGGACTGTTCCACGTGAAACATCGTGAACCAGCCGGAGTCCTGCTCAAGCCCAGTCGACGGCAGCACGCAGCAGCCACTCGTGCGCCCGCGCGATGTGCGCCATCGCGAGCGTGCCGGTGCGTACGACGAGGAAATACGTGCGCAGGGGCGGCACCGCCGGATCCAGCAGCGCCACGACCTCGCCACTCTCCAGGGCGGGCGCACAGAGATAGCGCGGCAGCACGGCGAGTCCCGCCCCGGTGGAGACACAGGCGAGCACCGCCCTCAGGTCCGGCACGATGACGGCGCCCGATGCGGCCGGACGGGTGTCGAAGACGGCGGCCCAGTAGCGGGCGACCAGCGGCAGCGACTCGTGAACCTCCACCACGGGCAGGTTCTCCAGCACCGTCGCCCCCTTGCGGCGCAGCTTGCCGGGACCGATGCGGGACGCCAGTCGCGGGCTCGCGACCAGGACGTGCTCCTCGTCGCACAGCGGGGTCGCGGTGAGCAGGGTGCCGCGCGGCCGGACCGTGGTGATCGCCAGGTCGTGGTGCCCGGCCGAGAGCCCTTCGAGGACCTCCTCCGCGTTCCCGAACGAGGCCCGCAGAGCGAGGCCCTGTCCGTCCTCCCCGGTCAGCGCGGTGAGGGCGGGCAACGCGCGGGCGGCAGTGAACTCGGGAGGCCCCGCGAGGTGGAGCGTACGTACCGAAGAGTCCTCTTCGAGCCCTGTCTCCGCGATCTCCACCAGGGCGTCGAGATGCGGCGCGGCCTTGTGGGCGAGCTCGTCCCCGATGGTCGTGGGGGTCACGCCGCGTGCCTGACGCAGGAACAAGGGGCGGCCCAACTGCCGCTCAAGAGTCCGTATCTGCGAGGTGACGGCGGGCTGGGACAGGCCGAGCAGGGCGGCGGCACGCGTGAAGGAACCTGCCCGGTGCACGGTCACGAACGTGCGCAGCAGGGCCAGATCCACGGCGGCGCCCTCCCCTCCCGGCCCTAGGGCCGCGCCCAACTATAAATATGTCGATAGGTCTCTGCCGCTACTGTGATTGGACACTGACACACAGTCAACTAGCCTTGTTCGCGCGGTTCTTCGCGCGCAGAACCGGGACGGTCCGAGCCACGAGGGGGGAGGCTCGGACCGTTCGTTGTGCGTAGCCCGGTACTAGCCCGGAGCGCGCCGCGGGCACGCGGGACGCTCAGTCCGCCGACTCGTCCAGCGCGCGCAGCACGTCCGCGACCAGGTCAACGGCGTCCTCGGAGCCGGCGGAGAGGCGGATGAAGCCCTCCGCGACGGCGTCCCCGCCCCAGCGGCCACGACGCTCCGCGGTGGAACGCACGCCGCCGAAGCTCGTCGCGTCATCGACCAGATGCAGCGCGTCCAGGAAACGGTCGGCCCGCTCGCGCGAGGGCAGCGTGAAGGAGACCACGCATCCGAAGCGCCGCATCTGCTGCGAGGCGACCTTGTGCGAGGGGTCGTCGGGCAGCCCCGGGTAGCGGAGCCCGGTCACCTCGTCACGGGCGCGCAGCGCCTCGGCGAGGGCCAGGGCGTTGGCGTTCTGGCGATCGGCGCGCAGCTGGAGCGTGGCGAGCGAGCGATGCGCCAGCCAGGCCTCCATGGGCCCCGGGATGGCCCCGACGATCTTGCGCCAGCGCCGCACGGAGGCGGTCAGCTCCGCGTCACGGCAGGCGACGTATCCGAGGAGGATGTCGCCGTGGCCGGTGAGCATCTTGGTGCCGCTGGCCACGGAGAAGTCCGCGCCGAGTTCGAGGGGGCGCTGGCCGAGCGGCGTGGCCAGGGTGTTGTCGACCGCCACGAGGGCTCCCCGCGCGTGTGCCGCGTCGGCGAGGCGCCGTACGTCGCACACGTCGAGGCCCGGATTCGACGGCGTCTCGATCCACAGCAGCTTGGCGCCGTCCAGGACGTCGAGCTGGGCGTCACCACCGGTCGGGGCGGTGCGCACCTCGATGCCGTACGCGGTCAGCTGCTCCCTGACGAGGGGCAGTGCCTGATAGCCGTCGTCCGGCAGGACCACCGCGTCACCGGCGCGCAGCTGCGAGAAGAGCACCGCCGAGATGGCGGCCATCCCGGAGGCGAAGACCAGGGTCTCGACGTCCGGGCCCGCGGCCCCGTCGCCGCTCCGGTCCGGCGCCTCGAGCTCGCCGATGGCCTGTTCGAGAAGCGTCCAGGTCGGGTTGTCGTCCCGGCCGTAGGTGTACGGCCCGGTGGGCTCGCCCGGCAGGTGGAAGTGCGCGGCGAACACCGGACCCGGGAGGGTCGGCTCGTACTTCACCGGCTCGGGGAGGCCGGCCCGCACCGCTCTCGTTCCGTCACCCGTCCCGGTGCCTGTTCCCGCGCCGTCACCTGCGGATATCGCTGCGGAGTCCGTCATGCCGCCCGCCCTTCCCTTGCTTCACGTACGGCGTCGAGCAGACCGTCGCTCGCCGCCTCCACCATTCTCAGGCACGTGTCGAACCCGTCGATGTCCCCGTAGTACGGGTCAGGGACGTCCAGCTCGCCGAGCCCGGCGGCGACGGGGTCGTACGAGCGCAGCAGCCGTACCTTGTCCGCGTCGGCCGGTGTGGGCGCGAGGCGGCGCAGGGCCCGGTGGTGTCCCGCGTCCAGGGCGATCACGAGGTCGAGCCGGGGGAACCAGGAGACCTGGAAGCGGCGCGCCACGTGATCGCTCTCGTAGCCGGCGGCCTCCAGGACGGAGACGGTGCGCGGATCGGCGCCGTCCCCCTCGTGCCAGCCGTCGGTGCCCGCGCTGTCCACCACGACGAGGCCGCCGAGCCCTGCCTCGTCGACCCGGGCACGGAAGACGGACTCGGCCATGGGGGACCGGCAGATGTTGCCGGTGCACACGAAGCACACGGAGAAGGCCATGGGGCGGTCTCAGTCCTTGTCGTCGGGCAGGACGACGTTCATCGCCCAGGACACGATCGAGATGATCAGGCCGCCCAGGACGGCGGTCCAGAACCCCTCGACGTGGAAGCTCACGTCGAGCTTGTCGGCCAGCCACGACGTGAGCAGCAGCATCAGCGCGTTGACCACGAGGGTGATCAGGCCGAGGGTCAGGATGAACAGGGGGAAGGTGAGCACCTTCACGACCGGCTTGACCAGGAAGTTCACCAGGCCGAAAAGCAGTGCGACGACGATCAGCGTGAGCGTCTTCTTGCCCGTGCTGTCGCCGGTCAGCGTGATCTTGTCGAGGAGCCACACGGCGACGGCAAGGGCCGCCGCGTTGGCGATCGTCTTGACTACGAAATTCTTCATGTGTGTGATCGTTGCAGACGGACGGCCAGAACGGCCGGTTCGCGGGCTGGGGCAAGGGGTGTACGAGGACGATGAAGGCATTCCGGCTGGATGAACTGGAGACGGAGCGCGCCGCGAACGACGGCGCGTACCTGCAGTTTCTGCGCGAGCGGAACATGTCGGTCGGGCTGTACGCGCTCGACGCCGGGGAGTCGGACCCGCAGCAGCCTCACCAGCAGGACGAGGTGTACATGATCGTCAGCGGCCGGGCGTCGATCACGGTCGGCATGGAGACCACTCAGGTCGCGCGCGGCAGCGTCGTCTACGTGCCTGCCGGGGTGGCCCACAAGTTCCATCACATCAGCGAGGACCTGCGGGTGCTCGTCGTCTTCTCGCCGCCGGAGGGCTGAACTCCCCTGAGCGCAGCCCTGTGGAGGGTTGTACCTGTACGCCGCAGGGCTGACTTCTCGGGGCTGCGACCTCGGGGTTCCCTAGGGGGTGGATCAGGGGAGGACAAGGGATGCGAGGCCCCCGTCGGGCCCTCCGCCGCCCTAGCATCGAATGCAAGAAGCAGGACGTATGCGGAGAGAGGTAAAGACGATGGCTGCGCAGGAGATCTTCTCGGGATTGCCGTGGTGGGTGAAGTGGATCGCGGTGCCCGTCATCGCCCTGGTCGTGTTCGGCGGCCTGATAGCGAGCGTCGTGGGTTTCGTGGTCGGCCTGCTGTTCAAGGCGCTCCTTTTCGTCGCCTTGGTGGGTGGACTCATCTACGTCGTACGGAAGTTCATATCCGGCTCCACCTCTTCGCGCAGCGATTGGTGAGTTCCCGCAACAGTTCGCTCGGGTGGGGGAAGTTTCCTGGTGCGGCGCCTTGCTCCGGCGGCCAGCGGTTAGAGTCCGAAAACCGACGTGGGACGAGCCCCGCGTGCGGGCGCACTGCGCTCCCACCCGTGTAGCCCAGGGCACGGGCGGAACCCCCAGCCGTTTTCGGGAGTGAACCTTGGCCACGGTTGACGCCACACCCGCCGACATCCCGTCCGACGACCCCTCGTACGCGGCGTCGCCCGGCCCGGCATCAACTACGGCCGCGCCGACCCTCATTGGCTCGGTGCAGCGGGCGATGCGCCTCCTGGAGGCCGCGTCCGCGCACCAGGAGGGGGCGCCCGCCAAGCAGTTGGCGCGGGAGGCTGGGCTCGCGCTCCCCACGGCGTATCACCTGCTCCGGACCCTGACGCACGAGGGCTATCTGAGCCGCGAGAAGGGCGTGTTCGTGCTCGGCGAGGCAGCCGAGCGGCTGAGTGCGAGCGGGGCACAGCAGAATCGTCGCGGCATGATCGGTGAGGCCCTGGAGCACTGGCGGGATGCCATCGGCGTGCCGGTGTACTTCGCCGTCTACCGCGAGGGCGAGATCGAGGTCGTGGCCGTCGCGGACACGCCGGGGAATCCGGCGGTGGAGGAGTGGGCCGACTTCCGCGAGACCGGACACGCCCATGCGATCGGGCAATGTCTGCTCGCCCAACTCGACGACGAACAGCGCCGGGACCACCTCTCCCGCTATCCGGTGCAGTCCATCACTCGATACTCGGTCCGCGACGACCGCACATTCATCCGCCGCCTGGACGCGATGGACCGGATGCGGCCCGTGGTGGAGCGCCAGGAGTACGCGCTGGGGACGGTCTGCGCCGCGATTCCGATCACTGCGGGTAACACGGCGGCGACGATGGCGATTTCAGTTCCGGCCTATCAGGCGGACCGTCTCCTACCTGCGGCCGAGCGTTTGCAGGGCGAGATCGGAAGGCTGCTGAGGACACTTGCTTTCTCTATCAGCATCTGAAAACTCACTCCTTGTGATCTGATGTGTACGTTAAGCAAGATGCCATGAGTGTCAGGGAGTTGGTTCCTGGCCAGTCGAGCTTTAGCGACGGGGTAGGCGGGCGATGCGCGAGTCAGTCCAGGCAGAGGTCATGATGAGCTTCCTCGTTTCCGAGGAGCTGTCGTTTCGCATCCCGGTGGAGCTGCGTTATGAGACCGGCGATCCTTACGCCGTCCGGCTGACCTTCCACCTCCCCGGAGACGCACCCGTCACCTGGGCCTTCGGCCGCGAGCTGCTGGTCGACGGGGTGGGCGGGGCATGCGGAGACGGGGACGTGCACATCGCCCCCACCGATCCCGAGCTGCTCGACGAGGCACTCATCCGGCTCCAGGTCGGCGCGGACCAGGCGCTGTTCCGGGTCGGGATTCCGCCCCTGCTCGCCTTCCTCGACCGTACGGACAAGCTGGTTCCGCTGGGGCAGGAGCGGGCGCTCGCCGACTTCGAGACACACCTGGACGAGGCGCTGGACCGGATTCTCGCCGAGGAGCAGAGCGCGGGCTGACCTCCGAGCCAAGAGACGCAGCCGTACGGCAGATTGGTGCATTTCGTGGCATCGGCGGGTGCGGCGCAGGGGCCGCCGTTCAGGCCTTGCGGCGGCGGCCCTTTCCGCCGCGGCTCTGCTTGGGGGCGGGGGTGGCGCCGCTCGCGGGCCCGGCCGTGGCCACCGGCTTGCTCGCGGGGGCCGTGCGGTCGGCGGAGACCACCAGGGCCGCGAGCGCCGTCGTCACCGGCACCGAGGCGACCAGGCCGATCGAGCCGACCAGGGTGCGCACGATCTCCTCGGCCACCAGTTCACTGTTGGCCACCGTGCCCACGCTGCTCTGGGCGATGGAGAAGAGGAGCAGCAGAGGCAGCGCGGCGCCCGCGTAGGCCAGGACCAGGGTGTTGACGACCGAGGCGATGTGGTCGCGGCCGATGCGGATGGCGGCGCCGTACAGGCCCCGCCAGCCCATCGTGGGATTGGCCTGATGCAGCTCCCAGACCGCGGATGTCTGCGTCACCGTCACGTCGTCGAGCACGCCCAGGGAGCCGATGATGACGCCGGCGAGCAGCAGACCGCTCATGTCGATGGACGGGTACAGACCGTGGATCAGGCCGGTGTTGTCGTCCGTGTTGCCGGTCAGTGAGGCCCAGCCGATGAAGAGCGAGCCGAGCAGTCCGATCAGGAGCAGGGAGATGAGCGTGCCGAGGACCGCGACCGACGTACGGGCCGTCAGACCGTGGCACAGATAGAGCGCGATCAGCATGATGGCGCTGGCCCCGATCACCGCCACGACCAGCGGGTTCGAGCCCTGCAGGATCGCGGGCAGGATGAAGAACGTCAGGACCAGGAAGCTCAACGCCAGCGCGACCAGGGCCATGACGCCGCGCAGCCGTCCCACGGCCACGACGACGAGCGCGAAGATCCCGGCGAGCAGCGCCATGGGGAACTTCCGGTTCACGTCGGTGACCGAGTACTGCAGCGCCTCGGGGGCCGTGGGCTCGTAGGCGACCACCACCTGCTGGCCCTCGCGCAACTGCCGCGGTGAGTCCGGCTGGACGATCTCGGTGAAGGTGCGGCCCTTGTCCTTGCCGCTGGTCACCTCGATCGTCGCCTTCTTGCAGATGCCCTTCGCGCGGGACTCCGCGGACTGACCCTCGGCGGTGGAGGTATCGCCGTTGGGCGGGGTCTGCGAGGCGTTCACGTCCTTGCAGGGCAGCTCCTGCACCTTCGTCACGTCGGCCGACTGCGTCTGCCGGTCGAAGCCGACTCCGGTGCGCTCATGGCCCGGCGCGCCGCCGGGCCACAGCACCACGAGGCCCACGAGCACCGCCGTGGCGAAAGGAATCAGCACGGCGGCGATGACCTTGCGCAGATGCTTCGACACCGGCGCGGCCGGACCATGGCTGTGGGAGTGCCCGTGCGGGTCCGGGGGACGGTTCGGGACGGGCGGCTGGGACGGCGGCTGTGTGGTGGTCACTGCCCGATCATCGCAAGAACGGACGGGGCCCTCTGTTCAGCGCGCCCGACATGACGCTAGCGTGGAGCCACCTTTGCAATCGCGGGAGCTCGGAGCACCGGGCTGAGAGGGCGCTGACCTCCGTACGAATCGGCACAAGAAGTGCACGAACAGTACGGAATCCGCTGCGTCGACCGCCGAACCTGTTACCGGGTAATGCCGGCGTAGGGAGTAGGTCTCATGACCACATCGGACGCACGCACGCCTGCCTCGACGCAGAACCAGGGCGACGAGGCCGGGAAGTCCATCGGCTGGCACAAGGCGTATGTCGAGGGCTCGCGCCCCGATCTGCGGGTGCCGGTCCGCCAGGTGCACCTCACCAACGGCAAGGCCGTGACCCTGTACGACACTTCGGGTCCGTACACCGACGAGTCCATCGACACCGACGTCCGCAGGGGCCTCGCGCCGCTGCGCGAGAACTGGATCATCGCCCGCGGCGAGACCGAGGAGTACGTGGGCCGCCCGCCCCGCCCCGAGGACGACGGCATCAAGCACACCTCGCCGCGCGGAGGCCTGAAGAACCTCGACGCGGTCTTCCCCGGCCGCCCGCGCCAGCCGCGCCGGGGCCGCGGCGGCCAGGCGGTGACGCAGCTCGCGTACGCCCGCCGCGGCGAGATCACGCCCGAGATGGAGTTCATCGGGATCCGCGAGAACCTCGACCCCGAGGTCGTGCGGGCGGAGGTCGCCGCCGGTCGCGCGGTGATCCCCGCCAACGTCAACCACCCGGAGATCGAGCCGATGATCATCGGCAAGAAGTTCCTGGTGAAGGTCAACGCCAACATCGGGAACTCCGCGGTGACCTCCTCCATCGAGGAGGAGGTGGACAAGATGACCTGGGCGACCAAGTGGGGCGCCGACACGGTCATGGACCTGTCCACCGGTCGCAACATCCACACCACCCGCGAGTGGGTCCTGCGCAACTCCCCCGTGCCCATCGGCACCGTGCCGCTCTACCAGGCCCTGGAGAAGGTCGACGGCCAGGCCGAGGCGCTGACCTGGGAGATCTACAAGGACACGGTCATCGAGCAGGCCGAACAGGGCGTGGACTACATGACGGTGCACGCGGGCGTGCGCCTTCCGTACGTCCCGCTGACCGCCAACCGCAAGACCGGCATCGTCTCGCGCGGCGGCTCGATCATGGCCGCCTGGTGTCTCGCCCACCACAAGGAGAGCTTCCTCTACGAGAACTTCGAGGAACTCTGCGAGATCCTCGCCTCGTACGACGTGACGTACTCCCTCGGCGACGGCCTGCGGCCGGGCTCGATCGCGGACGCCAACGACGAGGCGCAGTTCGCCGAGTTGCGCACCCTCGGGGAACTCAACACGATCGCCAAGCGTCATAACGTACAGACCATGATCGAGGGCCCGGGACATGTCCCGATGCACAAGATCAAGGAGAACATCGACCTTCAGCAGGAGATCTGCGAGGAGGCGCCGTTCTACACGCTCGGCCCGCTGACCACCGACATCGCTCCCGCCTACGACCACATCACCTCCGGCATCGGCGCCGCGATGATCGGCTGGTGGGGCACGGCGATGCTCTGCTACGTCACGCCCAAGGAGCACCTGGGCCTGCCCAACCGCGACGACGTGAAGACCGGCGTCATCACGTACAAGATCGCGGCCCACGCGGCGGACCTCGCCAAGGGGCACCCGGGCGCGCAGGACTGGGACGACGCGCTCTCGGACGCCCGCTTCGAGTTCCGCTGGGAGGACCAGTTCAACCTGGCCCTCGACCCGGTCACGGCACGGGAGTTCCACGACGAGACGCTGCCGGCCGAGCCCGCGAAGACGGCGCACTTCTGCTCGATGTGCGGGCCGAAGTTCTGCTCCATGAAGATCTCGCACGACATCCGGCGTGAGCACGGCGGCACGCAGGACGAGATCGAGGCGGGCATGGACCAGAAGTCCAAGGAGTTCGCGGCAGCAGGAAACCGCGTGTACCTGCCCATCGCCGACTGAGCGATGCCACGCGCCGCGCTTCGGGCGGGCACCGCGCCCGCCCGAAGCAGCGTCGCGTACTACTCCGGCTTGTGGTCGGGGCCGCCGAAGTCCGGGCTCGAGAAGTCCGGACTGGAGAAGCTCGGGCGCGGTCCCGCCGCCGGGCCGCCCTCCGGGCTGCTGAACCCCGGCCTGTTGTAGCCGAGTTGGGGCATGCGGCTGCCCGGGTCCGACGACGGTGTACGCGCCGCGTGCGCCGCCCCCGGGTCCGCGAGCGCCTCCCGCAGGAACGGCAGGACGCCGCGCTCCATCAGTGCCTCGCCCCAGGCTTCCCTGGCGCGAACCACCTCCTCGTTCCGTTCTCCGTACGAACCGGCCTGGAGCGACGTGGCGCCGTTGCGCAGGGCGGTCAGGAGCAGGCCGATCGCGGCGATCAGGATGCCCCCTGCGGTGAGCGCGCCGAACAGCCACCCCGCGGTGAGCAGGGTTTCCGCGAAGGCGGGCTCGGGGTTGAGCATCTTCAGGATGTAGCCGACGAGCAGGAAGATCGCGGCGGCCGCCCCGGCGAGGACCGGTGCGAGCACCGCGACGACGGCGATGGCCCCCGCCCCCGAAGCCTGGGTGGTGACCTCCCCCATCGTGGTGGCGAGACCGAGGCCCCCGGAGCCGGCTTCCGCCGGACCCTCGGTGCTCCGCTCCCGGATGGATGGTGCGGCAGATCCGCTTTCGCGCAGTTCCTCGCGGACCTTCACATAGTGCGTGTACTCGGTCGTGGCGGCGGCAGTGATCAGCGCAGTGGCGTTCAGGGCCATGGTGCGCAGCTGCTCGGGATTGAGCCGCTCGCCCATTGCTGCGAGATCAGGACGACTTGGTGCCGTGCGCAGCGCCTCATCGAGGATCCGCTCGTACTCGGGGCGGTCCTCATTGAGCAGGTGTGGAGCGCTGTTCATGTGCATCCCCCGATGCTCCGTAGGGCTTGGGGCTCGCATGGGTGCGAGCCGTCGGGCAGAAACGGAGGGGAGCCTGCTACGGATAAGCCGATGGTAGAGCCGTGAAGGCACGCGGTGACAGGGGGTTTCCAGAAATAGACCCCCTGGCCAGCGTGATCCTGTAGTGGTGCGCCTGCCCGGCGAACGCTCAGTTATCCAGGGGAAGTTGGCAGACCAGCAGTTTTCCGGCCATGGTCACGCCACCGTCCATGGCGATGGCCAGGCCGCCTGCGTAGATGTGTGGCCCCTCGATGACGGGGCCGCCGCCGTCCGAGTCATCCTCGGAGCCGACATCGCCGAGCAGATACGGGATGGGGCTGTGGCCATGCACGATGCGGTGGCCGCCGTACATGTCGAGGAGTTCGCGTACGGCTGAGGGGCCCGACTCGTCGCGGAAGGCGAAGCGCTTGGTGAACTTCCGGAAGAGGTCCCAGCACTCGTCGGCGTCGTTGCGCGTGAGGGTCTCGCGGACCGTGTCGTTCACGGCTTCGATCGAGTCGCCGTAATCCAGATAGGCGGTCGTGTCGGAGTGCATCAGGAGATGCCCGTCCTCCGACTCGATCGCGTCGAGGCGGGCCATCCACTGCAGATGGTGGTCCTCGAGGCGTTCCATGTCGGTCTTCTGGCCGCCGTTCAGGAGCCAGGCGGCCTGGAAGGTGGCCGTACCGGCGCCCGAGTTGACCGGGGTGTCGCCGAACCGCTTGGCGCCGAGCAGGAGCAGCTCGTGGTTGCCCATGAGCGCCTTGCAGTAGCCGCCCGCGGCCGCCGCCTGCGCGGACAGGCGCATCACGAGGTCGATGACGCCGATGCCGTCCGGGCCGCGGTCGGTGAAGTCGCCGAGGAACCACAGGCGCGCGTTGCCCGCGGACCAGTCGCCCTCGGCGTCGATGAGGCCCTGCTCCTGGAGCGCCGCGATCAGCTCGTCCAGATAGCCGTGCACATCACCCACCACGAACAGCGGGCCGTGCTCGTCGGACACCGGCGCCTGCGGAGGCTCGGGCATGGCCTGCACCTCCACTTGCACGGTGTCTGTGCGGTTGATGACGGGCAGGTCGCGCTGGGTGGGGGTGTAGCCGTCATCCAGCGATCCGGGCACCTCCCCGGGGGCGCCCGGAACCGCCACGCCCGCCGGGTCCCCCTGGACCGGACCGGTCTCGTGGACGTACGCCGGAACGCGGAAGTCGCGCAACGTCGCCGTCCGCACATCGGGTCCCTGACCGGCCCCCTGAGTCATCGACCCCTCCACCACCATTGCGCCGCATCTGCACCGAGATCGGACTGCCTGGTCGCAGCGGCCCGCGGTGTCGTCCGCCCATCATAGGAATGCGGCTCGCGCTGTGTGGTGCACCAGGGGTGGTGAATCAGTGCTGAACCCCAGTTCACCGAGGTTTTCTCCCGAATTGGGTAGGGGTTTCCCCCCAGGCCACGGCCGGGATGCGCCAGGCAGTGCTGGTTGACGGCCGGATGATTGGCCGGTTGACGGGGTTCTCCCCGCGGTGCGGCCCGCTCAACCGGGTCCCGGTGAGCGGGGTGGGCTGACCGTCGTGCGCGGTGGACGGCGCTCGGACGACGTGCGCACGATCAGCTCCGTCGGTATCACCTGCTCGACGGGCCGGCCCGAATCCAGACCTTCGATGGCGTCGATGAGGAGCTGGACTACGGCCGTGCCGATGCGCCGGGGTTTGAGCGAGAGCGTGGTGATGGGCGGTTCGGTGGTGGCGTAGACCGTGGACTCGCTGCAGCACACGAGCAGCAGGTCGTCCGGGACACGCAGTCCGTACCGGCGGGCGGCCGCGAGGAGATCGGTGCCGTTCGGGTCGAAGAGGCCGTACACGGCGTCGGGGCGGTCGGGCCGGGCAAGCAGCCGGTCGGCGGCGACGGCGCCGGCACACGGGTCGTGGGCCGGGTAGGACTCGTAGACCGGGTCCTGTCCGACGCGCTCGCACCAGCGCAGATAGGCGGTGGTGGACAGATGGGTGTACGTGTCCGTGGTGGTCCCGGTGAGCAGCCCGATCCGGCGGGCTCCGGCCGCCGCGAGGTGGTCGAGGATCTCGAGGACCGCCGCTTCGTGGTCGTTGTCGACCCAGGCGGTGACCGGGAGGGACCCGGCAGGACGTCCGTCGGACACGACGGGTAGGCCCTGGCGCACCAGTTCGCTGACGACGGGGTCGTGGTCGGACGGATCGACGACGACGGTGCCGTCGAGCGCGACGTTCGACCACACGTCGACCGGGCTGCGCCGGGAGGTGGCGGGAAGGATGACAAGGGCGTAGCCGCGGGCCAGCGCGGCCGAGGTCGCGGCTCTGGCCATCTCCGCGAAGTACGCGAATTCGGTGAAGGTGAAAGGTTCATCCCCGTAGGTCGTCACGGTCAGGCCGATGAGGCCCGACTTGCCGGTACGGAGCGTTCGGGCCGCCGCGGAAGGGCGATAGCCCAGCCGTTCGGCGACCTCGCGGACATGGCGTCGGGTGGCGTCCGGGAGCCGGCCCTTGCCGTTGAGTGCGTCGGAGACAGTCGTGATGGAGACACCGGCTGCTGCGGCGACGTCTCTGATGCCCGCTCGGCTCTGCCGGTTGCCCCGGCGGGCGGTCTCCGCTCGGCTCACCTGGTGGTTCCCTGCTGCTGTCATGGCGAGCCGATAGTAGGGCTCATGAGGGTGGGTAGTGCGGACGCATATTCACTCGTTGACAGGCACGTTTCTGCAAGGTCGAAACAGGTCAACAGCCTTGGAATGCACGGTAGTTGGCTCTACTTGGGGTGGACGGTCCCTTGTCGCCGCGCACAGGCCTACCAAATGAGCGATGTCTCGAAGAGGTCTCAACTCACCTTCACGGGTGATGCGCGCCACGGAGTGAGCCACGGGCGCGCGCTGGGGCAGGGAGCGCTCCCCCCTCATTGCGCGCCCGCCGGAGCGGATACCGCTGACCCATTCGCAGCAGAGCTGAATCCTCATAAGGTGAGGAGTATTGAAGTCAGGGTGTTCAGGTGTTCAAGAGGAGGACTGCGGTGAGCGAGACGAGCCCGAGGCTGCGTGCCGAGCTGGAGGGTATCCCCACCTACAAGCCGGGGAAGCCCGCCGCGGCCGACGGCCCGGTGGCCTACAAGCTGTCCTCGAACGAGAACCCCTACCCGCCCCTGCCGGGCGTCATGGAGAGCGCGCTGGCCGCCGCGGGCGCGTTCAACCGCTACCCCGACATGGCGTGCACGGGCCTGATGAGCGAGCTCGCCGAGCGTTTCGGGGTGCCGGTGTCCCATGTGGCGACGGGCACCGGTTCCGTCGGCGTCGCGCAGCAGCTGATCCAGGCCACGTCGGGACCGGGGGACGAGGTCATCTACGCCTGGCGGTCCTTCGAGGCGTACCCGATCATCACGCAGGTGAGCGGGGCCACGTCGGTCAAGGTGCCGCTGACGCCGGGGGACGTGCACGATCTGGACGCGATGGCCGAGGCCATCACCGACCGGACGCGGCTGATCTTCGTCTGCAACCCGAACAACCCGACCGGCACCGTGGTCCGCAGGGCCGAGCTGGAACGATTCCTCGACCGGGTGCCGAGCGATGTCCTCGTCGTCCTCGACGAGGCCTACCGCGAGTTCATCCGCGACCCCGAGGTGCCGGACGGCGTCGAGATCTACCGCGAGCGTCCGAATGTCGCCGTGCTGCGTACGTTCTCCAAGGCGTACGGCCTCGCGGGGCTGCGGGTCGGCTTCGCGATCGCCCATGAGCCGGTGGCGGCCGCCCTGCGCAAGACGGCGGTGCCCTTCGGGGTGAGCCAGCTCGCGCAGGACGCGGCGGTGGCCTCGCTGCGGGCCGAGGACGAGCTGATGGGCCGTGTCGGTTCGCTGGTCGCCGAGCGCACGCGGGTGGTCGAGACGCTGCGGGGGCAGGGCTGGACGGTGCCGGAGACGCAGGCGAACTTCGTGTGGCTACGGCTCGGGGAGCGTACGGCCGACTTCGCGGCGGCGTGCGAGAAGGCCGGTGTGGTCGTGCGGCCGTTCGCGGGCGAGGGGATGCGGGCCACGATCGGGGAGACCGAGGCCAACGACATCTTCCTGCAGGCCGCGGAGGCGTTCCGCAAGGAGTTGTAGCCTCCGGACGTAGTCGGACGAGAGGGCCCCGGGGCGCGTGCTCCCCGGGGCCCTCTCGCGTTTCCCCGAGTAAGGGGGACCCCCCTTTCCGTGCCGACAAGCAGTAGGTCATAATTGCTTGTGAATGTGAACGCGTTCACAAGCGTGTCCCGGTTCCTCCGAAGATCAGAGGGATTTAAGGGGCAAACCGCCGAGGTGAGCACGGCTGTAAGGAGAAGTCGACGTGGACCTGGCTCTGGCGCCGGAGACCCTGGCGCGATGGCAGTTCGGCATCACCACCGTCTACCACTTCCTGTTCGTCCCGCTGACGATCTCTCTGGCCGCCCTCACGGCGATCCTGGAGACGGCCTGGGTGCGCACGGGCAAGGAGCACTACCTCAGGGCGACCAAGTTCTGGGGAAAGCTGTTCCTGATCAACATCGCGATGGGCGTCGTCACCGGCATCGTCCAGGAGTTCCAGTTCGGCATGAACTGGTCCGACTACTCGCGCTTCGTCGGTGACGTCTTCGGGGCGCCGCTCGCCTTCGAGGCCCTGATCGCGTTCTTCTTCGAGTCGACCTTCATCGGCCTGTGGATCTTCGGCTGGGACAAGCTCCCGAAGAAGCTGCACTGCGCCACGATCTGGATCGTCTCCATCGGGACGATCCTGTCGGCGTACTTCATCATCGCGGCCAACGCCTTTATGCAGCACCCGGTCGGCTACAAGATCGTGGAGCGGGACGGCACCAAGCGCGCGGAGCTCACCGACTTCGCGAAGGTGCTCTTCCAGGAGACGACGCTGGTCAACTTCTTCCACGTCATCTCGGCGGCCATCCTGGTCGGCGGCGCCTTCATGACCGGCATCGCGATCTTCCACCTCCGCAAGAAGCAGCACATCCGCACCATGCGGATGTCGATGCGGCTCGGCCTGGTCACCGCGTTCGTCGGCACCCTGCTCACCGTGGTCAGCGCCGACACCCTCGGCAAGGTCATGTACGAGCAGCAGCCGATGAAGATGTCGGCCGCCGAGGCACTGTGGGAGTCGGAGAAGCCGGCGCCGTTCTCGCTCTTCGCGTACGGCGATGTCTCCGAGGGCCACAACAAGGTCGCCATCGAGGTCCCCGGGGTGCTGTCCTTCCTCGCCAAGAACAACTTCAGCGCCGAGATCCCCGGCATCAACGACCTCAACAGGGAGGCGCAGGAGAAGTACGGGCCCGGCGACTACCGGCCCAACATCCCCACCGCCTACTGGTCCTACCGCTGGATGATCGGCTTCGGCGGGGTCTCGATGGCCCTGTGCACCGCCGGCCTCTGGCTCACGCGGAAGAAGTTCTGGCTCGCTCCGGAGCACCGTACGGGCGCCGACGACGTGCCGAAGCTGATGCTCACCAAGAACAGGGAGCTGGCGCCCAAGCTCGGCAACTGGTGGTGGCGGCTCTCCCAGTGGACGCTGATCTTCCCCCTCATCGGCACGGCCTGGGGCTGGATCTTCACCGAGACCGGGCGGCAGCCCTGGGTGGTCTACGGCGTCCTGAAGACCCAGGACGCGGTCTCGCCGGGGGTCTCGCAGGGTGAGGTGATCACCTCGCTGGTCGTCTTCACCGGGATCTACGCGATCCTCGCCGTGATCGAGGTGAAGCTGCTGCTCAAGTACATCAAGGCGGGTCCGCCCGAGCTCACCGAGGCCGACCTCAATCCGCCCACCAAGATCGGCGGCCCCGGCTCGGGATCGGGCTCCGATGACGACGCCGACGCCGACCGGCCCATGGCCTTCTCGTACTGAGGGAGTTGATCGACATGGAACTTCACGACGTCTGGTTCGTGCTGATCGCAGTCCTGTGGATCGGCTACTTCTTCCTGGAGGGCTTCGACTTCGGGATCGGCATCCTCACCAAGCTGCTCGCCCGTGACCGGACCGAGAAGCGGGTCCTCATCAACACCATCGGTCCCGTCTGGGACGGCAACGAGGTGTGGCTGCTCACGGCGGGCGGCGCGACCTTCGCCGCCTTCCCCGAGTGGTACGCGACGCTCTTCTCGGGCTTCTATCTGCCGCTCCTGATCATCCTGCTCTGCCTGATCGTGCGCGGCGTCGCCTTCGAGTACCGGGCCAAGCGGCCCGAGGAGAAGTGGCAGCGCAACTGGGAGCAGGCCATCTTCTGGACCTCGCTGATCCCGGCGGTGATGTGGGGCGTGGCCTTCGCCAACATCACGCGCGGCGTGAAGATCGACGCCCACAAGGAGTACGTGGGCAACTTCTGGGACCTGCTGAACCCGTACGGCATCCTGGGCGGCCTGGTCACCCTGACGCTGTTCACCTTCCACGGCGCGGTCTTCGCCTCGCTCAAGACGGTGGGGGACATCCGGATGCGGGCGCGGAAGCTGGCGCTGGGGCTCGGCCTGGTGACCGCTGTCCTGGCGCTCGGATTCCTGCTCTGGACGCAGGCGGACAACGGCGACGGCAAGAGCCTGGTCGCGATGGTCGTGGCCGTGGTCGCGCTGGTCGGTGCCATCGGGGCGATCAGGATGGGGCGCGAGGGCTGGTCGTTCGCGCTGTCGGGCATCACGATCGCGGCCGCCGTCGCGATGCTCTTCCTGACGCTCTTCCCGAACGTCATGCCGTCGTCGCTGAACGAGGAGTGGAACCTCACGGTCACCAACGCCTCGTCGAGCCCCTACACCCTGAAGATCATGACCTGGTGCGCGGGCATCGCGACGCCGATCGTGCTGCTCTACCAGTCGTGGACCTACTGGGTGTTCCGCAAGCGGATCGGAACGCAGCACATCGCGGATGCCGCGCACTGAGTGCTTGAGCCTCTGTCCCTGAGGCTTGCGTTCTGATCCCTGAGTTCTTCGGCAGTCTTCTTCCGGTCCCTCGGAGGGTGTGTTTCACGTGAAACCAATCGACCCGCGTCTGCTTCGGTACGCCCGCGCCACTCGGTTCTTCCTGGCCGCGGTGGTGGTCCTCGGCGTCGCCGGGGCGGGCCTGGTCGTCGCCCAGGCGATGCTCATCGCCGAGATCGTGGTCGGGGCCTTCCAGAAGGGGCTCGCCCTCGGTGACCTGCGGACACCGATCGTCCTGCTCGTGGTCGTCGCGGTGGGGCGGGCGTTCGTCGCCTGGCTGACCGAGCTCGCCGCTCACCGGGCGAGCGCCGCGGTGAAGTCGGAACTGCGGGGGCGGCTGCTCGACCGGGCGGGGCAGTTGGGCCCCGGCTGGCTGAGCAGCCAGCGGACGGGTTCGCTGGTGTCGCTGGCCACACGCGGCGTGGACGCACTCGACGACTACTTCTCGCGCTATCTGCCGCAGTTGGGGCTCGCGGTGGTGGTCCCGGTGGCGGTGCTCGCGCGGATCGTCACCGAGGACTGGGTGTCGGCGGCGATCATCGTCGTGACGCTGCCGCTGATCCCGGTCTTCATGATCCTGATCGGCATGGCGACCCAGAACCGGATGGACCGTCAGTGGCGGCTCCTCTCACGTCTGTCGGGACACTTCCTCGACGTGGTGGCGGGCCTGCCGACCCTGAAGGTGTTCGGGCGCGCGAAGGCCCAGGCCGAGTCGATCCGGCAGATCACGGGCGAGTACCGGCAGGCGACGATGCGGACGCTGCGCATCGCCTTCCTGTCGTCCTTCGCGCTCGAACTCCTCGCGACCCTGTCGGTGGCGCTGGTAGCGGTGACCATCGGGATGCGGCTCGTCCACGGCGACATGGATCTGTACGTGGGCCTGGTGATCCTGATCCTCGCGCCCGAGGCCTATCTGCCGCTGCGCCAGGTCGGAGCGCAGTACCACGCGGCGGCGGAGGGGCTCTCCGCCGCCGAGGAGATCTTCGAGGTTCTGGAGGCTCCCGTACGGGTCACGGGAGACGCCGCCGCGCCTTCGGGGACGCTGAGCGTGGAGGGCGTGACGGTCCGGTATCCGGGGCGGTCATCGGACGCGGTGTCCGGGGTGTCGTTCGCGGTGGAGCCCGGTGAGACCGTGGCTCTGGTCGGGCCCAGCGGGGTGGGCAAGTCGACGCTGCTCGACGTGATCCTCGGGTTCGTCGAGCCTGCCGAGGGGCGGGTGCGCGTCGGGGGCGTCGACCTGGCCGAGGTCGCGCCGGAGCGGTGGCGGGAGCGGATCGCCTGGGTCCCGCAGCGACCGCACCTGTTCGCCGGGTCCATCGCGGAGAACGTACGCCTCGCGCGGCCGGACGCGGACGATGCTTCCGTGCGCGACGCGTTGGAGTCGGCGGGGGCCTGGGAGTTCGTGTCCGCGCTGCCGGGTGGCGTGGGGACGCCGCTCGGGGAGGACGGTGCCGGCCTGTCCGCCGGGCAGCGGCAGCGGCTGGCCCTGGCGCGGGCGTTCCTGGCCGACCGTCCTGTGGTCCTGCTGGATGAGCCGACGGCCGCTCTGGACGGGGAGACCGAGGCCGGGGTCGTCGAAGCGGTGCGGCGGCTGGCCGTGGGGCGGACCGTGCTGCTCGTCGTGCACCGGCCGGCGCTGCTGGCGGTGGCGGACCGGGTCGTACGGCTCGGCGCTGCCCGGCAGGGTGAGCCTGAAGTGGCGCTTTCGCGGGCAGCGGTGGTGGCGGAGGTGGGCGACGGGTCCTTGGGGCGCCCCAAGGCGTCCGCAGGGGCCCCGGAGCCGCAGGGCGCCCCGGTGGACGCGTACGAGAGTCCCCGGGCGAAGGGTGACGTCCTCGCTCGGGTGCGGGGTGCCGCGCAGGCGCGTAAGGGCAAGCTCGCGCTCGCCCTGCTCCTGGGTGCCCTGGCGATCGGCAGCTCCGTGGGGCTGATGGCCACCTCCGGGTACCTGATCAGCCGGGCGTCGGAGCAGCCGCCGGTGATGTACCTGATGATCGCCGTGACGGCGACCCGCGCCTTCGGCATGGGCCGTGCCGTCTTCCGCTACGCGGAGCGCCTCGTCTCGCACGACGCCGTCCTGCGGATGCTGGCCGACACCCGCGTGGCCGTCTACCGGCGCCTTGAGCGCCTGGCCCCGGCGGGGCTGAGGAAGACCCGCCGCGGTGACCTGCTCTCCCGCCTGGTCGCCGACGTGGACGCCTTGCAGGACTACTGGCTGCGCTGGCTGCTGCCCGCGTCGGCCGCCGCGGTGGTGGGTGCCGGAGCGGTCGGCTTCACCGCCTGGCTGCTGCCCGAGGCCGGCGCCGTCCTCGCCGTCGGTCTGCTCCTCGCCGGGGTGGGCGTACCGCTGCTCTCCGGAGCCGTCGCCCGCCGGGCGGAGCGCAAGCTCGCCCCCGCGCGCGGGGCACTGGCCACCCGCGTGGCCGATCTGCTCACCGGTACCGCCGAGTTGACGGTCGCGGGCGCCCTGACCCGGCGCACGGCCAAGGCGAAGGAGGCCGACGCCGAGCTGACCCGGATCGCGTCACGGACGGCCACGGCCACCGCGCTCGGCGACGGGTTCGGCGCGCTCGCCACCGGACTCACCGTGACCGCCGCCGCTGCCGTCGGCGTACAGGCGCTGCACGACGGTCGGCTCAGCGGCGTGGCGCTCGCCGTGGTCGTCCTCACTCCGCTCGCCGCCTTCGAGGCCGTCCTGGGGCTGCCGCTCGCCGTCCAGTACCGCCAGCGCGTCAGGAAGAGCGCCGAGCGCGTCTACGAGGTCCTCGACGCCCCCGAACCCGTACCCGAGCCCGCCGAGCCCGCGCAGCGCCCGCAGACGCCCTTCCCGCTCCGTGTCGAGGGGCTGCACGCCCGGTACGAGGGGCAGGACCGGGACGCGCTCGCGGGTGTCGGCCTGACCCTGGAGCGCGGGCGGCGCATCGCGGTGGTCGGCCCCTCGGGTTCCGGCAAGACGACGCTCGCCCAGGTGCTGCTGCGCTTCCTCGGGGCGAGCGAGGGGACGTACAGCCTGGGCGGCACGGACGCGGCCACCCTCGACGGGGACACCGTGCGTGAACTCGTCGGGCTGTGCGCCCAGGACGCGCACATCTTCGACAGCTCCGTACGCGAGAACCTGCTCATCGCCCGGAAGGGTGCCACCGACGACGAACTGCGCGGCGCACTCACGCGGGCCCGTCTGCGGGAGTGGACCGACTCGCTCCCGGAGGGGCTCGACACCCTGGTCGGTGAGCACGGGTCCCGTCTCTCCGGAGGCCAGCGCCAGCGCATCGCCCTGGCCCGCGCGCTGCTCGCGGACTTCCCCGTCCTCGTCCTCGACGAGCCGGCCGAACATCTCGACCTGCCGACCGCCGACGCCCTCACCGACGATCTCCTCGCCGCCACCGAGGGCCGGACGACGCTGCTCATCACGCACCGGCTCGCCGGGCTCGACGCGGTGGACGAGGTGATCGTCCTGGACGCGGGGCAGGTGGTGCAGCGCGGTGCGTACGCCGACCTCGTCCTCGTGGACGGGCCGCTGCGGCGCATGCTGGAGAGGGAGCGGGCGGCCGACCTGCTGATGACGGCCGCCGCATAGGGAGCGAGAGTGAGGGGGCCCGTGCCAGGCCGCGTGCCCAGCTCGGAGTATGCCCCGACTTTCCTCGCCAAATAGGACTAACTACTCTCAAAGGCATGTCAGCGCCCTCGGCCTCCGCAGCCTCCCCGCAACCCGACGGCTCATCGGACGCCATAGAGGCCGCGAAGAAAGCGACCCGCAGCCTGCAGGGCCTCTCCCCCGAGCTCACCGCGCGCGTGCCGCAACTTCTGGAGGCGATGCGCTCCGTAGGCGCCGGGCTCGAACTGCACACCACGCTCGACCGCATCTGCGAGACGGCGGCCGAGCTCGCGGACGCCCACTACGCGGCGATCGGCGTCGTCTCCGAAGACGGCAAGGGGCTCTCCGACTTCGTCCACGTCGGCATCGGCGAGGAGGCCGCCGAGCGGATCGGGCGGCTGCCCGACGGGCACAAGGGGCTGCTCGGCGCCCTCATCCACCAGCCGGAGACCCTGCGCCTCGCGGATCTCTCCGCCGACCCGCGCTCATGCGGCTTTCCGGCACACCACCCGCCCATGCGGACCTTCCTCGGCGTCCCCATCCGCGTACAGGGTGAGATCTTCGGCAACCTCTACCTGACCGAGAAGCGAGGCGGCGGCGACTTCAACGAGTACGACGTGCACATGGTCCGCGTCCTCGCGACGGAGGCGGGCATCGCCATCGGCAACGCCCGCCTCTACGAAGCGGCCATGCAGCGCGAACGCTGGATCGACGGCTCCGTGGCGGTCACCACGGCACTGCTCGCGGGCAGCGACTCGGAGGAGGCGCTCGCCGTCGTGGCCGAACAGGCCCGCCATCTCGCCGACTCGGCCGCCGGGATCGTGCTGCTGCCCGACGAGGAGGGCGGCATGGAGATCGTCGCCGTCTCCTCCGACGAACCCTCCGGAGTGCTCGGCGTGGTCGTCCCCCCGGAGAGCCGCATCATCACCGATCTGCTCGCCGGGGACTCCGTGTTCCTCGACGACGCCGCCACGGACCCGCGCGTCATGACCGACCTGGCCCGCGACTACGGACCCGTCATGATGCTGCCGCTGCAGAGCGACGGCCGCGTCATGGGGACGCTCGTCACGCCACGCGCGCGTGGCGCCCGGCCGTTCAGCGAGACCGAGCGGACCCTCGCCACCCAGTTCGCCTCGCAGGCGGCGCTCGCGCTGATGATGGCCGAGGCGCAGCGCGACCGGGAACGGCTCGCGGTGTACGAGGACCGCGACCGGATCGCACGCGACCTGCACGACCTCGTGATCCAGCGCCTGTTCGCCACCGGGATGATGCTGGAGAGCGCGCAGCGCAGGTCCGTCGTGCCCGAGGTGCAGACGGGGGTGGGCAAAGCCGTCGACGAGCTGGACGTGACGATCCAGGAGATCCGGACGGCGATCTTCGCCTTGCAGCAGGGTCCGGCCGAGGCTCCTTCGGGGCTGCGTACGCGGGTCCTTCGCGAGGTCAACATGGCCGCGGTACCGCTCGGCTTCAAGCCCACGCACCACTTCGTGGGCGCCGTCGACACCGTGGTCGGCGAGCTCACCGGGAAGAACCTCATCGCGGCCCTGCGCGAGGCGCTGTCCAACGCGTTCCGGCACGCGCGGGCCGATCGCATCGACGTGGTGGTCGACGCGACGGTGACCCTGCCCGACGGGCAGCAGGGCGTACGCCTGACGGTCTCGGACGACGGCGTCGGCATCGCGGAGGGCGGCCGGCGCAGCGGCCTGAAGAACCTCAAGAGGCGCGCGGAGTCGCTCGGCGGGGACAGTTGGTACGGGCCGGGCATCGGCGAGGACGGCGGGGGCACGGCCGTGGTGTGGCAGGCGCCTTACTAGGAGGGGCGGGGGTCCCTGACCAGGAGGGGCGGGCGCCCCTGATCAGGAGGGGCGGGGGTCCCTGTTCTGATGATCCAGCCCAGGGACCGGTCCAGTCGTGGGTCTCGCTACAGGTCCTGCTGTTCGCTCAGGATTCGTTCGATGACGACCGCCACGCCGTCCTCGTTGTTGGCGACCGTACGGCCGGACGCGGCGGCGAGCACGTCCGGGTGCGCGTTGCCCATCGCGAACGACGTGCCCGCCCAGGTGAGCATCTCGATGTCGTTCGGCATGTCCCCGAAGGCGACGACCTCCGCGGGCGTGATGCCGCGCTCGGCGCAGCACAGCTCCAGCGTGCTGGCCTTGGAAACTCCCGGACCGCTGATCTCGAGCAGGGCGCTCGGGCTCGACCGGGTGATCTCGACCTGGCCGCGCACGGCCTCACGGGCCACGACCAGGAAGTCGTCGGGCGCGATCTCGGGGTGGAAGGCGAGGACCTTCAGGATGGGCTGGGTCGCGTTGTCAGAGTCCTCGGCGAGCAGTTTCTCCGCGAGGGCGACGCTCTCGCCCGGCTCCAGGTGCAGGGGCGGGTAGGTCGGCTCGTGGTGCAGTCCGCCGGTCCGCTCGACCGCGAAGGACGTGCCGGGGGCCGCCGCGCGCAGCAGCCGGACGACGTCGAGCGCGTCCTCGCGCCGCAGTTCCCGTACCTTCACGAAGCGATGGCCGCCCGACCCGTCGTGCAGGTCGACCACGGCCGCGCCGTTGCCGCAGATGGCCAGCCCGTGGCCGTGCACGTGAGCGCTGACGACGTCCATCCAGCGTGCCGGGCGGCCGGTCACGAAGAAGACCTCGATCCCGGCCCGTTCGGCGGCGGCGAGTGCGGCGACGGTGCGGTCGGACACGGACTTGTCGTCACGGAGAAGGGTGCCGTCCAGGTCCGTGGCGATCAGCCGGGCCTTGGGCCGGTGGGGGGCGGAGGCGGCCGGGGTCTTGGGCCGTGGGGTAGCTGAGGTCACGCCACCGATTGTCCCGCACCTGCCTGCACGGGCGTGCGCTGGGGCGCACATCTGAGTGCCTTTATGCCCCTGCTGTGCTGCCTCCCAACTGCACGAGCGCCTCCGTGGCGATCCGCTCGAAGAGCTTCTCGTCGGCCGCGAAATCCGTTCCCGGCAGCGGCCAGTGGAGCACGACCTCGTTGAAGCCCAGCTCAGCGTGGTTGCCGGCGAAGTCGACGAAGGCGTCGAAGGAGTCGAGGGGGCGGTCCGGGGTGAACCCGGTGAGCAGGATCTTGTCGAGTTCGGCGACGTCCCGGCCGATCGCGTCGCAGGCCGCGGCCAGCTTGTCGGCCTGTCCGCGGATGGCTTGAAGTGATTGCTCCGGGGTGCCGTTCTCGAAGAGCTTGGGGTCGCCCGTGGTCACCCACGCCTGCCCGTGGCGCGCGGCGAGCTTCAGGCCGCGCGGTCCGGTGGCGGCGACCGCGAAGGGCAGCCGGGGGCGCTGGACGCAGCCCGGGATGTTGCGCACCTCGGATGCGGAGTAGTACTCGCCCTCGTACGAGACGACGTCCTCGGTGAGAAGGCGGTCGAGCAGCGGCAGGAACTCGCCGAAGTGATCGGCCCGTGCGCGCGGGGTCCAGGGCTCCTCGCCCGCCTTGAGCAGTGCGGTGGCGTCGAAGCCGTTGCCGCCCGCGCCGATGCCGAGGGTGATCCGGCCGTCGGACACGTCGTCCAGCGTGATCAGGTCCTTGGCGAGGGTCACCGGGTGCCGGAAGTTCGGCGAGGTGACCAGGGTGCCGAGGCGCAGCCTGTCTGTGGCGGCCGCGGCGGCGGTCAGGGTCGGCACCGCGCCGAACCAGGGCCCGTCGCGGAAGGTCCGCCAGGAGAGGTGGTCGTAGGTGTACGCGGTGTGGAACCCCAGCTCCTCCGCCCGCTGCCAGCGCTCCTTGCCCCCCTCGTGCCAGCGGCGGACGGGCAGGATCACGGTGCTCAGACGCAAACTCATGTATCAGAGCGTAAGCCCCTGGAAACCGCGTCCTCGCAGCTCGGCCGGGTCGGGCCGGTGTCTGTGGGGGGAGGTCAGTGCCCGGCCGGGAAGCGGAGATATTCGGGGGGCACGGCGTCGGTGAGCCAGACGCCGTTGGCGCTGACCTGGAAGACGTGTCCGTCGCGGTGCATCGCGCCCGTGTCGACGGAGAGAACGACAGGCCGTCCACGGCGGGCGCCGACGCGGGTGGCGGTCTCGCGGTCGGGCGACAGGTGCACGGCGTGACGGTTCATGGGCCGCAGGCCTTCGGCGCGGATCGCGGCGATGTTGTGGACCACCGTGCCGTGGAAGAGATACGCGGGCGGGGTGGCCGGAGGCAGGTTCAGGTCGACGTCGACGGAGTGGCCCTGACTGGCACGGATACGGCTGCCCTCGATCGCGAAGCGCTGTTTGTCGTTCGTGGCCACCACGTGGTCGAGCTCGCCGCGCGTGAAGCGGAAACCGTGGGCCGCGGCTGCCGCGACGAGGGCGTCGATCTCCACCCAGCCGTTCTCGTCGAGCGTGAGACCGATTCTCTCCGGCTGATGGCGCAGGTGCTTGGAAAGGTATTTCGACACCTTCACGGTGCGCCGCTCGTCCGGCGCGTCCGCGGAGGGGGCTTCTCTAATCATCCGTTCAGCCTCGCGTCGAACCGTTCTCCCCGCACTTCATTTTCGTCCACCGACTTTTCATCCGACTCTTTTGGTCCACAGGTTTGATCCACAACCAAGTCCGGTTATCCACAGGGGTATTGGCGATTCTGTGGACAACTCACAGCTGATTCACACCTTTTGATCAACAGGGGTTGCATTGCCCCGACTTGCCGCAAGTGCGTCCAACGTCCTGGCCTGAACCTCGCGTTCAGCGGCGGCTGCTACGAAGGCCGCAGCGTTCTCCCGGCCAACCAGCGCCTCCACAGCCTGCATTGTCGTCGCCGGCAGGGCTACCGGCAGCGGCTCATTCGTACGTTGAGCCGGTTGCCCCGCGGCTAGGTGGTGCTGCAGGTGTCGCGTGGCGAACAGGCGCATGGCGCGGGCAAGTTCGGCGTCGACGGATTGCTGGGCCAGCGGCCTCAGACGCCGGACGAGAGCGGCCGCCTCCGCCGCATCCGCCTCGCTCGGCGGGTGCTGACCGAGATAGCGCGCGAATACATGCTCGGTGGTGAACTCCAAGAAACGGGCGGCTATGTGCTCGACCTGCCCCCTCAACTCCCGCAAATGGCCCGAGATCGCGGACAGCGGAACCCCGGCGGCGTGCAACTCCACCGCCACCGCCAGCTCTTGAGGGCTCGGGACCAGGAATTCGTCGTCGCGTCCCGGCACGGGCTCAAGCACGCCGAGCGCGATCGCGTCGGCCACCGCGGCCTCGTCCGGCTCTCCGCCGAACGCCGCGTCCAGCTCCGCCCGGGTCATCCGGTCGGCCTTCTCGTCCGTCCACGGACCGCCGACCTCGGCCACGAGGCCCAGGACGCCACCGAGCCCCCGGCCCGCGTCCCAGGCCTCGAGCAGCTCCTTGATGGAGGCCAGGGTGTAACCCCGCTCCAGCAGGTCGGCGATCTGTCTCAACCGGGCCAGATGCGTGTCGCCGTACACATTGGCCCGGCCGCGCCGCTCGGGCCGGGGGAGCAGGCCGCGGTCCTGGTAGGCGCGGATCGTGCGGACCGTGGCGCCGCTGCGGTGCGCCAAGTCCTCGATGCGGTACTCCGCCGGCCTGGGCGCGGTGCCGTGATCCACGAGTCCCTGCCCGGCGTCCGACTGCTCGTCCACGCTCCCCGCCTCCGTAAACCCTCGTGCTAGGCGATGGCCGCTCGGCCGACCGCACCGGCCGCGGCCCGTGCCGCGGGCGACTCCGCCAGATATTCGACGGCCTTGCGCAGCGAGCCTTCCTGCGAGGGATGGTACGACCGCCGCAGGTAGCGGGGTATGGCCGTGCCGATCTCCCGCCAGGTGGGCAGCAGCCCCTTCCTGACGGCCTTGTTGTGCTCCGCCAGGGAGTAGCGGACGCGCCCCGCGAGCTGGGGGTCCCGGCGCATCAGGTAGGCGGTGCCCCAGAGCCACAGGTACAGCATCACGGGCGCCGTGACCGTCATGCCCGCGATGCGGCGGGCATAGCGGGGCAGACCTTCGCCGCCGCAGTGCTGGTACATGTCGAAGGCGACCGAGCGGTGCTCGACCTCCTCCGCGCCGTGCCAGCGCAGCAGGTCGAGCATGACTTCGTCGGCCTCCGCGCGGTCCAGACCCTCGGCGTGCAGCACCCAGTTCCCCAGGACCGCCGTGAACTGCTCGATCGCCGCGACGACCGCGAGGCGGAACCGCAGCCACTCCCGCGTCGGTATCGGAGCGCCCAACGGCGGCGTCTCGCCGAGGAGTTTCTCGAAGAGGAAGTCGACGTACTTGGTGAACGCGGCGGTGTCGAGCCGCTGCGCCGCCAGGTGGTCGAGCACATGCGCGTGCTGCACGCTGTGCGTGGCCTCCTGGCCCATGAAGCCCTTGACGTCCTTCAGCAGCTGCGGATCGGTGACCAGGGGAAGGCCTTCCTTGAAGACCTTCACGAACCACCGCTCCCCCGCGGGGAGAAGCAGATGCAGCACGTTGATCACGTGGGTGGCGGTGGGCTCGTCCGGTATCCAGTGCAGCGGGGTCCGCTCCCAGTCGAACGAGACCCGGCGCGGAACGATCGTGTAGTGCTCTTCGAGGTCGTGCTCCTCGGTGTTCGTGCCGGTGCTCTTCTCCATGCTCACAGCGGCGGCTCCAATCGGGCTATCGCGCGCAGGGCCCTGGGCGTGAAGCGGGACATGAGGTGGGCGCCACGGGCCTCCGGGGTGACCGGGACCACGGCCTGGTTCTTGACGACCGCGCGCAGGATCGCGTCCGCGACCTTCTCCGGCGGGTAGTTCCGCAGGCCGTACAGGCGCGAGGTCTTCTTCTGGCGGCGCTTCTCCTCCTCGGCGTCGACGCCGGCGAAGTGCGTGGTCGCCGTGATGTTCGTGTTCACGAAGCCCGGGCATATCGCGGAGACCCCGATGCCCTGGCCCGCCAGCTCCGCGCGCAGGCACTCGCTGAGCATCAGGACCGCGGCCTTGGAGGTGCTGTAGGCGGGCAGGGCCTTGGACGGCTGGAATGCCGCCGCGGACGCGGTGTTGACGATGTGGCCGCCCTGGCCGCGTTCGGCCATCTGCTTGCCGAAGAGCCGGCACCCGTGGATCACGCCCCACAGATTGACGTCGAGGACCTTCTTCCAGTCCTCGGCGCTCGTGTCGAGGAACGATCCGGAGAGCCCGATCCCCGCGTTGTTCACCAGGACGTCGACGATGCCGTACTCCCGGGCGACCTTCTCGGCGAGCTTCTCCATGGCCTGCTCGTCGGAGACGTCGACCGCCTCGCCCCAGGCCTCGGGGGCCCCGATCAGGCGCGACATCTCCGCCGTGCGGGCCGCGCTCTCCGCGTCCCGGTCGACGGCCACGACGCGTGCGCCCGCCTCGGCGAACGCGAAGGCCGTGGCCCGGCCGATGCCGCTGCCCGCCCCGGTGACCAGGACCAGCTGGCCGCCGAAGCGATCGGCGTGCTTCCCCGTGGCCACACTGTCGTTCGTGGGCACGCCGTCCTCGTTCGACGTCACGAAGTCGGTGATCCAGGCGGCCAGTTGGTCGGGGCGCGTGCGGGGCACCCAGTGCTTGGCGGGGATGCTGCGGCGCACCAGCTCCGGGGCCCACAGCTCCAGCTCGTCGTAGAGCCGCTCCGACAGGAAGATGTCGCCGGACGGCGTGATGAGCTGGACGGGGGCGTGCGCGTACGCGTCGGCGCGGGGCCTGCGCATCCGGGCGCGGACGTTGTCGCGGTAGAGCCATGCTCCGTGCGCGGCGTCCGACGGCAGCGACGCCGTCGGGTAGTCGCCCGCGGGCACCTTCTCCATGCGCTGGAGGATCTTCGGCCACTGCTTGCCGAGCGGCCCGCGCCAGACGAGTTCGGGGAGCACCGGCGTGTGCAGCATGTACACGTACCAGGACTTGGCGCCCTGGCCGAGGAGCTGGCCGACCTTGCGGGGCGTGGGCCGGGTCATCCGCTTCTTGATCCAGTGCCCGAAGTGGTCGAGCGAGGGCCCCGACATCGAGGTGAAGGACGCGATGCGCCCCTCGGTGCGCTTGACCGTGACGAACTCCCAGGCCTGTACCGAGCCCCAGTCATGACCGACCAGATGCACCGGCTTGCCCGGGCTCACCGCGTCCGCGACGGCCACGAAGTCATCGGTCAGCTTCTCCAGGGTGAAACCGCCGCGCAGCGGCTTCGGAGCCGTCGACCTGCCGTGCCCACGCACGTCGTACAGCACGACGTGGAAGCGGTCGGCGAGGCGCTCGGCCACCTCCGACCAGACCTCCTTGGAGTCCGGATAGCCGTGCACGAGCAGCACCGTGGGCTGCGTCGGGTCGCCGAGCTCGGCGACGCACAGCTCCACCCCGCCCGTGCGCACCCAGCGCTCGCGGGCGCCCTTGATCCCCTTGGTGATTCCTCCCGTGGTCATGCGGCGGCCCTCTCTTCAGCCCAGCGCCGCACATGCGGCAGATCGTCGTCCAGCCAGAACGCGCTCTGCTCGGGGTCCCTGGAGTCGGTGACGACCAGGATCTCCTCGAACTTCGCGCCCGTACCCCTGAATCCGAGGTGCGGTTCGACCGCCCAGAGCCCCTTCTGGGGCGGGTGGTCGGAGAATTTGTACGGCGACCAGAGCGGCGACCAGCCGTCCCGGTGGCCGTGGATCGCATCGCTCGCGAGGCCCTTCAGGGACTGCGTGCCGAAGCCGAAGACGTTCGGCGACAGCCGGCGCTCCTTGACCCGGTCGACCTTGTGCGCGATGACGCCGAAGGGATACGCGCGATGACGGTTGGCATAGCCCTGGCGCACCATGAGCCGGTCCACGTCCTCATAGATCTCGCGCAGCGGGCGGCGCTCACGCACCTCGCGCAGGAGCAGCTCGCGGTGCGCTTCCAGGTCGGCGAGCAGCTTGTCGTGCACGGGGTTGAGGCCGAGGCAGCCCGAGTAGCCGATGTCCGCCGTGTAGCCCTTGTAGACCGGGGCCATGTCGAGGATGAAGGGCATCCCCGGCTCGAGCCGGCGGTTGGTGGGGAAGAACTGCAGCGGTATCCGGAAGTTCACGAACGCCGTGCGGTCCCCGAACCAGGCGAAGGGCAGGTGGAACCAGTCCCGCACACCCCGCTCACGCAGCCAGTCACGCTGCATGCGAGCGGCCTCGCGCTCGGTCACCCCGGGCCGGAGCTGCGCCGCGACCGCCTCCGCGCATTCATACGCGAGGGTCTGGACTTCCCTGAACCCCCGCAGTTCCGCGGAGAGTTCACCTGCCACTGCTGAGGTCATGCCACCGTCCGTCCGTGTCCGGTCCATCGCAGTACGCGTCCGTAACTTGACACTGATGAATGTGACAATGCTCGGCGGCTACGTCAATAGCTGTGCACGAGCCGGGCCCGACTCCAGGGTCGGCTGCGGGACATCCCCCAGGGGTCGACCTCAGGAGGACCCCTACGGGCCCGTAATACCGGAGAGTGAGGTGAGGACAAGACCCTGGTCTGACGCTCGATGTGGCCTGCGCCACTACCTTCGAATCGTGACTGTGATCGCGACCGAAAGCCTGAGCAAGCGGTTCCCGAGGGTGACCGCGCTTGACCGGCTCTCCATGGATATCGGGCCCGGTGTGACCGGCCTCGTCGGAGCCAACGGAGCCGGCAAGTCCACACTGATCAAGATCCTGCTGGGTCTGTCCCCCGCCACGGAGGGGACCGCCGCCGTGCTCGGCCTCGACGTCGCCACCAGTGGGGGCCAGATCCGTGAGCGCGTCGGCTATATGCCCGAGCACGACTGCCTGCCGCCCGACGTCTCGGCCACCGAGTTCGTCGTCCACATGGCGCGCATGTCCGGGCTGCCTCCCACGGCGGCCCGCGAGCGCACCGCGGACACCCTGCGGCACGTCGGTCTGTACGAGGAGCGCTACCGCCCGATCGGTGGCTACTCGACGGGCATGAAACAGCGCGTCAAGCTCGCGCAGGCCCTCGTCCACGACCCCGACCTGGTCTTCCTGGACGAGCCGACCAACGGCCTCGACCCCGTGGGCCGCGACGAGATGCTCGACCTCATCCGCCGCGTCCACACGGACTTCGGCATCTCCGTCCTGGTCACCTCACACCTCCTCGGCGAGCTGGAGCGCACCTGCGACCACGTCGTCGTCATCGACGGCGGCAAGCTCCTTCGATCCAGCTCCACCACCGACTTCACCCAGACCACCACGACGCTGGCCGTCGAGGTGACGGACACCGACGAACACCCCGAGGGCACCAAGGTGTTCCGCGACGCGCTGCAGGGACGGGGGGTCGCCACCCACGAGGGAAGCGGCCTGCCCGGCGCCGGGCACACCGTGCTGCTCGAAGCGACCGGCGACGAGACGTACGACCTGGTCCGCGACCTGGTGGCGGACCTCGGCCTCGGCCTGGTCCGGATGGAACAGCGCCGGCACCACATCGCCGAAGTCTTCCAGTCCGAACAAACCGAGCAGCCCGAGCAAACCCAGCAACCCGAGCAGACGGATGCGCGGAAGGAGGCGGTCCGCCATGGCGGTTGAGCAGCCCCCGGCACACGCCGGTCAACAGACACAGATCCACAACATCGGCTATCGCAACTACGACGGCCCGCGCCTGGGCCGCGCCTACGCCCGCCGCTCGCTCTTCTCACAGAGCCTGCGCGGGGCGTACGGACTCGGCCGCTCAGCCAAGTCCAAGGTCCTCCCCATGATCCTCTTCGCGGTGATGTGCGTACCCGCCGCGATCATGGTGGCGGTCGCCGTGACCACCAAGGCGAACGAACTCCCCGTCGAGTACACCCGATACGCGATCCTGCTGCAGGCCGTCATCAGTCTCTACCTCGCCGCCCAGGCTCCCCAGACGGTCTCCCGCGACCTGCGGTTCAAGACCGTCCCCCTCTACTTCTCCCGCCCCATCGAGCACAGCGACTACGTACGCGCGAAGTTCGCGGCGATGGCCTCGGCCCTCTTCATCCTCACGGCCGCACCACTGCTCGTCCTCTACGTGGGGGCGCTGCTCGCCAAGCTCGACTTCGCCGACCAGACCAAGGGCTTCGGCCAGGGGCTCGTCTCCGTGGCACTCCTCTCGCTCCTGTTCTCCGGCATCGCACTCGTCGTCTCGGCCGTCACTCCCCGCCGCGGCTTCGGGATCGCCGCCGTCATCGCCGTACTGACCATCAGCTACGGAGCGGTGTCCACGGTCCAGGCCATCGCCCACGAACAGGGCAGCACCGACGCCCTCGCCTGGCTCGGCCTGTTCTCGCCGATCACGCTGATCGACGGCGTACAGTCCGCCTTCCTCGGCGCGACCTCCGCCTTCCCCGGAGGGGAAGGCCCCTCGTCCGGCACGGGCGCGGTCTACGTGATCGTCGTCCTCGCCCTCATCGCGGGCTGCTACGGCGCACTGCTGCGCCGCTACCGAAAGGTCGGGCTGTGAGCACGATCAACATCGACCACACCAGCCGCTGGTTCGGCAACGTGGTGGCGGTCAACGACATCACGATGAACGTCGGACCGGGCGTCACCGGCCTCCTCGGTCCGAACGGCGCGGGGAAGTCCACCCTCATCAACATGATGGGCGGATTCCTCGCCCCCTCCACCGGCAGCGTCACCCTCGACGCCAAGCCGATCTGGCGCAACGAACAGATCTACAAGGACATCGGCATCGTCCCCGAGCGCGAGGGGATGTACGACTTCCTCACCGGGCGCGAATTCGTCGTCGCCAACGCCGAGTTGCACGGCCTGGACAAGCGGGCCGCGCACAAGGCCCTCGCCACCGTCGAGATGGAGTACGCGCAGGACCGCAAGATCTCGACGTACAGCAAGGGCATGCGGCAGCGCGTGAAGATGGCGTCCGCCCTCGTCCACGAACCCTCCGTGCTCCTGCTCGACGAACCGTTCAACGGCATGGACCCGCGCCAGCGCATGCAACTGATGGACCTGCTGCGGCGCATGGGGGACGAGGGCCGCACGGTCCTGTTCTCCTCGCACATCCTCGAAGAGGTCGAGCAACTGGCCTCGCACATCGAGGTGATCGTGGCCGGACGGCACGCGGCGAGCGGTGACTTCCGCAAGATCCGGCGCCTGATGACCGACCGCCCCCACCGCTACCTCGTGCGTTCCAGCGACGACCGTGCCCTGGCCGCCGCCCTGATCGCGGACCCGTCGACGGCGGGAATCGAAGTCGACCTCAAGGAAGGCGCCCTGCGCATCCAAGCCATCGACTTCGGACGCTTCACCGCCCTGTTGCCACGCATCGCCCGCGATCACGACATCCGGCTCCTCACGGTCTCGCCCTCGGACGAGTCCCTCGAGTCGGTCTTCTCCTATCTCGTCGCGGCCTGAAGGGAGCCATCGTGTACGACCCCACTGTCGCCCGGCTCACCTACCGGGCCCTGCTCGGCCGCCGCCGGGCACTGATCCTCCTGGCCCTGCCCGTCCTGCTGGTCGTCATCGCCGCCGCGGTCCGCGGATTCAACGGCGCCGACGACCAGGTCGCCTCCGACCTCCTCGGCGGCTTCGCGCTCGCCACGATGGTGCCGATCATCGGCGTCATCGCGGGCACCGGAGCCATCGGCCCGGAGATCGACGACGGCTCCGTCGTCTATCTCCTCTCCAAACCGGTCAAGCGGCCCACGATCATCACCACCAAGCTCACCATCGCCATCGCCGTCACCATGGCCTTCTCCGCGATCCCGACGTTCATCGCGGGCATGATCCTGAACGGCAACGGTCAGCAGATCGCCGTGGCGTACACGATCGCCGCCCTGGTCGCCTCCATCGCGTACGCGGCGATCTTCCTGCTCCTTGGCACGATCACCCGGCACGCGGTCGTCTTCGGGCTCGTCTACGCCCTCGTGTGGGAGACCCTCTTCGGGTCGCTGGTCCCTGGCGCACGCACCCTCAGCGTCCAGCAGTGGTCGCTCGCCGTCGCCCAGAAGACGGCGGGCGGCGACCTGGTCACCTCGGACGTCGGACTGCCGGCCGCCACGGCCCTCCTTGTCGGCGTCACGGTCCTCGCCACCTGGTACGCCGGACAGAAGCTGCGGTCGCTGACGCTGGCCGGGGAGGAGTGAGTAATTCGGTGGCGGGCAAAACGGGGCGCGGGCACAGTAGTTGTGTCACCGCGCCACGACCCTGGCGCCCGCCGACCGGGAGAGGAGCCGACGTGTCCTTCACCAGTCCGTCGAGTTCCCGGCAGGGCAGCCCGCGGCAGGCTTCGGAGTAGTCACTCGCTCCGTAGAGCCCCGCCCACGGGGGAGCTGCCCGGGGCGGCCGCTTCGAGCGCGCACCTCGCTGCGCGGGCCGCCCACCCGACCACGCAGCGAGCCGGGCACCGCCATGCGGTGCCCGGCTCACTGCGTACTGCCCGCAAGCGCTAGCCGAGAAGCTTCTCCAGCACCGCCGCGATGCCGTCGTCCTCGTTCGACGTCGTCACCTCGTCGGCCACCGACTTGAGCTCCTCATGGGCGTTGGCCATCGCCACGCCATGGGCCGCCCAGCCGAACATCGGTATGTCGTTGGGCATGTCCCCGAAAGCGATCGTGTCCGCGGCCTTCGCGCCGAGGCGGCGTGCCGCGAGAGACAGGCCCGTCGCCTTGGAGAGGCCGAGGGGAAGCAGCTCGACGATGCCTTCGCCGGCCATCGTCACGCCGACCAGGCCCCCGGCCACCTGACGCGCCACCGAGGCGAGCTCGTCGTCGCTCAGGCCCGGGTGCTGGACGTACACCTTGTTCAGCGGAGCGGCCCACAGCTCGGCGACATCCGTGAACGGGACGGCGGGCAGCGGGCCGTCCTGCACCACGTACCCAGGGCCGACGATCACTTGGCCGTCGAGGCCGTCACGGCTCGCGGCAAGGGCCAGCGGACCGATCTCCGCCTCTATCTTGGCGAGGGCGATACCGGCGAGCTGCCGGTCGAGCGTGACCGACGTGAGCAGCCGGTGCTCGCCCGCGTGATAGACCTGCGCGCCCTGCCCGCACACCGCCAGGCCGTCATAGCCCAGGTCGTCGAGGATGTGCCGGGTCCAGGGCACGGCACGGCCGGTGACGATGATGTGCGCGGCGCCCGCCGCGGTGGCCGCGGTGAGCGCGTCGCGCGTACGCGCCGAGACCGTGTCGTCGGAGCGCAGGAGCGTTCCGTCGAGGTCGGTCGCGACGAGCTTGTACGGGAAGGACGGCGTGGCGGGAGCAGGGTGGCTCACTTGTTGATGGGCTCCAAGATCTCTCGTCCCCCCAGGTACGGACGCAGCACCTCGGGCACCCACACGGAGCCGTCGGCCTGCTGGTGGTTCTCCAGAAGGGCGACGATCGTGCGCGGGACGGCGCAGAGCGTGCCGTTCAGCGTCGCGAGCGGCTGCGTCACCTTCTTGCCGTCGCTCTCGTCGCGCATCCGGATCGACAGACGGCGCGACTGGAAGCTGTCGCAGTTCGACGCGGAGGTCAGCTCGCGGTACTTGCCCTGCGTCGGGATCCACGCCTCGCAGTCGAACTTGCGCGAGGCCGAGGCGCCCAGGTCACCCGTGGCCACGTCGATCACCTGGAAGGGCAGGCCGAGGCCCGTCAGCCACTGCTTCTCCCACTCCAGGAGCCGCTGGTGCTCGTTCTCCGCGTCCGCCGGGTCGACGTACGAGAACATCTCGACCTTGTCGAACTGGTGCACACGGAAGATGCCGCGGGTGTCCTTGCCGTACGTACCGGCCTCGCGGCGGAAGCAGGGCGAGAAGCCCGCGTACCGCAGGGGCAGCTTGTCGGCGTCGATGATCTCGTCCATGTGGTAACCGGCGAGCGCGACCTCGGAGGTGCCGACCAGGTAGTAGTCGTCCTTCTCCAGGTGGTAGACGTTCTCGGCGGCCTGGCCGAGGAAGCCCGTGCCCTCCATGGCGCGCGGGCGGACCAGGGCGGGCGTCAGCATCGGGATGAACCCGGCCTCCGTCGCCTGCGCGATCGCCGCGTTCACCAGGGCCAGTTCGAGCAGGGCGCCGACACCGGTCAGGTAGTAGAAGCGCGAGCCGGAGACCTTCGCGCCGCGCTCGACGTCGATGGCGCCGAGCAGCTCGCCGAGCTCCAGGTGGTCCTTGGGCTCGAAGCCCTCGGCCGCGAAGTCGCGCGGGGTGCCGATCGTGTCGAGGACGACGAAGTCCTCCTCGCCGCCGACCGGGACGTCCGGGTGGACCAGGTTGCCCAGCTGGCCAAGGAGGCGCTTGGTCTCCTCGTCGGCCTCGTCCTGCGCGGCGTTGGCCGCCTTGACGGCGGCGGAGAGTTCGCCGGCCTTCTTCAGGAGCTCGGCCTTCTCGTCACCCGAGGCCTTGGGGATGAGCTTGCCGAGCGCCTTCTGCTCGGAACGGAGCTCGTCGAAGCGGAGCCCGGACGACCTGCGCCGCTCGTCGGCGGAGAGCAGGGCGTCGACAAGCGCGACGTCCTCTCCACGGGCGCGCTGGGAGGCGCGAACACGGTCGGGGTCCTCACGGAGCAGGCGAAGGTCAATCACCCCACCAGGCTACCGTCGAGCGGTTCCGGCTCTCGACTCGATATTCCCCTGCGATGCGTTATGACCGATTTGCCGGAATGGGAATTCCCGTCGCGGTCCATCCCGTGACGTGCCTCGCGAGTGCCGGGCCCAGAGTCAATGAAAAGGGTCCCATTCCCCGAAATGGGGCAGAGGGGACTCGCCCCCTTGACTCGATCCCCTTGTGGGAGGCGGGACTTGGAGCCTCGTTGTCCACAGGAATATCCCCTGCCGAAAAGTTATCCACAGGCTGTGCGAAAGATCTGTGGATGCCGGAAGAGATCGTTCCGAAAGCCGCATGCACGACGAAGGATTCCCGACCCAAACCACCCTCACACCCACTTTCGAGTGGAAATGGTTCGCTCCAAAGAGTTGATCAATGGAAAAGGGTGGACGAGGGGTGACGTGCGTGACTGTGGACGGAGTTGTGGGTTGTAGGCCGATTTGTCGACCATGTCACGCTTCGTTGTCGACTTGTCCCCAGGTCGAGAACGACCCCTGTGGATAACTTTGTGGACAACGTAAATCAGCAGGTAAGACCGCCCGCCCGACCCGATCGCCCGACCCGATCGCCCGACCCGAGGGTCGGCTCAGAACCGGCCGTCCTGGCACTGGGTCAGCCAGTCCGACGCCGCGAGGAACTCGCCGTCGGTGGTACCCGGCCGCGGCGGCCGCAGATCGGCGGGTGACACTCCCGCACGCGGGTACGACCCGAGGAACCGCACCTGCGGGCAGATCCGCTTGAGGCCCATCAGCGCCTCGCCCACACGACGGTCCGTGATGTGGCCTTCGGCGTCCACGGAGAAGCAGTAGTTGCCGATGCGCTGGCCGGTGGGCCGCGATTCGATCCGCATCAGGTTGACGCCGCGTACGGCGAACTCCTGGAGCAGTTCGAGCAGGGCGCCGGGATGGTCGTCGCCGAGCCAGATGACCACCGAGGTCTTGTCCGCGCCGGTCGGCGCCGCCGGGCGCGCCGGACGGCCGACCAGGACGAAGCGGGTCTCGGCGGTCGCCGCGTCGTGGATCTCGCTGACCAGCGGTTCCAGGCCGTACGTCGCCGCCGCGAACTCGCCCGCGAAGGCCGCGTCGTAACGGCCCTCCTGGACCAGGCGCGCACCGTCCGCGTTCGAGGCCGCCGACTCCCACAGGGCGTCCGGCAGGTTCGCGGCCAGCCAGTTGCGGACCTGCGGCTGGGCCACCGGGTGGCCGGTCACCGTCTTGATGTCCTTGAGCTGCGTGCCCGGCCGGACGAGCAGCGCGAAGGCGATCGGCAGGACGACCTCGCGGTAGATCATCAGGGGCGCGCCCTTGGCGAGCTCGTCGACGGTGGTGGTGACCCCGCCCTCGACGGAGTTCTCGATCGGCACCAGCGCCGCCGCCGCGTCGCCGTTCCGGACCGCGTCCAGCGCGGCCGGCACGGACACCATCGGGACGAGCTCCCTGGTGGCCGCTTCCGGGAGCGTACGGAGGGCGGCCTCGGTGAAGGTGCCCTCGGGGCCGAGGTAGGTGTAGCGCATCGCCGACATACCGTCACCCTAATGGCCTGCCCGTGGCACGGCTCACGCGTCTCACCAAGCGACGCCCGCCTCACCCACGCGTGACGCCCGGGGCTACCCCTCCAGCAGCCGCTGCCCCACGTACTCGCCCTTCGCTGCCCCGCCCGGCACCGCGAAGAGCCCGCTCGCCTCGTGCCGGATGAACTCCGACAGCGCGTCCCCGCGGTCGAGCTTGCGCTGCACCGGCACGAAGCCGCGGAGCGGGTCGGCCTGCCAGCACACGAAGAGCAGACCCGCGTCCGGCTCCCCGTCCTTGTCGAAGCCGTCGTGGTACGAGAACGGGCGGCGCAGCATCGCGGAGCCGCCGTTCTGGTCGGGGCGGGTGATGCGGGCGTGGGCGTTGAGGGCGATGACGTACTTGCCGTCCGCGTCCGCCTTCTCCAGCTTCGGCTCGGTGGTCTCCGTGCCGCCGGTCAGCGGTGAGCCGTCCGACTTGTGGCGCCCGATGACCGCCTCCTGATCCTTGACGCCGAGCTTCTCCCAGTCGTCGAGGAGCATCCGGATGCGGCGTACGACGACATACGAGCCGCCGGCCATCCAGGACGGGTCTCCCGTGGCGGGCACATAGATCCGCCGGTCGAAATCGTCATCCGACGGCTTCGGGTTGTTCGTGCCGTCGATCTGGCCCATCAGGTTGCGGGTGGTCATGGGCTGCGCGGTCGCGCCGGGCGAGCGGTTGAAGCCGTTCATCTGCCAGCGCACCCGCGCCGCGTCGCCCGCCTCCTTCTGGAGCGCGCGCAGTGCGTGGAAGGCGACGAGCGGGTCGTTCGCGCCGATCTGCACCCACAGGTCGCCGTCGCTGCGCGCCTTGTCGAGGTGGTCGGACGAGAAGTCCGGCAGCGGGTCGAGCGCCGACGGGCGCTGCTTCTCCAGGCCGGTGCGCCCGAAGAAGCTGTGCCCGAAACCGAAGGTGACGGTCAGCGACGACGGGCCGGCGTCCTTGGCGACATCCGTGTCCTCGCCTGCCGGGGCCTTGCCCGCCATCAACCGCTCGGCCGTCGCCGACCAGCGGCGCAGCAGCGCGGCCGCTTCCTTGCGCCCCGCGCCCGCCTTCAGATCGAACGCGACCAGATGACCGCGGGACTGGACGGGCGTGGTGATGCCCGGCTGATGTTTCCCGTGAAACATGACCGTGTCCGCGCCAAGTGACGCCAGCGACGCCGCCTTCCCCGGGGTGTCCGAGGGCGCCGCGGCATACCCGGCCGCGCCGCCCGCCGCTCCGAGCGCGAGACCGGTGGCGCCGGCGGTGCCGAGCAGCCGCCGTCTCGAAATCCCGTTGTCCGCCATGGTGGTTCCGTTCAGCCGATCTGCGCGTTCTTGTTCACGGTCACTTGGTCGATGTCGGAGGTGCGCACCGTCACCGCGACCTTCCAGTTGCCCGCCATCGGGATCTGGACCCCGCTGGAGCTCCAGTGTCCGGTGGCGATGTGGTCCGGGACGACGGGCAGCGGCCCGACATCCTTCGACTTGAGGGTGAACGACACCTTCACCTCGGGGATGTCGAAGGCGCTGCCGTTCGGCCGCTTCACGAAGATGTGCATCTCGTTGCTGCCGGTGCGGCCGGGGTCCAGGTCGAGCTGCAGGGTGCCCTTGCCGTCCTCGGAGCCCGTGTCGAAGGGGATCTTGAGGGTGAGCGAGCCGGTCCGCTGGGCGGCCGCGGCCGTCTTCGAAGCCGCCGCTTCCTCCTCCGTGCGCGCCGGCTCGGTCGAGGTGAGGACTGTGGTGACGGCGAGCAGGACGACGGCGACGCCCGCCTCGGCGAGCACGGAGCGCCGCAGTCCCGACCGGTTCGGGTCGGCGTCGCGGATCCGCTTCTCGCGGGCGGTGGTCATGGCTGCCTGCTGGCGGGCGAGTTGGGCGGCGCGCTTGGAGTCCTTGGGCCCCTTGGACTCCTTGGCATCCTTGGAGTCCGCGCCGGTGCTCCCGGCGGGCACCGTCACCGGCTTCTTCTCCACACGCTTGGCCGCCGAGCGCTTCTCGGCGTGCTTTTCGGCGCGCTTCTCGACGACGGCCGCCGCGGCTGCCTCCGGCGCCATGTCGCCCGCCTGGCCCGCGATCCGCGCCGTCCAGCGCCGGGAGATCCAGGCGATGCCGACGAGGACGACCACCAGGCCGACCTTGATGAGGAGCAGCTGTCCGTACCACGTACCGGTGAGCGCCGACCACGTGCCGACCTGGCGCCAGGACTGGTAGAGCCCGGTCGCCGCCAGGGCGACGACGCTGCAGAACGCCACGCGCGAGAAGCGCCGCACCGCCCCGGCCTCGACCGAGGGCGCGAAGTAGAGGGCGACGACGAGCGCCGCGAGCCCGCCGAGCCAGGCGGCGACGGCCAGCAGGTGCACCACGTCCACGGGCATGGCGATACCGGCCTGGATGCCGGTCGAGGCGTGCTCGGCCATGGCCCAGGTCGCGCCGAGCCCGACGGCGACGACACCGCCGCCGATCGCGAGCCCGAAGGTGAGGTCCCTGCGCTCCTTGGGGTCGGTCCGCTTCTCGTACGCGCCGAAGAGCACCGCGATGAAGAGCGCGGCGGCGGCGAGCAGCAGCAGCCGTGAGACCAGCGCGGCGCCCGTCTTCGTCTGGAGCACGTCGCCGAGCTTGGCCATGTCGAAGGCGTCGGCGATCTTCCCGGAACCGGTGTAGGGCGCGCGGAGCAGCAGCATCACCAGGGTGGACGCGGTGAGCGTGACCCACCCGGACACCACGAGGCGCTGCACGGGGCGTACGCCGGCGCCGCGCGGCCAGCAGCCCAGCACGAAGGCGGCCCCGCCGACGACGAGGATGAACCCGGCGTACGACAGGTAGCGCGTGAAGTCGTAGAGCCCGCCCACGAACCCGCCGCCCGCCTCCTGGTCCGGCAGCGCGACCTTCGTGTCGGAAGGCGCGCCCACGGAGAAGGTGTAGGCCCCGGAGATGGGGTGGCTGTCGGCGGAGACGACTTGATAGGCCACGGTGAAGGTGCCGTCGGGCAGCCCCTTGTGCAGCTTCACGCCGTACGTGTTCGAGCCGAGGTCACTGGTCTTGCCGGTGTCGACGCGCTTGCCGGCCGGGTCGAGCACCCGTACGGAGCCGTCGGACATGGCGACCTTCTCGGAGAAGGTCAGCGACACGCTGGTGGGCGCCTGGTCGACCACCGCCCCCTGCTTGGGGTCGCTGCCCGTCAGCGCGGCATGGGCGGAGGCGGGCGCCGCCGTGGCCAGCAGGGCGCCGAGGAAGACGGCGACGACGAGCAGGAGCCGTCCGACGCCGGGGGTTATCCCGAGGCGGGCGGCGGCCCCGGAGCGAGCTCCACGGCGGGGAGCGATGGTCTGCATCAGCGATCAGTCCCTCAGTGCGACGCGTGCTTGCCGGGCTTGGGGTTGTACGTGGCGGCCTTCACCGGAACCTCGACTTCGATGGGGTCCGACTTCTCGAAGTGCAGCGTCACGGCGACCTTGTCGCCCTGCTTCGGCTTCTGCTCGAGTTCCTCGAACATGAGGTGGTTGCCGCCCCGCACGAAGTCGAGCTCACCGTTCGCGGGCACGTCGAACGACTTCTGCTCCTTCATCGCGTTGCCCTTGGTGCTGTGCAGCGTGACCTTCTTCGCGATCCCGCTGGTGACCGAGGTGAGCTTGTCGGCGCCGCCCTTGTTCGTGACGGTGAAGAACCCGGAGGCCATGGTGTCCATGGCGGGCTCGGGCATGAAGGCACCGGAGACCTTGAGCTCGGGCTTGTCGGCGCTCTTGCCGGTTTTGTCCGCGGACGCCTCCGAGCAGCCCGCGAGGGCGAGCCCCGCGGTCAGGGCCAGGGCGCCGCCGACGAGAGTGCGGCGGTTCACGGGGTCGCTCCCTTGACGATCTTGGGGAGGTCCTTCGTGTAGTCGTCCACGGTGGTGTCCTCGCCGTACAGCACGTACCCGGCGTCGGTCTTCGGCGAGAACGCGATGACCTGCGTGCCGTGCATCGAGACGACCTTGCCCTTCTCCTTCTTGGAGGGCTCGATGCTGATGCCGAGGGTGCGGGCGCTGCCCTGGATGGTGTCGAAGTCGCCGGTCAGACCGATGAAGTCGGTGTCCTGGGCCTTGAGCCACTTGCCGAGGGCCGCGGGGGTGTCGCGCTCGGGGTCGGTGGTGACGAAGACGACCTGGAGCTTGTCCTGTTCGGCCTTGGGCAGTGCCTTCTTGGCGACGGCGATGTTGCTCATCGTCAGGGGGCAGACGTCCGGGCAGTTGGTGTAGCCGAAGTAGACGAGCGTCGGCTTGCCCTTGGTCCGCGCGCGCAGGTCGTACTTCTTGCCGTGCGTGTCCGTGAGGACGAGGTCCGGCTTCTCGAAGGGCTTGTCGAGGATGGTCGCGGCCTTGTCGCCGTTGGACTCGACGGAGACGTCCGCGACGGGCTTCTTGCCGTCGTCACCGCCACCGCAGGCGGACAGGGTGAGGGTGGCCGCGGCCAGCATGGCGGCGGCGAGCAGCTTCTTCTTGCGCATACGAAAATGTCCCAGATGTGAGGGGGGCCCGGGCGCACCGGGGGCAGGCGAAACGCCCCCGGTGCGGCCCGAAGGGTGGCTCAGCTGTTGGCGCGCCGACGTCCGGCGAGCACGCCGAACGCCACACCGGCGGCGCCGACGACGATGCCGACGATGCCGAGGACGCGGGCGGTGGAGTCGCTGCTGTCGGCCGAGGCGGTCTCGCTCTCGTCGCCGGACTTCGCGTCTTCCTTGGCGTCGTCGTGCGAGGCGGCGGCGCCGTGGCCGTCCTCGGACGCGGCGGTCAGCGCGAGGGCCGGCGCCGGGTGCTCCGGCTCCTCCTGGCCCTTCTGCTGCGGCTCGATCCAGCGGACGACTTCCTTGTTGTCGTACGTCTGGACGGCCTTGAAGACGAGCTCGTCGGCGTCCTCGGGGAGCGCGCCGATGGACAGCGGGAACTTCTGGAAGGAGCCCGGCCTGACGCCCTTGCCGTCGGCGGTCCAGGTGACCTTGGAGACGGCCTCGTCGATCTTCTCGCCGTGCATCTCGAGGGGCTTGTCGAGCTTGGTCTTGGTGACCTTCGCGGTCCAGCCGGGGACGTCCTGCGTCATGACCGAGGCGAGCGGGTGGTCCTCGGGGAAGGACACCTCGAGCTTGGTGGTCGAGGCGTCGTCCATCTCGTTCGGCACCTTGAAGTTGACCGTGGCGTAGCCGCCCTTGGCGGCCTCACCCTCGGCCGAGACGCTGACGTGCGCGAAGGCGGGGACGGACAGGAGCAGGACGGCGGAGGCGGCGACGCCACCGACGACGGAGACGCGGGAGGCCTTCACGGTGGACAGCGCAGACAGAACAGACATGGCGGAAACACTCCACTTTCAGCGGTGATGACCAGCACCGCCGATCAGGTCGGCAGCGGTGATCAGGGGGAGAGTGCGCGCGGCGGCGAACCGAGCGGGCACGCGCGCGTGGACGCCGCCGGCCGTGAGGCACCTCTCCGTAGTGCTGCGGTAGGAGTGCGTCGCGTCAGGCAGCGAGTGCGAGTGCGGCGGTGGCCGGCGGCCCTCGCCTGATCACCGTGTGCTGGAGCGCGGTGGTGTGCGGCTTCGGCGGCCCCAGGAAAGCCGTGCGGGGCGCGCGAAGATCGGCGCCGGGAGCCCCGGGCAGCCCGGCGCGGAGGGCGCGTACGAGACCCAGCGCCGCGCGCAGGGAACGGACGAGCGCCCCCTCGGCGACTCCATACGCCCCGTGTGCCGAGAGCCGCACGAGGCGGAGCAGCGCGACGTCGCCGCGGCGCAGCAGCCATCCGGCGGCGACGGCGGCGAGTACGTGCCCCAGGAGCATCGGAAGCGACGGGAGCAGCGACATGGAGCCCATCGCGGCGTCCGCCGTGGTGGCCGGAGCGCTGTGGTGCGGGGGGTGGCCCGCGGCCCCGGCGCCCGGTTCCATGCCGGCCGTCGTCAGGATCCGGTGGGCCTGGGCGGGGCTGAGGGTGGCTGCTCCGGCCCCGCACACCAGACGCGCGGCCCGCTCCACCATGGAGGGCTCGGCGGACGCCACCGCGGCGCCGCCGTGCTGGCCGACACCGAAGAGCGCATGCAGGCCCACCTGCCCGGCAGCGAGTACGGCGGCGATGCCCGGCAGTGACCGCTCACGCCCGGCGAGCGGTGCCGCCACGGCGAAAACGGCGACGAACCCGACGCCCAGCGTCCACAGCGGGACGGCGGCGCAGGAAGCGAGCACATGGCCCCCGGCGGACAGCACGACGCAGAGCACGGCGAACACCGCGGCTCTCAGCAGCCGGAGATCGACTCCGGCGCGCGCTTCGCGCTGGTGGGGGGCAGTCATGGCCGGAACATCATTGCACTGGGCCCAACCGCCGCATACGGCAGGTCCGCAAGCTCCCATGGATGCCGATGAGTGACGATCGGTGCCCATCGGCGCCGAATGGGTGCCTTTGGAGGGGCTCGAAAGAGGCTCGTGAGAGGCGTGTCTACACCGTCCCCGGCCATCCGCGCGTCGGCCGTATGGGCGGCATCACGTCAACTGCGCGCTTATACACGGGCGCTTGCGGCAATACGTATCGGTATGTCGAGCCGCGGCCAGGAGGCTGGAGCATGAGCATGTGGTGGTCTCTCCATTTGCGGCGCGAAGCTGCGAGCGTCCCGCTGGCCCGCCGCTTGCTGATGGGCACGATGGAGACCGCGGGGGTGGATCCCGACGTCTCGTACGACCTGTCGGTGGCTCTCAGCGAGGCCTGTGCCAACGCGGTGGAGCACGGCGGCGACGCGGTGCCCCCCGAGGGGGCGGCCGGTGCCTATCGGGTGACGGCCTACCTGGACGGCGAGAAGTGCCACATCGAAGTGGCCGACTCGGGCCCGGGATTCGTCCCCGTCGCGCAGCCCGCATCCGACACCGCCGAGCACGGGCGCGGTCTGTACCTCATCCAGGAGCTCGCCGACCACGTGCACTTCGGCGACAAGCCGGGGGGCAGGGGCGGCACGGTGATCAGCTTCGACAAGATCCTCAAGTGGCGCGAGGACACGCCGCTCGTCACGGCCTGAGGAGCGCCCCGGACGACCTGGGGGCCACCCGGCGGCTCAGCCGGGCGGCAGCGCCCTGCACAGGGCCTCCAGGGCCGCTCCGTAGGCGTGCTCCGGCGGGGTGGAGTAGCCGACGACCAGACCATCGGGTGCGGGCATCGTGGCCTCCGGGTGACGGAACTCGGCGAGGCCCTCCACGGCGAGGCCCTGCCAGGAGGCCGCCTTCGCCGTGGACTGTTCGGTGCCGGGCGGCAGCCGCAGGACGGCGTGCAGGCCCGCGGCGACTCCGGTCGGGCTGATGTGCGGGGCGTGCGTGGCCAGGGCGGCGACGAGCTGGTCGCGGCGGCGGCGGTAGCGCTGACGCATCCGGCGGATGTGCCGGTCGTAATGACCCGACTCGATCAGCTCGGCCAGCGTGAGCTGGTCGGTCACACTCACCCACCCCTCTCGTTCGCCCTTCGCCGCGAGCACTCCGTCGACGAGGTGTTCGGGCAGGACGAGCCACCCGATGCGCACCCCCGGAGAGAGGCTCTTGCTGACCGAGCCCATGTAGACGACGCGTTCGGGATCCAGGCCCTGTACGGCTCCCACCGGCTCCCGGTCGTAGCGGAACTCTCCGTCGTAGTCGTCCTCCAGGACGAGGCCGTCGCGGGTGCGCGCCCAGTCGATCACCGCCGCGCGGCGGGCCGGATGCAGGGGGCCGCCGGTCGGGAACTGGTGTGCGGGCGTGAGCAGCACGCCCCGAGTTCGCTGACTACTGGTCAATTCCTCGACACGGGCGCCCTTTTCGTCCAGGCCCAACGGGACCGTCCGTACGCCCGCGGTGGCGAGGATCGACCGATGGAAGCCGAGACCGTACGACTCCACGGCGATGGGGTATCCCCTGCTCGAGCGAAGCCGAGAGCTTGGGGAAGGATTCTGCAGCATCCCGCCTCCCCCGCTCCCGAACAACAGCCGCAGGGCGTGCGCGACCCCGGAGCACACCACGATCCGCTCCGGGGCGGTACGCACCCCGCGGACGCGCCCCAGATAACCGGCGAGCGCCCGGCGCAGCTCGACGCGCCCCTGCGGGTCACCCGGCCCGAAGGCCTCGTTCGGCGCGGAGTTGAGGGCGCGCCGGGCCGCGGCCAGCCAGGCGGTGCGCGGGAAGGACGCGGCGTCGGGCCGGCCCTGGCGCAGGTCGTACGCCGGTGGGGCGGGCGTCGCGGGCCGGGTGGGCGCCCGCTTGGGGACGCGGGTGCGGGTGGGCGGCGCCGCACGCTCGGCCACCCGGGTGCCGGAACCCTGCCGCGCGGTCAGCCAGCCCTCGGCGACCAGCTCGGCGTAGGCGTCGGCGACGGTGTTGCGGGCGATGCCCAGATCGGCGGCGAGGGAGCGGTAGGGCGGAAGCCGCGTCCCCGGAGCGAGCCGCCCCTCGCGCACGGCGTCCCGCAGAGCGCGGATGAGGACAGCCCGGCGGCCACCCGCCCCGGAGAGCTCCAGGTGCAGGTCACTCCCGATGCGCTCCGCCAGATTGACCCACGATTCCGCCATGGAAATGCACCCTATCCAAGGTCGATTCCACCCGTAGATTCATGGTCATGACGAACACGCAGACCGCCACGCAGACCGCTGCCGGAACCACCGCGCAGACCCTCACCACCCCTGCCCGCCTCAACTTCGCCAAGGCCGCCCCCAAGGCCTTCAAGGCCGTGATCGGACTCGACGCCGCCGCCCGCGACGGCCTCGACCCGGCCCTGGTCGAGCTGATCCAGATCCGCGCCTCGCTGCTCAACGGCTGCGCGTACTGCCTTCACATGCACACCTCCGACGCGCGCAAGGCGGGCGAGGACGAGGCACGGCTGCACATGGTGGGCGTCTGGCGCGAGGCCAGGAACTTCTTCACGGAGAAGGAGCAGGCGGCCCTCGACCTGACCGAGGCCGTCACGCTCGTCCAGGGCGGTGTCCCGGACGACGTCTACGCCCGCGCGGCGGCGCACTTCGACGAGACGGAGCTCGGCCACGTCCTGGCCCTGATCTTCGCCATCAACACCTGGAACCGCATCGCCCTGAGCACCGCCAAGGTGGCGGGCGAGGATGAGCGCTAGGCCCTCCCGGGGAACGCGAAACCGGGCCTCTTCTTTAAAGAAGAGGCTCGGTTCCTGAGAAAAAGACGAAGAAGACTGTCAGCCCTTGAGCTCGGCCATCCACGCCTCGACGTCATCCGCACGGCGCGGCAGCGCGGCCGACAGGTTCTTGTTGCCGTCGGCCGTCACGAGGATGTCGTCCTCGATCCGCACGCCGATGCCCCGGTACTCCTCCGGGACCGTCAGGTCGTCCGCCTGGAAGTACAGGCCGGGCTCGACGGTCAGGCACATGCCGGGCTCCAGGACGCCGTCGGCGTACGTCTCACGGCGCGCGGCCGCGCAGTCGTGGACGTCCATGCCGAGCATGTGGCCGGTGCCGTGCAGGGTCCAGCGGCGCTGGAGACCCAGCTCCAGGACGCGCTCGACCGGGCCCTCGACCAGGCCCCACTCCACGAGCTTCTCGGCCAGCACGCGCTGCGCGGCGTCGTGGAAGTCGCGGTACTTCGCGCCGGGCCGCACCGCCGCGATACCGGCCTCCTGGGCCTCGTACACGGCGTCGTAGATCTTCCGCTGCAGCGCGTCGAAGCGGCCGTTGATCGGCAGCGTCCGCGTCACGTCGGCGGTGTAGTACGTGTGCGTCTCCACACCGGCGTCGAGCAGCAGCAGCTCCCCGGAGCGCACGGCGCCGTCGTTGCGCACCCAGTGCAGCGTCGTGGCGTGCGGGCCTGCCGCGCAGATCGAGCCGTAGCCGATGTCGTTGCCGTCGACGCGGGCGCGCAGGAAGAACGTGCCCTCGATGTAGCGCTCGCTGGTCGCCTCGGCCTTGTCCAGGACACGCACGACGTCCTCGAAGCCGCGGGCCGTCGAGTCGCACGCCTTCTGCAGCTCGCCGACTTCAAACTCGTCCTTGACCAGACGGGCCTCGGAGAGGAAGACGCGCAGTTCCTCGTCGCGCTCGGCGGTGACCTTGTCGGTCAGCGCGGCCTCGATGCCCGCGTCGTACCCACGGACGACGCGGACGGAGCCGGTCGCCTCGCGCAGCCGCCCGGGCAGCTCACGCACGTCGGACGCCGGGATGCCGTACAGCGTCTCGGCCTCGGTGAGGGAGTGCCTGCGGCCGACCCACAGCTCGCCCTGGCCGTCCAGCCAGAACTCGCCGTTCTCGCGGTTGGAGCGCGGCAGCAGGTAGATGGTGGCCTCGTGGCCGCTCGTGCCGTCCGCGAAGTCCGTCGGCTCCAGGACGAGGACGCCGTCCTCGGTCTGGTTGCCGGTCAGGTACGCGTACTCGACGGAGGCGCGGAAGGCGTACTCCGTGTCGTTCGAGCGGGTCTTGAGATTGCCCGCGGGGATCACGAGGCGCTCGCCCGGGAAGCGCGCGGAGAGCGCGGCACGGCGGGCGGCGGTGTGCTCGGCCTGGGCGATCGGCTGCAGGTCGTGCAGCTCCGTGTCGGCCCATCCGGACTTCATGTTCTCGGCGAGCTCGTCGGAGACGCCCGGGTACAGGCCGTTCTTGCGCTGCTTGATCGGCTCTTCCTCGGACTCGATCTCCAGGTCTTCCGGGGTCTCCGGGTTCTCCCGAATGAGCTCCTCCGACACGATCTGCCTCCTATGTACGACACTGGGCCCCCTCCATCGTACGGGCGTACGGAAGGGGGCCCAGGGCCGGAAGGCCCATTACATGCCGTAGAGCGGGGGTCACTCGAAACGGGCCGCGAGGAGAACCACGTCCTCGTCGCTCTCGACCGCGTCGAGCCCGTCCGGCAGCACCGTCCGCAGGATGTGGTCGACGAGCGCGTCCGGGTCGTCGCGGACCTGCTTGGGCACGCTCGCCGCCGCGGCGTGCAGCCGCGCGAAGGCACGGTCCATCGGGTCGCCGGTGCGGTGCAGGAGGCCGTCCGTGTAGAGCAGCACTGTTTCTCCCGGTGTCGTCTGGAACTCCACGCTCGGCGCCTCCCAGCAGGCGAGCATCCCCAGGGGTGCCGAGAGCGAGGTCTCCACGAACTCCGTGCGCCGCTCACCGATCACCAGGGGCGGGCTGTGGCCGGCTCCCGCCAGGACGATCTTGCGCAGCGCCGGTTCGCAGTAGGCGAAGAGGGCCGTCGCGGACCGCGCGGGCTCGGTGAGCCGCAGCAGCAGCTCCAGATCGGACAGTACGGCGACCGGGTCCTCGCCCTCCATCACGGCGTACGCCCGCAAGGAGGCCCGCAGGCGCCCCATCGCGGCGACGGCGCTCGGCCCGGACCCGGTGACGGACCCGACCGCGAGGCCGAGCGCGGCGTCGGGCAGCGGCAGCGCGTCGAACCAGTCGCCGCCGCCGAGCGCGGAGGTGCGGTGCCGGGCGGCGAGCTGCACCCCGGCGACCCGCGGCAGACGCGAGGGCAGCAGTTCCTCTCGCAACGTGGCCTCCGTGGTGCGGGCGCGGTCCAGTTCGATCAGCCGGGCCAGGTGCTCGGCGGCCTGGCGCGCGTAGAGACCGACGAGGTGGCGTTGGTGCTCGCCCGGCTCGGCGGGCTCGTCGTACAGCCAGACGGCGGCGCCGATGCGGCCCACCGTCTCGGTGGACAGGGGCAGTGCGTAGCTCGCGGCGTAGCCGAGCCGGGCGGCCACTTCGCGGTGCCGGGGGTCGAGGCTGCTGTCGGCGAACAAATCGGCGTCGACGATCTCGGTCTCGGCGCCCGGGGGCGTGGGCGGCGCGTCGAGGAGGCGCCCGAAGGCGGTGGCGGCGCGGGGGACCGTCTCGATGTGCCCGAGGTCGGCGCGGCCGAGACCGAGGCCGATGGTGTTGTCGGGGCCGAGTCCGTCGGCCGGCTCGAGGACGAGCAGGCCGCGGCGCGCGCCGACGAGGGCGGCTCCGGCGCGCAGCAATTCGTGCAGGGCCTCGTCCAGCGTGACCGTGCGCGCCAGGCGCTCGGTGAGCTCCTGGAGGGTGGTCAGATCGGAGATCCAGCCCGCGAGCCGGTCCTGGATCATGAGCGCCGGTGCGCCTTGGGCCTGCGGGGCGGGCGCGACAGTGTGGGCTGGTGGCGGAACAGTTGAATCGATTCCGGCCACTTTCGGGAGGTGCGGAGCGTTCATGGCTGACGGCTTTCCGGCCGGTGCGTATTGCTCAATAGCATCGCAAACCCCCATGTCATTCTGCGCCGCTAGCAATGTTCTCCACATCTACACGCACTGGTTAGGGGATGTCCAGCATTGTCCAGCCGGGATTCCTGGTGTCCGTGGGAATTCTGTGACGTTTCGCGATCTTGAGAAGTTGGCTCAAAAGTGCCTGAGGCGACGGCTTATTGCGATCGACTGGGATTGTTCAACAAGGGGTACTCCCAAGCCCTCAGGCATGGGAGGCGCGTCACAGCGGCCGTGATGGGTACGTACTCGGTGATGACCAGGGGCAGTTGAGATCAGCCCGGAACCTGGTGACGGACCCGGGCGTCTTAACTCACGACGACCGTGCCCCATCCTCCCGTGGGGGAGGCGGCGAAGAAGTACGCGGGACAGCAAACGCCAGGCACCGCCACCCCACGCCACGCTAACGCTCGGCCCTAACGGGTTCCCCATGCCGCAGGCTGGGGTGTGATGCGCCAGTTCTACGCACAGCGAAGTGATCCACACATGGTGTGATGTGGCCCGCCGTGTTCCTCGGCGTGTAAACGGAAAGGAACGAGCGCTCATGCGCGAGATCCTCGGAAGGCGAAGCAGGCTCCTTGCCAGGCTCACCGGCAGGAAGTCTGACCAGAGTCCCGGTCTGATCGGTGCGGCCCTGACCTCTGCCACGGCGTGGAAGTGGCCCGTGGTTCCCGGCGTCGGACTCGACCGGCGAGACGGCACCCGCTGCGCCTGCCCCGACCCCGACTGCACGGTGCCAGGAGCCCACCCCCTCGACCCCGGCCTGCTGGCCGCGACGACCGACGAGCGCATGGTGCGCTGGTGGTGGACGAACCGCCCGGACGCGCCGATCGTGCTCGCCACCGGCGGTGGCGCCCCGTGCGCCGTCAGCCTGCCCGCCATCGCGGGAGCGCGGGCCCTGACCGCGCTCGACGAGATGGGCATCAGGCTCGGGCCGGTCATCGCGACCCCCGCGCGCCTCTTCCTCCTCGTCGCGCCGTACTCCATGGAGCAGTTGGGCGACCTCCTGTACGCGAAGGACTACGTACCGGGCTCGCTGCGCTTCCACGGAGAGGGCGGATATCTCGCGCTGCCGCCTTCCGAGACGGGCCAGGGGACGGTGCGCTGGGAGCGGGCCCCGCTGCCCGGCTCGGCGGCGCCGTGGGTGCCCGATGTCGAGGCCGTGGTGGACGCGGTGGTCGACGCGCTCACTCGTACGGGTGTGAGCGCGCCCGAGTTGTAGGGGAAATGGGCGCGCGGGGAGCCGGGCGCCCGTCAAACGTCGTTACTGTCAGGCCTCATGAACCCCCGCCTGATCGCGCTCACGGGCGTCGTGGCCATTACGGTTCTCCTGCCGCTCGCCGGCGCCTACGCGGGGCCCGTGGGCGACGGTGACGCCGAAGCCAGGCCGACGGAGCGGCCGGCGGACGCGGCACCGGGGGCGGCACCGGATCGCGACGCGAAACAGCCCTCTACGGAGAAGCCGACTTCGCGGCGCTCCACTACGGAGAGCGCCGCTTCGGGCGACCGGTCTCCGGACGACGCGTCGATGCTCACGGGGCTCGGCCTCGACAGCGCCGCGCAGTGCGGACCCGAAGTCACCTCCCCCAAGGGCATCGAGGCCCAGACGTGCGTCCTGACCCAGGGGCGCGACACATGGGGGCGCACGTACTACCGCAACACGACCGGCGATGAGCTGAGCGCCGTACTGAGCGTTATGGCGCCGGGTGGGCGCACCGTGCAGATGCATTGCGCGGTCGGCGCGGCGGACGAGCCGGGGGCGTGCGAGACGCCTCGGGAGCGTACGACGGGGAATTCAGCGGCGTATTCGGCGGTGGCGGAGTTCGCTGACGGGAGTGGCGGACCGTTGCTCCTGCGCTCGGGAAGCAACTCCGCGCGGCCGAAGGCCAGTTGAGTCAGCAGGTCGGGCCGTGCAATCGGCCGGACATGGAAGCGCCCGGTTGCTGGCGACGGGGGATGCACCAGCAACCGGGCTACCTGAACGGTAACAAGAGATCTGCTCTGGGCAAATTCGATCTCGGATATCCGGACAGGGATTCACCTGCGACGACAGGGAGTTGTGACAGGAGTCACCCCTCCCCTTCCGACTGACTGGTGGGTCAGCTCAACGTCACCTGGCGGTTGGTGAGACCGCCGCGCGCCCGGCGCTCCTCCGGCGTGAGCGGGGCCTCGCTGTCCAGCGCCGTCGCGAGCCGCTCGGCGAACTCCGCGGCGGGCTTCTCGATGTCCTCGGCGCCCATTCCGGTCGGCAGGTCCCACACCGGGACCGTCAGACCGTGCGCCCGGAAGGACCCGACCAGACGGGTGCCCTCGCCGAGGCTCGACGTGCCGGCCGCGTGCAGCCGCGCGAGCGCGTCGAGGAGCTGCTCCTCGGGGTGCGGCATGACCCAGCGCAGGTGGTTCTTGTCCGGGGTCTCGCACCAATAAGCGCAGTCCACGCCGGAGAGCCGCACGGTCGGGATGGCGGCGGCGTTCGCCCGCTCCAGGGATGCGGACACCTCCGTCGAGGCGTTCTCCGAGTCCGGGACCCAGAACTCGAAGCCCGTGTGCACGATCGGCTCGAATGTGCCGTCGGGGTCGAGGAGATCCTGCAGACGCGGCCCGTCGGCGGGGGCGCGGCGAGCCTGTACCGGAGAGCCGGGCTCGGCGGTCAGGGCGCGCTGGAGCGTGTCGGCGAGGTCGCGGCTGATGTCGCCGGACGCGGTGTCGTTCTGCAGGCCGAGCAGGACCGAGCCGTCGTCACGGCGCAGCGCGGGCCAGGCCATCGGCAGGACGGTCGCCAGGGACACGGAGGGCACGCCGTCCGGCAGCCCGTCCTTGAGGGGCAGTTCGACGGTCGCCGCCGGGACGAGCTCGCGCAGAGCCACCCAGTCGCCCTCGCCGGGCAGACCTTCGAAGGGGCGGTGCACCAGCTCGGTCGCCGCGTGTGCGGCGGCCCGGCCGTGACAGGCCTTGTAACGGCGGCCCGAACCGCAGGGGCAGGGTTCGCGGGCACCGACGACAGGGACCTGCCCGTCCGTCAGCTGCGGCTGCTTGCCCTTGGTCTGAGGGCGCTTCTTGGCCATCTTGGGTGTCTCCCGGATGCGGCTTTCCAGCGTGGCTCTTCGTACGTCTTGGGCGTACGGGCGCGAGCCTAGCCGCTCACCGTCAAGGCATCGGGTTTCGGCCTCGATCGGACGGAGCCGTCATCGGAGCCTTCCATCGGGAGCCGTCATCGGCGGCCTTCAGTTGAAGTGGGCGCTCGACGTCACCGCTCGCGGTCGTCGAAAGGGTCCGCGAACGCGAGGTCGGGTATCGCCGAGCCCGCGGGGGCCGCGACGCGCGTAGCGAAGTCCTCGTGGCAGTGCCCGGCTTGTACGACGACCCACACCGTGACCTCGCCGTGGATGTCGTCCCGCACACCCCAGGTCTCGGCGAGGGCCGTGATGATGTTGAGCCCGCGCCCACCGTGCGCGGTGACCGAGGGTGTGGCCGGAACGGGGCGGGTCGGGCCACCGCCGTCCGTCACCTCGACCGTCAGCCTGCCTGTCGTGTCCACGCGCCAGGCGGCCCGGACATCACCGTCACCCACCATTCCCTCGCCCAGTGGCCTGCCGTGCCGGCAGGCGTTGCTGAGCAATTCCGAAAGGATCAGTACGGCATCGTCGACGACCGATTCCGGCACCCCGTGTCCGCGCAGTTGATCGCGCATCCGGTGCCTTGCTTCTCCCACGCCCGCCGGGCCATGGGGTACGGCCATGCTCGACGACGCGGGCACCTCCCGTGCCACCACCAACGCCACCCCCGAGACCTCCTTCGCCCCACGCCACGGTGTGAATGCCCCAATGGACTGGACCGGAAACCGGCCAATCCTTGTGCGGTGACGCACTCGTATCGATCGAATACGGACCGAACGCGCCGGTGCACTCCCCGTAACCGATGGGATCGGGGTTAGCGGCGGCCCAACTGGGACAGCACCTGTTTGGGGCGATTGGTGATGATGGCGTCGACGCCGAGTTCGGCGCAGAGCTCCACGTCCTCGGGTTCGTTCACGGTCCACACGTGCACCTGGTGTCCCGCGCGCTTGAGTTTGGCGACGTAGGCCGGGTGATTGCGGACGATCCGCATGCCGGGACCGGCGATCCGGACACCTTCGGGAAGGCGCCCGTCACGGTGGCGCGGCGAGACGAACTGCATCAGGTAGACCGTCGGCAGGGTGGGGGACGCGGCCCGCACGCGCTGGAGGGAGCGCGCGGAGAAGCTCATGACGCGTACGGGCGAGGGGCCGTCGGCGGGTGGGGCATCCAGACCGAAGCGCTTCAGTAGAAGAAGCAGCCTTTCCTCGACCTGACCCGCCCAGCGGGTGGGGTGCTTGGTCTCGATGGCCAGCTGGACATCGCGCCCCGACGCGTTGCTTTCGGCCACGAGCTCGAGGAGCCGCTCCAGCGTGAGGACGGAGGTGTCCTCCCAGTCGGGGAGTTCGTCGGCCTCCCCGTGGTTGTTCTTCCAGGAGCCGAAGTCGAGGGTGGCGAGATCGGCGAGCTCCAGGGCCGACACAGCTCCCCGGCCGTTCGACGTCCGGTTCACGCGGCGGTCGTGGACGCAGACGAGGTGCCCGTCCGCGGTGAGGCGTACGTCGCACTCGAGAGCGTCGGCCCCGTCGTCGACCGCCTTCTTGTAGGCGGCCAGCGTGTGCTCGGGGGCGTCTTCGGAAGCTCCGCGGTGGGCGACGACCTGGATCTGTTGCTGTCGTGCGAGGGTCACCGCGTCATGGTGCCATCACGGGGTACTCGAAGGCTTGCCCAAGGTGTCGCACACAGAGCCGGATCCACAGGATCGGCTTATGGTGCCCTGACAGCCCATGGGAAAAGCTGACTGCAGACAGATGCACAGTTGGGCACAGCCAGGCCGTGACCGAGAACGACAGCGTGGACCGAGGAGAAGAGCTGTGAGCACCGAGAACGAGGGCAACGAGGTACCCCCGGCCCCGTCAGCGCCCCCTGCGCCGGTGGAGTCTCCCGCTGCTTCCGCCGACCCCGTGACGCCCGCCTCCGGAGCACCCGACCCCGTGACGCCGCCCGCCGCCCCCGGCCAGGAACCGTCGGCGCACCACGCTCACCCGCACGCCGGTACCACCCCGGGCGCGCCCTCGCACGCCTCCGGTGCCGGAGCGTGGCCGCCTCCGCCGCCGCCCGCCGTTCCCTCGTACGCCCAAGGGGGCGGCTCCGGCTCCGGATGGGGCGCGTCGTACGCGGCGCAGCACCCGGAGGGGGCCAAGCCCGCGGGCCGGCGCGGTGGCCTGATCGCCGCGGTGCTCGTGGCCGCCCTCGTCGCGGGCGGAGTCGGCGGCGGCATCGGCTTCTGGGCGGCCGACCGGAACGACAACAGCACGGGTTCGACCACGGTCTCCGCGTCGAACACGCCGGCCGACCTGAAGCGTGACCCCGGCACGGTCGCCGACATCGCGGGCAAGGCGCTGCCCAGCGTCGTCACCATCGAGGCCCAGGGCGGCAACGGCGAGGGCGGCACGGGCACCGGCTTCGTATACGACAAGCAGGGCCACATCCTGACGAACAACCACGTCGTGGCCTCCGCGGCCGACGGCGGAAAGCTCGCGGCCACGTTCTCGGACGGCAAGAAGTACGACGCCGAGGTGGTCGGCCGCGCCGAGGGCTACGACGTGGCGGTCCTCAAGCTCAAGAACCCGCCGTCGAACCTGAAGCCGCTCCCCCTCGGCAACTCCGACAAGGTGGCGGTCGGCGACTCGACGATCGCCATCGGCGCCCCCTTCGGCCTCTCGAACACGGTCACGACCGGCATCGTCAGCGCCAAGGACCGCCCGGTGACCTCCAGCGACGGCGCGAGCAGCAAGAGCTCGTACATGAGCGCCCTGCAGACCGACGCCTCCATCAACCCCGGCAACTCCGGCGGCCCGCTGCTCGACGCGGGTGGCGCGGTCATCGGCATCAATTCCGCGATCAAGCCGGCGGAGAGCGGCGGCGGCCTCGGCGGAGGCGGCCAGTCCGGCTCCATCGGCCTGGGCTTCGCGATCCCGGTCAACCAGGCCAAGTACGTCGCCCAGCAGCTGATCAAGAACGGCCAGGCGGTCTACCCCGTGATCGGCGCCTCGGTCTCCCTGCAGGAGAACACGGGCGGCGCCACGATCTCCCGGGAGGGCGCGAGCGGTACGCAGGCGGTCACCCCGAACGGCCCCGCGGACAAGGCGGGCCTCAAGCCCGGTGACGTCATCACGAAGCTGGACGACTCGGTGATCGACAGCGGCCCGACCCTGATCGGCCAGATCTGGACCCACAAGCCGGGCGACACCGTCGAGATCACGTACAAGCGCGACGGCAAGGAGCACAAGGTCGACGTGGTCCTGGGCGAGCGCAAGGGCGAGAGCTGACCCGCTACTCTTGTCCCCGCACCGCCCTGAACGGCGGTGCGGGGTGGGTTGCCCGAGCGGCCTAAGGGAACGGTCTTGAAAACCGTCGTGGCGCGAGTCACCGTGGGTTCAAATCCCACACCCACCGCACTTCTTGAGAGCCCCTGACCAGCGGAATCGGTCGGGGGCTCTCGCCTTTCCCGGGAGTGCGCGGCCGAGCGTGGGCGCGTAGGTCACCTTGGATGAACCTGGTACTCCACGTGGACGCTGCGCGGCGAGCCTGGGAGAAGGCGCGGGTGGATTGAGGTGTCGTTTCGCTGCAGAGGATCACTGGATCAACCCAAAAGGAGATAACCGTGTTGCAGCGCATCGCATCCGCTCTCGCCGTGGCCACCGTGGCCGGGTTCCTGGCCGCCGGCACCGCCGTCGCCTCCGACGGCCCGACCGGCACCCTCGACGAGGGCCGCTACGCAGGGCAGTCGTTCACCAACATGGGCGGCCCCTACGGCATCACCACCGCCGGCCAGACGGAGGGCGGTCACCGCGACGCCACCGCCCTCAACGGCGTCTTCGACGGGTTCAACGACTGACGGCTTCTCCGTCGGTCGGGGGGTGTCTCTCACTGAGAGGCACCCCCTCCTTGTGTCCCGGACGCTGCGCCTTCGTCCGGGGGTGGTGCCAGCAACACCCCGGAGAGGCCGGGTCACCGTATGTTCCGGGCCGCTCGGATTCGCGAACGTGGAGGACGTCAGCACGGCACGTCCCCGGCACGTCCCCACCGCGAAGATTCGAGGCCCGTCATGAGCACCAGCGCACTGCCTTACCCAGCCGCTCCCGTCGCTCCTGTTGCTCCTTCCGTTCCTGTTGTTCCTTCCGCTGAGCGCGCCCCGGAGGCACCGGGTTTCTGGCGGGCGCCGTTCGCCGCCTCGACGTACCGGGAGATCGGCTACACGGTGGCGTCGCTGCCCATCGCCATCGTGGGCTTCACCTTCGCCGTGACGATGTTCTCGCTCGGCGTTGGCCTGTTCGTCACCGTGCTCGGACTGCCGGTCCTCGCGGCCGCGCTGGCCGGGGCGCGGGGCCTCGGAGCGGCGGAACGGGGGCGGGCCCGGAGGATGCTGGGGCTCGATGTCGCCGGGCCGGCTGCCGTGGGGACGCCGCCGGGCGCGGGTGTGTGGGCCGGGATGCGGGCGCGGCTCGCGAACGGTGCGGGCTGGCGGGCGCTGCTCTTCCAGGTCGTGATGTTCTCCTCGCGGGTGATGTCCTTCGTGCTCAGCGTGACGTTCCTGGTCACCGGCTGGGTGGTCGCGCTCCTTCCGGCGTACTCCTGGGTGTTCCCGCGGTACGTCGACTGGCCCGGCTACCGGGTGTTCGACTACACCTCCGGCGGTGAGCGTCACGCGTTCTACCTGGAGTCGCCGGTGCAGATCGCCGGGGCGTCCCTGGTCGGCCTCGTCATCGTCTTCCTCACCCCGAAGCTGGTCCGCGCCCTGACGAACATCGACCGCGCCGCGGTGCGTTCGATGCTCGGGCAGCCTCAGCGGTAAGTGCGCCGGGGAACGCGGTAAGGGGCGTCCGCCATTGCGGGCGTCCCTTACCGCGTCATGTTCGGCCCGTACTGCGCCATGTTCGGCCCGCCGTCACGCGTGTCCCGTCAGCCGTTCCGCCGACGCGATCGTCGAGCGGGCCTCGCGCTCCGTGAGGCCCACCTGGAGCGCGGCGGAGACGAGTTCGGGGGCCAGGGATTCGCCGATGCCGTTCTCGTAGGCGCGGCAGGCGGCCCAGAACAGGCGGGTGTTGCGCTGGCCCTCGTGCGCGGCGAGGACGAACTGGACCAGGCCCTGACCTCGATGGGCCGGGGCCGGCATCTGCGGGAGCGTGGGGTGGTGGGCGCGGGCCGGGGGTGTGAGCAGGCGTAACAGCGCGGGAGGGCAGCTCGCCGGGGGGAGGTGTGCGGTGCCGGCCACGGTGCTGTAGACGCCGTGTTCGGTGCGCGAGCCGGGGCCGACGAGGTAACCCCCGGCGCCCCTGATGTCGATGCCGGGGGCCAGGCGTCCCGCGGAATTGGGGACGACGGCTTCGGGCGGGCCCGTGAGCCAGATGTGACGGCCTCCGCTGGGGGTCGCCACGACCACCGTGGCGGGGATCGTGAAGAGGTGACGCAGCGCCAGTTCCCGCAGGGCGGCCGGAGCGTCCGTACCGGACTTGGTGTCCAGGTCGATGCCGATCAGATGGTGTGGGGGCAGGCCGCACGCGATGCCGTAGCCGGTGGCCCAGGGCGCGGCGGCGAAGAGTTCGCGGATGCGCAAGGGGTCGGTCGACGCGTCGTACACGCCGTGTCCGGGGCGGCCGCATTCGCCGTGACAGGGGGTCGTTTCGGGTTGCTCGTGGTGGGGGGAGCGGAGCGCCGGCAGCTTGGTGCGGGAGAGCGGGATGACGGCGAGTCCGCGCTCGGCGGCGGACAGTGCGTGCGCGAGTACGAGTGCTGTGGCATGGCGGTCGATGGTGGCCATGACTTCATTTTCGTACAAGCGTTCGAAGAAAGGAAGGGGGGCGGGCGCGGCGCGCGGACGAAACGCGGGCGCGCCCGCCGATCTTCTGACTGTGCCGGAGCGCCTCAGCCCGTGCTGTGCCTGGGTTTGAGCCCGCTTTTGGGGGTTGAACAGGGCCTATGGGAGGCCGAAGCATGTTTATCGACTTGTACTCACGCTTGCGGGGGAATTGGGGCTTCCGGGGTGGTTCGCCGGGGATTCGGTGGGCAACTCTGGACTCGCGACGTCGTGCAGAACCCCCAAGGCGGTCGGCCAACTGCTTTGGAACAAGACGCACTTCAGGTGCTCCCGGCACATCGCCGGTGGGTGCCCCCGTAACGGAGGAAACTGACATGGTAAGCATCCGTACCGCCCGCGTCATCGCTGCAGCCGCGGCCCTGCCCCTGGCTGCCGCACTCTTCACGGGTGTCGCGACGGCCGACAACGGCTCCTTCGCGAACGACGGATCGAATGCGGGCGTGGCGACTGTCAACGGCAGCGGCGTCGGCGGCAACAACAGCGGCAACTCGTCCACGTCGCAGCAGCAGGCCGTCGGCTCAGGCGCCTCGAACCAGAACAACACCGCCCAGGTGAACGGCTCGGCGTTCACGGCGATCGACCAGTCGAACGAGAACATCGCCGTCAACTTCACCCACCTCTGGTGAGGTGACGGCGCCCCGGGGCAGCTCCCCGGGGGTCTGCTGGATGGGGTGTGTGGCGTTCTGCGCGGCGGTGCATCTGCACCGCCGCGCAGTCGTGTCCGGGGTGATCTCTTGACATCCCGACAGTTTCTGACGGACAGTCAGAAACCACTGTCGGTGCGACGCCCTTACGCGAAGGAGAGGCCGCCGCCGTGCACCTCGCCCCCACCGAACGCCAACAGCGGTTGCGCGCCGAACTGCGCTCCTACTTCCGCGATCTGATGCCTGGGGGGCCACCTCAAGGCGACGATCTTCAGGGACAGCGCCGGCTGCTGCGGCGCATCGGGGCCGACGGCATGCTCGGCCTCGGCTGGCCGGTCGAATACGGCGGACAGGGGCGCGGGCCCGACGAACAGTTCGTCTTCTTCGACGAGGCCTACCGCGCGGGCGCGCCCGTCTCGATGGTCACCCTGAACACCGTCGGGCCGACCCTCATGAAGTACGGCACCGAGGAGCAGAAGGCCAGGTTCCTGCCGCGCATCCTCAGTGGTGACCTCGTCTTCGCGATCGGGTACAGCGAGCCGTCGGCGGGCACGGACCTGGCGTCGCTGCGGACGCGGGCGGTGCGCGAGGCCGAGGGGCCCGCCGGTACGCCCGGGGAGACCGGAGGGGACAGCGGGCCCGGGGGCACGTGGGCCATCGACGGGCAGAAGATCTTCACGTCGAACGCCCAGAACGCCGACTGGATCTGGCTGGCCTGCCGCACCGACCCCGAAGCCCCCAAGCACCAAGGCATCTCGATCATCCTCGTCCCGACCGACGCGCCCGGGTTCTCGTGGACGCCGATCGAGACGGTGGGCGGTCTGACGACGACGGCCACGTATTACGACGGAATCCGCGTGCCCGCCACGAACCTCGTCGGCGAGGAGAACGGCGGCTGGGGGCTCATCACCAACCAGCTCAACCACGAGCGGGTGGCGCTCGCGGCGATCGGCATGCAGGCCGAGGATTTCTACGCCGCGGCCCTCGCTTTCGCCCGTACACCCGATCCAGTGACGGGCGAGCGCCGGATTGACGCTCCGTGGGTCCGGTCCAGGCTGGCCGAAGCGCAGGCCCGGTTGGCGGCAACGCGCCTGCTCAACTGGCGTTTGGTGGGCGATGTGGGGGCGGGCGCGCTGGCGCCGGGAGACGCGAGCGGCGTGAAGTTCGCGGGAACCGAATCGGCGGTGGAGGTGTACCGAATATGTCAGGAAGTCACGGGCGACGCGGGTCTGGTCCGGTCCGGTTCACCCGGCTCCCTGACGCTCGGGGCAGCGGCTGAGGGGGAGTTGGAGCGGATGAACAGGGCGGCACAGATCAATACGTTCGGGGGCGGGGTGAGCGAGGTGCAGCGGGAGATCGTGGCGGCGATGCGCCTCGGCATGCGGAGGGGACGGCGATGACCGATCTTTCGTACGAGGCGCTGAAGGTCTTCGAGGGGCGGGCGGCCGCCACCTCGGGCGAGGGCAAGGACCCGGTCAACGAACCGATGATCCGGCACTGGTGCGAGGCCATGGGCGACACGAACCCGGCTTATACGGGGGCGGATCCGATCGCGCCGCCGACGATGCTCCAGGCCTGGACGATGGGCGGGCTCTCCGGGCACCAAGGGCGTTCGGCCGCGTACGACGAGTTGTTCGCGCTCCTGGACGGCGCGGGATACACCTCCGTCGTCGCGACGGACTGCGAGCAGGAGTATCTGCGGCCGCTGCGGCCGGGGGACGAGATCACCTTCGACGCGGTCATCGAATCGGTCTCGGAGCGCAAGACGACCAAACTGGGCACGGGCCATTTCGTCACGACCCGGATGGACGTCAGAGCGGGCGGAGAGCCGGCGGGGACCCACCGCTTCCGCATCCTCAAATACGCACCCGCGCGGCAGAAATCCCGGGACAAGCGGCCCCGCCCGGTGATCAACCGGGACAACGCGGGGTTCTGGGAAGGCGTGGCCCGGCATCAGCTCCTCATCCAGCGCTGCGGGGGCTGCCGGACACTGCGCTTCCCCTGGCTGCCGGGCTGCAACGCCTGTGGGTCGCTCGTGTGGGACACGGTCGAGGCGAGCGGCGAGGGCACGGTCTATTCGTACGTCGTCATGCACCACCCGCCCTTCCCGGCCTTCGATCCCCCGTACGCCGTCGGGCTCATCGACCTGGCGGAAGGCGTGCGCATGGTCAGCAATGTGGTGGGGGTGCCCAGCGACAAAGTGCGGATCGGGCAGCCGGTCCGGCTCGAATTCCAGCGGTTGGACGCGGAATTGAAGCTCCCCGTGTTCCGGGCGGTCGAGAGCATGGCGGGGGGCGAGGTCTGACATGGACTTCACACCCACGGAGGAGCAGGCCGCGGCACGGGACCTCGCCGCCGAGATCTTCGGCGACCTGGCCACGCCCGAGCGGCTCACGGCGGCGGGGCCGGAGTCGGACGCCGAGCTGTGGAAGGCGCTGTGCGCGGCGGGGCTGCTGGGTGCGGTGGAGGAGGTCGGGCTGCTCGGCCTCGTGCTGCTGCTGGAGGAGCAGGGGAGGACGACGGCCCAGGTCCCCTTCGCGGCGAGCTGCGTCTATGGGGTGCTCGCGGTGGCCGCGCACGGCACGGAGGAGCAGCGGGGGCGATTGCTTCCGGGACTGCGGGACGGTACGGCGGTGGCGGCCGGGGCGTTTCCGGCGCGGGGTGGCGTGGTGGCCGTCGCGGAGGGGGCGCCGGGGGGCGGGTCGGCCGGGTCAGCTGGGGAGTCCGGGGCGACTGGCGGGCTGGCCGGGGTGCCCGCCGGAGAGCTGACGGGAACGCTGACCGGGGTGGTGCCCTGGGTGCCGTGGTTGCGGGATGCCACGGAGGCCCTGGTGGCGGTGCGTGAGCCGGAGACGCGGGGCGGCCACAGCCTGTGGAGGGTGCGGGTGGCCGACGCGGAGACCGAGCCCGTGGAACTGACCGCGCCGTGGGCGGCGGGGCGGTTGGTCCTGGACGGGACACCCGGGGAGCGGATAGGAGGAGGCGGGGCGTACGAGGACGTCCTGGCGAGCGCGCGGACCGCATTCGCGGGACTGCAGGCCGGGGTGTGCGCGGGGTCGCTGGCCCGCGCGGTGGCGCACACGAACGAGCGGGAGCAGTTCGGACGCCCTCTCGCGGCCAAGCAGGGAGTCCAACTCCGGGCGGCGGACGCCCATATGGACACCGAGGCGATACGGGTCACGGCGTACGAGGCGGCGTGGCGGCGCGACGCGGGCCTGGCGTACGGCACCCATGCGCTGACCGCCGCGTGGTGGGCATCGGAGGGCGGAAAGCGTGTCGTGCACGCGGGCCAGCATCTGCACGGAGGCATGGGCGCCGACCTCGACCATCCGGTGCACCGGCACTTCCTGTGGGGGCGGCAGCTGGACGCGTACCTGGGGTGCGGCAGCGAAGTGCTGGCAGAAATGGGGGATTTGATCGCGCAGGACGCGCAGGGCCCACAGGTCGGGGGCCCGCAGGCGCCGCAGGCCTCGCGCGAGGGGGCGGCATGACGGGGGCGACACCCAGGCAGGAGGAGGGGCGACATGACGGGGGACGGGACGACGTGATCGGGAGACAGCAAGCCGCAGCAAGCCAGCAAGCCGCAGCAAGTCAACAAGCCGCAGCGAGACAGCGCGCCACAGCTAACCAGCAAGCCGCAGCAAAGGGAGGAGAAGTCGTGCGGGTCGGGGACGAGCTGCCGGAGCTCACCATCCCGGTCACCCGGACACTGATCGTCTCCGGTGCGATCGCCTCGCGGGACTACCAGGACGTTCATCACGACGCCGTGGCGGCGCAGGAGAAGGGGTCCCCCGACATCTTCATGAACATCCTGACCACGAACGGCCTGGTGGGCCGGTACATCACCGACCACTTCGGTTCCGGTGCGGTCCTCCGCAAGGTGGCGATCCGTCTCGGGGCGCCCAACTACCCCGGGGACACGATGGTGTTGACCGGCTCCGTGGAGCAGGTCGACGGGGACACGGCCACGGTGAGGGTGGTCGGTGCCAACGGCATGGGCAAGCACGCCACCGGCACGGTCACGGTCACCGTGCCGGGTGGGGGAAGAGGCAAGGAACACGGCGGGGCCTCGGCAGGGGGCGCGGCATGAGCGTACGTACGCGTGACCTCCTCGGCGGGAAGGCCGCCGTGGCCGGGATAGGAGCCACCGAGTTCTCCAAGGAGTCGGGGCGCAGTGAGCTCAGGCTCGCCGTGGAGGCGGTGGGCCTCGCGCTCGACGACGCCGGGCTGAGTCCCGCCGACGTGGACGGCATGGTCACGTTCACCATGGACACGAATCCGGAGATCACCGTCGCGCAGGCGGCCGGCATCGGGGAGCTGTCGTTCTTCTCGCGCGTCCACTACGGCGGTGGTGCCGCTTGTGCGACCGTGCAGCAGGCGGCGCTGGCGGTGGCGACCGGGGTGGCCGAAGTCGTCGTCTGCTACCGCGCGTTCAACGAACGGTCGGGCCGCCGCTTCGGTTCGGGCGTGCAGCACCGGGAGCCGTCGGCGGAGGGGGCGGCGCTCGGCTGGTCCCTGCCGTTCGGGTTGCTGACCCCCGCCTCCTGGGTGGCGATGGCGGCCCAGCGCTATCTGCACACCTACGGCCTCACCTCCGATGCCTTCGGCCATGTGGCGGTCACCGACCGGAAGTACGCGGCAACCAACCCGGCGGCCTATTTCCACGGGAAGCCGATCACGCTCGCCGACCACGCCGCCTCGCGCTGGATCGTCGAGCCGCTCAGGCTCCTGGACTGCTGCCAGGAGACCGACGGCGGGCAGGCCATCGTCGTGACGAACGTGGAGCGGGCCCGCGATCTGCCGAAGCCGCCGGCGGTGATCACGGCGGCGGCCCAGGGGGCGGGCCGGGCGCAGGAGCAGATGACGAGTTTCTACCGCGACGACCTGAGCGGGCTGCCGGAAATGAGTGTGGTGGCGAAGCAGTTGTGGCGCAGCTCCGGGCTCGCGCCCGGGGACATCGACGTGGGCATCCTCTACGACCACTTCACTCCGTTCGTGCTGATGCAGCTGGAGGAGTTCGGTTTCTGCGGGCCGGGTGAGGCGGCGGACTTCGTGGCCGGGGAGACGCTGCCGCTGAACACGCACGGAGGGCAGCTCGGGGAGGCGTATCTGCACGGGATGAACGGCATAGCGGAGGCGGTCCGGCAGGTGCGCGGCACGGCCGTGAATCAGATACCGGGCGCGGCGCGCACGCTGGTCACCGCGGGCACCGGTGTCCCTACATCAGGGTTGATTCTGGCGGCGGACGGCTGAACGCGGCGCGTGTCCCGGGCACGGCGGAGGCTCTGGGCCCTTCACTCGGCGTATGAGCTGCCGAAAGCTGATGATGGGACTTGTCGTCTCCGCCACCCTCTCCGCGACCCTCGCCGCCGCCGTCCCGGCTCCGGCTGCCCCAGCCGCTCCGGCTCCGGCTGCCCCAGCCGCGCCGCCGACCCCACCGGCTCCGGCTGACCCGGCTGCCTCCGTCGGGTGGCCGGCCGGGGTGTCGACCTTCCGCGGGCGGGCCTTCGACACCTGCCTCGCTCCGTCCGCCGACACGATGCGCCGCTGGAAGTCCTCCAACTACGGGGCGGTCGGCGTCTACTACGCGGGCAGAGGCCGGGCCTGCAAGCGCCAGCCGAACCTGAGCCGGGCCTGGATGCGCACGGTGCGGGCGCAGGGGTGGAAGGTGCTGCCGGTGTACGTCGGTTCGCAGTCGCCCTGCGTGACGGCGAAGCACAAGAAGAACGTCCGCATGGGGCGGTACCCCGTGCGGCAGGGGACACAGGAGGGACGTGACGCGGTACGAAAGGCGAGGGCACTCGGGATGAGGAGGCTCAGCCCGCTCTACCTGGACATGGAGTCGTACACCTACCGTCAGAAGTGGTGCGCGCACGGCACCCTGGCGTTCGTGCGGGCGTGGAACCGTGAGGTGCGCAGGTTCGGGTACGTTCCGGGCTTCTACAGCAGTGCGAGTTCCGGCGTACGGCACATGGAGACGGCGCGGCGGGCGGGGGTGCGGGATCTGCCGTCGGTGATGTGGTTCGCGCGCTGGCACACGCGGCCGCACCTGTACCGCGAGCCGGTGCTGCGGCGCGACGCGTGGCGCCCTGAGCGGCGCATTCACCAGTACGCGGGCAACGTGAAGGAGAGGCACGGCGGGCGCACGCTCAAGATCGACAGGAATCTCGTGCACGCGCCGGTGGCCCGCGTCGGCTAGTCCTTGGGCGGGCACGCGCGGGCCGGGAGCGCGACCCTCTCAGGGATGAACCCTCAGGGGTGTGCTCCGCCTCCTCCACCTTCAGGAGGTGGGGCTACCACCCCGCGTACAACCTGAGGCGGACACGGCTTAGGGACCTGCGGCCGATCCGCTGAAGTAGGGGGCGCTTCTAGCGTGGAGCCATGACCGTATCCATGGTGCCCATGTGCACCAGCGCATCGAAGGCCGCGACGCGGACAGCGAGTCCTTCGGCGTATCCGTCGTTCGCGTCGTACGTCCGGGCACGTCAGCCCGTGTTGCTGCGCACCGCGCGCTCGCTGACCGCGAATCCCAGCGATGCCGAGGATCTGCTGCAGACCGCCCTCACCAAGACCTATGTCGCGTGGGACCGGATCGAGGACCACCGGGCGCTCGACGGGTACGTGCGCCGGGCCCTCCTGAACACCCGGACCTCGCAGTGGCGCAAGCGCAAGGTCGACGAGTTCGCGTGTGAAGAGCTGCCCGAGCCCGAGGTGACGCCGGTCGCGGACCCGGCCGAGCAGCAGGTGCTCAGGGACGCGATGTGGCGCGCGATCATGAAGCTGCCCGCGCGGCAGCGGGCGATGGTCGTCCTGCGGTACTACGAGGATCTGAGCGAGGCCCAGACCGCCGAGGTGCTCGGGGTGTCGATCGGCACGGTCAAGAGCGCGGTGTCGCGTGCGCTCGGCAAGCTGCGCGAGGACCCGGAGCTCACGCCGGTCCGCTGACCTCGGTCCGCTCACGCCGGTCCGCTGACCTCGGTCCGCTCACGCCGGTCCGCTGACCTCGGTCCGCTCACACCGGTCCGCTGACCTCGGTCCGCTCACACCGGTCCGCTGACCTCGGTCCGCTCACGCCGGTCCGCTGAGTTCCCGGACCGCCGGTGCCGTGGTCGGTGACAGCGTGGTCACGGGTGGGACCTTTCTTCTCCCGACCTAGTGACATACCGTGCGGTATGCGGCAAGAATCTGGCGAGCCCTACTGCCAGGTAGGTCATCCGGGAGCCGCCCTGGATGAATGCCGCGCGCCCATCGGGAGGACGCCGTGCTGAGCACGATGCAGGACGTACCACTGACCGTCACCCGCATCCTCCGGCACGGGACGACCGTGCACGGGTCGTCGCAGGTCACCACGTGGACCGGCGAGTCCACCCCGCAGCGCCGCAGCTTCCGCGAGATCGGCGAACGAGCCGCCCAGCTGGCGCACGCGCTGCGCGAGGACCTCGGCGTCGACGGCGACGAGCGAGTCGCCACTTTCATGTGGAACAACGCCGAGCACGTCGAGGCCTACTTCGCGGTCCCCTGTATGGGCGCCGTGCTGCACACCCTCAATCTCCGGCTGCCCGCCGACCAGCTGACCTGGATCGTGAACCACGCGGCCGACCGCGTGATCATCGTCAACGGCTCCCTCATCCCGCTGCTCGCGCCCCTCCTCCCGCAGCTGCCGACCGTCGAACACCTGGTGGTCTCGGGCCCCGGCGACCGTTCGCCGCTGGCCGGAATCCAGGCGCGGGTGCACGAGTACGAGGACCTGATCGCCGCCAAGCCCACGGCGTACGACTGGCCTGAGCTGGACGAACGTACGGCCGCAGCCATGTGCTACACCTCCGGCACCACCGGAGACCCCAAGGGCGTCGTCTACTCCCACCGCTCCATCTACCTGCACTCGATGCAGGTCAACATGAGCGAGTCGATGGGCCTGACGGACGCCGACACCACGCTCGTCGTCGTCCCGCAGTTCCACGTCAACGCCTGGGGCCTGCCGCACGCGACGCTGATGACCGGCGTGAACATGCTGATGCCGGACCGTTTCCTGCAGCCCGCCCCGCTCGCCGAGATGATCGAGACCGAGCGGCCCACGCACGCGGCCGCCGTCCCCACCATCTGGCAGGGGCTGCTCGCCGAACTCACCGCGAAGCCGCGCGACGTCAGCTCGCTCGGCCAGGTCACCATCGGCGGCTCGGCCTGCCCGCCCTCGCTGATGGAGGCCTTCGACAAGCTGGGCATGCGGGTCTGCCACGCCTGGGGCATGACGGAGACCTCCCCGCTCGGCACGGTCGCCCGCCCGCCGGCCAAGGCCCTCGGTACCGACGACGAGTTCGCCTACCGCCTCACCCAGGGCCGTTTCCCGACCGGCGTCGAGGCCCGCCTGGTCGGCCCCGGCGGCGAGTACCTGCCCTGGGACGGCGAGTCCGCGGGCGAGCTGGAGGTGCGCGGGCCGTGGATCGCGGGCGCGTACTACGGCGGCGCGGGCGGCGAGGAGCTCAAGCCCGAGGACAAGTTCAGCGCGGACGGCTGGCTGAAGACCGGCGACGTCGGCGTGATCAGCCCGGACGGCTTCCTGACGCTCACCGACCGCGCCAAGGACGTCATCAAGTCGGGCGGCGAGTGGATCTCCAGCGTCGAACTGGAGAACGCGATCATGGCCCACCCGGACGTCGCGGAGGCGGCCGTCGTCGCCGTCCCCGACGACAAGTGGGGCGAACGCCCGCTCGCCACGGTCGTGTTGAAGGAGGGCGCGAACCTCGAGTACGCCGCCCTGCGCGACTTCCTCGCGGGCACCATCGCCAAGTGGCAGCTGCCCGAGCGCTGGGCGATCGTGCCGGCCGTGCCCAAGACGAGTGTCGGCAAGTTCGACAAGAAGGTGCTGCGCAAGCAGTACGCGGCCGGGGAACTGGACGTCACCAAGCTCTGACGGCAGACGCGTTGCGCCGCTCCCCCTCAGCCGGGGGAGCGGCGCAACGCGCATGTCCGAAGGCCGGAGGGCTAGTTCGTGCCGATCTTCGCAAGCAGGTCCACGATGCGGCCCTGCACCTCGGTGCTCGTCGACCGCTCCGCGAGGAACAGCACCGTCTCCCCCGCCGCGAGCCGCGGCAGCTCCGTCTCGTCGACGGCGGCGGTGTAGACGACGAGCGGGGTGCGGTTCAACTGACCGTTCGCACGCAGCCAGTCGATGATCCCGGCCCGGCGACGGCGCACCTGCATCAGGTCCATCACCACCAGGTTCGGCCGCATCTGCGCCGCGAGCGTCACCGCGTCCGCGTCGCTCTCCGCCCGCGCGACCTGCATGCCACGCCGTTCGAGCGTCGCGGTCAGGGCGAGCGCGATCTCCTCGTGCTCCTCGATGAGCAGGACACGCGGCGGGTGCTGCTCGCTGTCGCGGGGCGCGAGGGCCTTCAGGAGTACGGCGGGGTCGGCGCCGTACGCCGCCTCGCGCGTCGCCTGGCCGAGGCCCGCCGTGACGAGCACGGGAACCTCGGCGGCCACGGCGGCTGTGCGCAGCGATTGCAGGGCCGTACGCGTGATCGGTCCGGTCAGCGGGTCCACGAACAGGGCCGCGGGGAACGCCGCGATCTGGGCGTCGACCTCCTCGCGGGAGTTCACGATGACGGGACGGTAGCCGCGGTCGCTCAGCGCCTGCTGGGTGGTGACGTCGGGCGCGGGCCAGACGAGCAGGCGGCGCGGGTTGTCCAGCGGCTCGGGCGGCAGTTCGTCGTCCATGGGCTGCGGCTGGGGCCGGTTGGCGACCTCGACGGCGCCGCCGGGGCCGTCCAGCGGCTCCGGGCCCTCGTCGGCGTTCTCGTCCGGGGCGCCGATGGCGTACGCCCGTCCCGCGCCCTCGCTGGAGGAGGCGATACGGGACTGCGGGTGGGCCGGTTGCGCCTGGGGGTGCGGGCGCGCCGCGGCCTCGGGGCGGTCATCGCCCGCGAGGGCGGGGGGAGTGGACAGCCTGCGCCGCCGCCCCGAACCTCCCACGGAGCCACCGAGGGAACCGCCCTGGGTTCCGCCCTGGGTTCCGCCGAGGGTGTGGGACTGCGTCTGACCGGGAGCCGGGGGCGCCGCGGGAGCTGCGGGCTGGGCAGGCTGGGCGGGCGCCTGCTCAGGGAGCGGTCCGGCGGTGGGCGGCTGCGGGGCAGGGGCGGGCTGCGGTGCCGGAGCGGGCTGTGGGGCCTGCTGGGCCGGGGGCGCCTGCGGAGGCTGCGGTGCTGTCACCGGTGCAGCCGGTGCAGCCGGTGCAGCCGGAGTGCCCGGAGCTACCGGAGCACCTGCGGCACCCGGCGTTCCTGGAGTACCCGGCGTTCCTGGAGTACCCGGAGTACCCGGAGTACCCGGAGTACCCGGAGTACCCGGAGTACCCGGAGTACCCGGAGTTCCCGGAACCTGCCCCCTCCCCTGAAGCCCGAGACGGCGCTGCTGCTGCTCGGAGATCTGCTGGCCGAAGGGCACGCCCTGCCCGAGCGTGCGCACGCTGATCGAGCGCCCCTGCGTCGAGTTGGGGTCGCCGGGCGCGGCCTCGGCGGGCAGCGGCTGCGCGGCCCGCCCGCCCTGGGTCCCGCGCTCGGGCGGGAGTGCGACACCCCTGCCGGGCGTGTGGACGCCGCGTGCCGGAGTGCCTTCGGCGTACGTCGTGGGCTGTGAGGGAACACCGGCGGGCGGCGTACCTTGCGCGCCCCCCGCAGGACCGGCGGGCGCGGGTGCGGGTGCGGGCGCTCCGGGAGCGACAGGCGCCCCCGGCGCGGCGGAAGCGGAAGCGGCAGCAGCGACAGAGGGCGCCGCCCCCTGCTCCAGCCCCTGCTGACCCTGACCCAAGCCCTGACCCAAGCCCTGGCCCTGGCCCTGCTCCAGCCCCTGCTGACCCTGACCCTGTGCCGCACGCGACCGGCGGCGGCCCGTCGGGGCGTCCGCGGGGTGCGGCTGCGGCGGGGTGTGGTCGTCGGCCGGGTGGTGCAGGGCCGCTTCGTGCTGCCCCGTGTCGTCCTGGTCCGCAGAGGCCGGCGGCAGCGCGAAGACGCGCCCGCTGGGTGCCTCCTCGGCGGCGGCCCGCTCCTTGGCGGCGGCCAGCGCACGGCGACGCCGCCCCGTCGGACGGGGCGAGCCCTCGCCCGGGTCACCGGCGACCGCCACAGCCGTCCCGGCCCCGGAAGCACCGCTCCCGGAAGCACCGCTCCCGGAGGCGTCGCCCGAAGGCAGAGCGGGCGGCAACGCCAGTTGGTCGTCGTTCCGTCGAGCCCGTTGCCCGGAAGCGGCAGGGGCCACCCCTCCCGCGGGAACCGGTACGCCCTGCGGCGGCACCGTCTCCCCCAGAGCAGCGGACCCGGCAGCATGCTCAGCGGCAGTCACGACGGAGCCCACGGAATGCACGGAACTCCCAAGGCCCTCCGCAGCGCTCGGCCGCCCGCGCCGCCGCCCCGTACCACCGGCAGCCTGCGTACCCGCGCCCAGCGCCGACGCCTCCGAAGCCACCGGCACCTCAGCCGAAGCCGTGCCCTGAGCCGCGCCCTCCGCGTGGGCCTGCCCCTCGGCAGCCCCAGCAGCCTCCGCCGCCCGCCGACCCCGACGCCGCCCGGTCCCACTGGGAGAAGCCGAGCCCCCCTCGGGGACGGCACCCCCCGAAGTCCCACCGTCGGAAGCCCCGGCGGAAACCCCGTCGGCAACCGCACTCTCCAGGAACGAGTCGACGGAGGGACCAGCCGCCCGCCGCGCCCGGCGCCGCCCGCCACCCGTCGCAGGCGAAGCCTGCGCGGGCACCACGACCGAAGAACCGACAGGACCGTCCGCGCCATCCGCAACCGCAGGCGCGGGCGCGGGCGCAACGGTCCCGCCCCCCGCACCGATCGGCACCTCAAGTACGTACGCGTTGCCGCTCATCCCCGGCACCTCGTGCGTCTGCAGCACGCCGCCGTGCGCCCGCACGATGCCCCGGACGATCGGTTCGTGCACCGGGTCTCCCCCGGCGTACGGCCCCCGCACCTCGATGCGGACGACCTCGCCGCGCTGGGCCGCGGCCACGACCACCGTCGAGTCCACGTACCCACCGGGGGCCACGGCCGAAGGGGCCGCCCCGGCCCGTGCGTTGCCCGTGGCGTCGATGCCCGCCACGTCGGCGACCAGGTGGGCGAGCGCCGTGGCGAGCCGCCCCGGGTCCACCTCGACCTCGATCGGCGGCGCGTGCACCGCGAACTGCGCGCGTCCGGGCCCGATCAGCTCGACCGCGCCCTCCACACCGCTCGCGACGACGGCGTCGAGCATGACCTTCGCGCGCGACAGCTCGTCCGCGCCCGAGTCGAGCAACTGGAAGCCGAGGACATTGTCGACAAGGGTGGTGATGCGCGCGTATCCAGCCGAGAGGTGGTGAAGCACCTGATTCGCCTCGGGCCACAACTGCCCGGCGTCGTCCGCCGCGAGAGCAGACAGCTCGCGCCGCAGCTCGTCGAGCGGGCCACGCAACGACGAACCGAGCACGGCGAGCAGCTGCTCGTGCCGCGCGGCCAGCGCGTCGTACCGCGCCTTCTCGCGCTCGGCGAGCTCCTCGAACCGGTCCTTCTCGCGCTCGGCGAGCGCCGCGTACCGCTCCTGCTCGGCGGCGATCTCCTCGGCGCGCTGCTCGGCGGCGGCGGCGAGTTCGGCCGCGTGCCGCTCGGTCGCCGCGCGCAGCTCCTCGGTGCGCCGCTCGGTCGCGGCCTGCATCTCCTGCGCGTGCGCCGCGAGGGCGGCCTCGTGCTCCTCGGCCAGCGCGTCGTAGGGCCGCCGGTCGGTGAACGTCATGACCGCGCCGACGAGCTGATCGCCGTCCCGCACGGGGGCTGTCGTCAGGTCGACGGCGACCCGGTCGCCGCTCTTGGACCACAACACCTGCCCGCGCACCCGGTGCTTGCGCCCGGAGCGGAGTGTGTCGGCGAGGGGGGACTCCTCGTACGGGAAGGGCTCGCCGTCGGCGCGCGAGTGGAGCACCAGATGGTGCAGCTGCTGCCCGCCGAGGTCGCTGGCCCTGAAGCCCAGTATCTGCGCGGCGGCGGGGTTGACGAGGACGACCCGCCCCTCGGTGTCCGTCCCGACGACACCCTCCGCGGCGGCGCGCAGGATCATCTCGGTCTGCCGCTGGGAACGCGCGAGTTCGGCCTCGGTGTCCACGGCGCCCGAAAGGTCGCGTACGACGAGCATGAGCAACTCGTCGCCGGTGTAGCCGTAATTGTCGTAGGCGTCCCGGATGTCCTCGAGGTTCGAGCTGGTGACCTCGACGGGGAACTCGCTGCCGTCCGTGCGGCGCGCGACCATCCGCGTGGGCTTCGTGCGCCCGCGCTCGTCGATGGATTCGGGCCTGCGCATCGATCCGGGAATGAGCCGGGAGTCGAACTCCGGCAACAGATCGAGGAGCCCGCGGCCCACGAGGGCTGTGCCCGGTGCCTCGAACGCCTCCAGCGCGATCGCGTTCGCGTTCACGACGGTCCCGTTCGCGTTCACGAGGACCAGCGCGTCCGGGAGCGCGTCGAGTATGGCTGCGAGGCGAGCAGCGCCTCGGGATGGCCTGCTGCTCACGACGACGCTTCCTCCCTGGTTACTGCTGCTTGCCGACTCGCCCAGGCCATCTTGCCCCGCGGCCCGCGGCGTGTCACGGGAGGGAGTCTACGGGGAGTGGTTGTGCGCGCGACGCCGGATGAGAGGGAGGTCGCACGCAGAAGATGTGTGGCTTCCGTACCGCCTGGTCACGACGAGGTCCCGGCCGGGCGGTTTTCGCCGTGGCCGGGAACCGATTCAGAAGTGGCCGGAAGTGGCCGGAACGGATCGGCGGAGTCAGGCGCCGGTCTCGGGCAGCACCGGGACGAGCCGGTTCCACCGGGAGATCTCGCATCCGTTGCTGCGGTTGTACGTCGCGTCGACGGGCCGTCCGTTCCACGTCCCCGTGATGTGCGCGGTGGCGGGGCCGCCGTACTGCATGGTGCAGTTCGAGTCGGCCGGCGTGGGCGCGAACGTGTCGGTGCCCCAGGTGCCCTCGTCGAGCTTCGCGCACGCGTCCTTGGCCTGCGGGTGCGTGCCGCCCGCCGGGTGGCACTCCAGCTCGAACTTCCCGTCCCGGCCGTTCCCGGTGTCGGTGACCTCCACCGTGAGCCGGTTGGGGGTCGACTCCGTCACCGGCGTGGGCAGGGGCAGCGGCCCCATGTCGGCATGGGCGACGGCGGGCGCGACGGACAGCGCGGCGACGGAGGCGGCGGCGGTGAGGACGAGACGGCGCAGCATGACGGGGCTCCACTGGGTGCGGGGTACCGGGTACGCGAACACGTACGGGCTCTACCGCGTCTAACGCCGTTGACGCCGCGACGTTGCGGGCAGGAGTCATGGGCACGGAGTTGCGGGCGCGGAGTCGTGCCCACGTAGCCGTGCCCACGTAGCCGTGCCCACAGAGCCATGGGCACGGAAAGATGCTTTGCCCTGCGGGCCGCCCGACTAGTACCTTGGAAGCCGCGATTGGTGACACGCCGCCCGGCTGTGTCATCATCTGCAACGCACCCCCGCGCTCGCGCCGGAGTGCAAGCTGGAGGCGTCGCCTAGTCCGGTCTATGGCGCCGCACTGCTAATGCGGTTTGGGACTTAAATCCCATCGAGGGTTCAAATCCCTCCGCCTCCGCTGCAAGATCCGAAGCCCCGGTCCTGATGGACCGGGGCTTCGGCGCTTCCTGCTCATGAGGAACGTTTCCGCAGGTCGCAAGCGGTGCGGCTAACGGATTTCACATGGCGGCGGCGGTCATGTAATGTTCTTCCTGTCGCCGCGAACGGGCCGAAAGGCCGGGAAGCGAAGACAGAAAACAGAAAAATCAAGCACTCGTAGCTTAACGGATAGAGCATCTGACTACGGATCAGAAGGTTGCAGGTTCGAATCCTGCCGAGTGCACACAGTCGAAAGGCCCCCGGTTCGCCGGGGGCCTTTCGCGTTGTCCGGGGGCGGCCCCCGCACCGGGTGCGGGGGCGGTGCCCGGTCAGGCTGCCGTGGCCTCGGCCGGAGCGGCCGGGCTGGTCGGGCGGCTGGTCGGGGGCTGGGTCACCGGGCGGCGGCGGGCCGGCATGCCGAGCAGGGGGTTGGCGACGCCCCAGGCCGCGCCCTTGCAGATCAGTTCCTTGTAGAGGGCGGCGAGGCGTCCTGTCAGGGCCGCGTTGACCGAGCGGTCGTCGGCGGTGACGTACTGGATCAGGCCCTCCTTGCGGCCCAGCGAGATGCACTGGTTGAAGTAGCGCATCGGCGTCTTCGGGACCTTCTGGCCGGTCAGGCGGGCCGCGATGGCGTCGGCGGCCTGCCAGGCCATGGGGGTGCCGGTGGCGCACGACATCCGCAGCGGCTTGTCGCCGGGGCCCATCGCCATGGCCGCGTCGCCGATCGCGTACACGTCCGGGTGCGAGACCGAGCGCATGCTGCGGTCCACCACGATCTGGCCGGTGTCGGTGACCTCCAGGGCCGTGGCCTCCGCGATCGGGTGCACCGCGAAGCCGGTGGTCCATACGGTGACCGCGGCCGGGATGACCTCTCCGTCGGCCGTGGTGACCTGGTCGGCCCGTACGCCGGTGACGGCGGTCTGCTCGTACGCGGTGATGCCGAGCCCGGCGAAGACCTTCCGCACGTGCTCGCGGCCCTTGGGCGAGAGCCAGTCGCCGAGTCCGCCGCGGGCGGCCAGGGCGACGTCGAGGTCCGGGCGGGCCTCGGCGATCTCGGTCGCCGCCTCCAGACCGGTCAGGCCGCCGCCCACGACGAGCACGCTCTCCCCGGCGCCGAGGCCGGCCAGGCGCTCGCGCAGCCGGAGCGCTCCGGGGCGGCTCGCGATCTCGTGGGCGTGCTCGGCGGTACCGGGGACGCCCTGGGTGTTCCAGCCGCTGCCGATGGCGTACACGAGGGTGTCGTATGCCAGTTCGGCGGTGCCCTGTGCGTTGCTGACGGAGACGGCCTTGCGGTCGACGTCGACCGCGGTGACCTTCGCGAGCCTCAGTTCGACGCCCGTGCCCGCGAACATCTCGCTGAAGGGCCGGTGCCTGAGGTCCTGGCCGACCGTGAGCTGGTGCATCCGGACGCGCTCGACGAAGTCGGGCTCCGGGTTCACGAGGGTGATGGCGACGTCCTCGCGGCGCAGCCGCCTGGCGAGGCGTCCGGCGGCGATGGCTCCGGTGTATCCGGCTCCGATGACGACGATGCGGTGCTGCTGCATTTTCCTGCTCCTGTCATCAGCTCTTCAGCGGGTTCGCCACTTGAACCGGGCAGCCCGGCGATTCCTGACAGGTGTGTGGTGTGAAGCAGGTCACATCGTGGTGGTGGGGGTCAGAACGCCTTGAGCAGGGGTTCCCCGTGGTCCGTCGCCGCCCACTGCCGGGTCGCGCGTTCGAGCTTGTCGGGGTTGACCTGGTTGCGGAACGCGACGATGCCGTCCGCGGCGATCTCCAGGCACATGACGCCGACGACCCGGCCCTCGACGGCCACCACCAGGGCGGGGCCGCCGTTCGCCGTCGCGGCCCAGACGTCGGGCGAGCCGCCGACGATGGCGCGCTTGGCCTCGCTGGGCTTGCCGAACAGACCCCGCATGAACTTCGCGACCGCGATGGCGCCCTCGAACGCCTTGGCGCGCGCGGGGACCTTGCCGCCGCCGTCGCCGATGGAGATGGCGTCCTGCGTGAGCAGCCGTACGAGCGGCTCGGTCTGTCCGCTGGTGGCGGCTGCGAGGAACTCCTCGACGATGCGCTGGGCGGTGGCCTCGTCGATCTCGGTGCGGGCCTTGCCGGCCGCGACGTGCTTCTTGGCGCGGTGAAAGATCTGCTGGCCCGCGGACTCGGTGATGTCGAGGATCTCCGCGATCTCCCGGTGCGAGTAGCCGAAGGCCTCGCGCAGCACGTACACCACGCGCTCGTTGGGCGAGAGGCGCTCCATCAGGGCGAGGACCGCGTACGAGACGGATTCGCGCTGCTCGGCGGTGTCGGCGGGGCCGAGCATCGGGTCACCGGCGAGCAGGGGCTCGGGCAGCCACTGGCCCACGTAGGTCTCGCGGCGGGCGCGGGCCGAGGTGAGCTGGTTGAGGCACAGGTTGGTGAGGACCTTCGTCAGCCAGGCCTCGGGGACCTCGACGCGGTCGACGTCGGCGGCCTGCCAGCGCAGGAAGGTGTCCTGCACGGCGTCCTCGGCGTCGCTCGCCGATCCGAGGAGGCGGTAGGCGATGGCTTCGAGGCGGGGCCTCGCGGCCTCGAACCGGTCCACGTCGTTCACGGTCAGAGCCATGCTGCGGATCCTAGCCCGCGCCCCCTGAGGCTCCCATGACCGTCCCATGACGGACTCCGATGTGATCATCGGCACAGCTGTGGTGAACCTCGCCGGAGTCACGTATTCCGCACATAGCGTGATCAACGACCAAGTAAGTCCTGCTTTATTGGAGGATTTTGATGCGCAAGTTGTACTCGGGGAAGCGCAAGCTCGCGGTCGTCGGGACGCTGACGGCGATCGCCATCGGTGTGCCGGCCGTGGGTGCGGTGGCGGCGGAGATCAGCGGGAGCCGGCTGCCCTTCTCCATAGCCACCGCGGGGAACAAGGAGGACGGTGACCGCTGGAAGGGCAAGAGCAGCGGTCACGCCAAGGCCTGTGGCGATGTGCCGGTGAACGACACCCGTACGTTCAGCGCGTACATCTACCAGGACAAGAGCTTCCGCCCCGACCCGAAGATCGCCGGCACCTCCCGCAGCTACAAGCAGGCGTACGGCTGCAGTGGCTACAAGGGCACCAGCACCAGTGGCAAGTACTACACCAAGGCCACCTGGGCCGGGATTCCCGGCAGCCGGGCCTACGGTTACGTGAACGCCCAGAACTGATTCGTGAACGCCCAGAACTGATCAGGAATCACGTGACCATCAGCAAGAGCGCCGCCGCGACCGGCTCCCAGCCGGTCGCGGCGGTCGCGGCCGTGACCGTCCAGTACGGCTCCACGGTCGCCCTCGACGACGTGTCCCTCGAATTTCCCTCCGGCGTCACCGGACTGCTCGGCCCCAACGGGGCGGGGAAGAGCACCCTGTTGTCGCTGCTCAGCACGGCTCGCAGACCCAAGTCCGGTTCCGTCACCCTCCTCGGTGACGAAGCGCCGGGGCGGGCGCGGGTGCAGCGGATCCGGCAGCGGATCGGGGTGCTCCCGCAGTCCTTCGGGTTCTATCCCCGCTTCACCGTCCAGGAGTTCACCGAGTACGCGGCCTGGCTGCGCAAGGTGCCTGCGGGCGAGCGGCGGGAGCGGGCCCGCGACGCCTTGCGCCTGGTCCAGATGGAGAAGCACGCGGACCGGAAGATGGGCGCCCTGTCCGGCGGCATGCTGCGCCGCGTCGGCATCGCCCAGGCCATGGTCAACGAACCGGCCCTGGTGCTCCTCGACGAACCGACCGTGGGCCTCGACCCGGCCCAGCGCGTCGGATTCCGGGCGCTGATCCAGGAGTTGGGCGAGCGTTCCGCCGTGGTGATGAGCACGCACCTCGCCGAGGACGTCGCCCACGTGTGCGACCGGGTGGCGGTACTCCTCGAAGGTTCGGTCCGCTTCACGGGGACGGTCGCCGAGCTGTGCGCGCTGCCGGACGGGGGCGTGACCGGCGAGGACGGCAAGGAAGTCGACGGGGGAGCCGTGGAAGCCGGTTATCTGCATCTCGCCGGTACGGAAGCGGTGGCGACCTGATGCGTGTGCTGCTGACCGAGATGCGGCGCGGCGAGGCCAAGTGGGCCGCCGCGCTCATGGGAGCCATCGGCGTCTACTACTTCACCGCCGACAGCCCCGACGAGAGCGACTGGATCGGTTGGTGGACCCAGACCAGCCTCCAGGTCCAGCTCTACTCGGTGATCGTGATGGGCTCGGTGATGAGTGCGGCCGCCGCCTGGGGAGCAGGCCGCGCCTTCCGGCACCGCACCAGGGTCTGGGCGGACACCGCGGCGCGCGGTGGCTGGGCGCAGGCGCTGCTGCTGTGGCTCGCGGTGTGGCTGTGGGCGCTGCTCGCGTACGCGGTGCTCGTGGCCGTCGCGTTCTCGCGGACCGCGGGGGTCAGTGACGTCAGCGAGCCCGCCTGGACGCCGCTGCTGCTCGGGGCCGGGATGATGGGCCTGGAGATCGCCGTGGGGGTCGCGATCGGTTCGGCGCTGCCGTCCCGCGTCGTCGCTCCCTTCGCGGGAATCTTCTGGTACGGGCTCTTCGTCTTCGTCGCGTTCGTCCCCGACACCCCGCTGGACAAGCTGTTCCCGGCGATAGACGAGTTCTGGAGCTCGGAGTTCGAGCCCAACACCACGCGCATGCTGATCGCCTTCGCCTGGTGCCTGGCCCTCGGGCTGCTCCTGACCGCACTGCCCGCGCTGCGGCGCCGTGCGTCGCTCACCCCGCGGCCCCTCGCCCTCGGGGCGCTCGTCGTGGCGGCCGTCGTCGCGGGCGGGGCGCTGGTGGCCTTCCGTACGCCGACGCCCGACTCGTACTGGGCGGTGCGCAAGGCCCAGCCCGCGCAGCCGCTCTGCGCCACCAGTGGCGGCACGAAGGTGTGCCTGTGGCCGGAGGACCGCCATCTCCTGCCGAAGGCCCGCGCCGCGGTGAAGACGGTCGACGCGCGGCTCGGCTCGCTGAAGGGCCTCAACCGCGCCTTCTACGCGAGCGGCCTGAAGCGGCCGTCGGACGCCGCCGAACTGTCCCTGATGACGCCGGCCGAGACCGAGGCCGACCTGACCGACGCGCTCTTCGCGGCGGCCCTTCCCCAGCCCAAGTCCTCCTCCTGCGAGCCCCACCTGCTCAAGGAGACCGGCGGCTACCCCGACACGTTCCTCTTCGAGGCCGTCATCCGCGCCCGCGCAGGGGCGCCCGGCGAGTACTACGGCGAGAAGTTCGGCCGCGTCCTCGCCCGGGTCACCGAGGCCCCGGCAGCGAAGCAGGACGCGTGGATCGAGGAGGCGGCCGGGGACATCCGCGCCTGCCGCGCCGTCCCGGAGCCGCCGCGGTGAACGCCGCGACCGCCTTCGTACGGTGTCGTGGCCTGCCCCGGGCGGCCGGTGTCGCGCTGCTGATCGCCCTCGCGGCGACCGCGTTCGCGGGGCAGCGGGTTGCGGTGCCGGAGTTCCGCTATCTGGTCGACTTCAGCGTGCCGGTGGCGGAGATCGTGCCGCTCGCCCACGCGGTGGTCCTCGCCACCACGCTCTTCTCGCCGATGGCGGACCTGGAGCAGACCGCGGCCCAGCCGATGAGCCGCCTGCGGGGCGGGTATCTGGTGCTGCTGCTGGTGCTCGCCCTCGGCCTGACCGCGCTGCCGCTGCTCTCCGGCGCGACCGCCGAGGTGTTCGCCTCGGCGGCCCGCAACGTCGTCGGCTACCTCGGCCTCGGCATGATCAGCGCCCGCCTCTTCGGCAGCGGGCTCGCCTGGCTGCTGCCGCTCGGCATGTTCGGCCCGACGCTGCTGCTCGGCGTGGACAGCGACAACACCCCGGAGCCGTGGGCCTGGTCGCTGCACGCGTCGTCCAGTACGTCGGCCGCTGTGGTGGCCGTGCTGCTGTGGCTGACGGGAGTGGTGGCCGCGGCGACGGGCCGCCCTCGGCAGACGGAGCGGGCGGAGCAGTAGGGGCGCCGGGCTGCGCGAGACTGTGGGCATGGAGTGGCGCAGTGCGGGGCTGAGCTGGGCGGACGGTGCGGACGGCGCACGGCCCGTGCTCGTGTGGGAGCGGGGGGACGCCGTCAGTCCGCTGGTCGTGGGTCGGCGCGTGGGCTTCCGCGCGCTGGGCCACAGGGGGTGCGTGGGGGCCCGGGGCAACCCCTGCCCGGTGGCCGCCCCGGTCCCGGCGCGGGGGACGCAGGCCCGGTGCGCGGAGTGCGCGCGCCTCGACCGTGCGCATTCGGTGGCCGCCGACACGATCGCCGACGATCCGCGTACGTACCGCGTGTACTTGGCGTGGTTCGGCGCTGAGCTGCTCAAGGTGGGGATCACCCGAGAGGAACGAGGCTCCGCCCGGCTCCTCGAACAGGGAGCGATGGCCTTCGCCTGGCTGGGGCGCGGGCCTCTGATGGCGGCGCGCCGGGCCGAGGAGCTGCTGCGGGTGGCCCTCGGGGTGCCGGACCGGATCTCGTACGCGAGGAAGCGTGCCGTGCGGGCGACCTTGCCGGGCGCGGAGGAGCGCCGACGCGAACTGGAGGCACTCCACGGCTTCGCCCTCGCGCTCGAAGGCTGGCCGGAGTCGCTGGAACGGCTGCGGGCGGCTGTCGTGGACCACGGCGAGACGTTCGGCCTTGACCGCCTCGCGGGCGACGCGGGCCACGCGGTGACGGAACTCGTAGACGGTGGGGTGGTGCTGGGCGACGTCGTGGCGGTGGCGGGCCCGGACATCTACCTCACCAACGCCGACCGCCTGCTCGTCCTGGACAGCCGACTGCTGCGGGGCTGGCGACTGGAGGGGCCGGGGGAGGCAACGCACACGAGTGTGCCGGTGCGGGAGATCCCGGCGATCCAGGGCGGGCTTTTCTGACCTTTTCCGGGACCGAGGACCGCGTACCTTCTTGGCTGACCGAATGGTCAAGTCTCTCTGCCCGTACGGCAATGAAGGGCGGGCGAGGGTGGACAGGCTGGTGGGGGCGGTTGAGGGTGGGGGCATGAGTGATCAATCCGAATCCGTCAGACCTGTCCAGAACTTCGAACCCCCTTACTACGCCGTCGTGTTCACCTCCCTGCGGACCGACTCCGACGACGGTTACGACGAGACCGGCGAGCGTATGGACGAGATCGTCGCCTCTGTTCCCGGCTTCCTGGGGATGGACTCCGCGCGGACGCCCGGCGGGCTCGGCATCACCGTCGGGTACTTCCGCGACGTAGAAGCGATCAAGCAGTGGCGCGGCAACGCCGAGCACCGTACGGCGCAGAAGCGGGGGCGCGCCGAGTGGTACGAGCGGTACGTCGTCCATGTTGCCAAGGTGGAGCGGAGCTACGGCTTCGAGCGGGGGTAGGGGGGCGGCTTGGCTGGCCGTCCGTTGCAGGTAAATCCCGGCGGCAGTCCCTCCCGCCGGGATTTCCCTGCAACCCATCCACCTCAGCGCAGCCTGTGACCCCTGCTCTCCGCCACCCGCAGCGCGTCCTGCAACGCCTCCGTCAACCTCTGCGCGAGGTAGCGGAGTTCGCCCTCGGGAGCGTCCGCGAGCATGCCTCGCGCGTATGTGAGTAGTTCGCCGCCCATGCCGAGCTGTACGGACTCCATGGCGTCGGCGACCCGGGATACCGGGCCCGTCGCGTCGCCGATCAGGTAGCAGGGCCTGCCCTCCGGGCCGGACCAGGGCAGCAGGCGGGCGGGGGTGATGAGGTCGTCGTCGTCCGTCATCAAGCCACCTCCACGCCGTGGATCCAGTACGGGCCGGGCGTGTCCAACCCGAGGGTTGCCAGGGCCAGTTCGCGGCGGCGTGCGTGTTGTTCGTGCGCGGTGAGGTAGGGGCGTACGAGGCGGGTCGCCTCACCGGTCAGGGGGAGCAGGGCGTCCAGGCCGTAGCGGCTGCGGGGCGTGGAGGGGGTGGGGTCCGCTGGTCTGGGTGGTGTGGGGGCGGTTGCCGTGGGCGTGGGCTCGGGGATCAGGAAGAGTCTCACCCAGGCGGTCAGGCGGCGGATAAGGTCGGGCATGTCGTCAGCTCCGATGTAGCTGGTGGCCGTGCCCCGGGGCGGTTCCAGCCGTCGCCGGGGCTTCCTTGCCAAGGCATACTGCCATCCGCGTACAGCAGTGTACTAGGGTCTGGTGGGTGTCGCACTGATGTGCCTAGTGTGCCGATGATGGTGCGGTGATGCAGTTCGCTCCGGATATCCCGCGCTGGCGCCAGGTCGCCGACATCATCCGTCGCCGGATCGAGGACGGGACGTACGCCCCGCGTACGCGAGTGCCGTCGGTCGTGCAGATCGTCGACGAGTTCGGCATCGCGACGGCCACCGCGCAGAAGGTGCACAAGGGGCTGCGCACAGAGGGGCTGATCTACACAGAGCCGGGTCTCGGCTCGTTCGTGTCCTCTCCCGAGTCGCGGCCCACGGGCCCCTTCGAGGACGAAGGGGACACTCGTGCTGTCTGGAAAGGGATCGCGGCAACGATCGCCAAGCGCATCGAGCAGGGCGAATACCCCGTAGGCGCACGGGTTCCGTCCGTGTTGGGGCTCTCCGCCGAGTTCGACATCGCGGGCTCGACCGCACAAAAGGTCCTGGCCCACCTCAGGGCGGAGGGGCTTGTGCGTACCGAGATGGGCCTCGGCACCTTTGTCGCTGAGCGCCCCGAGAGCCTGGGCAGTAGCGAGTAGCCAGGGCCTTAGCCCAGACCATGGGTCGGTAGGTGGCCGGTAGCCGGTGCAGATGGCCCGGGGCCTGGGACCCGGCCCCTGGTCGGTGGCTCTGGGCCGTAGCCGTAGCCGTAGCCGTAGTCCGAGTCCGAGTCCGAGTCCGAGTCCGAGCCGGAGCCTGGGCCGTGGCCTGCAGCCGGTAGCCGGTGCCGGTGCCGGTAGCCCGGGACCCAGGAGCCCGGCCCCTGGCCCGCAGCCGGGCAGCACCCCCCACCCCCCTTTCTCAGGAAATTCACAGGTTCCCGCAAGACCCCTCTAAGAGCCGCCCCGCACCCTTTGTGGCATGACTACGACCTCGCCCCAGGGGCGTACCGAACTGCTCAGGGCGGACGGGAGCCCCGTCCGCGTCCTCGTCGTCGATGACGAAGTCTCGTTGACCGAGCTGCTCTCCATGGCCCTGCGCTACGAAGGCTGGCAGATCCGCAGCGCCGGGGACGGCGCCGGTGCCGTACGCGCCGCGCGGTCCTTCCGGCCCGATGCCGTCGTGCTCGACATGATGCTGCCGGACATGGACGGCCTCGCCGTCCTCGGGCGGCTGCGGCGTGAACTGCCCGACGTCCCCGTGCTGTTCCTCACCGCCAAGGACGCCGTCGAGGACCGCATCGCCGGACTCACCGCCGGGGGCGACGACTACGTCACCAAGCCCTTCAGCCTGGAGGAGGTCGTGGCCCGGCTGCGCGGGCTCATCCGCCGGGCCGGGGCCGCCGACCGGCGCAGTGAGTCCGTCCTCGCCGTCGGGGATCTGACCCTCGACGAGGACAGCCATGAGGTGACGCGCGGCGGGGACTCCATCCACCTCACTGCCACCGAGTTCGAGCTGCTGCGGTTCCTCATGCGCAACCCGCGCCGCGTGCTCAGCAAGGCGCAGATCCTCGACCGCGTGTGGAACTACGACTTCGGGGGCCAGGCCAACGTCGTCGAGCTCTACATCTCGTACCTCAGAAGGAAGATCGACGCCGGTCGTGAGCCGATGATCCACACGCGGCGCGGCGCCGGGTACCTGATCAAGGCCGCGCCCTTGGCCGAGGTGGCCGCCGCCTCATGACGCGGCGGCGGCAGCCGCGGTCGCTGCGGACGCGGCTCGTCGTCTCGGCGGTGGCGTTGATCGCCGTCGTCTGCGCGGTGATCGGCACGGTGACCACCATCGCGCTGCGCTCGCACCTGTACGAGCAACTGGACAGCTCGCTCGGCGCGGTGGCCATGCGCGCCTCGGGGCCGGTGCCGAAGCCGGGGGAGGACCTTCCCGGAGGCTTCTCCGAGGGCTCGGGCGATCCGTTGCGGTTCGTGTCCAAGGGGCCGCAGGAGATCGGCACCATCGGGGCCGTCGTCGAGGGTGATGGCTCTGTCGGCCAGGCCCTGGTCAGCAAGGACAGCGACAGCGGTGACGTGGCCCCGCGGGCCGAGCAGCTCGACGCGGGGCAGTCGGACGCGCTCGGCTCGGTCCCGCGTGACGGGCGCGCCCACAACGTCGACCTCCCGGGCCTCGGCGAGTACCGCGTCGAGTACACGACCGGCCCGCACGGCGACTTCCTCGTCGGCGTCCCCACCACCAAGGTGCAGAACACCCTCAATACGCTGATCATCGTCGAGGTCAGCGTCACCGCCGCGGGCCTGGTCGCCGCCTCGCTGGCCGGCGCCGCCATGGTCGGCGTCGCGCTCCGCCCGCTGCGCCGGGTCGCGGCGACGGCGACGCGCGTCTCCGAACTCCCGCTGCACAGCGGCGAGGTGACGCTGTACGAACGCGTCCCCGACGCGGCGCCGAACACGGAGGTCGGGCAGGTGGGCGCCGCGCTCAACCGCATGCTCGACCACGTCCACTCCGCGCTGCACGCGCGCCAGGAGAGCGAGACGCGCGTACGCCAGTTCGTCGCGGACGCCAGCCATGAGCTGCGTACGCCGCTGGCTTCGATTCGTGGCTATGCCGAACTGACGCGCAGGGGGCGGGAGTCCACCGGGCCCGACACCCGGCACGCCCTCGGGCGGATCGAGTCCGAGGCCCAGCGGATGTCGGGGTTGGTGGAGGATCTGCTGTTGCTTGCCCGTCTCGACGAGGGGCGGGACGGCGGGCATTCCGCGACCTCCGGCCACCCCGGAGCCAGACTGCCGCTCTCGTACGAGAGCACTGATCTCTCGCCGCTCGTCGTGGACACCGTGAGTGACGCGCGCGCCGCAGGGCCAGCGCACTACTGGGCCCTGGAGCTGCCGGACGAGCCCGCTCTCGTCCTCGCCGACCCTGCCCGCCTCCAGCAGGTCGTCGTCAATCTGCTGGCCAACGCGCGTACGCACACACCACCGGGCACGAAGGTCACCGCACGCGTACGGCGGGCCGGGACCTGTGTGCGCCTGGAGGTCGAGGACAACGGTCCCGGCATCTCCCCCGCCCTCCTCCCCCACGTCTTCGAGCGCTTCGCCCGCGGCGACGCCTCGCGCTCCCGCACCGCGGGTTCAACCGGGCTCGGACTCGCCCTCGTACAGGCCATCGTCACAGCACACGGCGGAGGCGTGACGGTGGACAGCGTGCCAGGACGGACGGTCTTTACGGTGACGCTGCCCGCAGCGTCCGACCAGGTCAGCAGCCCGGAACGGCACTCACAGTCGGGGCACAGGCTCACCACACAGGCCTGACAGAGCAGTTGGCGAATGTCGGTGCCATGCAAACCGACTCTGCTTCGGGCGGTGCTTTCTCGGTCCCTCTGCCGGCCCGGGCCCACCTCCCCGCCGCCTGGCGCGACGTGCCCGTCCTGGACATCGTGATCCCCGTCTACAACGAGGAGAAGGACCTTGGGCCGTGCGTAATGCGCTTGCACGACCACCTCGTACGGACCTTCCCCTACCCTTTCCGCATCACCATCGCGGACAACGCGTCCACGGACCGCACCCCCGAGGTGGCGGCCCGGCTCGCCGCGTCGGGCGAAGAGGTCCGCTACACGCGACTTGAGCAGAAGGGGCGCGGGCGGGCCCTGCGCGCCGTGTGGTCCGCATCGGACGCCCCCGTCCTCGCGTACATGGACGTGGACCTCTCCACCGACCTGAACGCGCTGCTCCCGCTGGTGGCGCCGCTGATCTCCGGGCACTCGGACCTGGCGATCGGCTCCCGGCTCGCGCGCAGTTCGCGCGTGGTACGCGGGCCGAAGCGGGAGTTCATCTCGCGCTCGTACAACCTCATCCTGCGCGGCTCTCTCCAGGCGCGTTTCTCCGACGCCCAGTGCGGGTTCAAGGCCATCAGGGGCGACGTGGCGGGGGTGCTGCTTCCGCTGGTCGAGGACACCGGGTGGTTCTTCGACACGGAGATGCTGGTGCTCGCCGAGCGCGCGGGCCTGCGCATCCACGAGGTGCCGGTCGACTGGGTCGACGACCCGAACTCCACGGTCCACCTGGTCAGGACGGCCATGGACGATCTCAAGGGGGTGTGGCGGGTCGGACGCGCCCTCGCGGTCGGCGCGCTCCCGCTCGACCGCCTCGCGCGCCCCTTCGGCGACGACCCGCGCGACCGGCAGCTGGCCGGTGTGCCGGGCGGTCTGGCCCGCCAGTTGGTCGGTTTCTGCGTGGTCGGCGCGCTCTCCACGCTCTTCTACCTGCTCCTGTACTCCGGCTTCCGTACGTTCTCGGGCTCGCAGGTGGCCAACGCGCTCGCCTTGCTCGTGTCGGCGGTCGCCAACACCGCCGCGAACCGGAGGCTCACCTTCGGGGTGCGCGGGCGTGACCGGGCGATGCGGCATCAGGCACAGGGCCTGGTCGTGTTCGGGATCGGCCTCGCCCTCACCAGCGGCTCGCTGGCCGCACTCGGCGCGGCCTCCGGCGACCCGTCCCACTCCACGGAACTCGCCGTGCTGATCGCCGCCAACCTCGCGGCGACGGTGCTGCGGTTCCTGCTCCTTCGGGCCTGGGTCTTCCCGGAGCGCCGCTCGGACCCGCCACTGCCCTCGCCACAGTCCCCGCCACTGCCCTCGCCCGACGCCTCGTCCTCGTACGAGCTCACCTCCGCACACGACCCGAGGAACGCACGATGACGACGACTTCCCCCGCGGCCGCGTCGCTGGACGCGGCGACGCACGGGCGAGCGCACCGGGGCCCTCGCACCCTCCCCACGCGCCTCTGGCGCGGTCGCCCCGACGACCCCCGCTGGGCACGCCCCGCCTTCCTGGGCCTGCTGCTCGCGACCGCGGTCCTCTACCTGTGGAACCTCAGCGCGTCCGGCTACGCCAACTCCTTCTACTCCGCGGCCGTCCAGGCGGGCAGCCAGAGCTGGAAGGCGATGTTCTTCGGCTCGCTCGACGCGGGGAACGCGATCACGGTCGACAAGCCCCCGGCCGCGCTCTGGCCGATGGCTCTCTCCGTACGGCTTTTCGGGCTCAACTCCTGGGCCGTGCTCGCCCCTCAGGTGCTCATGGGCGTCGCCACGGTCGGTGTGCTCTACGCCGCCGTACGCCGCCGCTTCAGCCCGGCGGCCGGGTTCATCGCGGGCGCGGTGCTCGCGCTGACGCCCGTCGCCGCGCTGATGTTCCGGTTCAACAACCCGGACGCGCTGCTCGCGCTCCTGATGACGGTCACCGTGTACTGCGTCCTGCGCGCCCTGGAGCACGGCCGCACCAAGTGGCTGGTCTGGGCGGGCGTCGCGGTCGGTCTCGCCTTCCTGGCCAAGACGCTGCAGGCGTTCCTGATCCTGCCGCCGCTCGCCGTCCTGTACGCGGTGTGTGCCCCCGTGCGGCTGCGCAAGCGCTTCGGTCAGCTGGCCCTCTCCGGGCTCGCGATGATCGTCGCGGGCGGCTGGTGGGTCGCGATCGTGGAGCTGTGGCCCGCGTCATCGCGCCCGTACATCGGCGGCTCGCAGAACAACTCCTTCCTTGAGCTGACCTTCGGCTACAACGGCCTCGGCCGCATCAACGGCGAGGAGACCGGCAGCGTCGGAGGGGGTGGCGGCCCCGGTGGCGGCGGCCAGTGGGGCGAGACCGGGCTCGGGCGGATGTTCAACTCCGAGGTCGGCGCCCAGATCTCCTGGCTGCTCCCGGCCGCGCTGATCCTGCTCGTCGGCGGCATCGTCCTCACCTGGAAGGCCCGCAGGACCGACACCACGCGCTCGGCGTTCGTGGCGTGGGGCAGCGCCCTGCTGATGACGGCGGCCGTCTTCAGCTTCATGGCGGGGATCTTCCACCAGTACTACACGGTCGCCCTCGCCCCCTACATCGCCGCCCTGATCGGCATGGGCGCCACGGTCCTGTGGGAGGAGCGGGCCAAGTGGTGGGCGGGCGCGCTGCTCGGCGTGAGCGTCGCGGGCACGGCGTGGTGGGCGTACGTCCTGCTCGGCCGCACCCCGGATTACGTGCCGTGGCTGCGCTGGTCGGTGCTGATCGGCGGCCTCGTGGGCGCGCTCGGCCTGCTGCTCGTGGCCAGGCTCGGGCGGTACCTCGCGCTGGCGGCGGTGGGGCTGGGCCTCGCCGCTTCCGTGGCGGGACCGGTCGCGTACACCCTCTCCACCGTGAACAGTGCGCACACCGGGTCGATCGTGACCGCGGGTCCGGCTTCCGCGGGACGGATGGGCGGTGGTCCCGGCGGCGGCGGTCCCGGGGGCGGCCGTGGTGGTGACGGTGGCCTCGGTGGCGGGACGCGGCCGCCTGGTCAACAGGGGCAGCAGGGCCAGCAGGGCGGCGGCATGGGCCAGCCCCCGGGTCAGAACGGCCAGAACGGCCAGAACGGCCAAGCCCCCGGAGGCCAGCAGGGCCAGCAGCCCCAGCAACAAAACCGCATGCCCGGCGGAGGGATGATCGAGCGCGGAGGCGGCGGCATGGGCGGTCTCCTCAACGGCGCCCAGGTCAGCGCCAAGGCGAAGAAGCTCTTGGAGGCGGACTCCGCGGACTACACCTGGGCGGCGGCGGCCATCGGCTCGCAGAATGCCGCGAGCTACCAACTCGCGACCGGCGACCCGGTGATGGCCATCGGCGGCTTCAACGGCAGCGACCCGTCCCCGACCCTCGCCCAGTTCAAGCAGTACGTCGAGGACGGGAAGATTCACTACTTCATCTCCGGCGGCGGCATGGGAGGCGGAGGAGGCGGCATGGGCGGTGACAGCGGCACCTCCTCCAAGATCACCTCCTGGGTGGAGGACACCTTCGAGAAGGTCACGGCCGGCAGCGCGACGTTCTACGACCTGACCCAGCCCAAGAGCTGACGCGACCCGTACGACGACGGGCCGGCCGCCACCCGCGGCCGGCCCCTCACGCATGCCCGCCGACAACTCTCTTGTACGCCGTACGGGAGATGCTCTACGGTGTAAGGCACACCCCACACGTACACCGTATAAGCAGAAGGAGAGGGCATGACGGCAACGACGACCGCCGAGACCCCCACCCCCTCACAAGGGCACCCGCAGCGCTGGCTGATCCTCGGCGTCATCTGCCTCGCTCAGCTCACCGTCCTCCTGGACAACACCGTCCTGAACGTCGCCATCCCCTCCCTCACCGAGGAACTGGACGCGTCCACGGCCGACATCCAGTGGATGATCAACGCCTACTCGCTCGTCCAGTCCGGCCTGCTGCTCACCGCGGGCAGCGCCGCCGACCGCTACGGCCGCAAGAAGATGCTCGTCGCGGGCCTGGCCCTCTTCGGGATCGGCTCGCTGGTCGCGGGCCTCGCCCAGTCCTCGTCGCAGCTCATTGCCGCACGGGCCGGGATGGGCGTCGGCGGTGCGCTCCTGATGACCACCACGCTCGCGGTGGTCGTCCAGATCTTCGACGACACCGAGCGGATGAAGGCGATCGGCCTCTGGTCGACCGTCAACTCCCTCGGCTTCGCGCTCGGTCCGCTGATGGGCGGGGTCATGCTCAACCACTTCTGGTGGGGCGCGATCTTCCTGATCAACATCCCGGTCGCGCTCATCGGGCTCGTCGCCACGGTCAAACTGGTCCCCGAGTCCAAGAACCCCCTGGGCGACCGCCCCGACCTGCTCGGCGCGCTGCTCTCCACCATCGGCATGGCCGCGGTCGTGTACGCGATCATCTCCGGTCCCGAGCACGGCTGGGCGTCGACGCAGGTCCTGGTGGCGGCCGCGGTGGGCGTCGTGGTCCTCGGCGTCTTCGTCGTCTGGGAGCTGCGCATCCCGTACCCGATGCTGGACATGCACTTCTTCCGCAACCAGCGCTTCATCGGCGCCGTCGCGGGCGCCATCCTGGTGGCCTTCGGCATGGGCGGCTCACTGTTCCTGCTCACCCAGCACCTGCAATTCGTGCTCGGCTACGAGCCGTTGGAGGCGGGCCTGCGCACGGCGCCGCTCGCGGTGACCGTCGTCGCGCTCAACCTCACCGGTCTCGGCGCGCGGCTCCTGAAGAAGACCAGCACTCCCGCGACGATCGCCATCGGCATGAGTCTGCTCGCCGCGGGCCTCGCGGCCATCGCCCTGCTCGGCGGCGACAACTACGGCGGGATGCTGGCCGGTCTCATCGTGATGGGCGCGGGCATCGCGCTCGCCATGCCCGCCATGGCCAACGCGATCATGAGCGCGATCCCGCCGGAGAAGGCGGGCGTGGGCGCGGGCGTCAACGGGACGCTCGCGGAGTTCGGCAACGGTCTCGGCGTGGCCGTGCTCGGCGCTGTCCTGAACTCTCGGTTCGCCTCGCTCGTCACCGTCTCCGCGGTCTCGCTGCCCGCCGCGCTTGCGGCAGCGGGGTCGGACGCCGAACGCGCCAGGATCGCCGACGCGTTCTCCTCGGGTCTTGAGACCAGTCAGCTGGTGGGCGCGGTGGCCGTGTTCCTCGGGGGCATGCTGGCAGCGGCGTTGCTGAAGCGTGCGGAGAGGGCAGACTCTGCGAAGACGGACCCGTCAGCGGCGTCCGCATAGCATCGACGGACGGGCGACGGACTGGCTTATTCCGGTCTGTCGCCCGCTTCGGACCACCGGTACCAGTACAAGAGCTCAGGACCAGGAAGGTGCGCCATGGCGAAGGCAGCCGACCGCGCGAAGCGCCCCGCGCGGACCAGCGTCTGGCTGGAGGGCAAGGCCCCCCGGAACGGCGCGGGCCGCAGGAGTGATCAGCCGTCGGGCCTGGACCGGGAGCGCATCACCGAGGCCACGGTCCGCCTCCTGGACGAGGAGGGCCTCGCCAAGTTCTCCATGCGCCGCCTCGCGGCGGACCTGAACGTCACGGCGATGTCCGTGTACTGGTACGTCGACACCAAGGACGACCTCCTCGAACTGGCCCTGGACGCCGCCGCCGGGGAGATGGTCCTGCCCGACCCGGAGTCGGCCACGCCCGAGCGGTGGCGCGAGGCGCTGCGCGAACTGGCCGAGGAGTACCGGCGGTTGCTGGTCCGGCACGCGTGGGTGTCACCGCTGGTCGGCAACTTCCTGAACATCGGGCCGAACTGGATCAAGTTCGCCCTCGCCGTGCAGGAGGTGGTCCGCGGGACCGGCCTGCCCACGGAGAAGCAGGCCGGCGCGATCGCCGCGGTCTTCCAGTTCGTGTACGGATTCGGCACCGTGCAGGGCCACTACATCGCGCGGTGCGCGGCCGCCGGACTCACGCCGGGGGAGTACTTCAGCCAGGCCATGGGCGCGGTGAGCGACCACCCGAGCCTGGAGGAGACCCTGCACAGCTCCACCGACATGATGAAGGCGCGGGGCGGGTCCACGGTCGAGGAGATGTGGGAGCTGGACTTCAAGGTCGCGCTCGACCTGCTGATCGCGGGCATCGAGGCGACCCTGTAGGCGGACTCCCGGGGCACGGCCGCTAGTCCTTGGGCGCAGGGAATCCCCCGGTGGCCACCGGCCCCCACCGCTCCGGGGTGACGCGGATGATGGACTTGCCCTGCTTGACCATGGCCTCGCGGTACTCGTCCCAGTCCGGGTGCTCGCCGGAGATGTTCCGGAAGTACTCGACGAGGGGCTCGACCGACTCCGGGGAGTCGATGACCTCCGCCGTGCCGTCGATCTGCACCCACGGCCCGTTCCAGTCGTCGCTCAGCACGATGACGCTGACCCGCGGATTCCGCTTGGCGTTGCGCGTCTTGGCCCGCTCCGGGTAGGTGGACACCACGATCCTGCCGGAGTCGTCGACCCCGCAGGTCAGGGGAGATCCCTGCGGGGTGCCGTCGGCACGGGCGGTGAGCAGGATCGCCCGGTGCCGGGGCCGGACGAAGTCCAGCAGCTCGTCAAGGGAGACCGTGGTGTTCGTAGCGATGTTCGGTGCCATGACCGCACCCTAGGTCCCTTCTCCCCTCCGGACGGCTAGACCTGCGGAAGCGAATCCCCTTGCACGGCCTGGATGTCCAGCTCCACCCGCAGGGTGGTGCCGATCGCCGAGATGCCCGCCTGGACCACCTGGTTGTAGTTCATGGCGAAGTCCTCGCGGCGCAGTTCGGCCGTGGCCCGGAACGCCGCGCGGGTCCCGCCCCAGGGGTCCGCACCCGTACCGAGGTAGCTGAGGTCCAGGTCGACCGGGCGTACGACACCGTGCATCTGCAGCTCGCCGTGCACCGTCCAGCGGTCCGCGCCGGCGGGCGTGAGGCCCGTCGAGCGGTAGACGAGCTCCGGGTACTGCTCGACGTCCAGGAAGTCCGGCGACTTCAGGTGGCCGTCGCGCATGCCGTTGCCGGTGTCGATGGACGCCGACCTGATGACCGCCTCGACGCGCGACTTCTCCACGTCCTCGGCGATCTCCACGAGGCCCCCGAACTCCGTGAACCGGCCGTGCACACTGGTGATCCCCAGGTGCTGGGCGACCGCGCCCACGGTCGAGTGCGCCGGGTCGATGGTCCACGGCCCGGGCGGCGGCAGCTCCGTGCCGCCCTGCCGGGCGAGGACGATGTTGCCGACCTCGGCACGGCCGCTCGCCGTGACGAGCGCGGTCGAGGCCACGGGCGCGTAGCCGACCGCGGTGACGATGACGGTGTACGGGCCGGGCGGCAGGTCCGTCGCGTCGCGCACGGCACCTTCCTGGTCCGCGGCGGCGCGCAGCACCTGCGCGCCGGTCATGTCCGTCAGGGTGACGACGGCGTGCGACACCGCCCACCCGTCACGCGTCCGGATCCGAGCGCTGAGTCCCATCCCGTTTCTCCTTGCCAGAGCCCAAGAGCGTATGAGCTCAGAAGTCTCAAAAAGTCTCAAAAAAGGGTGCGGCCCCCGGCGGTGGTGACACGGCCGTCCCCTGCCGTGTACGTCACCACCAACCCGGGGGCCCTTTCCACAACCGGCCCGTGCGCGCCCATCCGCTCGAAAGCGCGCGCACGGGCCGGGGTCAACTACTCGCCCGGGTGGGCGAGTTCGATGTCGTGGTCGCCGACACCTTCACCGGCGACGGTCAGACCCGTCGCGACCGGCGGGTAACCGGTCGCGATGACCGTGTACTCGCCGCTGTCCAGGTCGGTGAAGGCGTACGCGCCGTCCGAGCCGGTGGTCGCGGTGGCGACGACGTTGCCCGCCGCGTCCACCAGCGTGACCCGCGCGTCGTTCAGCGGCCCGCCCGCGGCACGCACGGTGCCGAGCACCTGCGCACCGGAGTTGAGCTCGACCTCGACCCGGGTGACACCGACCGCGCCGACCTCGACGGGCAGCGCCATCGGACGGTGCCCCGCGGCGTTCACCGCGATGGTGACCTGGCCGGGCACCAGCTCGGCGAAGGTGAACTCGCCCTGCTCGCCGGTGAGCCCGGTGGCCAGGACGTCACCGCGCACGTCGGTCACGATGACCATCGCGCCCGCGACCGGCAGCTTGCCGTCGGAGGCCCGCACCACACCGCTGAGGCCGCTCGTGCCGCTCAGCAGGATGTCGTACGTCAGGGCCTCGTCGGAGACGACGATCGTGGAGGCCTGCGGCTGGAAGCCGTCGGCCGAAGCGATCAGCACGTACGAACCGGCGCCGGGGGCGTCGACCGCGTAGGACCCGTCGCCCTGCGCGACCGAGCGGCCGAGCTGCCGTCCCCCGAGGGAGATCAGCGTGACCGCGGCCCGCGGGACCGGGGTGCTCTCCGCGCCACGGACGAAGCCGCGGACGGGAGTGCCGCCGGTGGTCTGCAGGGGGGCGTCACCGGTGGCCGACGAGGCGACGGCGGCGAGCTTCTGCGTGCCGTCGGGGCCCGTCTCGGTGTGCGCGCCGACGGAGGCGAGGACCGGCTGCTCGGCGGCGGCCGCGGCGGCCGACGGGGTGGCGGCCGGAGCGTCGGTGTCCGAGGACTCGGCGGCCTGGGCCAGCGCACCCGACGTACGCAACGGAACCTCCTTGATGAAGATCGTGATGAGGAAGGCGAGGAACGCCAGCGGTGCGGCGATCAGGAAGACGTCGGCGATGCCGTGCCCGTAGGCGCTCTCCATGACCGTGCGGAACGGGGCCGGGAGCTTGTCCAGGTCCGGGATGGCGCCGCCACCCGTGCCGCCGTGCCCCGCCTGCGCGGCCTTGGGACCGAGGTCGGCCAGGCCGTCCTTCACGTAGTCGGTGATGCGGGTCGCCATCACGGCGCCGAGCGCCGAGACGCCGATGGCGCCACCGAGGGAACGGAAGAAGGTGACGACCGAGCTCGCGGCACCGAGGTCCTCGGGAGCGACCTGGTTCTGCGTGGCGAGCACGAGGTTCTGCATCATCATGCCGATGCCGAGACCCATCAGCGCCATGAAGATCGCGATGTGCCAGTACTCGGTGTCGTACCGCATGGTGCCGAGCAGGCCGAGACCCGCGGTCAGGAGCGCACCGCCGGCGACCAGCCAAACCTTCCACTTGCCGGTCTTGGTGATGATCTGCCCCGACACCGTCGAGGAGATGAACAGGCCACCGATCATCGGGATCGTCATGACGCCGGACATCGTCGGCGACTTGTCGCGCGCCAGCTGGAAGTACTGGCTGAAGAACACCGTGCCCGCGAACATGCCGACGCCCACGAAGAGCGAGGCGAGCGAGGCGAGGGTGATGGTGCGGTTGCGGAAGAGGCGCAGCGGGATGATCGGCTCGCTCGCCTTGGACTCGACGAGCAGGAAGAGCAGGCCGAGGACGATCGAGCCGCCGACCATGGCGCCGGTCTGCCAGGACATCCAGTCGTACTTGTCGCCCGCGAAGGTCACCCAGACCAGGAGCAGGCAGACGGCCGCCGTGATGAAGAAGGCGCCGCCCCAGTCGACCTTGACGTCCCGCTTCACGACGGGGAGCTTCAGGGTCTTCTGCAGGACGATCAGGGCGATGATCGCGAAGGGCACGCCGACGTAGAAGCACCAGCGCCAGCCGAGCCACGACGTGTCGGTGATGACGCCGCCGAGCAGCGGGCCGCCGACGGTGGCGACGGCGAAGGTCGCGCCGAGGTAGCCGGAGTAGCGCCCGCGCTCACGCGGGGAGATCATCGCGGCCATCACGATCTGCGCGAGGGCGGAGAGACCGCCGACGCCGATGCCCTGCACGACACGGCAGGCGATCAGCATCTCGGGGCTCTGCGAGAGGCCCGCGACGATCGAGCCGCCGACGTAGATGATCAGGGCTATCTGGACCAGGGCCTTCTTGCTGAAGAGGTCCGACAGCTTGCCCCACAGGGGCGTGGTCGCCGTCATCGCCAGGAGCGAGGCGGTGACGACCCAGGTGTAGGCGGACTGGCCGCCGCCCAGGTCGCCGATGATTTCAGGCAGGGCGTTGGAGACGATCGTCGACGACAGGATCGCGACGAACATGCCGAGCAGCAGGCCGGAGAGGGCCTCCATGATCTGACGGTGCGTCATCGGAGCCCCGGCGTCGTGCGACGCGGCTCCGTGCTTGGCGTGGCTGCCCCGCACACCGGATGGTGTGGTTGTTGCCATGGGCTTCCTCTTCGTTACGCGGGTGTACGGGTGGTCTCTTCCAGGGGGAGCCGGGCCGAAGCCGCACGGCAGTCCCCGAAGCTGTCGCGCAGTCGCGCGAGCAGCGTGCTGAGCTGGGCGACCTCGTCGTCTGACCAGTCATGCAAGTAGTGGGTGAGTGTCCTGATGGACAGGTCGGACAGCTCGTTGACCTTCGCCTTGCCCTCGGGGGTCAGGCGCAGGATCCGGGAGCGCTTGTCGGCGGGGTCGGGATCCCGCAGGATCCACTCCTTCTCCGCGACATGGGCCACGTGGCGGCTGGTCACCGACATGTCCACGGCGAGCAGCTCGGCGAGCCTGCTCATCCGCATCTCTCCGTGCCGGTCGAGCAGGATGAGTACGGCGGCCGACCCTCCGGGGCAGTCGTGCGGCAGACCTCTGCCGAGGCCACGCTTCACGGCACCGATGGCGCTGAGCTGTCGGGCCAGCTCCTCGTAATGACGCTGCGCGGCCACGGCACCTCCTATGTTGTTGCTTAGGGCAACGATAGAGACAGTTGGTTGCCGCAGGCAAACTAAAAGTGGACCAACCGCATAAAGAGTCGGCAAAGCTCTGGGACCGCGCTCGTAAAGTCCGTGGTCAGCGGGGGTTGGGCGGACCCCCGCTGATTCGCTAGGGTCCTGCGCTATGGCACACAACCCCCAGGGCCCCCAGAACACCCCCGACCCCGCCGGCAGCACGCAGATGTTCCGCGCCTTCGTCGACGAGTCCCCGCAGGGCCGCGCCCAGCAGCCGGCGACGGCGTCCGCCGGCCCGCGCGTCGGACTGATCATCGGTGTCGTCCTCGCGATCGTGGTGATCGCGGGGGTGGCTTGGCTGGCGTTGAAGTAATCCGGTGGGGGGCGCCCCTTTAGGGGCGCGGGGAACTGCGCGACCAGCCACAGCGGACCCGCGGACGAAGAGGGCGCCCCTTACTTCCAGTCCACGGAGACGTCCCGCGTCTCCACATGCATCCCCAGCGGCACCCGCCAGGCCTCCACACACACGGGCCAGGTCTTCTTCACGGTCTCCCCCGCACCAATGGGTGCGGGCAGCTTCTCCGTGGATTCAAGCGTGGCCCAGTCGACGCCGAGCGCGCCGATGACGTGCGTACCGAAGGTGACCGTGCCGGACCGCACCGGCGATCCGCCGGTGTTCCGGAAGGAGACGGTCACTTTCTCGCACCAGCGGTCGTCCGCGGGCTTCCGCTGCGGTTCACCGACGCTGAGCTTCGCGGGCCCGCTGGGCTCGCTGGAGCCGCCGGGCGCGGAGGGAGAGTCACTCGGGCTCCCAGAGGCCCCAGAGCCCTCAGGGCGGCCCGCAGAGCCGCTTCCGGAACTTCCCTCTGTACGACCGGGCTTGGTGCCCTCGGCCGAGGAGCCGCCGCCGCCCGGGGTATCCGGTGAGTCCGAACCTGCCCTGCTGTCAGCGGACTTGCCGGAAGAATCGCTGGACGGTTCGCTGGAGCCGGGCTCCCGCGACCCGGAGCCGTCACGCCTGTCGTCGCCCCTCTCGCCGGGAGGCGACGTACCGTCCAAGGGGACCAACTCCACGTCCCCAGTGGGGGCGACACCCTGCCCCGGTGCCCGCACAGGCCCCGCCGCAGCCGGCCCCGTGGCCACATAGCCGTCGCCGTCCCCGCCGCCGCAGGCCGCGAGCAGCCCGCCCAGGCACAGGGCGGCCGTAGACGCACCCAGTACGTTCCGCATGCCACGTCGCATCGCGACAGTGTGGCTGACGGACCGTCAATTAGGAACCCCGTCAGCAACAGTCGCACCGAGGCAACTCCGTTCCCCCTGCGGCGCCTTGAGCCACAGGGGGAGTGCCGTCAGTCCGCGATGAGCCCTTCCCGGAGCTGCGAGAGAGTCCGGGTGAGCAGCCGGGACACGTGCATCTGCGAGATGCCGACCTCCTCGCCGATCTGCGACTGCGTCATGTTCGCGAAGAAGCGCAGCATGATGATGCGGCGCTCGCGCGGCGGGAGCTTGGCGAGCAGCGGCTTGAGCGACTCGCGGTACTCGACGCCTTCGAGCGCGCTGTCCTCGTACCCCAGACGGTCCGCGAGGGAGCCCTCGCCGCCGTCGTCCTCGGGGGCGGGGGAGTCGAGCGAGGAGGCGGTGTACGCGTTCCCGACGGCCAGGCCGTCGACCACGTCCTCCTCGGACACCCCGAGCGCCTTGGCGAGTTCGGGCACGGTGGGCGAACGGTCAAGCCTCTGCGCCAGCTCGTCGCTCGTCTTCGTCAGCGCGAGCCGCAGCTCCTGGAGGCGGCGCGGGACGCGCACCGACCAACTGGTGTCGCGGAAGAAGCGCTTGATCTCACCGACGACCGTCGGCATCGCGAACGTCGGGAATTCCACGCCCCGTTCGCAGTCGAAGCGGTCGATCGCCTTGATCAGGCCGATCGTGCCGACCTGGACGATGTCCTCCATCGGTTCGTTCCGGCTGCGGAAGCGCGCCGCCGCGTACCGGACGAGGGGGAGGTTGAGCTCGATCAGCGTGTCCCTCACATAGACACGCTCCGGGCTGTCCTGGTCGAGCGCGGCGAGCCGCAGGAACAGGGAGCGGGACAGGGTGCGGGTGTCGATGGCTCCGGAAGCCGCGGAAACTGCTGAACTCACCAGCGCGTCAGGCGCTGATTCGCTCGGCGCTGATTCGCTCTTCGTGAGCGTGAGCACCTTCGAGCTGCCCTGGTCTGCGGACATGCCACCCCCTTGAGGTCGCGGACGGTCACGGCGGACGCTCCCGTCGGAGGAACGCAGCCTCCACCTGAATACCGGAAGGTGAGCTGCGGCAAACGCGGTTCCAGCAGAATGTCACATGTCGGCAACACGCTGTAGTTACATGTCGACAAAGAAGGGTGACATCGATGCAGGAAAGAGGGGGTCTGAGGCATTTCTGCGCGCGAGACCGTCGGGAACCGCCTTCGAGGCAGTCCACTCGATACGGTTACGCCTCGATACGGTTTGCGGATCGAAGTCGCGCGAAGCTTCTGGCCAGCAGTCTTGACACATGCATCTGAGAAACGCCCAATTCGGCGCTGATCTGTGATTGCGTCAGATTGCTGTAGTAGCGGAGCAGCAGGATGCGCTGTTCGCGCTCGGGCAGTTGGACGAGAAGATGGCGGACGAGGTCGCGGTGCTCGACGCCGTCGAGGGCCGGGTCCTCGTAGCCGAGCCGGTCGAGCAGACCGGGCAGTCCGTCGCCCTCCTGGGCCGCCTCCAACGACGTCGCGTGGTACGAACGCCCGGCCTCGATGCAGGCCAGGACCTCCTCCTCGGTGATCCGCAGCCGCTCGGCGATCTCCGCGGTCGTGGGCGAGCGCCCGTGGGTCGTGGTGAGGTCCTCGGTCGCCCCGGTCACCTGCACCCACAGCTCGTGAAGACGGCGCGGCACATGGACCGTTCGTACGTTGTCGCGGAAGTACCGCTTGATCTCGCCGACCACGGTGGGCATCGCGAAGGTCGGGAACTGCACGCCGCGCTCGGGGTCGAAGCGGTCGATGGCGTTGATCAGGCCGATCGTGCCGACCTGGACGACGTCCTCCATCGGCTCGTTGCGGCTGCGGAAGCGGGCGGCGGCGTACCGCACAAGCGGCAGGTTGGCCTCGATGAGCGCGCCGCGGACGCGGCCGTGCTCGGGGCTGCCCGGCTCCAGGCCCTTGAGCTGGCCGAAGAGCACCTGTGTCAGGGCCCGGGTGTCGGCGCCCCTGCTGCTGGGGGTGCTGGGGGCCGGCTGCGTGTCCTGGAGGGGCGGCGCGCTCTGTGGACCCTGTGCGCTCTGGGGGCCCTGCGCGCTGCCGTCGCTCTCCGCGTTGGGTGGGCCGGGGCTGCTCGCCTGCGGGGTCACGGGTGGTGCTTCGGGCGCAGTACTGGCCGGCACGGTCAACGCCACCCCTTCTCGGTCAAGCCAAGTCAAGTCCTGTCGAGCTCAGTCAAGATCAGTCGACCTTCGTCAACTCATCCGTCAAAAGCGGTCATAGCATCACAAGACATGTGCACTGTGTGCAAGCACCCGATAACTACGTGTTGTGGGCCAAGTTGGGCCATAAGACGCAGAAAAGCCCCTCACCGTTCCGGTGAGGGGCCGCTTCGGGCGGGGGCGCTGAGCCGGGTGGCTCAGTACTCGTAGTCGGCGATCACCCACGTGGCGAACTCCCGCCACAGCGCGACGCCCGCCTGGTGGGCCGGGTGCTCGATGTACCGCTTCAGCGCATCGGTGTCCTCGACCGCCGAGTTGATGGCGAAGTCGTACGCGATGGGCCGGTCGGTGATGTTCCATTCGCACTCCCAGAACGCCAGCTCCGGGATCTGCTCGCCGAGCGCGCGGAAGGCCTTGACGCCCTCGACGACACGGGGCTCGTCGCGTTCCACACCGTCGTTGAGCTTGAAGAGGACCAGATGGCGGATCATGCGCACTCCTGGGAAGCGGGGAGAGGAGGGTGGGGACGGCGGGCCGAACCGCTCAGTCCTTGCCTCCGTTGGCGACCCACGTCATGAAGTCGCCGATGCTCTGAGCGGCGTCCGAGACCGCCTCGAAGCCTATCTGGACGTAGTCCGCGGCCTTGGCGGGGTCAGTGATGATCACGTAGAGCATGAAGACGACGAGCGCGAAGAGTCCGACCTTTTTCCACTGCACCGCCATGCTCTCGGCCTCCCCTTACCTGCTGCGCTCTGTGGCCCCTGTGACGGCGGTGAGTCTAACCCGGCCAGTGCTCACAAGGTCTTTAAGGACCAACGGCCCGGCAGCGGAGGCCCTTTGCCGTGCCGCTCCCGGTGGCGCCGGGCGCAGGATTGGTGTGTGCCCGGCGGATCTGGCAGGAATCCGCGGGCAAGGGACTGGCCCCACTGCGGGGTCACGCGCCGTCGGCTTCCCCCGGAAGACGGCGCTGGCTCAGGGGTTCCAGTCCTCGTCGGGGGGAGCGGCTTGTCCCCCCGATGCCGCTCCCCCCGTCCTCACCCCGCCCGACCACCCCGTTCCGGCACCGTCCAGAAACGACGAAGGCCCCGTCCTCGCGGACGGGGCCTTCGTTTCAAGAGCGGTAGCGGTGGGATTTGAACCCACGGTGAGTTTCCCCACACTCGCTTTCGAGGCGAGCTCCTTCGGCCGCTCGGACACGCTACCGAGAGGAACTCTAGCCCAAAGAAGGCCGTGGTCAGAAATCCGTTCTTCGGGAGGCTTCTCAGCGTCCCCGGAAGAAGCGGGTGAGCACCCCCGCGGTCTCCTCCGCGAGCACGCCCCCGATCACCTCGGGACGGTGGTTGAGCCTTCTGTCGCGTACGACGTCCCACACGGAACCCGCGGCGCCCGCCTTCTCGTCACGCGCTCCGTAGACGACCCGGTCGACCCGGGACTGGACGAGCGCGCCCGCGCACATCGTGCAGGGCTCCAGGGTCACCACCAGCGTGCAGCCGGTCAGCCGCCACTCCCCGAGCGCGGCCGCGGCCCGGCGGACGGCGAGCACCTCCGCGTGCGCCGTCGGGTCGCCGGTCGCCTCGCGTTCGTTGTGGCCCGACGCGAGCACCGTCGTGCCGTCCGGGGACAGCACGACGGCGCCGACGGGCACGTCCCCGCCCTGTGCGGCCAGTTCGGCCTCGGCCAGGGCGAGCCGCATGGCGGCCCGCCAGCGGTCGCGCACGGGATCGGGTTCGCGGTCGGGTACGGGTGGGGTGAGGGGGGCGTTCCGGTCGGTCACACCGGGAACCTATCGGTCACACCGGGAACCTAGCGGACGGCCTCCAGCACCTCCGCCGCCCCGAGGATCTCGGCGATGTCGCTGAGCGCGTCACCGGGCTCCAGACCGAGCAGGTCCTTCTCGGGCACACCGAGGTCGGCCATCAGCTCGGAGTCGCCGAGGGGCCCCGCGGGCACCGCGTCGCCCGAGGCGTCCCCCGGTTCGTCGTCATCGGCGGAATCGGGGGCGGCGCCGGAGCCGGCGGGTTCGCCGTCCTCCGTGCCGTCCAGGTCGAGGGCGTCCAGATCGACGCCCGGATCGTCGTTGCCCGGCTCGCGGCCGAGCATCTCGTCGGTGAGCAGGATCTCGCCGTACGAACTCCGGGCGGCCGCGGCCGCGTCCGAGACGTAGATACGAGGGTCCTCCTCACCGTCCACGCGGACGACGCCGAACCAGGCGCCCTCCTGTTCGATGAAGACGAGGACGGTGTCGTCCTCAGCGCTCCCGGCCGTGGCTTCACGGGCCAGGTCGGCGAGATCCGACAGGGTCTCCACATCGTCGAGCTCCGTGTCGCTCGCTTCCCACCCGTCTTCGGTGCGCGCGAGCAGTGCGGCGAAGTACACCGTGACTCTCCCACTGGTCATAGACAGTGCCGGTTGACGGTTTGGGTGTCCCCCCGGCGAGTTCGGGGAGCGGGGGAGTTGCTGTTCCAAGCCCCGCCCACTCGGAATCGTGGCAGAAACCACGGCCTGAGGAGAGGTCTTCCGCCCGCTGTGTCCGCGTCGCGTTTCCCGGACAGCTCCCCGACGCCTGCGTGAGAGGTGGCCGCTACCAGCGGAACGTGCGCATACGCATCTGCTGACGCATCCGTGCCGCCCGGGCGCGGCGCGGCTTCACACGGTCGCGGAGTTCGAGGGCCTCGGCCCTCTCGCGCAGGAACTGCGCACGGCGGCGCCCGCGCTCGGCTTCGGTCTCGCGGTCCGGCTCTCGGCCGCCGGGCTCTCTGTCAGGCATGGGCAACACCACCCCAGGTCGTACGTCCACTTTCCCCCGTACGGCGGGTTTGATGCCAGCGCGGGCTGTCGCGGGGCGGCGGCGGAGGTGGCCGGGACGAGGGGAGACCAGGTGGTCCCGGGCGCGGTTACCGTTGATGGCATGCGTATCCATGTCGTCGACCACCCGCTGGTGGCGCACAAACTCACCACGCTGCGCGACAAGCGCACCGACTCCCCTACCTTCCGGCGCCTCGCCGACGAGCTGGTCACCCTGCTCGCGTACGAGGCGACCCGGGACGTGCGCACCGAGCAGGTCGACATCGAGACCCCGGTCACCCCGACGACCGGCGTCAAGCTGTCGCACCCGCGCCCCCTGGTCGTGCCGATCCTGCGCGCCGGGCTCGGCATGCTGGACGGCATGGTGCGGCTCCTGCCGACCGCCGAGGTGGGCTTCCTCGGGATGATCCGCGACGAGGAGACCCTCCAGGCGTCGACGTACGCGACGCGCATGCCGGAGGACCTCTCCGGGCGTCAGGTGTACGTCCTCGACCCGATGCTGGCCACCGGCGGCACGCTCGTCGCGGCCATCCAGGAGCTGATCAAGCGCGGCGCCGACGATGTCACCGCCGTGGTGCTCCTCGCCGCGCCCGAGGGCGTCGAGATCATGGAGCGTGAACTCGCGGGCACGCCGGTGACGGTCGTGACGGCGTCGGTGGACGAGCGGCTCAACGACAACGGCTACATCGTCCCGGGCCTCGGCGACGCCGGGGACCGGATGTACGGGACCGCGGAGTAGCCCTCAGCGGTCCTTGGAACGGTCCTTCGGGACCGGCGCTCAGCAGTCCTTCTTGCCGTCGGACGTCGAGGGCGCCGGCTTGGGTTCGGCGAGTACCGCCAGAGCCTTGTCGGCGTCCTCTTTCTTTGCCAGATCCTTGAACTTCGTGCCCAGGATGAGGTCCACCTCGCCGCCCTTGCGGGCGTCGGCCTTGCTCTCGGTGCCCGCGAGCTGCGTGCCGAGCACCGGGAGCGCGGTGTCCATGGCGGACGGGGCGCCGAGCAGTATCCCGGTGCCCTTGACCTTCTTGTCGTACTCCTTGGGCGCGTTATCCACCTTGCCGATGGCGAAGCCGCGCTTCTTGAGCTCGGCCGCGACGTCCTTGGCGAGACCGGAGCGGGGCGTGGCGTTGTAGACGTTGACCTTGACCTCGCCCGGCTTGGGCAGCGCCTTGGGGGCGGCCTGGGTGGCCGAGGGGGCGGGCTTGGCCGCGCAGCCGCTGCGCGAGCTCGCCGCGGTGGCCTTGTCGCCGCCCGTGAAGACATCGATGAGCTGCAGGGTTCCCCAGCCGATCAGGCCGACCGCCACGACGGACGCGACCACCGCGAGCACGAGCCTGCGGCGGCCACGGGGCCGGCGCATTCGCGGGTACTTGGCCCCCGTGATGCGGTACTTGCCGCCCATGCCGGGGGGAGTGAGCATGCTCATGGGCGCAGCGTAGTGCGACGACGCCGTGATGCCTACTAAATGATCATTGGCTTGGGCGCAGTCCAACCCGAAAGGGCCAATGGAGGTGTGGGCGCGGGTGTGGGCACGCGCACGGGTGTGAACGCGAGGTGGGCACGCGTGTGACACGCGTGCCCGTCGTCACGGCTGTGTGCGCCGCCGTCAGCCCAGTTCGAGTACGCGGGCGTGCAGCACCTGGCGCTGCTGGAGCGCCGCGCGGACCGCGCGGTGCAGTCCGTCTTCCAGGTACAGGTCGCCCTGCCACTTCACCACGTGCGCGAACAGGTCGCCGTAGAACGTCGAGTCCTCCGCGAGGAGCGTCTCTAGGTCCAGCTGGCCCTTGGTCGTCACGAGCTGATCGAGGCGGACCGGGCGCGGCGCGACGTCCGCCCACTGCCGGGTGCTTTCCCGGCCGTGGTCGGGGTACGGCCGGCCGTTTCCGATGCGCTTGAAGATCACACGGAAAGCCTACCGGGCAAGGCTCTCCGGGCGCAGCCATGGAGACGCAGTGCGACTCTGGGAAATGACGCCGGATATCGGGGCAAACCGGGAACACTCAAGCCGGGAACAGGGGCAGAAGTGAGCGAGAGCCATCCGATCCCGTCCACGACGGGGACCGCAAACCCCTCTAACGTGTCGTCGCCGGTCACAGGGGTGACGACCGGAGGAGAAGGTTCCGGTGGGGGTGCCGCGTCTGCGGGTGGCGCGCCTGGGAGTGCCGCGCTGCCCCAGGAAGCGATGGAGATCGTCTCCGGCTATGCCTTCGCCGGGCCCGCGCTGGACCTCGGCGCGCTCCTGTGGGACGGGCAGTGCCTTCCCGACGCCCAGATCCGCATCCCGCTGGCCATGCTCAACCGGCACGGGCTCGTCGCGGGCGCGACCGGCACGGGCAAGACGAAGACCCTCCAGCTCATCGCCGAGCAGCTTTGCGCGCAGGGCGTGCCGGTGTTCCTCGCCGACATCAAGGGGGACGTGTCCGGGATCTCGGTGCCGGGGGAGAGCGGCGAGAAGGTGGCCGGGCGGGCGCGGGAGGTCGGGCAGACGTGGGAGGCGAAGGGCTTCCCGAGCGAGTTCTACGCGCTGGGCGGGACCGGCACCGGGATTCCGGTACGGGCCACGATCACGAGCTTCGGCCCCGTGCTGCTGTCGAAGGTGCTGCGACTGAACCAGACGCAGGAGCAGTCGCTGGCGTTGATCTTCCATTACGCCGACCAAAAAGGGCTTGAACTGGTCGACCTGAAGGACCTGCGGGCCGTGGCGACCTTCCTGACGTCGGACGAGGGCAAGTCCGAGCTGAAGGGGATCGGCGGGCTCTCCACGGTCACCGCGGGCGTCATCCTGCGGGCGCTGACCGCCTTCGAGGCGCAGGGCATGGGGGACTTCTTCGGGGAGCCGGAGTTCGACACGAGCGAGTTCCTGCGGACGGCGCCGGACGGGCGGGGCCTGGTGTCGGTCCTCGAACTGCCGGCCGTGCAGGACAAGCCGCAGCTCTTCTCGACGTTCCTGATGTGGCTCCTCGCGGATCTCTACAACGACCTGCCCGAGGTGGGCGACGTGGAGAAGCCGAAGCTCGTCTTCTTCTTCGACGAGGCGCACCTGCTCTTCAACGGGGCGTCGAAGGCGTTCCTGGAGGCGATCACGCAGACCGTGCGGCTCATCCGCTCGAAGGGGGTCGGCGTCTTCTTCGTGACGCAGACGCCGAAGGACGTGCCCTCCGACGTCCTCGCCCAGCTGGGCAACCGCGTCCAGCACGCGCTGCGGGCCTTCACCCCGGACGACCAGAAGGCGCTGAAGGCGACGGTCCGTACGTTCCCGGACTCGGCGTACGACCTGGAGGAGACGCTGACCGCGATCGGCACGGGCGAGGCGGTGATCACCGTGCTGAGCGAGAAGGGCGCGCCCACGCCGGTGGCCGTGACGCGGCTGCGGGCCCCGGAATCGCTGATGGGGCCGGTGGAGGCCGGTGCGCTCGACGCGGCGGTGAAGGGTTCGCCGCTGTACGGGCGGTACGCGGAGGCGGTCGACCGGGAGTCGGCGTACGAGAAGTTGACCGCGCGTCAGGCGGAGGCGGAGGAGGCGGCAGCGGAGGTCGCGGCGGCCGCTGAGGCGGCGAAGGCGGCGGCGAAGACGGGGGCGAAGGGCGGCAAGGCGTCGCAGGCTCCCGGGTCCGTGGTGGACCAGGTGGTGGGGAGCGGGATCTTCAAGTCGCTCGCACGGTCGTTGGGGACGCAGATCGGGCGGGAGATCTCACGGTCGGTGTTCGGGACGGCGAGGCGCAGACGCTGATCCCGGCGGGGGCGCGTGGGACCGGCGTCTGCGCCTGGGGGGCCTAGAGCTCGCGCGTGGTCTGCACGCCCCGCTCCTGCTCCTTCTCCCTCTCCTGCTGCTGATCGGCCTCTTCCGTCCGCGCCGGGTCAGGTGCGTTGCGCACGGCTTCGGCGCGGAGGAGGGCGTGCAGGGCCGCGTACGGGTCGATGGGCATGGCTGTCTGTCCTCGCTGCTGTGGTGGTGGTCGTGGTCGTGAGTGACGGGACCTGTCAGCAGCGGAGGACGACGGAACGTGGTGCGGGTACGTGTCTGCGGCACCGGGCGGGGAGGGGCGGGCTCCGGCGCGGGGCGCGGGGACGGGCGGCCGGAACGCTGACGGTGACGGACCGTCTGCCGGACACCCGTACGGAACTGTCGACGGTGTCCTGATGGGCCTCCCCGGCGGGCTCGGTGGAGATGACCGCGGGCGGGGCGGCGAGGGCTTCGGAGGGGGCGGAGGGGGCGAGAACGGCACCGAGGAGGGCCAACAGGACAAGAGCAGCGCGAAACCACACGGGGCGGCGCATCGCGACACAACTCATGAGGGTCATGTCCCACGACCGCCCCCACTACCTGTTCCCCATCCCCCAGATCCGCCCTCTTGGGCTACGGGCACCCGCCCCGTGAACCGCGGGACAACCGAACCGGGGTCACTGGCCGGAGGCCTTCGCCTTCGCCTCCGCCTTGAGCTGCTGCTTGTGGGCGCGGACCCGCCGCAGGGACTCGGGTCCCGTGATGTCCGCGACAGAGCGGTACGCGTCCGGCTCCCCGTAAGCCCCCGCGGCCTCCCGCCACCCCTCAGGACGTACGCCCAGCTGCTTGCCGAGCAGGGCCAGGAAGATCTGGGACTTCTGCTTGCCGAAGCCGGGCAGGTCGTTCAACCGCGCAAGGAGATCCTTGCCGGACGCGGCACCCTCCCACAGGGCGGCGGGGTCACCCCCGTAATGCTCCACGAGGTACGCGCACAGCTGCTGGATCCGCTTCGCCATCGACCCGGGATAGCGATGCACCGCGGGCTTCGCGGAGAGCAGGGCGGCGAACTCCTCGGGGTCGTACGCAGCGATCTCGTGCGCGTCGAGATCGTCCGCGTTCAACCGCCGCGCGATCGTGTGCGGGCCCGCGAACGCCCACTCCATCGGTACCTGCTGGTCCAGCAGCATCCCGACGAGCGCGGCCAGCGGACTGCGGCCGAGGAGCTCATCGGCTTCCGGCTCCTGGGCCAAATGCAGCGTGACGTCCATGGAGTCGATCATCCCGCGCCGGGAGGGGCTCCGCACGGGGAGGCCCGGAGGCCCTGAGCCCTCGGGAGGGAAAATCCGCGTGCGGTCCCGGAACCCACGCCGTTACCCTCGCCGTATGTCTACGCCCCGCATCTCCTAGCCAGGACACCGGTCTCCACGTCACCCGTGTGTCCATTCGCTACTGCGGAGCGTTACCACATGATCACCGCCCGACGCATCGACGTCCGCGGCGGCGCCCGGCTTCTGCTGGCCGGCGCCTCCTTCCACATCGCCCCCGGCGACCGCATCGGCCTCGTAGGCCGTAACGGCGCCGGAAAGACCACCCTGCTCAAGACCCTCGCGGGGCAGCTCGCCCCGGCCGCGGGCACCCTCACCCGCACCGGCTCCCTCGGCTACCTCGCCCAGGACCCCGCCGCCGCCGACCCCCACGGCACCGTCATGGCCCGCATCCTCTCCGCCCGCGGCCTCGACCGAGCGGCGCAGGCCCTGCGTACCGCCGAGAGCGCGATGGCCTCGGCGACGAGCGCCGCCGAGCAGCGGCGGGCCATGGCCGCCTACGCCCGCGCGGACGACGCGTTCCAGGCCCGCGGCGGGTACGCCGCCGAGGCGGAGGCCGCCCGCGTGGCCGCCGGCCTCGGGCTCCCCGAGCGCACGATGGACGCACCGGTCGGTCACCTCTCCGGCGGCCAGCGGCGCCGCGTCGAGCTGGCCCGCATCCTCTTCTCGCGCCACGACACCCTGCTCCTCGACGAGCCGACCAACCATCTGGACGCCGATTCGGTGGGCTGGCTGCGGGGATACCTCGGGGCCTATCCCGGCGGGCTCGTCCTCATCAGCCATGACACCGGGCTCCTCGCGGACACCGTCAACCGCGTCTTCGCGCTCGACCCGGGCCGCGCCGCCCTCGACGTACACAACACGGGCTGGCGCACCTTTCTCGACCAGCGCGCGGCCGACGAGCGGCGGCGCGGCCGCGAGCGGGCCAACGCCGAGCGCAAGGCCGCCTCGCTGCGCAGTCAGGCGGAGAAGATGCGCTCGCACGTCGCCACCGCCACGGCGGCGAAGAACATGGCCCGCCGAGCCGACCGGATGCTCGCCGCCACCGAGCCCGTGCGGCGCGGCGAGCGGGTCGCGCGTATCCGGCTGCCGGAGCCCGCGCCGTGCGGACGTACGCCGCTCGGCGCGGTCAGCCTGGTGAAGGCGTACGGAGGCCGTCGCGTGCTCGGCGGCGTCGACCTGGCCGTCGACCGGGGGAGCCGGCTCGTCGTCCTGGGGTTCAACGGCGCGGGGAAGACCACCCTCCTGCGTCTCCTCGCCGGGGCCGAACTCCCGGACAGCGGCCGTGTGGTGCACGGTCACGGTGCCCGGCTCGGCTACTTCGCGCAGGAGCACGACACCCTCGACCCGGGGTCGACCGTGCGGGAGAACCTCGCGGCCGCCGCTCCCGGCCTGACGGACGGGGAGGTGCGGGGCGTCCTGGGGTCCTTCCTGTTCCGCGGGGACGACGCCGACAAGCCCGCAGCGGTGCTCTCCGGCGGCGAGAAGACCCGCCTCGCGCTCGCGGGCCTCGTGCACTCGGGGGCGAACGTGCTGCTCCTCGACGAGCCGACCAACAACCTCGACCCGGCGTCGCGCGACGAGGTGCTCGGCGCGGTGGGCACGTATCCCGGCGCGATCGTGATGGTCACGCACGACGAAGGAGCCGTCGACGCGCTGCGGCCCGACCGCGTGCTGCTCCTGCCGGACGGGACCGAGGACCTCTGGGGCCCTGACCACCGCGAGCTCGTCACGCTCGCCTAGGGCCCGCGGGAGGGACCTCAGCCGGTGCCGGGAACGCTGAGGCTGCGGGACGAACGTGCCCGCAGCCTCAGCGCAAGCAGCGGGAAGACGAGCACCGACACCATCGCGGCCCCGACGAGCGCCGCGGCCTCACCCGCCGTCAGGGCCTTGTCGTCGAGGCCGATGGTGGTGATCGCGACGACGAGCGGCAGGGCCGTCGAGGAGTAGAGCGTCAGCGCGCGCCGGTCGTGCGCGGCCAGGTCCCGAGGCGCCAGGAAGTACACAGGCAGGCCGCGTACGACGAGGAAGAGGAGGAGGAAGGCGGGCAGCAGGACGAGTGCGCGGCCGCCGTGCAGCAGGGCGTCCAGGTCGAAGTCGATGCCGGTGACGATGAAGAAGACCGGCACCAGGAAGCCGAAACCCATCGCCTCGATCTTCCCGAGGATCACCTCGCTGCTCCCGGGCACCGCGCCCTGCAGCACGAGGCGGGTGAGCAGGCCCGCCGCGAACGCGCCCAGGAGCGTGTCGAGGCCGAAGGCGTACGAGAGGCCGAGCATCGCGGCGAGCAGCAGCATCACGAAGCGCACCGCGAACTGGCCGCTGCTGTGCAGGGTCTTGGCGATAACCTGGGAGAACCAGGGCGGCCTCGGCCGCAGCGCCCAGAAGACCGCGGCGGCCGTGACGGCGGCGAAGGCGACGAGCACCACGGTCGAGACGCCGGGGGAGCGTCCGCTCAGGAGCAGCGACATCGCGATGATCGGCCCGAACTCGCCGACCGCGCCGAAGGCCATCATCACCGTCCCGAAGCGGCCCCGCAGATCCCCGGAGTCGCGCAGGATCGGGAGCACCGTGCCGAGCGCGGTGCTGGTCAGCGCCGTGCCGATGACGAAGCTCTTGGTGACGGCGCCCGCGGTCAGCGCGAACGCGACGCCGAGTCCGAGCGCCAGCGAGATCACCCACGCCCACACGGAACGCCGCAGGGTGTCGCCGCGGACTGCGCCGAACTGGATCTCGTACCCCGCGAGGAAGATCAGCATCGAGAGGCCGAGGTCCGAAAGCATGTCGATGGCCGCGTCCTGATGGGCCCACCCCAGCACGTCGGGGCCGATGAGGATGCCGAGCAGGATCTCGAAGATGACCAGGGGGACGGGGAGCCAGCGGCTGAAGCCGTGGGTGAGGAGGGGTGCGAGCACGGCGATGGCCATGATCAGGATGAGGGTCCCCGGCTGCGACATAGCTTGTATTTAACCTAAAGCCGGGCAAATGTGCCGTCTCAGGGCAGCTGAGTCGCCGTGGCCCTCAGCGCGTCCAGGAGGCCCCCGACCGCCGGGCGGTCCGGCGCCGGCCCTCGCACCGCCGCGTGGATCGACCGGAGCGGCACCGGATTGCGGACCTCGCGGACGACGACACCGGAGTGCGGCGTGTCCAGGCCCAGTTCCGGTACGAGGCTGACGCCGAGCCCCGCGGCGATGAAGCCCTGCGCCGTGGCGTAGTCCCCGCTCTCCACCACGAAGTCCGGGCTGAAGCCGGCCGACCCGCACGCGTCGAGGATGGGGTCGAGACAGGGCCCCGGCGACTCGCTCGCCACCCACGGCTCGTCGGCCAGGTCCGTCATCTCCAGGACCTGCTTCGCCGCCAGCGGATGCCCCACGGGCAGCACCGCCTTGTACCGGTCGTCCAGGAGATGCTCGAACCGGACGCCCTCCACGCCCAGTTGGCCCCGCGGCCTGACCACGAGGGCGAGATCGGCCTGCCGGTCCAGGACGGCGGGCAGCGGGTCGTCGGGGTCCGACAGCTTCAACTCGACCTGCACACGCGGCTGCGTGCGCCGGAGCGCGGCCAGGGCCGGGGCGACCAGCTTGGCGCCCGCCGTCGTGAAGTACCGCATGGCGACCCGGCCCGTACGCCCCGCGCGCAGTTCGGCGAGCGCGGTCTCCGCCTCGGCGAGCTGCTTGCCGATCGCCACCGCGTACTCGGTGAGCAGCCGCCCGGCGTCCGTCGCCCGCACCCCGCGGCCGGTGCGCTCCAGGAGGGCGATGCCCGCCTCCTTCTCCAGGGCCGCCATCTGCTGGCTGACCGCGGAGGGCGTGTACCCGAGGTTGCGTGCCGCGGCGGTCACGGAGCCGCTGGTGACCACTGCCCGCAGGACCTGCATGCGCCGCGTATCAAGCATGCAGGTCACCTTAATCCGGGCCGACGACCCTTTCGTACAACTAACAGGGCGAGCGGGCACCCGCTGGATAAGGTCGGCAACCGATGAGCGACAACTGACCGTGTCACGACGCAAGGAGTGGACATGTCCTACCCGGAGCCCCGCTATCTCGGCGAAGAGGGCGAGATCAACGCCGTGTTCAGGCCGGCCGACCAGGAGCCCGAGCTGGTACGCCCCGGCGGCAACCGCACGCACTACCTCGCGACGCACGCCTCCACCGGCGGCGAATTCGGACTCTACAAAGTGGACTTGGGCCCGAAGTCCCCCGGGCCGAAGACCCACTTCCACAAGGCGATCTCGGAGTCCTTCTTCGTCCTGTCCGGCCAGGTCCAGCTCTACAACGGCGAGCGCTGGATCACCGGCGGCCCCGGCGACTTCCTGTACGTGCCGGTCGGCGGCCTGCACGCCTTCAAGAACGACGGCGACGACCCCGCCTCCATGCTCCTGCTGTTCGCGCCGGGCGCCCCGCGCGAGGAGTACTTCGAGCAGGTGGCGGAGATGGCCCAGAAGGGCGGCAAGGAGTTCGGCGAGTTCCTCGTCAAGCACGACAGCTACTTCGTCGAGAGCTGAGGACCACGGCGAAGACCGGCCGTCGGGATCGGCAGTGGCCATGAATTGCGGTCCCGGCCGAACGGCGGGACGCTGGAGAAGTCAGCTCCGCGGCTGATGTCTGAGGCTGTTGTCGGCGGCAGACGTCTGCGGCTGATGAAAGAGGTCGGCTCGCGGCTGACGGGGGGCGCCAGGACGCCGGCGCACGAACCGCTCACCGACGGCCCGACAGGGGGAGGGCAGGGGAGGAAGACAGGGGGAGGCCGGCCGCGAGGCCGGTGGCGAGAAGCGGTGTGCGCCTCGGCAAGGAGCCCGTCATGGACGGCAGCACCCTCGAAGACATGAGAGCCGCGCTGCGCGGCCCGGTCATCGGTCCGACGGACCCCGAGTACGACCGGGCCCGCACCCTCTACAACGCGATGATCGACCGGCGTCCGGCCGCCCTCGTGCGGTGCGCGGACGCGGCGGACGTCATGGCCGCCGTCGACTTCGTCCGCGACCGGGGCCTGGAACTCGCCGTGCGGGGCGGCGGCCACAGCGGCGCCGGGCTCTGCGAGGTGGACGACGCCGTCACCATCGACCTCTCCCCGATGCGCTGGGCGCGCGTCGACCCGGTGGCGAGGACGGCCCGGGTCGGCGGCGGCAGCCAGCTCGGCGACCTGGACCACGCCGCCCACGCCTTCGGCCTCGCCACCCCCGCCGGGATCATGTCGACGACGGGCGTCGGCGGCCTCACCCTCGGCGGCGGCCACGGGCACCTCACCCGCAAGTACGGCCTGACGATCGACAATCTCATCGCCGCGGACGTCGTGCTCGCCGACGGCAGCTTCGTCACCGCGAGCGAGTCCCAGCACCCGGACCTGTTCTGGGCCCTGCGCGGCGGAGGCGGCAACTTCGGCGTCGTCACCTCGTTCCGCTTCCGGCTGCACCCGGTGGGTGACGTGGTCGCCGGGGCCACCGTGTGGCCGGTCGACCTGACCGGTGACGTACTGCGCTGGTACCGCGACTTCCTGCCGCAGGCCCCCGACGACCTGAACGGCTTCTTCGCCGCGCTCACCGTTCCGCCGGGCCCGCCGTTCCCGGAGGAGATCCACGGCCAGAAGATGTGCGGCGTCGTGTGGTGCTGGACCGGCGACCCGGAGGACGCCGACCAGGCCCTGGCCGCCGTACGCGAACCGGGCCCGCCCGCCTTCCACTTCGCCGCCCCGATGCCCTACCCGGCGCTGCAGACCATGTTCGACGAGCTGATCCCCACCGGCCTCCAGTGGTACTGGCGCGGCGACTTCTTCGACCGGATCACCGACGACGCGATCGACATCCACAGGAAGTACGCCGAGAACCTCCCCACCGACCTGTCGACGATGCACCTCTACCCCGTCGACGGTGCCGCCGCCCGCATCGACCAGGAGGACACCGCGTGGGGCTACCGCGACGCGGTCTGGTCCGGGGTCATCGGCGGCATCGACCCGGACCCGGCCAACGCCGGGGTGATCAGGCAGTGGTGCGCCGACTACTGGGAGGAACTGCACCCGCACTCCATGGGCGGCGCCTACGTGAACTTCATCGGCGAGGACGAGAGCCACAGCCGCGTGAAGGCCACCTACCGGGACCACTACGCCCGCCTGACCCGCATCAAGAACGCGTACGACCCCGCCAACCTCTTCCACGCCAACCAGAACATCGCCCCGGCGCCGTGACCCTGCGTCGCGAAGCCTCACCACTCACCACGCAACTCACCGCACCACTCTCCGCACCACACACCCCATCACTCGACAAGGAGCAGCAGTCATGCCGATCTTCATGCACGCTGCCGTCCCGGGAATCACGACGGACCAGTACGACACCCTCAACGCGAAGCTCCAGGAGACTCCCGAGATCTTCGACGGCTGTATCGCCCACGTGTGCGTGGCGGGCCAGGACGGCCTGGACATCTACGACGTCTGGGAGTCCGAGGCGCAGATGAACGCGTTCGGCGAGAAAATGATGCCGGTGGCGGCCGGACTCGGCTGGCCGACCAGCGAAGGGAAGTCCGAGGTGTCCACCATCTACAACCACTGGATTCCCGGCGCCTGAACGAGGCCGCCATGGAGCGGACATCCACGGATCAGACATCCACGGATCAGACATCCACGGATCAGACACCCCTGGGCGATGTCAGCGCACCGGGGCGGGTCGCCGCCTCCGGGGAGGGCATCAGCGAGGAAGAACTGGCGCTCGCGGCACGCAATCACGGCCTGCCGCTGGAGGCCTTGGGCCACGACGTCACGCCCCCGGGCCTGCACTACGTACTGGTCCACTACGACATCCCGTACATCCCCGAGGCTGACGCGAACGGATGGCGGCTCTCCGTAGGAGGGCGGGTCGGCGAACACCTCGACCTCGGCCTCGAGGAACTGCGGCGACTGCCGTCCGTCACACACCGGGTCACGATGGAGTGCGCGGGCAACGGCCGCGCCAGGCTGACGCCACGGCCGGTCAGCCAGCCCTGGCTGGTGGAAGCGGTGGGAACGGCCGACTGGACGGGCGTACCGCTGCGGACCGTGCTGTCCGCGGCAGGGGTCGAAGCCGACGCGGTCGAGGCGGTGTTCACGGGCGCGGACCACGGAGTCGAGCGCGGCGTGGAGCAGGACTACCGCCGCAGCCTGCCGCTCCCGGTGGACGCGGAGGTACTGCTCGCGTACGAGATGAACGGCGCCCCGATCCCGCCCCAACACGGATACCCGCTGCGTCTCGTGGTCCCCGGCTGGTACGGCATGGGCAACGTCAAATGGCTGCGCTCCATAGAGCTGGTCGACACCCCCTTCACGGGCTTCCAGCAGGCGGTGGCGTACCGCTGCCGCCAGTCCCCCGAAGACCCCGGCGAGCCCGTCACGCGCATCGCCCCGCGTGCCCTGCTGATCCCGCCGGGCTTCCCGGACTTCATGTCACGGGTACGCGTGGTGCAAAGCGGCCCGGTGAATCTGCGGGGCCGCGCGTGGTCCGGGTACGGCCCCGTCACGCGGGTCGAGGTGAGCACCGACGCCGGCCACACCTGGACGGACGCCGAGGTGACTCCGCCCGGCCCGCACCGCTGGGCCTGGCAGCCCTGGCACACCACATGGACGGCAACCCCCGGCCACCACACCCTGACAGCCCGCGCCACCGACACCACGGGCCACACCCAGCCCCTGGACCAGCCCTGGAACAGAGGCGGCTTCGCGAACAACGCCGTACAACGCGTCGAGGTCCTGTGCCGCTGAAAGCCCCCGGAAACGTCGAAGGGCCCCACTGCGAACAGTGGGGCCCATCAACCTCGTGCCCGGTGAGGCACTGGCGGAGGATACGAGATTCGAACTCGTGAGGGGTTGCCCCCAACACGCTTTCCAAGCGTGCGCCCTAGGCCACTAGGCGAATCCTCCGCGGCAAACAATACAAGACGTTGAGGAGTGCTCGCGAACCAGATCCGTCCGCGGTCCCACAGCCGGTCTCAAGATCGCTTCCGAGATCGTTCCGCGGGGGATGCCGGGGTGGGGCCGGCGTCGCTTCCGGGCCCGGGGATCCGCTAAGGTGGGCGTCAGCCCCTCACGTGGCGCTATCTGACTGAACTCCCCCAGGGCCGGAAGGCAGCAAGGGTAGGTTGGCTCTGGCGGGTGCGTGGGGGGCGCTTTGCGTTGGGGCGGTCCTGGTTGTCAGTGGTCGCCATTAACCTCGTATGTGTGTCGTCTCTCGCGTTGTACCGCCGTTATCGCCCGGAGTCGTTCGCCGAGGTCATCGGGCAGGAGCATGTAACCGACCCGCTGCAGCAGGCGCTGCGCAACAACCGGGTCAACCATGCCTACCTGTTCAGTGGCCCGCGCGGCTGCGGCAAGACGACGAGCGCGCGCATCCTGGCCCGCTGTCTCAACTGTGAGCAAGGTCCCACCCCGACGCCCTGCGGCGAGTGCCAGTCCTGCCGCGACCTGGCGAGGAACGGCCCGGGATCGATCGACGTCATCGAGATCGACGCCGCCTCGCACGGAGGCGTGGACGACGCCCGTGATCTGCGCGAGAAGGCCTTCTTCGGCCCGGCGAGCAGCCGGTACAAGATCTACATCATCGACGAGGCGCACATGGTCACCTCGGCGGGCTTCAACGCCCTGCTGAAGGTGGTCGAGGAGCCCCCGGAGCACCTCAAGTTCATCTTCGCGACGACGGAGCCCGAGAAGGTCATCGGGACGATCCGGTCGCGCACGCACCACTATCCGTTCCGCCTCGTGCCGCCGGGGACCCTCCGTGAGTACCTGGCGGAGGTGTGCGGCCGGGAGCAGATGGCCGTCGAGGAGGGTGTGTTCCCGCTGGTCGTGCGGGCCGGTGCCGGGTCCGTGCGTGACTCGATGTCCGTCATGGACCAGCTCCTCGCCTCCGCGGCCGACGACGGTGTGACGTATGCCATGGCGACCTCCCTTCTCGGTTACACGGACGGGTCGTTGCTCGACTCCGTGGTGGAGGCCTTCGCCTCGGGGGACGGCGCCGCCGCCTTCGAGATCGTCGACCGCGTCATCGAGGGCGGCAACGACCCGCGGCGCTTCGTCGCCGACCTTCTGGAGCGGCTGCGGGACCTGGTGATCCTCGCCGCGGTTCCGGACGCGGCGGAGAAGGGGCTCATCGACGCCCCGTCGGACGTCGTGGAGCGGATGCAGGCGCAGGCGAGCGTCTTCGGCGGCGCGGAGCTCAGCCGCGCGGCCGACCTCGTGAACGAAGGCCTCACGGAGATGCGGGGAGCGACATCGCCCCGCCTGCAGCTGGAACTCATCTGCGCCCGCGTGCTGCTTCCGGCGGCGTACGACGACGAGCGCTCGCTCATGGCCCGCCTCGACCGGCTGGAGCGTGGCGGCAACTTCATGGCGGGAGCGCAGGGCGGGGCGCCCGGACCGGCCATGGGGTACGCGCCGGGGCCCGAGGCTCACGCGGGTGTGCAGCAGGGGGCGGCCATGCAGCCGGGGCCCGCCGCGCCGCAGGTTCCGCCGGGGGGCGGGGTCGCGGCGGCGCGGGCCGCGGTGCGGGGAGGGGGCCAGGCGGCTCCTGCTCCTGCCCCTGCGTCGGCCCCTGCGCCCGCTCCCGCTGCTCCTCCCGTCGTCCCGGAGCCCGCGGCTCCGGTTCAGGAAAGCCCTCCGGTGGCTCCGGAGCCGGCTGCTGCCGCCGCCCCGCCGTCCGGCGAGCGGCGCCCCGGTGGGTGGCCCACGGCTTCGGCGCCCGGCAGTGGCCCGGCGAAGTCCGCTCCTGCGGCTTCCGCTCCGTCTGCCCTTGCTCCGGAGGCGGCGCCCCGGCCGGGCGGCTGGCCCACGGCCGCGGCGGCGGGGGGCGGTGCCCCGGCCCCGCAGGAGACCGCGCCCGCGCAGGCGACGCCCGCTCCGGCGGCCTCCCCGGCTCCGGCGCAGGCCCCGGCCCAGGCGGCCCCGGTGGGCGGCCCCGACCCCCGGACCCTGTGGCCGAACATCCTTGAGGCGGTGAAGGGGCGCCGCCGCTTCACCTGGATCCTGCTGAGCCAGAACGCCCAGGTGGCGGGCTTCGACGGGACGACACTGCAGATCGGCTTCGTGAACGCGGGGGCGCGGGACAACTTCGCCAGCAGCGGCAGTGAGGACGTACTGCGGCAGGCGCTGTCCGAGCAGTTCGGGGTGCAGTGGAAGGTCGAGGCGATCGTCGACCCCTCGGGGGGCTCGGCACCGCCGCCCGCCGCGGGCAACTTCGGGGGCAGCGCACCCTCGCCCGCGGGTGGGTACGGGGGCGGTGCGCCGTCGGCTCCTCAGCAGCACCAGCCGTACCAGCAGCAGCGGCAGTCGCCGTCGTCCGCGCAGCCCGCCGCCGGTCCGGCACCGGCTGCTCCCGCGCCTGCCCCGGCTCCCGCTCCGGCCCCGGAGCGACGCGTCGCGGACCACGTCTCGCCGGAGGACGACACATGGGCGGACGACGACCCCGACCTGGTCGAGTCGGCACTCTCCGGCCATGACCTGATCGTCCGCGAGCTGGGCGCGACGATCGTCGAGGAATACAACAACGAACCCTGAGCCACCGCCCCCGGGGCCCGGGACAGCGCCCCATCTCTGGAGGAACGTACAAACGAGGCGGTCCCCAGGACTGGGGCGGCCGTACGAAGGCACGGGCCGCGCCAAGCTAGGCTGGCGCCCGTGAAGGTCCTCGTCATCGGCAGTGGTGCCCGCGAACACGCCCTGTGCCGCTCTCTGTCCCTCGACCCCGACGTCTCCGCCCTGTACTGCGCCCCCGGCAACGCCGGCATCGCGGACGTGGCCGAGCTGTACCCGGTCGACGCCCTCGACGGCAGCGCGGTGGCCGCCCTCGCCACCCGGCTCGGTGCCGGGCTGGTGATCGTGGGCCCGGAGGCGCCCCTGGTCGCCGGAGTCGCCGACGCCGTGCGCGACGCCGGAATCCCCTGCTTCGGCCCCTCCGAGGAGGCCGCGCAGCTGGAGGGCTCCAAGGCTTTCGCCAAGGACGTGATGGCGGGTGCCCAGGTGCCCACCGCGCGCTCCTACGTCTGCACGACCCCGGAAGAGATCGACGAGGCCCTCGACGCCTTCGGGGCGCCGTACGTCGTCAAGGACGACGGTCTCGCCGCCGGCAAGGGCGTCGTCGTCACCGACGACATCGAGGAGGCCCGCGCGCACGCCCTGGCCTGCGACCGCGTCGTCATCGAGGAGTTCCTCGACGGCCCCGAGGTCTCCCTCTTCGCCGTCACGGACGGCGTCACCGTCGTACCGCTCCAGCCCGCGCAGGACTTCAAGCGCGCGCTCGACGGGGACGAGGGGCCGAACACCGGCGGCATGGGCGCGTACTCGCCCCTCCCGTGGGCCGACCCGAAGCTGGTCGACGAGGTCATGGAGAGCGTGCTCCAGCCGACCGTCGACGAGCTGCGCCGCCGCGGGACCCCGTTCGCGGGGCTGCTCTACGCGGGCCTGGCGATCACCAGCCGGGGCGTAAGGGTCATCGAGTTCAACGCCCGCTTCGGCGACCCCGAGACGCAGGTCGTCCTCGCCCGCCTGAAGACCCCGCTCGCCGGGGTCCTGCTGGCCGCCGCGAACGGCACCCTCATGGACCTGCCCCCGCTGCGCTGGAGCGACGACGCCGCGGTGACCGTGGTCGTCGCCTCGCACAACTACCCGGAGACCCCGCGCACCGGCGACCCCATCGAGGGCCTCGGTGATGTCGCCGCACAGGATGCCCCGGACGCGTACGTCCTGCACGCGGGGACGAAGCGCGACGGTGACGCGGTGGTCAGCGCGGGCGGCCGTGTGCTCTCCGTGACCGCCACCGGCACGGATCTGACCGAGGCCCGCGAGCGCGCGTACAAGGCGCTGGCCCGCATCCGCCTCGACGGCTCCCAGCACCGTACGGACATCGCGGAGAAGGCGGCCTCGAACGCGGCCTCGGACACGTCGTCGAAGGCGGCCCCGGAGGCGGCGCAGGCGTAACGAACGTCACTCGCGCGCCACCCGCGAACGGCTCACAGGCCCCGGATCTGACACTGGATCCGGGGCCTGACCGTCATCCACCTTTACCCAAAGCCATTCCATCGAGTGACCGCTGGCCCATCCGGCTGACGATGCCCGGCACCCCAACTAGGGTGCGGCGCAAGCGGTTCAGGTGCCCAGAGCCAAACAGACCACCGGCATTGCGATGTCAGTGGCGGGTGCCACAGTGGGGGAGTGAGCAAATCCATCGGCGGCTGCCGTCCGCCCGTCGTCCCGGCCCCCGGCCGGGAGACAGGCGGCGCAGGCAGCAGGGGGTGACATCGGTCGTGTCAGGTACGGGTGTGGAGGTGGGCGTGCAGTCCGCGCGTTCCCAGGCGCTCGCCGTGCTGCGCATCCGCAGCAGGGCGCTCGCCGTCGCGCTGCTGCCCGCCGCCGTCGCCGTCGTGCTCATCGCGGGCGGCGTCACGGGCCATATGACCGGCGGGAGTTGGGACGTCGCGCGCGTCATCGTGACGGCCGTCGCCGCCCTCGTCCTGATCGCCGCCGCAGGCATCGCACTGGTGGTCGCGCGGTCCAGGCCCGCCGTCAGCCCGACCGTCCCGATCACCGAGGGCTCGGCCCCCGATCTGTACCGCCTGGTGCGGGACCTCGCCGACCGCCTCGACGTGCCGGCCCCCTCGGCGATAGCGCTCACCCCGGACTGCGACAGCTGGCTCGAGGACCGCACACATCCCGCGCACGGCCCGCCCGCGGAGAGTTCCGACTCGCGGCCCTCGAAGGACGAGGGCAATGGCGTACGGGACGGCCGTCCCGCCCCGCGCCGTCCGGCCCCCGTCGCTCCGGTGCTCGTCATCGGCTCCCCGTTCCTGTGGTGGATGCGGGTCGGCGAGCTGCGCGCGGTGCTCGCCCCGGTCGTGGCCGGCACGGGGCCCTCGGCGCACCCCGACATAGCCGCGGCCCGGCGTTTCATTCGCGGGCTCGACGCCGCCGTCGCGGTCACCTCCGCGCCGGGACGCGGTCCGCTCGCGCGGACGGTGCTCGGCGGTGCCGGCTGGGTGACGCGGCTGCTTCTGCGCAGTGTCCGGGGGCATGCGGGCGAGATGGAGCGTGGGGTCGCGGCAGCCGCCGCCGAGCGCGCCCAGGCCGTGGACTACGGGGTGCGGATCGTCGCCCAGGAGCAGGTGGGCCTGGCGTACGCCGGGTGGGACCGGCTCCTGACCAAGGTCGCGCTGCCCGCCTGGCGGATGGGCCGCTGGCCCTCCCGCCTGGACGCGGGCGTCGTCTCGGCCCTCACCGAGCTCTCCCGCAGGGACCGCCTGGCGGAGGGCTTCACGTCCCGCCTGGGCGAGCGCCCCGCCTGTGACCTTCTGGAGGAGCCGGGCTCGGTGGACGAGGCGGCTTCGCTGCTGGCCGCCCGCCTCTTCCACGGCGGCCCCGCCGAGCAGGGCCCGGACTGGGCGCCGGTGGCGTGGCAGGAGTATCCGGACGAGGTCGTCGACCGCAAGTGGCGCATGGACGCCGCGCGCCTGCACCGCGTACTGGACTCCCTGGGCGTCAGCCACTGCGCGGACCCGGCTACAGCCCACTCCAAGGGCCCGACGCTGGGCCGCGTACTGGACCATCTGACGGCGGAGGCCACGGAAACCACGGGGGCCACGGAGACCACGGAGACCACGGCGGAAGAACCCCCGCTCGGCGAAGAGCCCCTGCTTGCCGAGGAGTCCGGGGAGTCCGAAGAGTCCGAGGACGGCGAAGAGTCCACCGAAGGCCCCGGCGGTCTCCTGGCCGCGGGCCTCACCGCCGAGATCGCCCGCGAAGAAGCCGCCGCCCCGCCCCGCCCCGCGCCCACGGGACAGGGCCCGGACGACGCGCTCTGGGACGACGGGATGCTGCCGCTGTTCCCCCTCCAGCCGCCGCGTACGGGACGGGAGTTGCTGGCCGATCACGTCACGGCGCTGGTCTGCTGCGCGGCCGTGGACACGGCGGGCGCCGCCCCCGGTCTCGACTGGCTGGACGGCCCGTCCCTCCTGGTGGACGGGGAGCGCGCGGCGGATCTCACGCCGCATGTCCTGAGCCTCGTGGAGGACGGCGACCCCATCCCCCTGCGCGGCTGGCTGGCCCGCCTGGGCGTCCGCCCGGAAAAGCCGATCCGCCTGGTCTGAGCCGCCTCAACCGGCCGCCCCCGAAGCCCCACACCCACCTACGCCCGCCCACGCCCGCCCACGCCCATCCACCCGCACCCACCCACGCAGACCCCCACCCCGCGCCCGCCCCTCACCCCACTCCCCGGAACGCTCCCTTCCGTTCTCGGCGATTAGCGACGAACGGTGACGGAGTGCGTGCGTAATGTGATGTGCTGGGATCGGCCGTTTGTATGGCATGCGATCCGACAGCGCCGCACAGCGCGACGTAGGCAACGCAGAGCAATCTCGGGGGAGCAGCGAGGGAGGGGCACACACATGGGGTCGGAGCAGATCCGCAGGTGGGAATCGGGCGCGCTGGCGCACGCCGTGACCGACCCCTTCGGGCAGGGGCCCCTGCCCTGGCTCCGAGGCGCCGAGCACTACTTCGACGACACGGGCCAGGTCGTCCCCTGGTACATCGACCACGCCCCGGCCCCCGGCGCGCAGAACATCCCCGCACCCCGCACCCGCATCCGTACGAACGGCCCCCGTACCGCCGACGACGTGCACGGACAGATCAAGGGCTTCGCCTCCACCGGCGCCGCCGCCCCCGGCGAGGCGATCGACTTCCACGTCACGGTGGACCCGCCCCAGCAGTTCAGCGTCGACATCTACCGCATCGGACACTACGGCGGTGACGGCGCCAGCAAGATCACCACGAGCCCGCGCCTCTCCGGCATCGTCCAGCCGCCCCCGCTCGCCGCCGACCGCACGGTCTCCTGCCACCACTGGTGGCTCTCCTGGCGTCTGCAGATCCCGAGTTACTGGAGCGTCGGGGCGTACGTGGCGGTCCTCACCACGGTCGGCGGCTACCGCTCGCACGTCCCGTTCACGGTCCGCGACGACCACCGCGCCGATCTGCTCCTGCTCCTGCCGGACATCACCTGGCAGGCGTACAACCTCTACCCCGAGGACGGCCGCACGGGCGCGAGCCTCTATCACGCGTGGGACGAGAAGGGCCGCCTGCTCGGCGAGAGCGAGGCCGCGCACACGGTCTCCTTCGACCGTCCGTACGCGGGCGCGGGCCTGCCCCTGCACGTGGGCCACGCCTACGACTTCATCCGCTGGGCCGAGCGGTACGGCTACGACCTCGCGTACGCCGACACCCGCGACCTGCACGCGGGCCGCATCGACCCGACCCGGTACCGGGGCCTGGTCTTCCCGGGCCACGACGAGTACTGGTCGGCGAACATGCGCCGCGCCACGGAACAGGCCCGCGAGCACGGCACGTCCCTCGTCTTCCTCTCCGCCAACACCATGTACTGGCAGGTGGAGTTGGGCCCTTCCCCGTCCGGCGTGGAGGACCGCCTGCTGACCTGCCGCAAGCGCCACGGCCCCGGCAGACCGGCCCTCTGGCGGGAGCGGGACGGCGGCAAGGGGGCCGAACAACAGCTCCTCGGCATCCAGTACGCGGGCCGGGTCCCCGACCCGGCCCCCCTCGTCGTGCGCAACGCCGACCACTGGCTGTGGGAGGCGACGGGCGCGCACGAGGGGGACGAGATCGAGGGCCTGGTCGCGGGCGAGGCCGACCGCTACTTCCCGCGCACCGCGCTGCCGGAGCACCAGGGCCGCATCCTCCTCGCCCACTCGCCGTACGAGGACTCCGAGGGCGCCATGCGCCACCAGGAGACGTCCCTCTACCGCGCCCCCTCCGGCGCCCTGGTCTTCGCCTCGGGCACCTTCGCCTGGTCCCCGGCGCTCGACCGTCCCGGCCATGTGGACACCCGGGTCCAGCGCGCCACCGCCAACCTCCTGGACCGCATCTGCAAACGGGACTGACGCTCGCCGGCATCCCCCTGGCCGCGAGCCCTCTCCCCATGCGGGAGAATCAGCAGCATTCAGTCAGAACCACGGGGAGGAACCGTGTCCGGATTCGTAGAAAAGCCCGAGCCGCTTCAGGTGCCGGGCCTGGTGCATGTGCACACCGGCAAGGTGCGCGACCTGTACCGGAACGAGGCGGGCGACCTCGTGATGGTCGCGAGCGACCGCATGTCCGCCTACGACTGGGTGCTGCCCACGGAGATCCCTGACAAGGGCAGGGTCCTCACGCAGCTCTCCCTGTGGTGGTTCGACCAGCTCGCCGACCTCGTGCCCAACCACGTCATCTCCACCGACGTCCCGCCCGGCGCCCCCGCCGACTGGGAGGGCCGCACCACGGTCTGCAAGTCCCTGGCGATGGTCCCGGTCGAGTGCGTCGCCCGCGGCTACCTCACGGGCTCGGGCCTGGTCGAGTACAACGACTCGCGCACCGTCTGCGGCCTCGCGCTGCCCGACGGCCTGAGCGACGGCTCGGAGCTGCCCGCACCGATCTTCACGCCCGCCACCAAGGCGGAGGTCGGCGAGCACGACGAGAACGTGAGTTACGAGGAAGTGGCCCGCCAGGTGGGCGCCGAGACGGCGGCCCAGCTCCGCCAGGCGACCCTCGCGGTCTACGGCCGGGCCCGCGACATCGCCCGCGACCGCGGCGTGATCCTCGCCGACACGAAGTTCGAGTTCGGCTTCGAGGGCGAGACGCTGGTCATCGCGGACGAGGTCCTGACCCCGGACTCCTCCCGCTTCTGGCCCGCGGACAGCTGGCAGCCGGGCCGCGCCCAGCCGTCGTTCGACAAGCAGTTCGTCCGCGACTGGCTGACCTCGCCGGCCTCCGGCTGGGACCGCAAGAGCGAGCAGCCGCCGCCCGCGCTCCCGCAGGACGTGGTGGACGCCACGCGCGCCAAGTACATCGAGGCGTACGAGCGCCTGACGGGCATGTCCTGGTAGCGCAGTGGCTCAATAGCGCATACGAAGAAACCCCCGGCGCCGAGAGGCACCGGGGGTTTCTTCTCTGGAGCGGACGACCAGGTTCGAACTGGCGACCTCAACCTTGGCAAGGTTGCGCTCTACCAACTGAGCTACGTCCGCGCTGCGCCGAAGCGCGATGCCAACTATACCCAACCTCGCTCGCGTGCGAGACGCACCGCGGCATGACGGTTCTCGGCGCCGATCTTGATGGCGGCGGAGGAGAGGTAGTTGCGGACCGTTCCCTGCGACAACGCGGCCCGCTCGGCGATCTCCGCGACGGGCGCCCCGTCGGCGGCGAGTTCGAGCACCTCGGCCTCGCGGACGGTCAGCGGCGAGTCCCCGGCGGAGATCGCGTCGGCCGCCAACTCCGGGTCCACATAGCGATTACCGGCATGAACGGTACGGATGATCTCCGCGAGGCGCTGCGCGCTGACCGTCTTCGGCACGAAGCCCCGTACGCCCACCGCGAGCGCCCGTTTGAGATGCCCCGGTCTGCCATGGCTCGTCACGATCATGGTGCGGCAGTGCGGCAGTTCGTCCCGCAGCGATGTGGCGACACTCACACCGTCGGCGCCCGGCATCTCCAGGTCGAGCACGGCCACATCGGGTTGGTGGGCCCGTGCCATGGCGAGCGCCTCGGGCCCCGACGCGGCCTCGGCGACCACGACGAGATCGTCCTCCAGGGCGAGCAGCGCGGCGAGGGCGCCGCGGATGAGGTGCTCGTCATCGGCGAGCAGCACACGCAGGCTCATGGCGCGACCCTTTCGATCTCCTGTCGGCCGGCCCGCGGGGAATCGTCCTGCCGGGGGCGGTCCAGCGGCACCTGTGCGGCAAGGCGGAAGCGCCCGTCGCCGGAGGCGAAGTCCAGCGTCCCGCCCACCGCGGCGAGCCGCTCCCGGAGCCCGGCGAGGCCGGAGCCCTTCCTGCCTTCGGGCGCGGCCTCGGGGACTCCGTCGTTCTCGATGACCAGTGACGTACGTTCATCGGTGATCGTCAGGGTGATGTCGCACCGCCGCGCGTCCCCGTGCCGCAGCACATTGGTGGTCGCCTCGCGCACCACCCATCCGAGCGCCGACTGCACGGACACCGGAAGGCCCGCGGACGACCCGATCACCCGGCAGTCGATCCCGGCCGCCTCAAGTACCCCTTGCGCACCGGCGAGTTCGACGGCGAGGTCGGCCTCCCGGTAACCGCGTACCACTTCGCGCACCTCTCGCTGGGATTCCTGTGCGATGCGCTGCACCTCGACCATCTGGTCGACCGCCTCGGGCCGCCCCCGCCTGGCCAGCTGTACGGCCAGCTCGCTCTTGAGGGCGATGACCGCGAGGTTGCGCCCCATGACGTCGTGCAGGTCACGCCCGAACCGCAGCCGCTCCTCGGCCACCGCGAGCCGCGCCTCGACCTCGCGGGCCCGGTCGGCCTCCCACATCACGGCGAGCGTCCAGGCACCGCAGCGCGAGGAGACCAGCGAGATCAGACCGGCGAGGACGATCACCAGGGCCTGGCCGAAGAGCCGCCCGTCGTGGATGCCGGTCGCCGCCGCCGCGGCCACCGCCGCGACGGCGATCACGGCGATCCGGATGAGGAAGGAGCGGACGGGCACGGCGAACGCCAGGGACATCGTGTAGGGGACCACCCCGAAGAGGGACGCGAGGACGAGGGTCTCCGACTCGGCGCCGTCCACGATCTGCAGGGCGTTGACCAGGCCCAGGACGAGGACCATGAGCACCGCCGAAACGGCGAGATCGCGGCGCGGCATCCCCGCACGCTTCAGATAGTGGTCGAGGGACCCTCGGATGGTGCGGTTGACGTGCACGCACTGCACGGCGGCGAGTGCGATCAAGGTCCAGCCGAGGACGAGCGGAACCGTCTGGTGCCGCAGGCTCAGGCCGAGGGGCAGGGAAGCCCAGCTGAGGAAGAAGAGCCAGGGCATGGAGTGCCACATGGCCATGCTCTGCAGCTCCACCTTCCGGATCTTGCTGGAACTGTGCCAGTCCCGCTGCAGCCTCCGCATCCGCCCGACGACCACCGTTGGCCCCTTCCTCAACGCCGTGGTTCCCACCGGAACCACCGACGTACAGCAAACACCGAGACCACGGTCCAGGCCACAGCGGTGGCGGTGGCGCCGAGGGCGTCCGCCGCCCCGAGATTCCCCGTCCAGCCGCCCCGCACCAGTTCGATCACCGGCGAGAGCGGAAGCAGCTCGCAGACCGCGGCCAGCTTGTCGGGCATGACCTCGAAGGGGATGAAGAGGCCGGACCCGAACATCGATCCGAACGCGAGCGGCATGGCCATGACCTGCGCGGACTCCACAGACCTGCTGAAGCTGGCGGTCACCGCGCCGAGGGCGCCGAACATCACCAGGCCGAGCAGTACGCCGATGACGGCGAGGTGCGGCGCGCTCGGCGCCCCCGCGTCGAGCAGGACGACGCAGCCGACCGCGAGGACCACGGTCTGGATCACGCCGATGGCGACCGAGGGCAGCGCGGCCCCGGCAAGGATCTCCGGGTCCCGCAGCTCACCGGTGCGCAGCCGCTTGAGCACCAGTTCCTCGCGGCGCGCGGCGTAGACAGCGGTCAGCGTGGAGTAGACGGCGAAGAGCAGGGAGAAGCCGATGGCGCCGGGCACCACCACGGACCCGACCGAGAGCCCGGTGCCCTTGAGATCCATGCCGTCCGCGACCTGGCTCAGGCTGAACGGCATCACGAGCGGCACGAACAGCGCCGCGACCAAGGTCCCCTTGCTGCGTCCGAGCAGCGTCAGTTCGGCCCGGGCGAGGGCGGCCATCCGACGGGCGGGGGTCGTCACCGCCTGCGGGGTCAGTGTCAGCGCGCTCATGCCACCTTCTCCTTCTCCGCGACCCCGGCCGCGCTCTCGGCGTCCCGCGCGATGCGCAAGAACGCCTCCTCCAGCGACGCGGCCCGTACGTCGAGCCTGCCGAGCTCGACATTCGCGTCCCGCGCCCACAGCAGCAGCCCCGTGGCCGCCCGCTGCAACTCGTGCGTACGGAGCCTGACCCGACCGCCGACGATCTCGTGCTCGCTCACCCCGAGCTCGCCGAGCGGCGGCAGATCCCCGACGAAGTACCCGGTGGGCAGTTCGAAGGAGACGTGCGAGGGCTGCTCGGCCACCACGTCGGCGACCCGGCCCGCGGCGGCGATCCGCCCCTCGTGCAGGATCGCGAGCCGCTCGGCGAGGTTCTCGGCCTCCTCGAGGTAGTGCGTGGTGAGCAGCACGGTCGTGCCGCCGTCGCGCAGGGCACGCACCAACTCCCAGGTCTCGCGGCGCCCTTCGGCGTCGAGCCCGGTGGTGGGTTCGTCGAGGAAGAGCACCTCGGGGCGCCCGATGAGAGCGGTCGCCAGGTCGAGCCGCCGCTTCTCGCCGCCGGAGAGCATCTTCACGCGTACGCCGGCCCGCTTGCCGAGGCCCACCATGTCGAGGGCTTCCGCGACGGGGCGCGCGCCGCTGGTGCACGCCGCCCACATCCGTACGGTCTCGGCGACCGTCAGCTCGGAGGGGAAGCCGCCTTCCTGGAGCATCACACCGATCCGGTGGCGTACGGCGCCCCGCTCGGCGTACGGATCGTGCCCGAGCACCCGCACCCGCCCCCCGGCGGGTGGGGCGAGCCCTTCGAGGAGTTCGACGGTGGAGGTCTTGCCGGCGCCGTTGGTCCCGAGCAGCGCGAACAGCTCGCCGCGGCCGACGGAGAACGAGACCCCCCGGACCGCCTCGAAACCGCCCCCGTACACGCGCCGCAGATCGGCCACGTCGATCACTTGGTCAGTCACTTGGTCAGTCATGAGAAGAGCGTCCCCCGGCCCCGGGCGCCGGAGCAGTGCGCGCTGTCACCGGCTCGCATGACAAATGTCAGAAGTCGATCAGCTGAAGGAGCCACAAGGAGCCACAAGGAGAGACAAGGAGACCCGGGGAGCCACAAGGAGAGACAAGGAGACCCGGGGAGACACACGAAGAAGGCCCCGGTCGCGATGACCGGGGCCTTCTTCTCTGGAGCGAACGACGAGGTTCGAACTCGCGACCTCAACCTTGGCAAGGTTGCGCTCTACCAACTGAGCTACGTTCGCATTGCCTCCGACCAGCTCTCACTGATCGGCGCGAGCACCAGCCTACCGCACTCGAAAGAGTGCTCGGTGAGCGATGCAGAGCGGGTGACAGGAATTGCACACTGCGCCTTCCCCCTGGAAGGGGGATGTTCTACTACTGAACTACACCCGCAAGACTCCGTGAGGTTCGGGCCTTTCGGCCTTGCCCCTCGGCGTGCTCCAGACTTTAGCCGACCGGCGGGGGTGCAGGTCAAGTCGGTTGCCGAGGGGCCCTCCTGGCAGGCCATCGGCCGAGGTCGGCCGGGGTGGGCCGGAACGTCAGTTGGCCGCCTCGAAGGCCTCGTAGACCTTCTTCGGGATGCGGCCGCGCGGCGGGACGTCCATCTGGTGCGAGCGGGCCCAGGCGCGGACGGCGGCGGGGTTCGCCGCCACTGTCGTGTGCCGGTAGGCCTTGCCGGACTTCGACTGCTTGCGGGCCGCGTCCAGGTACGGGGCAAGTACCTTGCGCAGTTTCTTGGCATTGGTTTGATTGAGGTCGATCTCATACGACTTGCCGTCAAGACCGAAGGCGATCGTCTCCGCCGCTTCCCCGCCGTCGATGTCGTCAAAGAGAGTGACTACGACACGCTGCGCCACGAATATCGGTCCCTTCGTGCGGCTCCACCGACGTTGACGTGCGGTGATGCCGACTGTCCGGCTGTTATGGGCACTGTTATGTGCAAAGGATCGGCCAATGCCTTTTCCTTTGTACAGTGCTCGGCATTGCATTGTGAAGCCCGACTAAATCCGCCCGCGTGTCCGGGTGCAATGGCGATGCGTGATCTTTTCCAGGATTTTTCGCGAAGGTGCCCCGTTCGATACCCGAGTATGAGCGGGAACGTGACCGTCCTCACGTAGGTTTCTACGAATCTACGCGAGTAGAATTTTTGTGCGGGTAGTCTGAAGGGACCGCTCAGCCAGCACCACACACCGGGAGTGCCAGTGGCACGCGTCGTAGTCGACGTCATGCTCAAGCCGGAGATCCTCGACCCCCAGGGCCAGGCGGTGCAGCGTGCACTGCCGCGCCTCGGATTCAAGGGGATCGCCGACGTACGTCAGGGAAAGCGCTTCGAACTCGAGGTGGACGGGCCCGTCGATGACGCGGCCCTCGCCCGTATCCACGAGATGGCGGAAACCTTCCTCGCCAACACCGTGATCGAAGACTTCTTCGTAAAGGTGGAGGAAGAGAAGTGACTGCTCGAATCGGAGTCGTCACTTTCCCCGGAACGCTCGACGACCGCGACACCCAGCGCGCCGTCCGCGTCGCCGGCGCCGAAGCAGTGCCGCTCTGGCACCGGGACAAGGACCTGAAGCAGGTCGACGCCGTGGTGCTTCCCGGCGGTTTCTCGTACGGCGACTATCTGCGGGCCGGGGCCATTTCACGGTTTTCGCCCGTCATGGAGTCGGTCATCGCGCAGGCGAAGGCGGGGATGCCGGTTCTCGGTATCTGTAACGGCTTCCAGGTGCTCACCGAGTCGCACCTGCTGCCGGGCGCGATGCTGAGGAACAACCACCTGCACTTCATCTGCCGCGAGCAGAAGCTGCGCGTGGAGACGGACCGGACCGCATGGACCGCCGACTACACGGCCGGCCAGGAGATCCGGATCCCGCTCAAGAACATCGACGGCCAGTACACGGCCGACGAGCGGACCCTGGACATGCTGGAGGCCGAGGGCCGCGTCGCCTTCCGGTATCTGGACGGCAACCCCAACGGCTCGCTCCGTGACATCGCCGGCATCACCAACGAGGCGGGCAATGTCGTCGGCCTCATGCCGCACCCCGAGCACGCCGTGGAGCCGCTGGTCGGGACCGGCCGCACCGACGGCCTCGGATTCTTCACCTCGATCCTGAAGAAGCTGGTCAACGCATGACTCTGGACACCGTCAAGCACGCAGCCGAGACTCCCGACGTCAAGCTGCCTTGGGCCGAACTGGGCCTGAAGGAAGACGAGTACGCGCGCGTACGCGAGATCCTGGGCCGCCGTCCCACCGGCGCCGAGCTCGCCATGTACTCCGTCATGTGGTCCGAGCACTGCTCGTACAAGAGCAGCAAGGTCCACCTGCGCCAGTTCGGCGAGAAGGCCCCCGAGGCTGATACACCGGGTGGGGGCGCGATGCTCGTCGGGATCGGTGAGAACGCGGGCGTCGTCGACGTCGGCAACGGCTACGCGGTCACCTTCAAGGTCGAGTCGCACAACCACCCCTCGTACGTCGAGCCCTACCAGGGCGCGGCCACCGGTGTCGGCGGCATCGTCCGCGACATCATCGCGATGGGCGCCCGCCCGGTCGCGGTCGTGGACCCGCTGCGGATGGGCGCCGCCGACCACCCCGACACGAAGCGTGTCCTGCCGGGTGTCGTCGCGGGTATCGGCGGCTACGGCAACTGCCTGGGCCTGCCGAACATCGGCGGCGAGCTCGTCTTCGACGCCTGCTACCAGGGAAACCCGCTGGTCAACGCCGGTGCCATCGGCGTCATGCGGCACGAGGACATCCACCTGGCGAAGGCCAGCGGTCCCGGCAACAAGGTCATTCTCTACGGGGCTCGCACCGGTGGCGACGGCATCGGCGGCGCCTCGATCCTGGCCTCCGAGACCTTCGACGACACCAAGCCGTCGAAGCGTCCCGCCGTGCAGGTCGGTGACCCCTTCCAGGAGAAGCTCCTCATCGAGTGCACCCTGGAGGCCTTCGCCGAGAAGCTCGTCGTCGGCATCCAGGACCTCGGTGCGGCCGGTCTCTCCTGCGCGACCTCCGAGCTCGCGTCCAACGGCTCCGGCGGCATGCGCGTCGAGCTGGATGACGTACCGCTGCGCGACTCCACGCTCACTCCCGAGGAGATCCTCATGAGTGAGTCGCAGGAGCGCATGTGCGCGGTCGTCGAGCCCGAGAAGGTCGAGCGCTTCCTCGCGATCTGCGAGAAGTGGGACGTCATCGCCACCGTCGTCGGTGAGGTGACCGACGGCGACCGGCTGGAGATCTTCTGGCACGGCGAGAAGATCGTCGACCTCGACCCGCGCACCGTCGCCCACGACGGCCCGGTCTACGAGCGCCCCTACGCGCGCCCGAAGTGGCAGGACGCCCTCCAGGCCGACGACGCCAACAAGCTTGTCCGGCCCGCGAGTTCGAAGGAACTGCGTGAGCAGGTCCTCGCGGTCATCGCGTCGCCGAACCAGGCCTCCAAGGCGTGGGTGACGGATCAGTACGACCGTTTCGTGCAGGGCAACACGGTGCTCGCGCAGCCCGAGGACTCCGGCATGGTCCGCATCGACGAGGAGACCGGCCTCGGTGTCGCCCTCGCCAACGACGGCAACGGCCGCTACTCGAAGCTCGACCCGTACGCCGGTGCGCAGCTCGCCCTGTCGGAGGCGTATCGCAACGTCGCCGCGACCGGCGCCAAGCCGCTCGCCGTCTCGGACTGCCTGAACTTCGGTTCGCCCGAGGACCCGGACGTCATGTGGCAGTTCGCCGAGACCACCCGTGGTCTCGCCGACGCCTGCCAGATCCTGGGCACCCCGGTGACCGGCGGCAACGTCTCGCTCTACAACCAGACGGGCGAGGCGGCGATCCACCCGACCCCGGTCGTCTCGGTGCTCGGCGTGATCGACGACGTCGCGCGGCGCACGCCGATCGGGTTCGCCGAAGAGGGCCAGCTGCTCTACCTGCTCGGTGACACCACCGAGGAGTTCGGCGGTTCGGCCTGGTCTCAGGTCGTCCACGACCACCTCGGCGGGCTTCCCCCGAAGGTCGACCTGGAGCGCGAGCGGCTGCTCGCCGAGATCCTCATCTCGGGCTCGCGCGACGGCATGATCGACGCGGCGCACGACCTCTCCGACGGTGGCCTCGCGCAGGCCGTCGCCGAGTCGTGCCTGCGCGGCGGGAAGGGCGCGCGCCTGGTCGTCCCGGACGGCCTGGACGCGTTCACCCTCCTGTTCAGCGAGTCGGCGGGCCGCGCGGTCGTGTCCGTCCCGCGCTCCGAGGAGCTGCGCTTCACCGACATGTGCGGGGCGCGGGGCCTGCCCGCGACGCGCATCGGTGTGGTCGACGGCGACGCGGTGGAGCTCCAGGGCGAGTTCACGCTCCCGCTGGCCGAGATCCGTGAGGCGCACGAGGGGACCCTGCCGGGGCTCTTCGCCTGATCCGCCTCCCGATCCAGCTTCGAAGCCCCCGTCCGGGCCTGCTGATCCGAGCGGGGGCTTCGTCACGCTCGCGGGTCGCGCGGAGGCCGCCCCGGTACCGTGACCTGCATGACTGAGGAGCTGGGGCTGCGCGCGCGCAAGAAGAAGCAGACCGCGTCGCGGATCTGGCGGGCCGCCGTGGACCTCTGCTCCGAGCGCGGCTTCGATCACGTCTCCGTGGCGGAGATCGCCGAGGCGGCCGACGTGTCGAAGATGACCGTCTTCAACTACTTCGGCACCAAGGAAGGCGCGATCGTCGGCCCGATGGAGGAGCACGTCGGAGATCCGGCCCGCGCGGTGCGCGAGCGGCAGCCCGGGGAGTCCGCGGTCGCCGCGATGCGCGGCCAGTTCCTGGGGCAGATCGCCGGACGCGACCCGTCGATCGGCCTCAGCGGTGACCCGCGCGCCCTCAAGGTGCGCCAGCTCATCAGTGAGACACCGACCCTCTCGCTGCGCATGGTCAGCTTCCACATGCGCAGCGTCCAGCTCCTCGCGGACGCCCTCGCCGAGGAGACGGACGACCTGCTCCTCGCGCGGGTGGCCGCCGCCCAGCTGATCGGCGCCCGGAACGCGCTCATCGTCGAGAACCACGAGCGCACCCTCGCCGGCGACCCCCTCGACAAGATCGCGAAGGACTGCGCCGAGTCCGCCGAGCGCGTCTTCGGCCAGGTGGAAAAGGGTCTTCGGGGCTACCCCGGGAAGAATTAGGCTCGCCCCATGCCACCGGCCAAGAAGCGCACGCGTTCGTACGACTCCGCCAAGATCCGCACCGCCGTCCTCGCCCAGTTCGGGAACGTACGGGAAGCGGTCGCCGCCCTGGAGCCCGAGCAGCTCGCCCTGCCGACCCGGCTCGGTGGCTGGACCGTCCGCGAGCTCGCCGCCCATCTCACGATGGCGCTCGGCGGCGCCACCCGCTTCCTCACCATGCCGGAGCCCCTGGCGCGCGAAGTGGCCCTGCTGGACTGGCCGTTCGCGACCGCCTCGGCCGCCGCTCAGGTCGACGAGGCCTCGCGGGCCTTCGCCGCGCAGGAGGATCTGACCGGTCTTTACGCGCGCACCCTCGCCGACTTCGAGGAGGCAATGCCCGAGGTCACGGCGGGCCGGCTCATGCCGACACGGTTCGGCGCGATGACCCTTGACGACTTCATGGTCACCCGTACCGTCGAGCTCATCGTCCACACCGACGACCTGAACGACGCGGTGCCGGGCCTGGACGTCCCGTACGACCGTCAGGCGCTTGCGGCCTGCACCCGGCTGCTCGCCGACGCCCTCGCCGTGAAGGCACCCGGCGGTGCCGTCGAGGTGAGGGTCCCGCCGTTCGCCGTGGTCCAGTGCGTCCAAGGGCCCCGGCACACCCGCGGAACCCCGCCGAACGTCGTCGAGACCGACCCGCTCACCTGGATTCGCCTCGCGACCGGGCGTACGGAGTGGAAGGCCGCCCTCGACGCGGCGAAGGTGGGGGCGAGCGGGGAGCGGGCGGATCTGGCGGGGCTGCTGCCGGTCATGAGCTAGCCGGGCGCTCCGGATGGCGCGAAGGGAACCGGATGGCGCGAAGGGAACCGGATCACCCACTTGTTCCGTCACACCGGCATGCAGAAGCAACGACTGACTCCGACCGTCATGGCCCTGGCCGCCGCGGGCATGCTCACCGCGTGCGGCACCGAGACCGGCTCAGGCAGCGGATCCGTCGGGTCTCAGCCGAGGCTGTCCGGCGTCCACTGGAGCGTCGAGAGCGTCACGGTGGACGGCAAGAAACAGCAGGCCCCGGGCGATGCGTACGTCAAGATCGGCGACAAGGGCAAGGCCGAGGGCAACTACGGCTGCAACGGCTTCACCGCGGACGTGAAGACGGACGGCGACACCGTCGGCTTCGCCAATGCCCTCTCCACGAAGCGGGGCTGCGAGAAGCAGGACTTCGAGAACGCCTTCAAGGCCGCCCTCGCCAAGGGGGAGCTGAAGGCCACCGTCGAGGGCGACAAGCTGACGCTCACCACCGACAAGGGAGACCGCGTGGCCCTCACCTCGAAGCCGGAGGCGGACGCCCCGCTCACGGGCACCAAGTGGAACGTGAACGCCATCGGCGACGGCAAGGTCGCGGCGTCCCTGCCGAAGGAAGTGGCCGGCAAGGCCCATCTGACCTTCGGCAAGGACGGCACGGTCCGCGGCAACCTCGGCTGCAACAGCGTGAGTGCCAAGGCCGAGGTGACGGACGGGCAGATCACGCTCGGCGCCCCCCGGACCACGCGGATGATGTGCCAGGGAGCCGCCGGGGACACCGAGAAGAAGCTCCTCAAGCTCTTCGACGGCAAGGTGAGTTACGAGCTGACCCACGATGGGCTCTCCCTCACCGCCGCCGACGGGACCGTCGTCAGCGCGAACGCCGTCGACCCGAAGGAGAAGTGACGGGGACGCGGCGTGCGCGGGACTTCAGCAGGAACGCGCCGCCGAGGGCGAGCATGAGGCCGCCGCCGACCGAGTAGGCGAGCGTGGTGTCCGCGTCGCCGCCGGTCTCCGCCAGTTCGGTGGAATCACCGGCGGGGCGGGCCGCGTTGTTGGTTTCCGCCGGGCTGTCCTCCACAGGCAGGGCGGTGGCGGTGGCCGCCTCCTTCGGCGCCGCCACGCCGTCCAGGCTCACCCGCACCGTCGCCGTCTCGGCCCCCGCCTTCACGACCTCGACCTCGACCTTCCGGGCCTCGTCCGTCAGCGTCGCGCCCGCCTTGAGCGCGTCCGCGTAGGCCGGGGCGCCGCTGTCGGAGCCGTCGACGTCCGGCGTCGGGTCGATGAGCGCCGACTTCGCGTAGTCCTCGGCCGGTACCCGGTAGGCGTGCACCCCCTGGATGCCGCCGTCGACGGTGCCGGACTCGTGCCGCAGCTCCACGACGAGACGGTCCTCGCCCAGCGGAATGTCGAGCGCGCGGACGCCGCCGCCCGCCCCGTACAGCGGACGCAGCGTGTACGTCGCCGACTTGCCGACCTTCGCGACCTCGCCGCCCGTCAGCCACTTGTTGTGCAGCAGCTCGGGCGAGGTGAGCCCGGCCTCCCAACCGCCGCCGCCCATCGGAGTCTTGTGGCTGGTGCCGTCCTCCTCGCAGCCCGCGCCGAGATCGCCGTCGGGGCAGCGAAGGCGCATGTGGTGGCTGTAGCCGAAGTTGTGGCCGAACTCGTGGACCAGGGCCGTCATCGACATCTTGCCGTCGGCGCCGACCGGCATCCAGGTGGTGCCGCCGCCTACGGTCCCGAGGGCGAGCCAGTCGCATCCGGCCTTCTCCGAGGGGAAGACGAGCGAGAGATGGTCATAGCTCTCCTCGGGAACTCCCTTCGCGGCCAGGGCCTTCCGCGTCAGGTCGTTGATCTTCCCGGTGTCGCACCCGGTGGCCGCGAGGTCGATGTCGACGGGCCCCGTGATGCCGTCCCCCTCGGCGGCCTTGAAGGTGGTCGCCCCTCCGGTGACCTCGTTGTAGTACGAGGTGAGGGAGCCTTCGGCGCCGAAGTAGTTGTTCTTCAGGGCGGTTTCCAGCGTGCCCGCGTCCGGTATCCGGCTGTCGGTGAAGTTCACCATGGCGACCTGGACGCGCCGCTCCGGCTCGTCGGCGGCGGGCGCGGGCGCCGCCGCGGCGGCGGTCAGGGCGGCGGCCACGGCGGCCGGTACGAGGCAGAGGCGCGGGGGCGGTTTCATGGGGACCTTCCGAGTGGGGGGACGCGCGGGCCGAAGATCAACTCGGGTGCGTGGCAGGCACGCTAGCGATCACTCGGGCCCCCGCGAACCCCCGGGAAGGCTTCTTGAGCCGCGCTTAAGGCTCAGTTCAGGCGGCGGCTCGTCCCGGACAGCGGTCTCAGGCGGCCGGGTAAGGCAGCAGCCCCTTGTCCGTCTTCTCCCAGGCCGCCTTCAGCTCGGCAAGGAGACGCGGCTCGCGCGCCGCCAGGTCGGCCTGCTCGCGCTGATCCGAAGCGAGGTCGAAGAGCTGGTCCTTGCCGCCCTTGCCCCGGTAGTACTTCCAGTCCCCGCGCCGCAGGGCCCGCTCCCCGCGCACGCGCCAGAACAGCTCCCGCTCCGCGAGCTCCTCGCCCTTCAGGAGGTAGGGCGCGAGGCTGGTCCCGTCCAGCGGGTACGCCCGGTCCGGCCTGGCCCCGCCGATCTCAAGGAGCGTGGCCGTCCAGTCCGGGGTGAAGACGGGCTCGTGGCTGACCTGCCCGCCGTCGAGCCGCGCGGGCCACCGCACGATGGTCGGCACCCGGATGCCGCCCTCCTGGAGCGAGGCCTTGTTGCCCGACAGGGGCCAGTTGTACGAGAAGCGCTCGCCGCCGTTGTCGGAGGCGAAGAAGACCAGGGTGTCCCGCTCCTGGCCGGACTTCTTCAGGGCTTTGAGGACCTCGCCGACCGACCGGTCCAGGTCCTGCACCATCTCCGTGTACTTCTCGACGGACCCGCCGTCCTGATGCCAGAGCGCGCCCTTCTCGCCCGCCTTGATCCTCCGTACGATCTCGGCGCTCTGTTCCTCGTCACCGTCGGCTATCCAGGGCCAGTGCGGCGTGGTGAAGTTCAGGTTGAGCAGCCAGGGCTTGTCCCCGTGGTCCCGCCGTACGTAGTCACTGGCCCGCTCGGTCAGGATGCGCGTGTAGTAGCGCAGGTCCTTGTACTCGGCGTCGCCCTCGTAGAGGTCGTACTCACCGCCGAGCCCCAGCTTCGAGTAGTACTCCAGGGCCCCGCCGAAGTTCCCGAAGAACTCGTCCCAGCCCGACCTGGTCGGCGAGTAGTCCGGCAGGTAGCCCGCGTGCCACTTGCCGATGAGCGCGGTCGCGTACCCGGCGTCCCGTAGCAGCGACGCCAGCGTGGGATGCGTCGGCTCCAGACCCACGGACTTGTCCGCGATCGGCTCCGCGAGCCCGCCCTCCGTACGGCCGGGAAAGCGCCCGGTGTAGAGGCTGAAGCGGGTCGGCGAGCAGGTCGCGGACCCGGCGTAGGCATCGGTGAACCGCACGCCCTGGCGTGCGAGGCGGTCCAGGTTCGGGGTCTTGATGTGCGGCGACCCGTAGGAGGACAGGTCGGCCCAGCCCAGGTCGTCGCCCAGGATGAACAGGATGTTCGGCCGCAGGCCGCTTGGGCGCGGGGCGGCACGGAAGGGCTGCTCGTCCGGCGTCCGGCCCTGGGCCTCGCCGGCTGACAGCCCGATAGCCGCCGCGGCGCCGGCTCCTACGGCGCCGCTGAAGGTACGCCGGGACAGTTTCTGCTCGTGCGAGGGCAATGTTTCTCCAGGGAAATAGGGGTAAATCCCCCGTTCCTGCCGCCGCGAAGGGGCGGTGCGACCGGGCAACGGAGATCAAGGAGAGGCCGGCGGGCCGCGACAGGAAAGGGGGTGCGCCCGGAACTCACCGGGGGCGAGGGGAAAGGCTGCCGAGTGACTCAGCGGAGCGGGTTCAGGCGCTGACGCAACAGATCGCGCTCGCGACACGGACCAGGTCGACGTGGCGGCGCTCCACAAGGGTGACCGACGGGTCACCGAGGGGCTGCGGGGGCATGGACCAGGAGCTTCACGGGCCCCGGACACTCCCGTCAACGCTCCGGCTCATCTGTTCACACGGGCTTCGTACTTCCCCTGCTGACAGGGAGCGCACCAGAGCCGCAATCACGCTCCGTACAGGCCCCGTATCCCCAATTCGGACCAGTGGTCGATCTCGCCTACACTCGATGTCGTGCCACGTGGTGACGGTCGACTCAATCATGATCTGCTCCCCGGCGAGAAAGGCCCCCAGGACGCTTGCGGCGTCTTCGGTGTCTGGGCTCCGGGTGAAGAGGTCGCCAAGCTCACTTACTTCGGGCTGTACGCCCTCCAGCATCGAGGCCAGGAATCCGCGGGAATCGCGGTCAGCAACGGCTCCCAGATCCTTGTCTTCAAGGACATGGGCCTTGTCTCCCAGGTCTTCGACGAAACGTCTCTCAGTTCGCTCCAGGGTCATATCGCGGTCGGTCACGCCCGCTACTCGACCACCGGAGCCTCCGTATGGGAGAACGCCCAGCCGACGTTCCGTGCCACCGCGCACGGCTCCATCGCGCTCGGGCACAACGGCAACCTCGTCAACACGGCCCAGCTCGCCGAGCTCGTGGCCGCCCTGCCCAAGGAGAACGGCCGCGCGACCCAGGTCGCGGCGACCAACGACACCGACCTGGTGACGGCTCTCCTCGCGGGCCAGGTGGACGACGACGGCAAGCCGCTGACCATCGAGGAAGCCGCCACCAAGGTCCTCCCGGACGTGCAGGGCGCCTTCTCCCTCGTCTTCATGAACGAGCACACGCTGTACGCGGCCCGTGACCCGCAGGGCATCCGCCCGCTGGTCCTCGGCCGCCTGGAGCGCGGCTGGGTCGTGGCGTCGGAGTCCGCTGCGCTCGACATCTGCGGCGCCAGCTTCGTCCGCGAGGTCGAGCCCGGCGAGTTCATCGCGATCGACGAGAACGGCCTGCGAACGTCCCGATTCGCGGAAGCGAAGCCCAAGGGCTGTGTCTTCGAGTACGTCTATCTGGCGCGCCCCGACACCGACATCGCCGGCCGGAACGTCTACCTCTCGCGTGTCGAGATGGGCCGGAAACTCGCCGAGGAAGCTCCCGTCGAGGCCGACCTCGTCATAGCGACCCCGGAGTCCGGAACGCCCGCCGCGATCGGTTACGCGGAAGCCTCCGGCATCCCCTTCGGCGCCGGACTGGTCAAGAACGCCTATGTGGGCCGGACCTTCATCCAGCCCTCGCAGACGATCCGCCAGCTCGGCATCCGTCTCAAGCTGAACCCCCTCAAGGAAGTCATCAAGGGCAAGCGTCTGGTCGTCGTCGACGACTCGATCGTGCGCGGCAACACCCAGCGCGCCCTGGTCAAGATGCTCCGCGAGGCCGGCGCCGCCGAGATCCACATCCGGATCTCCTCGCCGCCCGTGAAGTGGCCCTGCTTCTTCGGCATCGACTTCGCGACCCGCGCCGAGCTCATCGCCAACGGCATGACGATCGACGAGATCGCCACCTCCATGGGTGCCGACTCCCTCTCGTACATCTCCATCGACGGCATGATCGAGGCCACGACCATCGACAAGCCGAACCTGTGCCGCGCCTGCTTCGACGGCGTGTACCCGATGGACCTCCCCGACCCCGAGCTGCTCGGCAAGCAGCTCCTGGAGACGGAGCTGGCCGCCGGTCCGGCGTCCACGGCAGCGGCCGACGCGATCCGTCGCCCGTAAGCCCCGTAGTAACGACACGAAAGTTCTCACCCACATGTCTGCTGAGTCTTTTGAGCATGCTCCGCACGCGGGCACCGGTGCCAGCTACGCCTCCGCAGGCGTCGACATTGAAGCGGGCGACCGCGCCGTCGAGCTGATGAAGGAGTGGGTGAAGAAGACGAAGCGCCCCGAGGTCCTCGGCGGCATCGGCGGCTTCGCCGGACTCTTCGACGCCTCCGCCCTCAAGCGCTTCGAGCGCCCCCTGCTCGCCTCCGCCACCGACGGCGTCGGCACGAAGGTCGACCTGGCCCGCCAGCTCGGCGTGTACGACACCATCGGGCACGACCTGGTCGCCATGGTCATGGACGACATCGTGGTGTGCGGCGCCGAGCCGCTCTTCATGACCGACTACATCTGTGTCGGCAAGGTCCACCCCGAGCGTGTCGCGGCCATCGTGAAGGGCATCGCCGAGGGCTGTGTGCTCGCGGGCTGCGCCCTCATCGGCGGCGAGACCGCCGAGCACCCGGGCCTGCTCGGCCCCGACGACTTCGACGTCGCGGGCGCCGGCACGGGCGCGGTCGAGGCGGACCGCGTGCTCGGCCCCGATCGCATCCGTAAGGGTGACGCCGTCATCGCCATGGCGTCCTCCGGCCTTCACTCGAACGGGTACTCGCTCGTCCGGCATGTGGTCTTCGACCGCGCGGGCTGGACCCTGGACCGCCAGGTCGAGGAGTTCGGCCGCACGCTCGGCGAGGAGCTCCTGGAGCCCACCAAGATCTACTCCCTGGACTGCCTGGCGCTCACCCGCACCACGGACGTCCACGCCTTCAGCCACATCACGGGCGGCGGCCTCGCGGCGAACCTGGGCCGGGTCATCCCGGACGGTCTGCACGCGATCGTCGACCGCGAGACCTGGACGCCCGGCGCGGTCTTCGACCTCGTCGGCAAGGCCGGCCAGGTCGAGCGCCTGGAGCTGGAGAAGACGCTGAACATGGGCGTCGGCATGATGGCGATCGTCCCCGAGGAGTCCGCGGACGCGGCCCTCACCACCCTCGCGGACCGCGGCGTGGACGCCTGGATCGCCGGTGAGATCACCGAGCGCGGCGCGCACACCACGGGCGCCGAGTTCATCGGTGACTACGCGAAGTAGAAGCCCCCAAGGGCAGCACAAAACCCGGTCCGGTGTGGTGACCACCCCGGACCGGGTGAGGTGCAGTTGCTACGAGAACTGCGAATACTTCAGGTGCTGCGAATGCAACGAGGTCAAGCGCCGCGGCGCTGCGACGAAGGACCTGACTCGTCGGAAGAGTCCTCGTCCTCGTCGTCGTTATACAGATCCGCGTACTGGGCGTACGGGTCGTCTTCCTCGTCGTCGTCTTCGAACGGCTCGCCATTCGGCGGCTGTTGCGAAGTCGAAGCGCCCAGCTCATTGGCCAGACGCGAGAGGTCAGTCCCGCCGCTGCTGTACTTCAGCTGGCGGGCGACCTTCGTCTGCTTGGCCTTTGCCCGGCCGCGCCCCATGGCTCGACCCCCTCGGATATGGGGCTTGGTGACCCCAGAGTCTTGACACGCGTTCATGATCAGGAACGGGCTCTCCGTGGAGAGGCCGGTCCGTAGGGCTTCCACGGTACCTGCTCCTGCGGCCATACGGTACGTCGCCCGCAGGACGCGCCTCGGCGCACAACCCACGAGGAGCCCTGTCCTCGCTGGTCAACTGCGATTTTAACCTCTTCTTGCCGGGCGACCCGCCGACGGGGGTGAGTCTTGTCTCTCGCGCACGTCGGCGGGGCCCTTTCACGGCACCCGAAAGGTCAGCGGACGCGGGCCTCCGCCATCCGCTGCTCGGCGATCCTGTCGGCCGCCGCGGCCGGCGGAATGCCGTCTTCCTTCGCACGAGCGAATATGGCAAGAGTGGTGTCGAAGATCTTCGACGCCTTCGTCTTGCACCGGTCGAAGTCGAAGCCGTGCAGCTCGTCGGCGACCTGGATCACGCCGCCCGCGTTCACCACGTAGTCGGGCGCGTAGAGGATGCCGCGGTCGGCGAGGTCCTTCTCGACGCCGGGATGCGCGAGCTGGTTGTTGGCCGCGCCGCAGACCACCTTCGCGGTGAGCACCGGCACGGACTCGTCGTTCAGGGCGCCGCCGAGCGCGCAGGGGGCGTAGACGTCGAGGCCCTCGTACCGGATCAGCGCGTCGGTGTCGGCGACCGCGGTCACCGACGGGTGCTTGTGGGTGATCCGGTTCACGGACGCCTCGCGCACATCGGTGATCACGACCTCGGCGCCGTCCTCAAGGAGGTGCTCCACGAGGTGGTGGCCGACCTTGCCGACGCCCGCGACACCGACCGTGCGGCCGCGCAGCGACGGGTCGCCCCACAGGTGCTGGGCGCTCGCCCGCATGCCCTGGAAGACACCGAAGGCGGTGAGCACGGAGGAGTCGCCGGCGCCGCCGTTCTCGGGGGAGCGGCCGGTCGTCCAGCGGCACTCACGTGCGACGACGTCCATGTCCTTGACGTACGTGCCGACGTCGCAGGCCGTGACGTAGCGGCCGCCCAGGGAGGCCACGAAGCGGCCGTAGGCGAGGAGGAGCTCCTCGCTCTTGATCTGCTCCGGGTCGCCGATGATCACGGCCTTGCCGCCGCCGTGGTCGAGACCGGCCATGGCGTTCTTGTACGACATCCCGCGCGCGAGGTTCAGCGCGTCGGCGACGGCCGCTTCCTCGCTCGCGTACGGATAGAAGCGGGTGCCGCCGAGGGCCGGGCCCAGGGCGGTGGAGTGGATGGCGATGACGGCCTTGAGGCCGCTGGCACGGTCCTGGCAGAGCACTACTTGCTCATGGCCGCCCTGGTCCGAGTGGAACAGGGTGTGCAGGACGCCGTTGTCTGCTTCGGTCACTGTGGTGACTCCCGGTCAAGTGGCGGCGGTTGGGCGGGCGCCCGTGCGGGTGGCGGGGCCCGATGGGCATGAGACTAAAGCCTGGAAGAACCCGGTGGCCGCGCAGTGCCGAGGATCACCCTCTCCCGGCGCAGCGACCGGTACGGCGGAGTTCGGCCATGGCACGATTTGCAGTGTTTTCCAGCCGGTACGCGGGGGAGGGAGCAGCCGTGCCCAAGGTGTCTTCGTTGGTCGTCCCGTACGCGTCCTACTTGCGCGTCTATGAGCCCCTCGCCGCTTTCCCGGAGCCCGAGCGCGGCCACTGGTCCCGCTACGCGCGTCGCACCGACCGCCCCTCGTACCAGGACGAACTGAGGCGCTCCCTGGCCGACTTGCTGCCGACACCGCCGGTGCCCGTCCCGGTGCACGAGAGCAGCGACGCGTTCGTGGTCGAGTCCGACGGAGTGGTGTGCGTCTGCCCCTGGCGCACCCGGCTGCGCGGCTGGCAGGCACTGGGGGACCTGCCGGGCCAGTTGCCGGCCTCGGTGCTCGACGCGGTCCTGCCGCCGGTGGTGCGCCGCCAGACGGCCGCGGACTACGAGCGGTGGCTCGTCCGGAACCCTGACGCGCGCCCCTGGATCCGTACGTCGACGTGGCAGGTGCCGCTGAACTGGTTCGTGCTCGTCGCGGACGAGGAGCGGGAGTACGAGAAGGGGACGGCGGACTCGGCGCCCGTCCTGCGCTACCGCACGCCGATGGTGCAGGCCCGGCGCCGGGTGGCCCGCGGGCTCAGGACGCTGCGGGACACCCTCGACGACGGACCGCTCGTCGACGGACTCACGGACGTGGGCCGGTGGCTCGAGGAGTTCCATCCGCGCTCCCTGGTCGAGCTCGACTACGGCGGGCTCGTGCACGCCCTCACCGAGGAGCAGCTCGACGGGGACCACTCGGCGGCTGACGTGGCGGAGGGAATCGAGGCGCTGCGCAACGGCGACGGCGAGGGTGCCGGCGAGGCGTATGCGAGGCTCATGGAGCGATGGAGGGCGGTCCGGGACCGCCAGTTCTCGAACTGAACGTCGTCCGGGCGTCCGTGGGTGATCCCCGCGCGGCGTCTACATGGCGCTTACACGGGACGTAGGTCCCGATCCGGGCTTTTGTGTCAAGCGTGACGGACCGCACTTACGGGGCCCTTGCGCCCATCGCCCCCCCTCGTGCCAAAATAGGACAAGGAGTCCGGGGAGGGCTCCTTCCGTCCATGTGTGGGCGGAATGCTCAGCATTGCACGCTATGGGGGGTCTGTTGACTCCTGATCACTCTGTGACTGATCGTCACTGTGGCGTGACTGTCCGCTATGGCATGGTCCATCGGCTTCCGTCGCTGATAGACACCTGGGAGGGCAATTCCATCGGTTTGGCCGACGTGGCTGGACGGATGGTGTAGTTGTAGTGCCGAGGACAAGCCGTTCGTCCTATAACCGACTCGACTCGCGTCCGCCATTTCGGGCAACGCGGGTCAAGGTGCAGAATTTAGAGGAATGAACCGAGAAGGTTCGGTTCTCCGAGGAGGCCGCTCATGACCGCTCGCACCCCTGATGCCGAGCCGCTGCTGACCCCGGCTGAGGTTGCCACGATGTTCCGCGTCGACCCGAAGACGGTGACGCGCTGGGCCAAGGCTGGCAAGCTCACGTCGATTCGCACGCTCGGCGGGCATCGCCGTTACCGCGAGGCCGAGGTCCGCGCACTGCTCGCGGGTATCCCGCAGCAGCGCAGCGAGGCCTGATTTACCGCATTACCGCAGTACTAGGACGAAAAGTACGCCCGCTGCCGGGTCCCCCAACTCGGCCGCACCGTCCGACCCCTAGCTACACACGACGCGGGTCCCGCCCCAACGGGTCCCACGCCTGAGCCTCATGGGTGAGTCGTTTCGATCGCGCTGGACTCCGCCGGGTCCAGCGCGATCTTTTTTGTGCGCCCGGGAGGTGCTGGTGAGCGCCGCTGTGAGCGGGCTTGTTGGTCTCTGAGGGGTGCTGGGGCCGCGCTGTGGGAGACGCTTGGCGGAGGCTGTGCGGGTGGTGCAATTGCACATATTAAATTGACCGGTTGTAGGAGGGGTGTAAGTTCGGGGGTTTCAAAAACTACTTCGGTGACACCCGTCACATGCCGGGAACCTTGTTGCCCGCGACACCATTGGGCTAGAGGAGATCCCGGACGGTGCAGGGGAGTTGAGGGGTGCTGGTTCGAGCTGGTTCGGCACACCCGAGGGCCCTGCCCTCTCACCCTCCCACCACAGGGGTGGGTCGCGGGTCGGCTTTGGTCACGCGTTCGGGGGACTTTCGTCCTCGCCCGGCTCGCAGCCGCCCTCACAGCCGTTCTGGGCGGCGGAGGAGGTCTCCAGGGCCAGCCGTTCGAGGCGGTGGCAGATCGGGCAGTGCCGGGTCAGGTGGCGATAGCTCGTCGCCGCGGAGAGATGGGCCCGCAGGAGCGCGCGAGTCTCGTGCCGTGCGGACGCCGCTGAAGCCGTCATGCGCCACCTCCAGATGAGGAACCGGTCCCGCCCCTGTCCCCTGCTGCCTGGGTACCGGCGGAATGTGACGCAGTCAAGATGCCGGAACGCGAGAGGGGCCCCATCCGGCATCCGGATGGGGCCCCTCTTTTACTGCGGTCCTGACGGGATTTGAACCCGCGGCCTCCACCTTGACAGGGTGGCGAGCACTCCAAACTGCTCCACAGGACCTTGCTTTGCGGCGCTGATTGGTGCGTTGCGCTGCGAGACAGGACTCTACAGCAGCGCAGGCCCGGCGGTCGAACTCACCCAGGGTGCGCGGGCGGTCACGGTGCGGCCGCGTCGATCGCCTTCACGATCCGCTTGTCCGAGACGGGGTACGCCGTGCCGAGCGCGTGCGCGAAATAGCTGACCCGGAGCTCCTCCAGCATCCAGCGGATGTCCAGGACCTCCCGCGGTACGGGGCGGCCCTGCGGAAGTTGCTCAAGGAGCCAGGCGTACTCGTCCTGCATCTCGTGGACCTTCTCCATGCGCGAGGTGTCCCGCTGCACGTTCGTCGGCATCTGCTGGAGCCGGCGGTCGGCGGCCGTCATGTAGCGCATCAGGTCCGGCAGGCGGCGGATTCCCGTGGCCGTGACGAAGCCGGGGCCGATCAGCGCGTCCAACTGGCTGCGGACATCCGTGAGGTTGGGCAGCAGCGTCGGGCTCTTCGTCGACTTCAGGCGGCGCTCGCAGGCCTGCCAGGCGGCGAGGACCTGCTGGACCTGGGAGACCGTGCGGACCGTCGTGTCGACGATCTCCGCCCGCACCTTCTCGTACAGCTTGCGGTACGACTCCTCGTCCCAGGCGGGACCGCCGAAGTCGCCGATCAGCTTGTCCGCCGCCGCCATCGCGCAGTCGTCGAAGAGCGCCTGGATGGAGCCGTGCGGGTTCGCGGACAGGGCGATCTTCTGGGCGTTGGTCAGCTTGTCCGAGGCGAACTTGGCCGGATTCACCGGGATGTTGCGCAGGATGAGCCGACGCGTGCCCTTCCACATCGCCTGCTGCTGCTCGGCCTCGGTGTCGAAGAGGCGTACGGAGACGGTGTCGCCGTCGTCCACCAGGGCCGGGAAAGCCTTCACCGGCTGGCCGGCCCGTCGCGTCTCGAAGACGCGGCTGAGGGAGCCGATGGTCCAGTCCGTGAGGCCGGAGCGTTCGACGGCCGCTCCGCCGCTCCGCTCGGCCGTCGCGGCAGCCGCCTGGGAGAGCGCCTTGCGGGCCTTCGGGCGGAGCTGGAGCTTCAGCGCCTCCAGGTCCTTGTCCTCGGCGAGCTTCCTGCGCCGCTCGTCGGTGATCCGGAAGGTGATCTTCAGGTGGTCCGGCACGCGCGTGAGATCGAAGTCCTCCGGTGAGACGGGGACGCCGACCATCCGCTGGAGCTCGCGGGCGAGCGTCACGTGCAGCGGCTCCTGGAGGGGCACGGCCCGCTCCAGGAACGCCTTCGCGTAGTTGGGCGCGGGGACGTAGTGCCGGCGGACCGGCTTCGGCAGGGAGCGGATCAGCTCGATCACGACCTCCTCGCGCAGGCCCGGGATCTGCCAGTCGAAGCCGTCCGCCGTGACCTGGTTCAGGACCTGGAGCGGCACGTGCACCGTGACGCCGTCCGCGTCCGCGCCCGGCTCGAACTGGTACGTCACCTTGAACTTGAGCGGCCCCTGGCGCCACGAGTCGGGGTAGTCGTCCTTCGAGACGTCGCCCGCGCGCTCGTTGATGAGCATCGACCGCTCGAAGTCGAGCAGTTCGGGCTCTTCCCGCTGCTTCTTCTTCCACCAGGAGTCGAAGTGCGCGCCGGACACGACGTCCGCCGGCACCCGCTGGTCGTAGAAGTCGAAGAGCGTCTCGTCGTCCACGAGGATGTCGCGGCGACGGGCGCGGTGCTCCAGCTCCTCCACCTCGGTCAGGAGGCGGCGGTTGGCGGCGAAGAACTTGTGGTGGGTGCGCCAGTCGCCCTCGACGAGCGCGTTGCGGATGAACAGGTCGCGGGAGACCTCGGGGTCGATGCGGCCGTAGTTCACCTTGCGGTCGGTGACGAGCGGAACGCCGTACAGCGTCACCTTCTCGATCGCCATGACCGCGGCCTGGTCCTTCTCCCAGTGCGGCTCGCTGTACGTGCGCTTCAGGAGGTGCTGGGCGAGCGGCTCGACCCACTCGGGCTCGATCCGCGCGTTGACGCGGGCCCAGAGGCGGGAGGTCTCCACCAGCTCCGCGGACATGATGAAACGCGGGGGCTTCTTGAAGAGGGCGGACCCCGGGAAGACCGCGAACTTGGCGCCACGGGCGCCCAGATACTCGCCCCGGCCGCCGCCGCGCTGCTTGGGGTCCTTCTCCTTGCTCTCCTTCGACTCCTTCACGTCCTTCATCCCGATGTGGGAGAGCAGGCCGGCCAGGAGCGAGATGTGCACGTGCTGCTCGGGGGCGTCGTCCTCGTTCAGATGGATGCCCATCTGCTTGGCGACCGTACGCAGCTGCGTGTAGATGTCCTGCCACTCGCGGATGCGCAGGAAGTTGAGGTACTCCGCCTTGCACATCCGGCGGAAGGAGGACGAGCCGCGCTCCTTTTGCTGCTCGCGGACGTACCGCCACAGGTTGAGGAAGGCCAGGAAGTCGGACGTCTCGTCCTTGAAGCGGGCGTGCTGCTGGTCGGCCTGCGTCTGCTTCTCGGCGGGGCGTTCGCGCGGGTCCTGGATGGAGAGCGCGGCGGCGATCACCATGACCTCGCGTACGCAGCCGTTCTTGTCGGCCTCCAGGACCATGCGGGCCAGGCGCGGGTCGACGGGGAGCTGGCTGAGTTTGCGGCCCTGCTCGGTGAGGCGCTTCTTGGGGTCCTTCTGCGTCGGGTCAAGGGCGCCGAGTTCCTGGAGGAGCTGGACGCCGTCGCGGATGTTGCGGTGGTCCGGCGGGTCGATGAAGGGGAACTTCTCGATGTCGCCGAGACCGGCCGCCGTCATCTGCAGGATGACCGAGGCGAGGTTGGTGCGCAGGATCTCCGCGTCCGTGAACTCGGGGCGGGAGACGAAGTCGTCCTCCGAGTAGAGGCGGATGCAGATGCCGTCCGACGTACGCCCGCAGCGGCCCTTGCGCTGGTTGGCGCTGGCCTGGCTGATCGCCTCGATGGGCAGGCGCTGCACCTTCGTGCGGTGGCTGTAGCGGGAGATGCGGGCCGTGCCGGGGTCGATGACGTACTTGATGCCCGGAACGGTCAGGGAGGTCTCGGCGACGTTCGTCGCCAGAACGATCCTGCGCCCCGTGTGCTGCTGGAAGACGCGGTGCTGCTCGGCGTGCGAGAGGCGGGCGTAGAGGGGGAGGACCTCGGTGAACTTGTAGTTCTTCTTGTTGAGCGCGTCCGCGGTGTCCCGGATCTCGCGCTCCCCGGAGAGGAAGACGAGGATGTCGCCCTTGCCCTCGGCCTGGAGCTCCTCGACGGCGTCCGTGATCGCGGTGATCTGATCGCGGTCGCTGTCTTCCGCGTCCTCTTCCAGGAGCGGGCGATAGCGCACCTCGACGGGATACGTACGGCCGCTGACCTCGACGATCGGGGCGTCCCCGAAGTGTCTGGAGAACCGCTCCGGGTCGATCGTCGCCGAGGTGATGACGACCTTCAGGTCCGGGCGCTTGGGCAGCAGCTGGGCGAGATAGCCGAGCAGGAAGTCGATGTTCAGGGACCGCTCGTGGGCCTCGTCGATGATGATCGTGTCGTACGCGCGCAGCTCGCGGTCCGTCTGGATCTCGGCCAGCAGGATGCCGTCCGTCATCAGCTTCACGTACGTGTCCGCGCCCACCTGGTCGGTGAAGCGGACCTTCCAGCCGACGGCCTCGCCGAGCGGGGTGTTCAGCTCGTCGGCAACGCGCTCGGCGACCGTACGGGCGGCGATACGGCGGGGCTGCGTATGGCCGATCATGCCCCGGACACCACGCCCGAGTTCCATGCAGATCTTGGGGATCTGCGTGGTCTTGCCGGAGCCCGTCTCGCCCGCCACGATCACGACCTGGTGGTCGCGGATCGCCTCGGCGATGTCGTCCTTCTTCTGGCTGACCGGCAGCTCTTCGGGATACGTGATCTTGGGCAGGCGGCTGCCCCGCTCGGCCATCCGGGCCGCGGCCTTGTCGACGTCCGCCGCGATCTCGGCGAGGACGGCGGCTCGGGCCTCGGGCTTGCGGATCCGGCGCGCACCCTCGAGCCGGCGGCCGATCCGGTGCTCGTCGCGCAGCGACAGCTCGGACAGGCGCGGGGCGAGGGCGTCGAGGGTGAGGGCAGGCTGCGTAGACATAACGGCGTCCAGGATCTCACCCGCCGCTCGGACGTGGCGAACCGATTTCTCCGGCGGGGCGCGAGGGCACGTACGATTCCGGGCATGTCGTCCCGTACGCGTCTCTCGTGGTGCCCCTTGCTCGGGGTGCTGCTGGTCGTGCTCGGGGCGTTCTGCGGGCCCGCGGTGGCCGCGGAACCCGTGGCGAAGCCCACCGTGTCGGTGCAGGTCGAGGCGTCCGCGGGGGCGCCGGGCTGCGGCAAGGGCGGCCAGCATGACGCCGGTCAGGCCCCCGCCGCCCCGCCGCGCTCCAGTTCCGCGTACGAGCTGCTGCCCGCCCTACATCAGGCCCATGCCGCCTCCGGCGCGTGGGGCGTCGGGCAGACGGTGCCGGCCCTTGCGCCGGAGCGCGGGCCGCCGCCGCTCACGCCGCCCTCGCCCATAGATCTCTCGGTCCTGCGCGTTTAGAGGCCCCCGACTCGGGGCCCCACCAACCACGTACAGGAACAGAGAGAACTCCCTGATGCCCAAGAGCGACAACAGCAAAAAGAAGAAGAACATCGCCATCGGAGCCGGCGTGGCCCTCGCCGCCCTGCTCCTCGGCGCGGCCTCCTACAGCGCCACCAAGCCCGACGAGCCCTCCTCGGTCACCGCGAAGGAGGAGCCCGCCGCGGACGTCTCCGCCGACCCGCAGGCCGGGGTCTACCCGGAGCTGGCGAAGCTCGCCAGGCGCGACGGCAAGGACGCCCTCGCGCAGGGCCGCAAGGACGCGCCGGTCGTGCTCATCGAGTACGCCGACTTCAAGTGCGGCTACTGCGGCAAGTTCGCCCGCGACACCGAGCCGGGCCTGGTGAAGAAGTACGTCGAGGACGGCACCCTGCGCATCGAGTGGCGCAACTTCCCCATCTTCGGCGCGGACTCCGAGTCGGCCGCGCGGGGCGCGTGGGCCGCCGGACAGCAGGGCCGCTTCTGGCAGTTCCACGCGGCGGCCTACGCCGAGGACGCCAAGGACAAGGGCTTCGGGGACGAGCGCCTGAAGGAGCTGGCGAAGGAGGCCGGGGTCAAGGACATCGGCCGCTTCACGGACGACGCGGGCAGCGCCGCGGCCAAGGCGGCGGTGAAGAAGGACCAGGAGGAGGCGTACGGCCTGGGGGCCACCTCGACCCCGTCCTTCCTGGTCAACGGGCGGCCCATCTCGGGCGCCCAGCCGGACGAGGTCTTCGACCAGGCGATCGAGCAGGCGGCGAAGAGCGCGGGTGCCGGCTCCGGGTCGGCGGACAAGTGACCGCCGATGTCGGGTACTTCGCGGCGTTCCTCGGCGGCCTCCTCGCCCTGATCAGCCCCTGCAGCGCGCTGCTCCTGCCCGCCTTCTTCGCGTACTCGATCGACTCGGCCTCACGGCTGCTCGCGCGCACCGGCATCTTCTACGCCGGTCTCGCCACGACCCTCGTGCCGCTGGGCGCGGCGGGCTCGGTGGCCGGGCGGTTCTTCTTCGGACACCGGGACCAGCTCGTGCTCGTCGCCGGGTGGCTGATCATCGTGCTCGGCGTGCTCCAGGTCGTGGGCATGGGGTTCGCCTCGCGGAAGATGTCGGAGCTGTCGGGGCGCATCCGGCCGACGACCGCGGTCTCCGTGTACGCGCTGGGCGCGGTGTACGGGCTCGCGGGGTTCTGCGCGGGCCCGATCCTCGGCAGCGTCCTCACCGTGGCCGCGGTGAGCGGGAGCCCTGTCTACGGGGGACTGCTGCTCGCCGTGTACGCCCTGGGGATGGCGGTGCCGCTGTTCGTGCTCGCCCTGCTCTGGGAGCGGTTCGACCTCGGGCGGCGGCGGTGGCTGCGGGGGCGGACCTTCCGGATCGGCCGCTTCGAACTGCACACGACCTCGCTTCTGTCGGGGTTGTTCTTCGTGGCCCTCGGCGCCCTCTTCCTGGCGTACGACGGGACCACCGCGCTGCCGGGTCTCCTCGACGTGGACGACTCGTTCGCCGTGGAGCGGTGGGCCGGGGGCGTGGGGCGTGCCGTGCCGGACGCGGTGCTGCTCGTGGGTGTGGTGGCGCTGGTGGGCTTCTGGTTCGCGGTGCGGGCGTGGCGGAGGCGAGCGCCGGCGCGGACCCGGGCGCGGACTCCGGAGCGGACGAGTGGGCCGGTTGAGGCCGAGCAGGGGTGAGTCCGTTTCAGGTGTTTTAGCCTGATTCGTATGGCTGAACAGCTTGATCACGAAGAGCACCGGCACGGAGCCCATGGCGCGCACGGCGCCCACGGAAGGGCTCCCACCGGGCGTGAGCGGTGGTCGGCGTTCAAGGACTCGCCCTTCCTGCCCGCGGTCGTCCTCGTGTTCATCCTGGCGGCGGCCGCGGGGCTCTTCGCGGGCTCGTACACGTACTCCATGGCGAAGCCGACCCCGCACCACATCCCCACCGCGGTGGTCGGCGCCCAGGAGGCCACGCAGGGCAAGGCGTTCCTCGACGGCATGGAGAAGGCGCTGAACGCCTCCCTGGAGGTGCACGAGTACGACAGCGTCGCCGCGGCGCGCGACGCGGTGGCGGAGCAGAAAGTCTTCGCGATCCTCGCGGTGGCTCCGGGGGACAAGGTGACGTTCGACGTCTCGGGCGCTTCCGGCGCTTCGGTCGCCCAGGTGCTCGCGGAGGCCGCGCCGAAGGTGGGCAAGGAGGTGGGGGTGCCGGTGACGGTGAAGGACATCAGGCCCCTCCAGGAGGGCGACCCGCGAGGGCTCGCGATCTTCTACATCTCGCTCGCCGCGGTGATCATCGGCTTCGTCGGGGCGATCCAGCTGAGCGTGCACGCCCGGGGGCTGAATCCGGCCGAGCGGATCGCCTTCACCATCCTCTACTCGCTGCTCGGCGGGTTCGTGATCGCGGCGGTGGTGGACTGGTGGCTGGGGGCGGTGGATCTGCCGTTCGTCGAGTCGTGGCTGATCCTGGCGCTGACGATGTTCGCGTCGGGGATGGTCTTCACGATGTTCAACACGCTGTTCGGGCGCTGGGCGATGATCCCGACGTGGGGCCTGATGGTGCTCCTGGGCAACCCGTCGTCGGGCGGCGCGGTGTCCTGGCCCCTGCTCCCCTCGGTGCTCGGCCACATCGGGCGGTGGCTGCCGCCGGGGGCGTCGGTGAACGCGCAGCACACGGCGGTGTACTTCGGCAGCCACCAGCACGCGTTCCCGTTCCTGGTCCTCGCGGGATGGGCGGTCCTCGCGTCCGCGGTGTTCTGGGTCTGGCGGCACCGGCATCCGGGCGGACGGGAGAGGCCCGCGGCCCATGCGGCTGCTCCGGCGGGGTGAACGGGAGCGGGAGGGGCGAGGTACCAGGCGAGGGAACGCGAAAGGCCCCGTCCACTGGACGGGGCCTTCGAAGAGGTGGCTGGGGCCGGGATCGAACCGGCGACCTATCGCTTTTCAGGCGATCGCTCGTACCAACTGAGCTACCCAGCCACGCGATCCGCGTGGAATCGCAAGCGGTCCTGACGGGATTTGAACCCGCGGCCTCCACCTTGACAGGGTGGCGAGCACTCCAAACTGCTCCACAGGACCAAGCATTGTGCGAGCACTAGTCTCGCACAAGGTGTTGCGTGCCCCCAACGGGATTCGAACCCGTGCTACCGCCTTGAAAGGGCGGCGTCCTGGGCCACTAGACGATGAGGGCTAAGGGCCCACCTGGGCGCTTTGCAGCGCGTCGGGGACGTGAGAAGCATATGGGATGCGGGGAGCTATCGCCAAAACGGTTATCGGGGGGCCGGGGAACCGCTCCCCGGGGAGCGCCCCGGAGGGGCCGGCGAGGGGGTCGCGCCGGGCTGGTTCTCCTTCGGCAGATGGCGGCTGACCTCGGCCTTCGTCAGCCCGAGACCGCCCAGTTTGATCTCGTCCCAGGCCTGGAGCCGCCGGGTCTCCCGGTCCAGGTAGAGCACCGACGTCTCGACCGGGTCGGGGTACTTGCCCTCCACCGCGCGGAGTCCGCTGCCACCCGTGGACCCCTCGATGCGCAGCCGGGTCCCGCCGTCCATGACCTCCATCTCCGAGTGGTGGACGTGGCCCGCCAGGACGAGCGGAACCTCGCCGTCCGTCTCCCTCGCGGCATCGGGGTTGTGCGCGACGGCCACGTCCACGGGGGTGCCGGCCGCCTGCTGGTCGCGCAGGGCGGAGGCGAGGCGGATGCCCGCCATCTCCTCGGCGGGCTTGCCCTCCGCCGCCACCGAGCGGTCCGGGGTGTACTGCGGATCGCCCGTCCCGGCGAACCGCAGGCCCGCGACCGACACGGCCCTGCCCTCGTCGAGTACGTGGACGTTCTTCATGCGCTGGAGGTAGCGCTGGGTGGTGGCCGAGTCGTGGTTGCCGCGGACCCAGACGTACGGGGCGCCCAGGTCCTCGATCGGGTCCAGGAAGGCGTTCTCGGCGGCGCTCCCGTGGTCCATCGTGTCGCCGGAGTCGACGATGACGTTGATGTCGTACTGCTCCACCAGCGAGGAGATGATCTTCCAGCTCGCCGGGTTGAGGTGGATGTCCGAGACGTGCAGGACGCGGATCGTGGACGGGTCCGGCTGGTAGGCGGGGAGCGTCGACGTCACGTCGTACAGCTTCGTCACGTTGGTGACCAGACGCGCCAACTCCTGCTGGTAGACGTCGAACTCGCTCACGATGCTGCGTGCGTTGCCGACCACCGACGGCGCGCTGCTGAGGAGGCCGGAGAACTTCGGCTCCAGGACGGACTTCGGGTTCCACGTCGCGTACGCCGCCGCGCCCGACGCGGCGAGCAGGGCCAGCGCGAGACCGCCCGCCGCGAGGGCCCGGCGCGGGCGCCGGTAGACCGCGAGGCCCAGCGTCGTGGCGCCCGCGACGACGGCGGCGCAGGAGCGTGCGGCCAGGTCGAGCGTGCCGTGCCCGACGTCCTTGGCCACCTCGTCCTGGAGTCCCGCGATCCGCTCGGGGTGGTCGACCAGGGCCTGGGAGCGGACCGGGTCGAGCCGGTCCACGTCCACGTCCAGGCGGATGGGTGCGATGTGCGAGCGCAGTTCGAGGGCGCCCAGCGGAGAGACGTCGATCTTCGTGCCGCCGGTGAGCGAGGGGCGCAGCGTCATCCGCGTGTCCATGGGCCCCACGGGCGCGTGCACGCTGCCGACGATCAGCAGGCCCAGCCAGGCGCCGAACAGGACCACCGCGACCAGACCCAGGGCGCGGACGTAGGGATGCGGAGGGCTGATGAGCTCGCCCACCGGACGTGGGTGGCGGGATCGGTAGTGGCGTACGAGGGCGGCGGGCGCACGGAAGTCGCGAAGCCGGACCATTGGGGCCGTATGCCCATGGGGAGGGGCGGCCATGCGGGGCGGTGGCCGACAATGGGGGTGTGCTGGAGATGACGCGGGAAGAGTTCGAGGAACTGGTCGCCGAGGCGCTCGACCGGATTCCTCCCGAGTTGACGCGGTTGATGGACAACGTGGCGGTGTTCGTGGAGGACGAACCACCGGCCGAGGACCCCGAGCTGCTCGGGCTCTACGAGGGAACTCCCCTGACGGACCGGGGCGAGTGGTACGCGGGAGTGCTGCCGGACCGGATCACGATCTACCGGGGGCCGACGCTGCGCATGTGCGAGTCGCGCGAGGACGTGGTCGCGGAGACCGAGATCACCGTCGTGCACGAAGTCGCACATCACTTCGGGATCGACGACGAGCGCCTGCACGCCCTGGGCTACGGCTGACGGAAGGCGGCAGGTCCGTCCGCCGGTCCGTGTCCTCTTGCGGGGCAAGGGAGTTGGGTAGGGCGTCCCCGCTTCTCAGCGCCTCGGAGGTGCTAGGCCGTGCGCCAGTTGTACGTTCCTGTCCGGTTGGCCGCGGCGGCGGTGGCCGTCATGGCGACCGCGGGCTGCATGAGCATCGGTGACGACGACGGCGGCGGTGAGCCGGGGCCCGCGCGGTCCGTCGGCGAGCGCAGCGCGGCGGCCGCCCCGGACGGCGGAGGTGCCACGCCGGGCGCGGACTCCGCCGGTGGCGGCGGAAAGGGCCGCGACGACGCGAAGGGCGGCAAACGCGGCAAGGGCGGCAAGGGGAAGAGCAAGGGCGAGGGGGATTCGGGCGCGCCCGGCGGGTCCGGTTCCGACGCCGCCCGGGCCTCGGCCTCCGCGTCCGGCGGCGGCGACCCCGCCCCGCCGACGGGCGACGGGCGCCCCTCGCCCACCAGGACCAAGCCCGACGCGCCGCGCCCCACGCCGACGCCCGACCCCCCGAAGCCGACCCCGACGCCGACTCCCGAGCCCACCCCGGAGCCCTCGTCGTCGGCGCACGAGCCTCCGAAGCAGGACACTCAGCTCGGGGAGCGGTCGGAGGGGCTCAGTTCCCGCGAACCTTCCCCGGAGGCGGGGCCCGCCTAGGGTTCCGAAACCCGCTTCGTCGCAGGTGAGGCAGGCCGTAAGGGGTGGAATCCAAGGTGCCCCAGAGGGTGCGGTTTGCCTTCGAGGGGGTTGGGTGCGTATGGTGGTAGATCGTTTGATCCCATTTGCCCGGCGCCGAAAAAGAAGAGCGCCGCGTGGCGCGTACTCTCCCTTGCCGTGGCTGACCGCATCGAGGCGGTCCATTGCGAAATCACGGAGTTGACGGGCGCGTGCCGAGACTCCGGAAGGTTTCGCATTTCGCATGTCCATTTCTCACTCTGACCACGCCGTCCTGCCCGAGAACGAGACGACCGACGAGCTGACGGCTCAGGCCGTCACCGAGGCCGTCGAGACGGTCCAGGCCACCGACGTCGCCGACGTCGTGGAGGCCGCCGAGCAGGTCGTCGTGGAGACCGAGGTGGCCGCCGAGGCCGCCGCCGAGGTCGAAGAAGCCGCCGAAGAGGCGGAGACCGGTCCCACCTTCGGTGACCTCGGACTGCCCGAGGGCATCGTCCGCAAGCTCGCCCAGAACGGCGTGACCTCCCCCTTCCCGATCCAGGCCGCGACCATCCCGGACGCCCTGGCCGGCAAGGACATCCTCGGCCGTGGCCGCACCGGCTCCGGCAAGACCCTCTCCTTCGGCCTGCCGATGCTGGCGACGCTGGCCTCCGAGGGCCGCACCGAGAAGAAGAAGCCCCGCGGCGTCATCCTCACGCCGACGCGTGAGCTCGCGATGCAGGTCGCGGACGCGCTCCAGCCGTACGGCGACGTGCTCGGTCTGAAGATGAAGGTCGTCTGCGGCGGTACGTCGATGGGCAACCAGATCTACGCGCTCGAGCGCGGCGTCGACATCCTCGTCGCCACCCCGGGCCGTCTGCGCGACATCATCAGCCGTGGCGCCTGCTCCCTCGAGAACACCCAGATCGCGGTGCTCGACGAGGCCGACCAGATGTCCGACCTGGGCTTCCTGCCCGAGGTCACCGAGCTGCTCGACCAGGTTCCGTCCGGCGGCCAGCGCATGCTGTTCTCGGCCACGATGGAGAACGAGATCTCCACGCTGGTCAAGCGCTACCTGAACAACCCGGTCACGCACGAGGTCGACAGCGCCCAGGGCAACGTCACGACCATGACCCACCACATCCTGATCGTGAAGCCCCGCGACAAGGCGCCCGTCACGGCCGCCATCGCCTCGCGCAAGGGCCGCACGATCATCTTCGTCCGCACCCAGCTGGGCGCGGACCGCATCGCCGAGCAGCTCTGCGAGTCCGGCGTGAAGGCCGACGCGCTGCACGGCGGCATGACGCAGGGCGCTCGTACGCGCGTTCTTGAGGACTTCAAGAAGGGCTACGTCAACGCGCTCGTCGCCACCGACGTCGCCGCGCGCGGCATCCACGTCGACGGCATCGACCTGGTCCTGAACGTGGACCCGGCCGGCGACCACAAGGACTACCTGCACCGCTCGGGTCGTACGGCCCGCGCCGGCCGCAGCGGCACGGTCGTCTCCCTCTCGCTCCCGCACCAGCGCCGCCAGATCTTCCGCCTGATGGAGGACGCGGGCGTCGACGCCACGCGTCACATCATCAACGGCGGCGGCACCTTCGACCCGGAGGTCGCCGAGATCACCGGCGCCCGTTCGATGACCGAGGTGCAGGCCGACTCCGCGGGCAACGCGGCGACGCAGGCCGAGCGTGAGGTCAAGGACCTCACCAAGGAGCTGGAGCGCGCGACGCGACGCGCGACGGAGCTGCGCGAGGAGGCCTCGCGTCTCACCGCGCGTGCCGCCCGCGAGCGTGGCGACGACCCGGAGACCGCGGTCGCCGAGGCCACCGCCGCCGCCGAGGCCGAGGTCGAGGCCGCTGTCTCCGTGCCGGAGCAGCCCGCGGCCGCTCCTCGCGAGGAGCGTCGTCCGCAGCGTGACGAGCGCGGCAACTACGAGCGTGAGCGCCGCGACGACCGCGGTGGCCGTTCCTTCGAGCGCCGTGACGACCGTGCGTCGGGTGGCTTCCGTGGCGGCGACCGCCGTGAGGGCGGCTTCCGCGGTGGCGACCGTCGTGAGGGTGGCGGCTTCAACCGTGACCGCAACGACCGTCCCTCGGGCGGCTTCCGTGGCGGTGACCGTCGTGAGGGCGGCGGCGGTTTCAACCGTGACCGCAACGACCGTGGTGGCTCCGGCTTCCGCCGCGACGACCGTCCCTCCGGCGGCGACCGTGGTGGCTTCCGTGGCGGCGACCGTCGTGAGGGTGGCGGCTTCAACCGCGACCGCAACGACCGTCCCTCGGGCGGCTTCCGTGGCGGTGACCGTCGTGAGGGTGGCGGCGGTTTCAACCGTGACCGCAACGACCGTGGTGGCTCCGGCTTCCGCCGCGACGACCGCCCCTCCGGCGGCCACCGTGGCAGCGACCGTCCGTTCAACCGCGACCGCCGCGACGACCGCCCCGCGGGCGGCTCGGGCGGCTTCCGCTCCGGCGGCCACGACCGCCCGTCGTACAACCGCAACTCGGGCACGTCCGGCACCGGCACGGGCACCGGCTCCTTCGGCCGCCGCGACGACAAGCCGCGCTGGAAGCGCAACGGCTGACGCCTGCTGAACAGTTGAACCGAAGGGCCCGCACAGCTTTGCTGTGCGGGCCCTTCGGCGTGCGCGGGTTCCGCGGGCCGTATCGATGTCAGTACGTGCTGTTACCTTCGGGCTTGATCGAAGCGGTGGTCCGGTGGGGAGCCGGGCCCCAAGGGAGGGGACCCCGTGATTCGTCATGCCTTCGTACACAGCGCGGTGGCTGTCGCGCTCGCGTCATCGGCCGTCGTCGCCACGCCGTGGGCGGCCGCGGCGGCGGAGAACAGGCCACCGGACCAGCCGGTGCTGTCGCGGTTCGCAAATGACACCGAGGAGCCGGCGAAGCCGTCCGTGTCGTCACCGGAGTATCCCGACGACACGGAGTCCTGGCACGACGGAGTGGGCGCGTACGGCACGTTCACGGTCGACTCCTCGTCGGACGACACCGTGTCGTACGTCTACAACTTCACGGGCGAGAAGCGGCGGACGGCCGAGCCGAAGGAGCCGGGGGGCCCGGTCGAGCTGCGTTGGATGCCGAAGTCGTCCGGCGTGCACCAGCTTTCGGTCCAGGCGATCGACCGGGCGGGCAACGCGAGCGGACCGGTCAACTATGTGTTCCGGGTGGCCAGTGGCCGCACGCCCGTCGCGGGGTGGAAACTCGCCGACCCCTCGGGTTCGGATCGGGCCGACGCCACAGCGGGCGGCGGGCCCGCCGAAGCGGTCGGGTCCGTCACCTTCGGCGCCGAAGGGCCGTCCCGCACCGACGTGAAGTCCGCGGTGGAACTGGACGGTTCGGACGGCGGCCATCTCACGTCGGGTGCTCCGGCGGTGGACGCCAAAAAGGCGTTCGCGGTCAGCGCGTGGGTGCGTCCGGGGGAGGCGGGCCGGGACATGACGGCGGTGAGCCAGAGCGGTGACGGGGCGCCCGCGTTCGCTCTCGGGGCGGATGCAGAAGGGAACTGGTCCTTCTCGCTCGGTGGGGGCACGCCGGTCCGTGCGAAGGGCGGGCTCCCCGAGAGCGGGGAATGGGCGCACCTGACGGGTGTGTACGACCCGGTGGAGCGGACGGCGCGCCTCTATGTGAACGGCCGCCTCGTCGACACGGCGGAGGACGCCTCGTCACCCGGTGGTACCGGAGTCCTGCAGATCGGCCGGGGGCTCGGCGCCGATGGCCAGGGTGGGGCCTGGGACGGCCGGATCGCCGCCGTACAGGTGTGGGACCGGGTGGTCGTCCCGGCGGAGGCAGCGGCACTCGGGAAGCGCGCGACCGCTCGGGAGGGGCACTGGCAGTTCGACGAGTCGGCTGGGGGAGCCAGCCCGGAGCGCGACGGCCGGCAGCCGATGAAGCTGGGCGGGGACGCCCGGATTCACCGCGACGACAGCGACTGCGGCCTCGACCCGGAATGCGTTCCCGGCGAGATACCGATGGTGGGGGAGGGCCAGCTGAAGCTCGACGGTGAGGGTGATTACGCGGCGACGGCCGGCCCGGTGGTCGACACGGGTGACAGCTTCTCGCTGGCGGCGCATGTGCAGCTGGATCCCGCGGCCGAGGGCCGCACGATGACGGTTCTGTCGCTTCCGGGCGAGCAGACGGACCTCGCCGCGCTGCGCTACACGCCGGAGCAGCAGAGCTGGGAGCTGACGCTGGCCCATGAGGACCGGGCCGGAGCGGAGACGACGAAGCTGACGGCGGACAACGACTGGGCGTCGAGCGGTGAGCCCCATCACCTGGCGGTGGTGTACGACGACGGTGCCGACGAGATCCTGCTGTACGTGGACGGACATCTGTCGGCCAAGGCGCCGTTCCACCGCGGTCTTCGGGCCACGGGAGGGCTGCAGGTCGGTCGTGCCGGGCAGGCGGAAGGTGGGAGCGAGTATCTGCACGGCGCCGTCGACGACGTGCAGGCCTACGCGGGAGCGCTGAGTGAGCAGCAGGTGGCGGTGCTGCGCGCCGGAGGTACGGCGGCCTGACCGGCAGGCACGACAAGGAATCGCGTAAACCGGCTAACTCCCCACCGCCCGAAGCGCGTTCCCTGCGCGTGTGGCGGCTGTTCCGGGCCCGTCGTGGAGTGTGCGACGGGCCCGGGTGGTGATACCCGATCGGATGGACGGGCCTCTGCGGCTATGCTCGTGGGGTGCGTCCGCACGGACCGTTAGCTCAATTGGCAGAGCAGTGGACTTTTAATCCATTGGTTGTGGGTTCGAGTCCCACACGGTCTACCGAGAAGGCCCAGGTCGGGGAGTTCCCCGAGCTGGGCCTTCGGTGTGTTCTGGGGTGTTCAGGCGGGCAGTGCGGCGCGGGCGTGGTCGATGACGTTGCCGTTGGAGCAGTTGTTGGCGTGGTCGCCCACCCAGTCTCCGAGGACCGGCACCACCGCGACTTCCTGGAGGCACACGGCGGATGCCGTGAAGTTCCAGGCGTTGGCGGCGTCCACGCCGCCGCCGAAGTTGGAGTCGTTGTCGGCGTGGGCCGGTGCCGCCATGGCGAGAGAGCCGATGACCAGCATGCCTGCGGTGATGATCTTCTTCATGAGCTGGCCAACGACGCCCGGCCCGCAGCGTCACGCGCCTCGTTCCCATGGCTCCGTTTGCAGGCCGTTCGCAACCGGTTCGCTTTCACTCCCCCTGATGGCGTAGAGTTGCATTCAACGGCGCGGGGTGGAGCAGCTCGGTAGCTCGCTGGGCTCATAACCCAGAGGTCGCAGGTTCAAATCCTGTCCCCGCTACTAAAGACCGAAGGCCCGGATCCAGAAATGGATTCGGGCCTTCGGTGTTTCCGCCGCCATGAGTCCCCATGTGTCGCCATGTGTCGCCATGAGCCGAGATTGGAGTCGGTAGCCCGGTCGGCCCACACCGGTCGCCCCGCGCCGCCCCTCCGGGAACCCTGAGTGAGTGGGGCAGCGAGGTGGAATCGGCGGGGGCGGCGGCAAGCGGCCCGATGTGCGGCACGAGCGGGCGCTCGTGCGGGCTCTTCCCCTGCTGCTCATCGTCGTCGGGATCGTGTACGACGTGTCGACCCCGCCCAGGTTCACCGCCGTACCCCTGTTCACCGCGGCCCCCCTCATCGCGGCACCCTTCTACTCGCTGCTCAGCACCACCCTCATCGGCGCCGCCTCCTGCTCCGCCGTGCTCGCCCTGCACTTCAAGACCAGTACCACCACCGACGTCGAGGCCGTCACCGAACTGATCACGGTGGTGACCGTCGCCGTCCTGGCCGTCGTCATCAACCGCGTCGTACGCCGCAGCGACAAACAGCTCGCGTCCGCCCGCTCCATCTCCGAGGCCGCCCAGCGCGCGGTGCTGCCCCAGCCGGACCCCCGTATCGGCGGCCTCGACGTCGCGGCGCGGTACGAGGCCGCGGAGGCCGACGCGTTCATCGGGGGCGATCTGTACGCCGTGCAGGACACCCCGCACGGCGTCCGCGTCATCGTCGGCGACGTGCGGGGCAAGGGCATGGGCGCGGTGGCGGCCGTCGCCGTGGTGATCGGGGCGTTCCGGGAGGCCGCCGAGCAGGAGGCGACGCTGGAGGCCGTGGCGCAGCGCCTGGAGCGCGCCCTCGCGCGGGAGGGCACACGACGCGACGGGCTCGACGCCTTCGAGGGGTTCACCACCGCCGTCCTCGCGGAGATCCCGCACGGCGACGGTCTGGTGCGTCTCATCAACCGCGGGCACCCGGGCCCGCTGCTCCTGCGCGGCGACGGACGGCTGTGCGTCCTGACCGCCACCGAGCCCGCGCTGCCGCTGGGGATGGGCGAGCTGGGCGCCTGGCCGGACCGCGCGGACGAGACGGAGTTCCCGCCGGGGGCGATGCTGCTGCTCTACACCGACGGGCTCTCCGAGGCGCGTGACACCCGGGGCGAGTTCTACGACCCGGCGGCGCGGCTCGGCGGCCGGATCTTCCCGGGGCCGGGCGGCCCGGACGCGCTCCTGACGACGCTCGTCGAGGAGGTGCGGCGGCACACCGGCGGAGGGGGGACCGACGACATGGCGTTGCTGGCGGTGCGGCGGCCGCTGTCACCGGCCGTGACGGAAGGACACCACTCCGCATAACAACTGACGTACTGTCAAGGAGATGTGAAGCTCCGGTGTGTGAAGAAGTGGGGTCAACTCGCCCCGTTCCGGCCCCCGGTGTCCCGATAAGTACGGGCCATGAGCGTTAACGATCAGTCGGAACAGCTTGGAATACCGGCCTGCTGTCTATTAACGTTCGATAACGCAGCGCGGTCGTCCCAGCCGTCACTCGAGTCGGCTCCGCGCGCACGCGCCTAATCCCGAAAGGGAGCCGGGGAACCACTAATTGGGGTGAATCGGGCATCTGTGCCTCCGTGCCAGATGTTCGTAGGAGACCTTCCTGCTCCGAACCCGTCAGCTAACCCGGTAGGCGAGAAGGAAGGAAAGGAGTGCGCCCCAGTGGCGTCCAACCGCCCTGCCCCCCAAGGCGTTTACGTACCGAATGACGACGATTTCGGTGGGTACGACGACAATTCCTGGGAGGAATGGAACCCCACCGAGGAGTCCATCCGTCCCGTCCGCGGCAGGCACCGCGTGCACAAGCGGGGTGGTGGCGGGCTCGCCCGCAGCTCCACGGTTCTCGGCGTAGGCGTCATCGCCGCCGTCGGCGCGGGCGGCATCGCCACCGCGCAGGACGGCAAGCCCCCGGTCTCCATCGCCATGCCGGACCTCTCGGCCGTCACGGACTCGCTGCCGGAGGCCAAGTCGCTTCCGGGCGTGGGGTCCCTGATATCCGACGACGCGTCCGACTCGGGTTCCGCGGACAACGGCGTGGTGACCGCCGCCGCGCCCCTCAGTGCCGCCGGTCTCAGCGCCGCCGACACCGAGCAGGGCACCACGGACGCGGGCGAGGCACTGCGGGCCCGCATCATGGAGCAAGCCGAGAACCAGCAGGACCAGGCCGACGACGCGGTCCAGAAGGCCGCCGAGGAAGCCGCCGTGAAGCAGGCCGCCGAACAGGCCGCCGCCAAGCAGTCCGCGGCCGAGAAGAAGATCGCCGCCGAGAAGGCCGCCGCCAAGAAGAAGGCCGAGGCCGAGGCCAAGAAGAAGGCCGAGGCGGAGCGCCTGGCCAAGCTCGCGAAGAGCTACACCCTCCCCGTCGCCTCGTACACGCTCACCGGCACCTTCGGTCAGCCCGGCTCCATGTGGTCCTCCGGCTACCACACCGGCCTGGACTTCGCGGCTCCGACGGGCACGCCCATCAAGGCCGTCCACTCCGGCACCATCAAGGAGGCCGGCTGGGCGGGGGCGTACGGCTACCGCACGGTCCTCGAACTCGACGACGGCACCGAGGTGTGGTTCTGCCACCAGTCCTCGATGAACGTCAGCGCGGGCCAGAAGGTCACCACCGGCGAGACCATCGGCCGCGTCGGCGCCACCGGCAACGTCACCGGCGCGCACCTCCACATGGAGGTCCACCCGGGCGGCGACGCCACCGGGGTCGACCCGGCGGCGTGGCTGCGCGGCAAGGGCCAGTCGATCTGAGGTAACCCCAGAACCCCGGCGGTCCTGGCGACAACCCCCCGACGCCAGGGCTGCCGGTTCGGCGTGCGTGTCCCATCCGATGGAATCCGGATCCCGTTGTACGGAATGCCGAAGTCCGCAAGGGCGTTGATCCCCTCATGACTTCTCTCCGCAAGCTTGGCTCGTCCGACCTCGAGGTCTTCCCGCTCGCGCTGGGCGGCAACGTCTTCGGCTGGACGGCCGACCAGGCGCAGTCCTTCGACGTGCTCGACGCCTACACCGCCGCCGGCGGCAACTTCATCGACACCGCCGACGTCTACTCGGCCTGGGCACCGGGCAACAAGGGCGGCGAGTCCGAGACCGTCATCGGCAACTGGCTCGCCGCGCGCGGCAACCGCTCCGACGTCGTGCTCGCCACCAAGGTCGGCGCCCACCCCGACTTCAAGGGCCTGTCCGCGAACACCATCAAGGCCGGTGCCGAGGAGTCGCTGCGCCGTCTGCGCACCGATTACATCGACCTCTACTACACGCACTACGACGACCCGACCGTCTCGGTCGAGGAGGTCATCGGCGCGCTCGACGACCTGGTGACGTCCGGCAAGGTGCGCGCCGTCGCCGCGTCCAACGTGACCCCCGAGCGGCTCCAGGAGTTCCTCGACTTCTCCGACCGCGAGGGCCTCGCGCGCTACTCGGTCCTCCAGCCGCACTACAACCTCGTCTCGCGCGACACGTACGAGGGCCCGCTGGAGCAGGTCGCCTCCCGCTCGGGCCTGGCCGCCGTCCCGTACTACGCGCTCGCCTCCGGCTTCCTGACCGGCAAGTACCGCCCGGGTGCGCGGGTCGACAGCGCGCGGGCGCAGGGCGCGGGCAAGCACCTGGAGACCGAGCGCGGCCGACGGGTGCTCGCCGCGCTCGACGAGGTCGCCGAGGCCCGCGGCGCCGAGCTCGCGACGGTCGCCCTCGCGTGGCTCGCGGCCCAGCCGACGGTGGCGGCCCCGATCGCGTCGGCCCGTACGGTCGACCAACTGCCCGCGCTGCTCGCGGTGGGCGAGCTCGAACTGACGGACGCCGAGGTGTCGACGCTGACGGCGGCTTCGGCCTAACCCTGGTAGGGGTTGTACGCGGGGTAGGGCATCGCGGGCTGGGCGTACGGATATCCGTAGGGGTGCGGGGGCTGCGCGTAGGGCTGCTGCGGCGCATAGGGCTGCTGTGGCGCGTAGGGGTGCGCGTACGACTGTGGGTGCGGCTGCCGGTATCCGTACGGCGGCGGCAGCGGTACGAGCACGGGGGCCGTCGCGCGTGCCGCGTAGGCGAGGGCGGGGCGCGCGGCCTCGCGGCGCTCCCACAGCGCGTGCAGCAACTCCCGCTCCCTGACGACGAAGTCGGCGCCCGCCTTGCCCCGGCGTCCCCGGTGGCGCAGGAGCGCGAGGGACGTCGCGTACGTCTCGTACTGGGCGACCGCGCGGGCTGCTGCCTTGCCCTGGGTGTACGAGGCGTAGTCGCGGGCGAGGGTGCGGGCGCGCATCGTGCCGAGTGCGTACGGCTCGGGAGCGGTGAGCCAGCCCGCGATCGCGTACGCGGGCAGTTCCGCGCGCACGATGCGCAGGGCGCGCTGCCTGGTCCAGATCGCGAGCCAGGTGAGCAGGCCGAAGGCGGGCAGCATGCACGTGGCGTACACGGCGAAGAAGCCGTAGTCCCCGAAGCTGGCCGAGCCGTTCCACAGGGCGTGCAGGCCCATCGCGAGGAGCAGTCCCGCGAGCGGGAGCAGCACGCGCCGCCAGTTCTGCCGGTCGGTGCCGAGCGCGGCGATGCCGAAGCCGATGCCGGTGAGGACGGTGAACAGCGGGTGCGCGAAGGGCGACATCACGACGCGCACGAAGAAGGTCGCCGCCGTCAGGGACGAGATGCCGGTCTCGCCGTTGAGCTGGTCGGTGCCGAAGGCGTTGCCGAGGTAGAGGATGTTCTCGGTGAACGCGAAGCCGGTGGCGGTCACCCCGGCGATCACGATGCCGTCGATGATGCCGGTGAACTCGCGTCTGCGGAAGAGGAAGACGAGCAGGACGGCCGCGGCTTTCGCGCTCTCCTCGACGATCGGGGCTATGACCGTCGCGCCGAGGGTGTCCGCGCTGGTGGGGTCGGCCGTGGCGGTGGCTATCCAGCGGGTCGCGAAGCTGTTCGCGACGATGGCTATGAGGGCGGCGGCGCAGGCTCCCCAGGCGAAGGCGAAGATCAGATTCCGCCAGGGGCCCGGCTGGACCCGTTGCAGCCAGCGGAAGGCGGCCACCAGGAGCGGCACGGGCAGCGTCGCGAGACCGAGTCCGACCAGGAAGCCCTGGGTGCCGGTCTGCTCCCTGACCAGGGCCAGGATCACCAGGCCCGACAGGGCGAGCAGTGTGACCAGGGCGGCCGCGCGTATCGCCCGCCGCTGCCACCAGCGCGGGTGCCGCAGCCCGGCGGGCCCGGCGGGGGGCATCGGGTGAGGGTGCGCTGAACGGGTGGCCACCCGTTGACCCTAACGAGGGACGGGGGTGGGCCGCGACGGTGCCTCGGTCCGCGTGGCCGGAGTCTCAGCCCGCCTCGGCCCGTCCAGATCCGCCTCAGTCCGCCTGGGCGCCCGTCCTGCGGAACAGCAGGTCGTGCACGACGTGTCCCTTGTCCAGGCCCTGGCCCTCGAACCGGGTGAGGGGGCGGAAGGCGGGGCGGGGCGCGTACCCGCCGTCGGGCTCGGTGTTCTCGAATGCGGGGTGCGCGGTGAGCACTTCCAGCATCTGCTCGGCGTACGGCTCCCAGTCGGTAGCGCAGTGCAGCACGGCGCCGGGCTTGAGGCGGGGCGCGGCGAGGTCAAGGAAGTCGGGCTGGATGATGCGGCGCTTGTGGTGGCGGGCCTTGGGCCAGGGGTCGGGGAAGTAGACGCGCAGGCCGTCGAGGGAGGCGGGCGGGAGCATCTCGCGGAGCAGGATGACGGCGTCGCCGTTCGCGACGCGGACGTTGTCCAGGCCGTTCCGCTCGGCGAGGCCGAGGAGGTTTCCCTGTCCCGGGGTGTGTACGTCGACGGCGAGGATGCAGGTGTCCGGGTCGTCGGCGGCCATCTGGGCGGTGGCCTCGCCCATGCCGAAGCCGATCTCCAGTACGACGGGACGCTCGTCGCCGCCGCCGAAGAGCTCGGCGAGGTCGAGGACGCGCTGCCCGTCGATGTCCAGGCCCCATTTGGGCCACAGCCGCTGGAGGGCGTCCGCCTGGCCGGTGGTGACGCGGCTCCTGCGGGGCTGGAAGCTGCGGATGCGGCGCTCGAAGTGTGACCCTGCGGGGTCGGGCGAGGGCCCGTCCGGGAAGCGGGGTTCGCCCTTCGGGCGGGGGGCTTGGGGGCGCTCGGGGGTGGCGTTCGACTCAGGCACAGTGGGGGGATTTTAATCCCCAACCCCGCCCCTTCCCGAAAACTCGCTCGGCGCGAGGGCCCTCCTCAAACGCCGGAGGGGCTGAAAGATTCAGCCCGGCCGGCGTTTGAGGCCGTCTTGTACGGGGTTTGGGGCGGAGCCCCGGTTTCGGGAAGGGGTGGGATTGGGGAGAGCCCCGCAGGGACCGCCCTACAGAATCGCCAGCACCCGCCGGGCCACAGCCCGCCCGATAGGGAGCGAAGCCGTCGCCGCAGGTGAGGGCGCGTTCAGGACGTGCACGGCACGCGCACCCTCCCGGATGAGGAAGTCGTCCACCAGCGTCCCGTCACGCAAGACGGCCTGCGCCCGCACCCCCGCCGCCACCGGCACAAGATCATCCGACGACACCGCGGGCAGCAGCCTCCGCACGGCGGTGGTGAACGCCTCCTTGGAGAGGGAGCGCCGAAGCTCCCCGGCCCCGTACCGCCAGTGCCGCCCGGCAAGGCGCCAGGACCCCGGCCAGCTCAGCGTCCCCGCCAGCTCCCGTGGCCGCACCACACCCCATCCGTACCCCTCGCGGGCCAGCGCCGGCACCGCGTTGGGCCCCACGTGGACCCCGCCTCCGATGCCCCGCGTCAGATGCACCCCCAGGAAGGGGAAGGCCGGGTCCGGCACCGGATACACCAGGCCCCGCACGAGATCGGGCCGCGCCAGGTCGAAGTACTCTCCGCGGAAGGGAACGATCCGCATCCCGGGGTCGTCGCCGGCCAGCATCGCCACCTGGTCGCACTGCAGTCCCGCGCAGTTGACCAGGACCTTTCCCCGCACCACCGAGCCGTCGGCCGTGCGGACGGCCACTCCGAGCGACGCGCGGCGGTCGATGCGGACGACCTCCGCGCCGTACCGCACATCCGCCCCGGAGGCGTCCGCGAGGTGTTCCGCCACCGAGCCGTAGTCACAGATCCCCGTGGTGCCGACCTGGATCGCGGCGAGGCCCCGCACCTCCGGTTCGTACTCCGAGATCTGGGCGGGGCCCAGCTCCCGCACCGGAATGCCGTTCTCCCGGCCGCGCTGGACGAGGGCGTGCAGGCGGGGCAGCTCGGAGCGCTCCGTGGCGACGATGAGCTTGCCGGTGACCTCGTGCGCGATGCCGTACTCCGCGCAGAACTTGACCATCTCGGCGGCGCCCCGCACCGCGTACCGCGCCTTCAGGGAGCCGGGGCGGTAGTAGATCCCGCTGTGGATCACCCCGCTGTTGCGGCCCGTCTGGTGCCTGGCGGGGCCGGGTTCCTTCTCCAGGACGGTGACGCGCGTCCCCGGCGCGGCACGCGTGAGGGCATACGCCGTCGACAGACCGACGATCCCGCCGCCGATCACCAGCACATCGCAGTCGTACGCCACGGCCCGGGCCATCCCGCATCACCTCCCACCCCGATAGTGCACTGCGCCACTGACAACGCCCTCAAACCCGGCGAGGTCCGCGGGGTTACAGGGTGCGTAAATGCTGTTGCCGTTTGGGCGGCGCGCGGATTCCGGGGGTGCACGGGCACGGCGGACTACGCGGGGGCCACGAGCAGCGGCCTGGCGCGCTCCCGCAGCTCCACCACCCGCGGCTCGTCCCCGTACGGCTCCAGGCGGTGCAGGAGGTCCTTGACGTACTCCGTGGTCCGCGCGGACGAGATGCGCCCGGCGACCTCCAGGGCGCGTGTGCCCTGCTCGCAGGCCGCGTCGAGGTTCCCCGACTCCAGCTCGGCGACCGCCGACACCACGAGCCGCAGGCCGTGCGAGCGCACGAACTCCTCCGTCGGCCGCGAGAGTGCCTGCTCCGTGAAGCGGCGCACCTGGCGGGGCGCCTTCAGATCGCGGTAGCACTCGGCGGCGTCCGCGGCGAAGCGGTCGTATCCGTAGAAACCGAGCCATGACGGGTCGTTGTCGCCGTCCCGGGCCCGCTCCAGCCATCCCTCGGCGGCGCGGAGGGCGGCGCCCGCCGCCTGCGCGTCGTTGGCGCGCGCGTGTGCGCGTGCCTCGACGAGGCGGAAGAAGCTCATCGTGCGTGCGGTGGCCAGACCGCGGTTGCGCTCCAGGGCCGCCTGCGCGAGGTCGACGCCCTCGTCGCCGAAGCCGCGGTAGGTCGCCTGGAGGGACATGGAGGCCAGGACGTACCCCCCTAAGGGGACGTCGGCCGCCGCGCGGGCCAGGCGCAGGGCCTGGATGTAGTAGCGCTGGGCGGCCTCCTGCTGGCCGGTGTCGAAGGCCATCCACCCGGCGAGCCGGGTCAGCTCGGCCGACGCCCCGAAGAGCGAGCGGCCCACCTCGTCCGAGTACGAGCCGAGCAGCAGGGGCGCCGCCTCGACGCGCAGGCATTCCGGGACCATCGACGAACGCCAGTCCCCGCCGCCGTACTTGGAGTCCCAGCGCCGGGCGTCCTCGGCGGCCTCGCGCAGTTTCACCACGTCACTGTGGCCGACCTTCATCGGATGCCCGCTGTTCGTGCCGCCGCCGTCATCGGTGAGGCCCACTTCGCGGGGCTCGTCCAGGGCGACGTCGCGGGCTACCGAGCTGTCGGCCGGGGTTATCAGCCAGCGGGATGCCGGTGTCGCGTACGCGCTCACCGCGAAGGAGCCGGCGAGCGACTGCCAGATGCCGCCGCTGCCCGCGCGCCTGCCCGCCAGGTCGAGTCGGTAGAGCTCGGTCGCCGACTTCACGGCGGCGCCCACGTCACGCGGGAAGGCCAGGCCCACCTCGGGCGCCGGATCGGCGTCCGCGAGCCCGATCTCGTGCAGCGGGACGGGGCGGCCGAGCTTCTGCCCGATGGCCGCGGCGATGAGGTGCGGCGCGGCGCCCTGCGGCACCATGCCCTTGGACACCCACCGGGCCACCGACGTCTTGTCGTATCGAAGCGTCAACCCGCGTTGGGCGCCGAGGTCGTTGACCCTGCGCGCGAGTCCCGCATTGCTGATTCCCGCGAGGGCGAGAACGGTGCCGAGTTTTTCGTTCGGCCCGCGTTGCTCCCTGGACATGCGCCACCCCTCGACACAGACGGCTGCCGTGCGGTGGCTTGACCGCGACGGCATTCGTGCTGCGTTCCCCCAGGGGCAGCGGCGTCCGCGACTACGACCGCCGTGGCCCGGAACCTCGGCCGCAAGAGCATTTGGCCGAGCCCCCAGGTATATGCCTCCGCGAAAACATCAGCACACACAGCGTAGTTCGCCGAATCCCAAGCGTTAAGAGGCGCAGTTCCGTATGGCGAGATTGTTGCCGGTAGGGGAGCGGGGGAGTGCCGGGGTGTGCTCCGGGTGTGTGGCCGTGCGCCTGCGTGTGCGCTCTTCACCGGCCATAAGGGGAGCGCTTCCATTGTCGGTGCGTGGGTCGGCCCGCTGCGCTGGAGTCAGTGGGCTGGGGGACGCCGCCGCCTCCATCCCCGCGGGCGGCGGACCGGTCCGGGGGGCGAACGCCGCCTCCCGGACTGTGTGTTGCCGATTACGGTTCCGCCGCGCGCGTGCCATCCCCTGATTTGGCCGAAAATCGCCTCTTCGGACGCCGGGGTCGTGCGCCCCAGCGCAAAGAATGCGCCGTGGTCGCGCCTTTCAAGTACCGCTCCCTCGCGGCAGATCAACGGGAGCGTGAGCAACCCCGTAGCCGCTCCCGCGCGCCTTCTTCGTGGCAGCATGGGACCCCAGTTCTTCGATGCACTGGTTGTCCACAGCCTGTGGAGGCAACGATGCGGTGGTTGGTGGGGTGGAGCAGCACTGCCGTGAAGCCTGCGGTGGTGGGCTCGGCCGGGGCCACCGGTGAGAACGGCGAGACCCTTCACCCCGTGGGCTCCCAACTCCTGTGGGGTGACCCGGATCCGCTGTGGGCGGTGGGTGACTGGCGCGCCGACGAGGTGCGCACGGTGCAGGCGGACGAACAGACCCGCATCGCGGTCCTCGGCACCTGCGGGGCGAGCGACGAGGAACTGCGGGTCGGCCTCTTCGCCGCCCGCGGCGGCGCCCTGCGGCACCTGACCGCGTGGTCGGGGAGCTACACCGCGGTCGTGCAGGTCGGCAGGCGCGTCATGATCGCCGGCGACCTCGCGGGCGCGCGCCCCGTCTTCTACACCCCCTGGGCCGAGGGCACGGCCTTCGCGACGGCCGCGCTGCCGCTGGCCGACCTCATCGAGGCCCACCTGGACATCGGGCACCTCGCGGCGCTTCTCGCGGCGCCCGACGTGCCGGAAGCACTGCACGACTCGACGCCCTACCAGGGCGTGCGCCGTGTGCCACCGGGGCACGCCCTGATCCTGCGCGCCGGCAGCCGGGAGATCGCCGGGTACGAACACGTGGCGTCCCTCGCCGTCGCAGCGCCTGCTGCCGACGCGACCGCCGCGGTGGACGGCGTCCGTGACGCGCTCGTGGAGGCGGTGCGCGCTCGCCTCGGCGCCCCGCGGCACGTCCCCGGAGCCTCGGAGGTCGACCCCGGCCCGGTGCCCGGCATGGGCCCCGCCGAGCGGCGCGCGGCGCGTGGGATGCCGGTGCCCGGCATCGGCGCCGACCTCTCCGGAGGGCCCGCTTCCGGCACGCTTGCCCTGCTCGCCGCGGGGCTCCCGGGGATGCCCGGCACGGTCCTCGGGCATGGCACGGGCGCGGGGGAGCGGCTCCTCGCGGTCACCTTCAACGACCTCGCGATCACCGGCCGCGAGGCCGAACTGGAGCGGGCGGGCGCCATCGCGGCCAACCCGCGCCTGCACCACGTGGTGGTGGCCGCGGGCGAAGAGGCCCTTCCGTACGCGGACTTGGACGGCCCTCTGACGGACGAGCCGAGCGCCACCCTCGTCACGGCACAGCGCCACCGCGCGCGGCTCTCCTCGGGCAGCGCGGACCACTTCACGGGGTACGGCGCACGGCAGGTGCTCGACGCGCATCCGGCCCGCCTCGCCGACCTCCTGATGGACCGCAGGCGGCGCCATCTGGTGCGCCCCGTGGCGGCGTTGGCGAAGGCGGACGGTTCGCCGGGCTCCGTGATGGTCCCCGCGCGCGTGTACGGCGCCGCGCGCAAGCTCGCCCGGATGTCCTACCGCGCGGGCGTCGACTCGCTCGCCGAGCGTCTCCTTCAGCGCCGGTTCGACGAGCCGGGCGGGGCGGTGGGGGCGTCCCTCGCCGCGCTCGCGTGGGCGAGACCAGGGCCCGCCGCGCGGTGGCTGACGGGCGAGGCCCTCGCTGAAGTATCGGTTCGCCTCCAGGACACGACCGGACGCCCCGGCGCCGGACCCGGCCAGCGGCCCGGGGAGTTCCGGGCCCGCGCGGCGCTCGCCCGGCACGCCGCCGACCTGCGCGTCCTCGAACAGGCCGCCGAGGTCCGCTTCCAGCGCCTGCACGCGCCCTTCCTGGACAACCAGGTGGTCCGGGCCTGCCGCGCGCTCCCGGTGGCCCTGCGCGTCCAGCCGGGGGCGCGGGCGGCGATCCTGCGCACGGTCCTCGAAGGCGCCGGGGTCGCCGACCTGCCGCCCGGCTGGGGCGCCCCATCCCACGCGTCGTCCACGGCGGCGGCGCGGACGGGCCTGCGGGTGGCGGTGGACGACCTCCTCGTCCTCTTCGACACGCCTCTGCTCGCCCAGGCGGGCCTGGTGGAGGCCCGAGTCGTCCGCAAGGCACTGCGCGCGGCGGCAGAGGGAGAACCCCTGCCGCTGGACGGCCTGGCGGACCTGGTCTCCACGGAGCTGTGGCTGCGCCGCCTGCTGTCCCGCAGGGGCACGTGCTGGACGGGTACACCCGCGCGGCAGCGGGCCGTCCCCACGGGGAGCGTCGTGCCGCAGCGAGGGGCCTTGGGGGCGGGGCGCTAGCCGGGGCATCCGGCACCGGACCGGCCGGAGCATCCGCCATCGGACCGGCCGGAGCTTCCGGCACCGGACCGTAGAGACGGCACAGGGAGCGGCTCGCCAAGGGAGGGAAAACCCTCGCGCCTCAACCCGCGCGACCGGCGAGAATGACCCCGTGCGGTACAGAATCCTGGGCGCCACCGAGGCGTACGACGAACAAGGAGCGCCCCTGCCCGTGGGCGGCCGAAGGCTGCGCGCCCTCCTCGCCGTCCTCGCCCTGCGCACCGACCGCACGGTCCCCGTAGAAGCCCTCATCGCCGAGGTATGGGCCGAGGACGAGCCCCCCACGGACGCCCCCGCCGCCCTCCAGGCACTCGTCGGCCGCCTCCGCCGCGCGCTGGGCAGGACCGCCATCGCATCGGACCCCGGCGGCTACCGCCTCACCGCCGCCCCCGAAGACGTCGACCTGCACCGCTTCGAACGCCTCGTGAGCGAGGGACGCGCGGCCCTCGGCCGGCACGACCCGGCGTCAGCCGCCGACCTCCTCGGCCAGGCGCTCACCCTGTGGCGCGGCCCCGCCCTCGCCGACCTGCCCGACCGCAGCGCGGCCACCCGCCCCGAAGCGCTGCTCGCCGAAGCGACCCGCGCACGCATAGAGGCGCGGCTTCTCCTGGGGCACGCCTCCGACGTCGTACCGGAGCTGAGGGAGCTCACCGCCGCCCAGCCGTACGACGAGACGCTGCACGCCCTCCTCATCCGCGCCCTGCGCGCCGCGGGCCGGGGCGCCGACGCCCTGGCCGCGTACGAGAACGCGCGCCGCACGCTCGCCGACGCCCTCGGGGCCGACCCGGGCCCGGAACTGCGGGCTCTGCACGCGGAGTTGCTCGAACCGGCGGGGGGTGTGGCGGACGGTGCGGCTCCTGGCGGGCGTCCGGGGAGCGCGGAAGGCCCGAAGAGCGCTGCCGGTCTGCGGAACCCGGACCGTCAGGAGCACCCCGAGCACCCCGAGCACCCCGAGCACCCCGAGCACCCCGAGCACCCCGAACACCCCGAGCGCCCCGACCGCCCCCGGCGACAAGGCAACCTCCGACCCCGTCTGACCTCTTTCGTCGGCCGGGAACCCGAACTCGCCGCCATCCGTTCTGACATGCGACGAGCACGCCTGGTCACCCTCACCGGACCGGGCGGCTCCGGCAAGACCCGCCTCGCCGAGGAAGCCGCCGCCGGGCATCCGCGGGCATGGCTGGCCGAGCTCGCCCCGCTCGACCATCCGGAGGCGGTGCCCGGCGCCGTCGTCAGCGCGCTCGGTCTGCGCGAGACCGTGCTGATGACCAGCGAGCTCTCCGCGCTGCCGCAGGGCGACCCGACCGCCCTGCTCATCGAGTACTGCGCCCCGCGCAGCCTGCTCCTGCTCCTTGACAACTGCGAGCACGTCATCGGCGCCGCCGCCGACCTCGCCCAGACCCTCCTCACGCACTGCCCGGACCTCACCGTCGTCGCCACCAGCCGTGAACCCCTGGGCGTGCCCGGCGAGTTCGTCCGCCCGGTCGAGCCCCTGCCGCCCGACCCGGCGTACCGCCTCTTCACCGAGCGCGCCATGGCCGTGCGCCCCGACTTCGCCCCGGAGAAGGACACCGAGGCCGTCGCCGAGATCTGCCGCCGCCTCGACGGCCTGCCGCTGGCCATCGAGCTGGCCGCGGCCCGTCTGCGCCTGCTCACCCCACGGCAGATCGCCGACCGGCTCGACGACCGCTTCCGTCTCCTCACCAGCGGCAGCCGCACGGTCCTGCCGCGCCAGCAGACCCTGCGGGCCGTCGTCGACTGGTCCTGGGACCTCCTCGAGGAGTCCGAGCGGACGGTCCTGCGCGAGGTGTCCGTCTTCGCGGGCGGCTGGGACCTCGCGGCGGCCGAGGCGGTCTGCACCGGGCCCGCCGCCGACCTCATCGGCGCCCTGGTGGACAAGTCGCTGCTCATCGCCGAGCCCACGGCCAAGGGCGACATGCGGTATCGCATGCTGGAGACCATCCACGAGTACGCGACCGAGCGGGCCGCCGAGCGGCCGGAACTCCGCACGGCCGCGGCCCGTCGGCACACCGCGTACTTCCGTGCGCTGGTCGAACAGGCGGAGCCGCTGCTCCGTTCGGCCGAGCAACTCCCGTGGATCCAGCGCCTGGAGACGGAGCTGGACAATCTGCGCGCGGCCCTGCAGCGCACCATCGAGTCACGCGACGAGGACGACGCCCTGGCGATCGTCCTGGGCATCGGCTGGTTCTGGTGGCTGCGCAACTACCGCAGGGAGGCCATGGACTGGGTGACCCGCCTCCTGGACCTCGCACCGCCACTGCCGTCCGAAAGACCTGACGGCGGTGCGGACGGCACGCGGGACGGCAGGGTGAACGGGCCGCAGGGCGGGCCGCAGGACGAGCCCCGTCACTGGTCCTGGATGAGTCTGCGCCTGCTGCACATCTTCCTGGAGGTGGACTCCAGCCCGTCGGACGCGATGGCCGAGGAGAGCTATCGCGCGTACGTCGCGCAGGTGCGGGACGCCTTCGCGCGGGCGGTGCCCGCGGCGGCCCGCTTCCCCGGCCTCATCTGGCCCTTCACCACCTTCTTCCTCGACGGCGCCGATGCCGCGCGGCCCGCCATGGACTCCGTGGTCGCCAACTGCCGCAGATACGGCGGCGACTGGGAGATCGGCGTCAGCCTGATGTTCCGTACGCACCTGGCCGTCGACGCCCCCGGCAATCTCTTCGGAGTGGACGAGGACCTCGTCGAGCTGCGCGAGCTGGCAGGGCGCACGGGCGACCGCTGGATGCGTGCCCAGGTGTCCAGTGCGGCGGGCGAGGCCGCGATGGTGCGCAGCCTGCACGACGAGGCGCGCGTCGAGTACGACGAAGCGCTGCGGCTCGCCTACGAGGTGGGGGCCTACGCCGAGACGCCCTTCCTGCTCGTCCGGCTCGCCGAGATCGCGTACCGCGAGGGCGATCGCGCGGTGGCGGTGAAGATCCTGCACGAGGCGGGGATCGAGGCCGACCGCTACGGGGTGGCGGATTCCCGGGCCTTCATGCGTCTCCTCCAGGCGCTCATGGCGCTGGACGACGGTGACGTGCCCCAGGCCCGCGCCCGGTTCGAGGCGTCCCGCGACGAGGCGGCGCGTGGCACACCGCCGCCGCAGTTCAACGCGGCTTTGAAGGGCGTGGAAGCCAGGATCGTGGCCGCCGAGTCCGGCCCGGAGCAGGCGTTGCCGGTGCTCGCGGAGGGCCTGCGGGCGGCCCTCGACCACCGCTGCGCGGAGGCGGTCGTCGCCGGCCTGGTGGACGGCGGCGCCACGCTGGTCAGCAGGCTCGGCGATCACCCGCGCGCGGCCCGCCTGCTCGCGTTCGGCACCCGGCTGCGGGGCGGCCACCCGCGCCCGATGCCGGAGCGGGCCGAGGCCGACGAGACCAGGGCAGCGGCCCTTTCGGCGATCGGCCCCGAGCGGTACGAGGCGGAGTCCGCCGCGGGCACGCGGCTCACCGCGGATCAGGCGCTCGCGGAACTGACCCGCTCGGCACCGGCCTGAGCCACCCGCAGGCGGCTACGTACAGCGCGGCCCGCGGTCCACGTACAGCGCCGTCCGCCGTCTACGTACAGCGGAAGCGCGACTGTGCCCAGTCCGCGAGCGCCGCCGAGTAGAACGGCGAGTGCGGCTCGACGACCAGGCGGATCGTCTTGCGGCCGGTCAGGTTCACCTGCACCGGCACCGCCGGGTCCCCACCCTTGATCAGCGGTGACTGCCACAGCCGTGTGCCGTCGCCGAACACCGAGAACCGCACCTTGCCGAGGCCCATCGTCATGTCGTCGACGCCGACGACCGCCTCGTACGAGGAGCAGGTGCGGTTCAGGTCGATGGTGACGGAGGACTGGCCGTGGACGGTCACGCCGTGGCCGTACTGCTTGTCGGCGATGGACATGCCCGAGCGCTGCCAGACCCAGCTGCTCTCGCCGAGCCGCATCTCGGGCTTGGTGCCGTCGCCGACGATGCCGTACCGCAGCTCGCTCCACTGGTAGACCGCGGGGGCGGGCGGCGGCGGAGGCGGCGGCTCGGGCTTCGGCTCCGACGGCGTGGGGGTCGGCGTCGGCTTCGGTTTCGGCTCCGGAGCCGGGGGCTCGGGCTTCTCGGTGGGCGTCGGGGCCGGCTTCGGCTCGGGAGCGGACTTCGCCGGAGGCTTCGGCTTCGGCTTCGCCTCGGCGACCGGCTGCTCGGGCCTCGGCTTCGGTTTCGGGGGCGGCGGCTCGCTCGGCGCGACGGGTTCGACGGCCTGCGGCTTGTCGGCGCTCGGCAGGTCCTTGGGCTTGTCCCCGCCCGCGGTGAGGGCCAGCGCCACGGCCGCCGCCGCGACGACCACACCCGCGGCGATACCGGCCTTCGCGGGCGCGCCGAGCCCCTCGGCCGCGGCACCACCGCCCGCCGCGCCACCGGACGCGCCTCCGCCCGCCGCTGCCGCGCCCGCCGCACCGGCGCCCGCGGCACCCGCGGCGCCACCACCGACGAGGGCGGCCACCTTCGCGTACCCGGCGGCACCGAACCAGCCGATGACCGCGATCGGCACGACCCCGGGAATTCCGCTGGCGACTTCCTTGATCTGCCCCGCGGCCAGGCGGCACTTGGCGCACTCCTCCAAGTGCTTGCGCAGGCCGCGCTCGGCCCGGGTGCGCAGACTGCCGCGCGCGTAGGCGCCGAGCCGGTCGGCATACCGGGCGCACTCCTCGTCGGCGGTGAGCGTGGTGCTCACATGGGCCTGGAGATACGCCTCCTTCAGGCCTTCGCGGGCCCGCTTGGCGAGCACCCGGGTGCCGTTGGCGTCGAGCCCGAAGAGCGTGGCGACGTCGCTCGGGGACTCGTCCTCGACCTCCGTGTGCCACAGCACGGCCTGCCAGCGTTCCGGAAGGCTGCGGAAGGCCTGCATGGCCATGGACTGCTCGGCCTCGTGCATCGCGCGCACGTCCGCGCCCAGGTCCAGGGTGTCGTCGTCGGACACCTCGGAGCTGCGCTGGGCCTGCGCGGCGAACACCGCGAAGTCCTCGACCAGTTGCTCCCGTTTCGCGGACTTCGTCCACCCGGCGGCGACACGGCGCACCGTGGTGAGCAGATAGGCGCGCACCGCGTGCTCGGGGCCGCTGCCGCCGCGGACCGCCTGCAGCATCCGCGCGAAGACCTCGGCCGTGAGGTCGTCGGCGGTGTGCGCGTCACGGCAGCAGGTGCGGGCGTACCGGCGGACGGCTTCGGCGTGCCTTCGGTACAGCTCCTCGTACGCGGTGTCGTCGCCCGCCCGCATCCGGGTGATCAGGTCGCTGTCGGCCGGTGGACCTTCGCCCCGGAGGCCTTCGCGCTGCGGTGGAACGCTCGGATCGGTGTCGCCCGGGCCACCGGGGCCCCCGGCGGCCGCGGGCCCGCCTTGGTTCGGCACCTGTCGGGGATGCAGCCCTGCGGCTTCCCCGTCCAAGGCGGAGGACGACTCGTCCCGCCCGTCACCACTCATCGCGGAAGCCCCCGCTTGCACACTCAGACCCGGCCATCCGGGAAAGAGTGCCACAACGTTCCGCTACGACGGACGGCGATGACGGTCAACCACCCTTCCGGGGCGACTTCCCGTAATCGAGCACTACCGTTCACTCATTCGGGGAAGGCTCAACCGCCTTGTGCAGACCGGCAGTTGAGCCTCCCACGTGACGAACTTGTGCAGACCCTGTGGTGCAGTGGCGCCGTACTGTCGTGCTGCCGTGCCGCGTCAGGCCGTGGGGCGTGAGCGCAGCCCTTCCAGCAGGATGTCGAGCAGCCGCGAGGACGCCGCCGCCTGCTGCGCCGCGTCCGGCAGCGAGGGCGCCGCCGTCGCTATCACCAGGAGCACGTCCGACACGGTCACGTCCGCGCGCAGCTCGCCCGCCGCACGTGCCCGCTCCACGAGACGCCCGACGACGTCCAGGAGCGCGATCGCCCCGGGGTCGTCGGCCGCCGACTCCTCGGCCGGGGCCGAGCGCTGCTCGACGAGCCGCAGCTCGGGACCGGCCGGAGCCGCCTGCCGCTGCTGCGGCACGCGCGCCTCGTCGTCCCGTACCCCCGCGATCTCGTCCGCGACGCCCACCCGCAGCACCTGCGGCGGCAGGAGACGCCCCGCGCCCGAGGCGACGGACGTCCGCAGGAAGCGCGAGAGCGCCGACCACGGTTCGTCCTCCTGCCCGAGCGCCGAACGCGCCTGGTCGGTCAGCCGGGAGGTCTCCTCCTCGGCTATGCGCCGCACCAGCACGTCCTTGCTGGGGAAGCGGCGGTAGACCGTGCCGACGCCGACCCGTGCGCGCCGGGCCACGTCCTCCATCGGCGCGCCGTAACCCAGCTCGCCGAAGACCTCGCGCGCCGCGCGAAGCACGTGCTCGAGATTGCGCTGTGCGTCCACCCGAAGCGGCGTCGAACGCGGTCCGTCCCCCATGTCGCGTCCGTTCCCGCTGGTGGCGACGGCTGATGCCGACGCCGTGCTCGAAGTCCAGTGAGATTCCTGAATATGCATACGCGTTCCCCCGGTAATGACGTCTCCCCCCGGAGACACTCCCCGCCATTGACTAACCGGAGTGTGAGGAGCATGCCCGGCTCCGGGCCCCGTAGCCCGACCCGACGAGCGCATCCCCCGACACCCCGACGACACACGAACATAGTTGAGCCAGAGTCAATTCAGAAGAGGCGGGTTCCGCACGGACCGCCCCCCGATCGGAGTACGCACCGATTCCGACCCGATTGCACCCTCTTGCCTTTCCCCTCTTCTCCACGCTGACCTGCGCATTTTTCCCGCGCGGCGCCGACGCACCGATGGCGCGTCGCGCACCATGACCGGTCACACAAATTGTCGAGCCTGTGGACAAACTCAAGAGCTGGGTGCGTCATGGGATGGTGAAGGAACCTGTGCGCATTCTCGTTGTGGGCGGCGGATACGTCGGCATGTACACCGCGCTGCGCCTCCAGCGGAAGCTGAAGCCGGAGCTGAAGCGGGGCGAAGCGGAGATCGTGGTGGTGACGCCCGATCCCTATATGACCTATCAGCCGTTCCTGCCCGAAGCCGCGGCCGGCTCCATCTCGCCGCGCCACGTCGTGGTCCCGCTCCGCCGCGTCCTCGACAGATGCCGCATCGTCATCGGCCAGGTCGAGTCGGTCGACCACGCCAAGCGCACGGCCTCCTTCACCACGCTCGCCACCGCGGACGAGGGGGCGGGCGCCGTCGAGATCACGTACGACGAGATCGTGCTGGCCCCCGGCTCCATCTCGCGCACCCTGCCCGTGCCCGGCCTCGCCGAGCACGGCGTCGGCTTCAAGACCGTCGAAGAGGCCATCGGCCTGCGCAACCACGTCATCGAACAGATGGACATCGCGTCGTCGACGCGCGACCCCGCGGTCCGCGACGCAGCCCTCACCTTCGTCTTCGTGGGCGGCGGTTACGCGGGCGTCGAGGCGCTTGGCGAGCTGGAGGACATGGCCCGCTACGCCACGCGGTACTACCACAACGTCAAGGCCGAGGACATGAAGTGGATCCTCGTCGAGGCCTCCGGGCGGATCCTGCCCGAGGTCGGCGAGGAGATGGGCAAGTACACGGTCCGTGAGCTGCGCCGCCGCAACATCGACGTACGCCTGGAGACCCGCCTCGACTCCTGCGAGGACCGGGTCGCCGTCCTGAGCGACGGATCGCGCTTCCCCACCCGCACGGTGGTGTGGACCGCGGGCGTCAAACCGCACCCGGTGCTCGCCGCGACCGACCTGCCGCTGAACGAACGCGGGCGCCTCGACTGCACCGCGAAGCTGACGGTGAACGGCGCCACGCACGCGTGGGGCGCGGGAGACGCGGCAGCCGTCCCCGATGTCACCGCGAAAGAGCCCGGCAAGGAGTGCGCCCCCAACGCCCAGCACGCGGTGCGCCAGGCCAGGACACTCGGCGACAACATCGCCGCCTCCCTGCGCGAACAGCCCCTCAAGGAGTACACGCACAAGTACGTGGGCTCGGTCGCGTCCCTGGGGCTGCACAAAGGCGTCGCACATGTCTACGGACGGAAGTTGAAGGGCTACCCTGCCTGGTTCATGCACCGCGTCTACCACCTCAGCCGCGTGCCCACCGTCAACCGCAAGTCCCGGGTGCTCGCCGAATGGACCCTGTCCGGCCTGTTCAAACGCGAGATCGTCTCCCTGGGGTCGCTCGAGCACCCGCGTGCGGAATTCGAACTCGCGGCCGGGGGCAGAAGCCCGAAGGAGTCCTCCTGACCGGAGGCAGGAACTCCCCGCACGACGCCGGCGTCTGACGGATGTCAGTCCGGTCGGCCAGACTGTTCGTGTGACCATGGGCGGGCCAGGACCGCCGGAAATCCCCGCCCGATCCAGAAGCGACATCACGAGGCCTACCGCAGTGAACTTCACGCGCTGGAGCGCCCGGCTCCCCGGAACGCAGCGCCGCGCCGCGGCGCGCACCGACCTGGGGATCTCCCCGCCACAGCGAGCAGAGAGCTCCGTGCCCGCGGCCCGCGCGGAGGGAGGCCCGGAAGGCGCCGTCCTCACCCCGGCCGCCGCGGGCGTCGACGAACTGCCGACCCGTGAGGTGCTCGACCGCATTCCGGCCCTCGTCGCCCTGGTGCACGGCCCCGACCACCGCATCGCGTACGTCAACGGCGCGTACGCCGGAGCATTCGGCGAGCGCCCCGTGGGCGAACCCGCCCGCGAGGCGCTGCCCGAACTGGACGAACTCGGCCTGTTGCCGCTCCTCGACCAGGTCCTGCGCAGCTCCAAGCCGCGCACGGTCAAGTCCCGCAAGGCGGCGAGCGGCCGGTCGTACACCTTCACCTGCACCCCGGTGACGCTCTCCGTGAGCGGCTCCGACACGGGGCTCAAGGACGACGGCGTCCTGGTCTTCGCCGCCGACGTCACCGACCACGCGGAGGCCGCCGAGCGGCTGCGGGCCAGCGAACGCTCCCAGCGCGAGACCGCCGTCACCCTGCAACGCTCGCTCCTGCCCCAGGAGTTGGAGCAGCCGGACGACCTGCGCATCGCCGCCACGTACCAACCGGGCGGCACGGAGGCAGCGGTCGGCGGCGACTGGTACGACGTGATCACCCTCGGCGGCGGCCGCACCGCTCTGGTCATCGGCGACGTCATGGGCCGTGGCGTCCGCGCGGCGGCCGTCATGGGCCAGCTCCGCACGGCCGTGCGCGCGTACGCCCGCCTCGACCTGCCCCCGCACGAGGTCCTCCAGCTCCTGGACGGTCTCGCCGCGGAGATCGACGCCAGCCAGATCGCCACCATGGTCTACGCGGTGCACGACCCGAACGAAGGCAGCCTCGTGTACGCCTCCGCGGGGCACCTGCCGATCCTCGTACGGGACGAGGGCGGCACGATCCACCGCGCGGAGGAACCCACGGGCCCACCCCTCGGTACGGGCGGCTGGCTGCACACCTCGGGCTCGGTCCCACTGGGCCCCGGCTCGACCGCCGTCCTCTACACGGACGGCCTGGTCGAGCGGCGCAGCGAGGACATCGACGAAGGTGTCGCCTCCCTGGAGCGCGCACTCGCGGGCGCCACCGGCACACCCCAGGTGGTGTGCGACCGGCTGATCCGCGCCCTGGGCGTGACCGCCGACCACGACGACGACGTGGCGGTCCTCGTCCTCCAGCACCCGGCCCGCACCGGCCTGAACGCCGAGCTGTTCCGCAACGCGGCCCTGGAACTGCTCGGTGGCGTGGAAGCGGCGCCACGCGCGCGTGCCTTCGCCACCGGCGTCCTCGCCAGCTGGCGCTTCCCGCCCGAACTGCACGACCTGGGAGTACTCGCGGCCAGCGAACTGGTCGCCAACTCCCTCCAGCACGGCACGCCCCCGATGCGCCTGCGCCTGCGCCGCACAGACCGCCGTTTGATCATCGAGGTGACGGACGGCGACGACCACCTGCCGCGCCGCCGCCGCGCGGAGCCCGCGGACGAGGCGGGACGCGGCATCGCCATCGTCGCCACGATCGCCTCGAACTGGGGCTCACGGCGCACACCGGGCGGCGGCAAGGCGGTCTGGTGCGAATTCGCCCTGCCGCGCCCGTAGTACCTAGGAGTTCGCCGGTACGGGCTCGGGGGCGCTCTGCGCGACTACCCGGCTCTTCGCCACGTACGGCTGGTTCTGCAGCGGGGTGAGCTGCTTGCCCAGCCGTACGGCCAGCACCGTGATGCCCAGCGAGAACAGCAGGAACGTCACGATGTACGGCCCGTGCAGCGCGGCCCCCATCGGACCGCCGACCGCGGGACCGACAGCCAGCGCCAACTGCTTCACCAGGGCGAACGCCGAGTTGTACTGACCGACCATCCCGGCCGGCGCCAGGTCGGCGACCAGCGGCGCGACGGTCGGCGACAGCATCGCCTCACCGAGCCCGAAGAGCGCGTACGTGGAGATGAACGCGGCGGTCGCCATGGCCTGGCTGCCGTGCCCGAGCCCCGCGTACCCGGCCGCGATCCACGCGACGGCCCAGATCAGACCGACGGCGGCGATCACCCGCGACCGCTTGCGCCGCTCGACGAACTTCAGGACGGCGAACTGCGCGATGACGATCACGGCCGTGTTGGCGGCGAGCGCGATGCCGAGCGTCGACGGCGAGATCCCGGCCGCCTCCACGCCGTACGCGGAGAGACCCGACTCGAACTGCCCGTAGCAGGCGAAGAACAGCACGAAGCCCAGCACGCACAGCTGCACCATCGCCTTGTGCCGCAGCAGCGCCCGCAGACCGCTCTGCGGCGCGGACCCGTCCTTCGGCACGGCGTCCTGGATGGACGGAGCGTGCGGAAGCCGCACGGTGACGACGATCGCGGCGAGCACCAGGAACATCACGGCCTCGATGGAGAACAACGTGATGAAGCTGCCCGGGTCGTGCTCGTCGACGATCTGACCGCCGATGAGGCCACCGATACCGAGCCCCAGGTTCTGCAGGAAGAACTGCATCGCGAAGGCACGCGTGCGCGTGGTGGGCGTCGAGCACCAGACGATCATCGTGGCGAGCGCCGGCTGCATCACCGCGGTACCGGCGCCGAGAAGGGCCGCCGAGACGATCGCAGCCGGCTCACTGCTCGCGAAGCCCAGGGCGAGGGCACCCACCGAGGCGGTCAGGGCCGCTCCCATGAGTACGGGGAGCGGGCCGCGACGGTCGATGACGCGCCCGGTGACGGGCAGGACGATCAGCGCGGCCATGGCAAAGGCGGCGAGCACGATGCCCGCCGTACTGGCCCCAAGATCCCGCACCTGCGCCACGTAGACGTAGAGGAACGGAACCGTGAACCCGACACCAAACGCGCTCAGCGCGCTGCCTACCTGAATACGACGCATCGCTGCGCCCATCGCCCTGGTCACTTTCACCTGCCTTAGGAGTTAGACGTGAAGACTTCGAAGCTAAAGTTAGGATCTAAACAATACACACCGAAGAACTTCAACGCCAAGTAGGGGCGTGCCATACTGCGGCCATGGGTGACACGCCCGGCCCCAGTGAGCCGACACTCGAAGAGCAGATCGCCGCCTACCAGCGGGAGTTCCAGGACCTCGACCCCCAGGTCGAGGAGATCGTCTCGGCCCTCGGCCGCCTCAACCGGCGGATGAGCGTCGCCTACGGACGGCAGACCGCGACCCTCGGCATCAGCAACGCCGAGTGGGAGGTCCTCAAGGCCCTCGTCCTCTCCGGTGCCCCGTACCAAATGGGACCCGGCGAGCTCGCGAAGCGCCTGGGCCTCACGCCGGCCGCCATGACCCACCGCATCGACCGCATGGTGGCGGAGGGTCTGGTGACACGGGACCGCGACGAGTCCAACCGCGTACGAGTGATCGTCGAGCTCACCGCGGAAGGACGCGAGAAGTGGCTGGAGGCGATGCGCCTCGCGACGGTGTTCGAGGAGGACCTCCTCCAGGACCTGTCCCAGGAGGAGCGCGGCGCCCTCGGTGAAGTACTGACCCGTCTCCTGCGCAGGGTGGAGGACGCCCAGCCGGACGCGGGCGGACGCCTCACCGACCTGGACTGAGCGCCCCACCACGGCGTTTGACAGTCACCCGCCCGATCCGTAAGGTTCTTCGGGTTGCCACGGAGCCGTAACGGTTCTGCGACAGCACCTCCCGCCGCTGAGACGCGGCAAAACAAACTCTGCACGACATCCCCCCGGGAACGATTTCGGCATGCCCGAATTCAATTCCAGGACTCGATTATGAGTAACCGGGAAGAGCCGCTAGAGTTTGAGACGTCGGAACGGCCCAACAGCCGGGAAGTCAAAGCCCGCTGACTGGGAATCAGGCCCGAAAGGATCTGGTAGAGTCGGACTCGCCGGAAAGGGAAA
>NZ_JBSGUA010000015.1:0-266130 GCF_053607685.1 Streptomyces sp. NPDC055099 | reverse complement strand
GGCTGAGATTTCCCCGAGCCGGGGAAATCTCAGCCCGGCCGGCGTTCGAGGACATCCTGTCGAGGGTCCAGGGGGCGGGATCCCCCTGGTTTCGGGAACGGGCGGGATTGGGGAAGGCCCCGCAGGGACCGCCCCGGCCCCCGCCCGACTCAGGCCGTCAGACGCGCAACAGCCTCCGCCACCGTCAGCTCCTCGCGCTCCCCCGTCCGGCGGTCCTTCAGCTCCACGACGCCCTCGGCGGAGCGGCGGCCCGCGACCAGGATGGTCGGGACGCCGATCAGCTCGGCGTCGGTGAACTTCACGCCGGGCGAGACACCCGCACGGTCGTCGACGAGGACCCGCACACCCGCCGCGTTCAGCTGCTCGGAGACGTCGAGGGCGAGCTCCGTCTGGAGCGTCTTGCCCGCGGCCACCACGTGGACGTCGGCGGGGGCGATCTCCTTGGGCCAGCACAGGCCCTTGTCGTCCGCCGTCTGCTCGGCGAGCGCCGCCACCGCGCGCGAGACGCCGATGCCGTACGAGCCCATGGTCACGCGGACCGGCTTGCCCTGCTGGCCGAGCACGTCCAGCTGGAAGGCGTCGGCGAACTTGCGGCCGAGCTGGAAGATGTGACCGATCTCGATGGCGCGGTCCAGCTTCAGGCCGGTGCCGCACTTGGGGCAGGGGTCGCCCTCCTCGACGACCACGACGTCCAGGTAGTCGTCCACCTCGAAGTCACGGCCCGCGACGACGTTCTTCGCGTGCGTGTTGATCTTGTTGGCGCCGGTGATCCAGGCCGTGCCCGGCGCGACCCGCGGGTCGGCGATGTAGCGGACCTTCTCCAGGCCCTGCGGACCGACGTAGCCGCGTACGAGATCGTCGCGGCCCACGAAGTCCTCCGCCGTCACCAGTTCCACGACGGCGGGCGACAGGTGCTCGCCGAGCTTGCCGAGGTCGACCTCACGGTCGCCGGGGACGCCCACGGCGACGATCTCGCCGTCGACCTTGACCAGGAGGTTCTTCAGCGTCGCGGAGGCGGGCACACCGAGGTGGGCCGCGAGCGTCTCGATGGTCGGGGTGTCGGGGGTGTCCAGGTCCTCGACGGGACCGTGCGCCGAACCGTCCACCGCCGTGGCGACGAAGGAGACGGCCTCCGTGTTGGCCGCGTAGTCGCACGCGGGGCAGTCCACGAACGTGTCCTCACCGGCCGGCGCGGGCGCCAGGAACTCCTCGGAGGCCGAGCCGCCCATCGCGCCGGAGACGGCGGAGACGATGCGGTGGTCGAGGCCGAGACGCTCGAAGATCTTGATGTACGCGGCGCGGTGCAGGGCGTACGACTCGGCGAGGCCCTCGTCCGTCGTGTCGAAGGAGTACGAGTCCTTCATCTGGAACTCGCGGCCGCGGAGCACACCGGCGCGGGGGCGGGCCTCGTCGCGGTACTTCGTCTGGATCTGGTAGAGCACGACCGGCAGGTCCTTGTAGGACGAGCACTGGTCCTTGACGATCTGGGTGAAGATCTCCTCGTGCGTGGGACCGAGGAGGTAGTCGGCGCCCTTGCGGTCCTTGAGGCGGAAGAGCAGGTCGCCGTACTCGTCGTAGCGGCCCGTCGCGTCGTACGACTCCTTGGGCAGCAGCGCGGGCAGGAGGACTTCCTGGGCGCCGATGGCGTCCATCTCCTCGCGCACGACGTTGGTGATGTTCTCCAGGACCTTCTTGCCCAGCGGCAGCCAGGACCAGATGCCGGCGGCGGTGCGGCGAACGTATCCGGCCCGGACGAGCAGCTTGTGGTTGAGCGTCTCTGCGTCCGCCGGGTCGTCGCGCAGTGTCTTGATCATCAAGCGGGACATGCGCTGGACCTGGGCCATGGTGAACTCCTGCGGGATGGGGGTCCCCCCTGCTCGAGCGGAGCCGAGAGCTTGGGGGAGGGTGATGTCAGGAGGTTAGCCGGGGGCCCGGCGCGGGCGGAAATCGGTTAGGTGCCGGGACGCCTCAGCGGCAGGGGCGCGCCCATCACCGCGTACGGCTTCTGGGCGCTGGGGAACTGGACGTTGCGGGCCAGGTCGGTGTACCCGAGGGAGCGGTAGAGGCCCCGCGCGGGGCTCTCGACGTCGATCGCGGAGAGGATCGAACGGGGCTGGTCGACGTCGTCCGTGATGGTGGTGATGAGCGTGCGGCCGATCCCGCGGTTCTGGTGGCCCGGCTGCACATGGAGCTCGGTGATCACGAAGGAGTCGTCGAGCCAGTCCTCCATGCCGCGTACGCGCAGATACGGCTCGACGACCGTGGACCACCAGTGGCCGCGGTCGTTGGGCATCCCGTAGACGAAGGCGACGAGCCGCCCCTCGGGGGTGGTGGCGCCGAGCGCGCGGGCACCGGGATAGGTGATGTGCCGCAGCACGATCTGCCGCCGTACGGTCACCTCGTCGTCGCTGAGCCCGAAGGCGTGGGCCTGCACCCGCAGCGCTTCGTCCACGTGCGTGGCGAGGTCCAGCGGCCCGATCACGACGTCGTCAGTCATGCGCCGAACTTTAACTCGCGCAGGGGGGTGCGTGAGGAGTGCGCCGTGAGACGCGGGGGAGCTAGAACAGGACGCTCATGAACGCCCCGACCTCCTGGAAGCCCACCCGCCGGTACGCCGCCCTGGCCGCGGTGTTGAAGTCGTTGACGTAGAGGCTGACCACGGGGGCGACGTCCGCGAGGGCGTAGCGCAGGACGGCCGCCATGCCCGGTGCCGCGTAGCCCTGGCCCCGGTACTCGGGGGCCACCCAGACGCCCTGGACCTGGCAGGCCAGTGCCGTGGCCGCGCCGATCTCGGCCTTGAAGATGACCTTGCCGTCGCGGTCCAGGCGCGCGAACGAGCGCCCTGTGCCGACGAGTTCGGCGACCCGCGCCTGGTAGAGCAGTCCGCCGTCGCCGGCGAGCGGCGAGATGCCGACCTCCTCGGTGAACATCGCCACGCACGCGGGCATGATCGTCTCCATCTCGTCCTTGCGGACGCGACGGACGTAGGGGTCGGGGGTGATGTCCTGCGGAAGCCGGTCGGTGACCATCAGGGGCTGCTGGGCGCGGACCTCGCGGGCGGGGCCCCAGGAGGGTTCGAGCAGCCGCCAGAGCTGGGCGGTGGGCTCGGCCGGGCCGACGATGGAGGAGCAGCGGCGGCCTGCCCTGCGGGCGCGGTCCGCGAAGGCGCGGACCGCTCGGGGGGTCGCGCAGATGGGGACGAGGTTGGCGCCCGCGTAGCAGAGGGACTCCAGCATTCCGTCCTGGTACCAGCCCCACATCTCGCCGCCGAGCCGCCACGGGTCGAGGCCCGCGACGCGGACCCGCGAGGTCACGAAGGCGTTGGCCACCGGCTCGCGGTCGAGAACGGCGAGCGCGGCGTCCAGGTCACTCGGTTCGAGGACCCTGGTGGTGGTCTGAGTCAACACGTGCGGGGGCCTCACCATACGGTCTGCTGATCTCCGCACTGTACCTGGCGGGGGCGCCTTGTGCGGGGGGTGCCTTTTGTCCCTTGGGGTTTCTCGCCGTGGGCGGGTGCTGCCCGGTGGGGGCGGAGCCTTTCGCCGCTTCGCGGCGTGGTTTCCCGCCCACCCACCCGATTGCCCCGGAGTGCGTCACCAGATGCACGTGGGCCCCGCCACCGGATCGGTGGCGGGGCCCACGTGACGGGAAAGTCAGCCCGCGACAGCGACCGTCGGCTCCCCGGAGGGGATTCCGTCCTTCTCCATCTGTTCGGCGATCTTCATGGCCTCTTCGATGAGGGTCTCCACGATCTTCGACTCGGGGACGGTCTTGATGACCTCACCCTTGACGAAGATCTGCCCCTTGCCGTTGCCGGACGCGACGCCGAGGTCGGCCTCGCGGGCCTCGCCGGGGCCGTTCACGACACAGCCCATGACGGCGACGCGGAGGGGCACCTCCATGCCGTCCAGGCCCGCGGTGACCTCTTCGGCCAGCTTGTACACATCGACCTGCGCCCGCCCGCAGGACGGGCAGGAGACGATCTCCAGGCGGCGCGGCTTGAGATTGAGCGACTCCAGGATCTGCAGACCGACCTTGATCTCCTCCACCGGCGGCGCCGAGAGGGAGACCCGGATGGTGTCGCCGATCCCCTCGGAGAGCAGCGCGCCGAAGGCCACCGCCGACTTGATCGTGCCCTGGAACGCCGGTCCGGCCTCGGTCACGCCGAGGTGCAGCGGGTAGTCGCAGGCCGCGGCCAGCTGCCGGTAGGCGTTGACCATGACCACCGGGTCGTTGTGCTTGACCGAGATCTTGATGTCCCGGAAACCGTGCTCCTCGAAGAGCGACGCCTCCCACAGCGCCGACTCGACCAGCGCCTCCGGAGTGGCCTTGCCGTACTTCTTGAGAAGACGCGCGTCCAGCGAGCCCGCGTTCACCCCGATACGGATCGGCGTGCCCGCGTCGTTCGCGGCCCGCGCGATCTCCTTGACCTTGTCGTCGAACTGCTTGATGTTGCCCGGATTCACACGGACCGCGGCACACCCGGCGTCGATCGCCGCGAACACGTACTTCGGCTGGAAGTGAATGTCCGCGATCACCGGGATCTGCGACTTGCGCGCGATCGTCGACAACGCGTCCGCGTCATCCTGCGTCGGACACGCCACCCGCACGATCTGACAGCCCGACGCGGTCAGTTCGGCGATCTGCTGCAGCGTCGCGCCGATGTCGGACGTACGCGTCGTCGTCATCGACTGCACCGACACGGGTGCGTCGCCGCCGACGGCGACCGTACCGACCTGGATCTTGCGGCTGACCCGGCGGTCGGCGAGCTTGGTCGGTACGGACGGGATTCCGAGAGAAACGGCAGTCATCTGGCGTGCATCCCCAAGGTGTGGATCAAGGTCCCGAGTTCGGCGGGCTCCAGGCTTCGAGATTACGGCACCCCACAGGGCCCGAGCACATCCCGCCCCCAAGTCCACCCAATGGTGGGCGACCGGACACATAGAGTGGCCGGTCGCCACGAACTTCACCGGGGGCCCGGGGGGTCACCCCCGGAAACATGCAGCATCAGGAGATTCTCACGGGGTTAACGACATCCGCGATGAGGACGAGGATCGTGAAGCAGATGAAGATCCCGGCCACCACGTAGGCGACGGGCATCAGCTTCGCGACGTCGAAGGGGCCCGGGTCGGGCCGCTTCAGGAGCTTGGCGGCCTTGCGGCGGACGGACTCCCACAGGGCCCCGGCGATGTGGCCGCCGTCCAGCGGCAGCAGCGGCAGCATGTTGAACAGGAACAGCGAGAGGTTGAAGCCCGCCACCAGGAACAGCATCATCGCGACCTGGTTCTCCGGCGGGATGTCCAGCGTGAAGACCTCGCCGCCCACGCGGGCCGCGCCGACGACGCCCATCGGGGAGTCCTGCTTGCGGTCGCCGTCGCCGAAGGCCGCGTCCCACAGGTCGGGGATCTTGGACGGCAGGGCGATGAGCGACTCGACGCCGTTCTCCATCATGTCGCCCATGCGCTCCACGGAGTCGCCGAAGCCCTGCTGGACGATGCCGGTGGCGGGGGTGAAGCCGAGGAAGCCCGCGGTGACGTACTTGCCCTCCACATAGCCTCCCTCACCGTCGGTCTTGCTGACCTGGTTCTTGATGAGGTTGGCGTGCAGCTCCACGCGCTTGCCGTCGCGCTCGACCGTGATGGTGGCCGGGCCGATCGTCTCGCGGATCTTCCCCTGGAGCGCGGACCAGTCGTCGACGGGCTGTCCCTGGAAGGCGACGATCTTGTCGCCGAGCTTCAGTCCGGCGGCCTTGGCGGGGGCGACGGTGTCGCCCTTCTCGCACTTGGTGCGGTTCTCGCTCTGCTGGATGACGCAGTCGGAGACCTTGCCGACGGACGTCGTCTGGGTGCTGATGCCGAACGTCATCATCACGCCGAGGAAGATCGCCACAGCGAGGATCAGGTTCATGAACGGGCCCGCGAACATCACGATCACGCGCTTCCACGGCTTGCGCGTGTAGAAGAGCCGCGTCTCGTCGCCGGGCTTGAGCTCCTCGAAGGCGGCCGACCGCGCGTCCTCGATCATGCCGCGCCACGGGGAGGTGGACCGCGCCTCCAGGCGGCCGTCAGGGCCCGGCGGGAACATGCCGATCATGCGGATGTATCCGCCGAGGGGGATGGCCTTGATGCCGTACTCGGTGTCGCCCTTCTTGCGCGAGAAGATCGTCGGGCCGAAGCCGACCATGTACTGCGGCACGCGGATGCCGAACAGCTTGGCGGTCGAGAGGTGGCCCAGCTCGTGCCAGGCGATCGAGAACAGCAGCCCGACCGCGAAGACGACTATGCCGAGGATCATCATCAAGGTCGTCATGCGCGAGCCTCCGCGGTCGCTTTCGCCGTCAGTTCACGGGCCCGGGCGCGCGCCCAGGTCTCCGCTTCGAGGACGTCCGCGACGGTCAGGGAAGTTCCCGCGGACGGTGTGCCGTGTTCGGCGACGACCTTCGTGACGGTCTCCATGATCCCGTTGAAGGGCAGGGCGCCGTTCAAGAACGCGTCCACGCACTCCTCGTTGGCGGCATTGAACACCGCCGGGGCCGTGCCCGCGAGCTTCCCCACGTGCCGGGCGAGCCCGACCGACGGAAACGCGTCGTTGTCGAGGGGGAAGAACTCCCAGCTCGATGCCTTGGTCCAGTCGAAGGCGGGCGCGGCGTCCGGCACCCGCTCGGGCCAGCCGATGCCGATGGCGATCGGGCCGCGCATGTCGGGCGGCGTGGCCTGGGCCAGCGTCGATCCGTCGGTGAACTCGACCATGGAGTGCACGTAGGACTGCGGGTGGACGACGACCTCGATGCGCTCGAAGGGGATGTCGTAGAGGAGGTGCGCCTCGATGACTTCCAGGCCCTTGTTGACGAGCGTCGCGGAGTTGACGGTGATGACCGGGCCCATGGCCCAGGTGGGGTGCGCGAGCGCGTCCTTGGGCGTCACGTTCGCCAGGTCGGCCTTCGTGCGTCCCCGGAACGGGCCGCCGGAGGCCGTGACGACCAGCTTGCGCACGTCGGCGCGGGTGCCGGAGGCAAGCGCCTGGAAGAGCGCGGCGTGCTCGGAGTCGACGGGGATGATCTGCCCCGGCTTGGCGAGGGCCTTCACCAGGGGTCCGCCGACGATCAGCGACTCCTTGTTGGCGAGCGCGAGGGTGCGGCCCGCTTCGAGCGCGGCGAGCGTCGGCGCGAGCCCGATGGATCCGGTGATGCCGTTCAGGACGGTGTGGCACGGCGACGCGGCGACCTGGGTGGCCGCCTCGGGTCCGGCGAGAATCTCGGGCAGCGGCTCGCTGCCGTACTGCCCCTTGAGCGCCTCGCGCAGTGCCGGTACGACGTCCTCGCGGGCCACGGCCACGGTCCGTACCCGCAGCTGCCTGGCCTGTTCGGCGAGCAGTCCGACGCGGCCGCCGGCGGCGGAGAGCGCGGTGACGCGGAAGCGGCCGGGGTTGCGCCGGACGAGATCGATGGCCTGGGTGCCGATCGATCCCGTCGAGCCGAGGATGACGATGTCCCGAGGACCGTCCGTCACGACGGGGTCGAAGACGAGATGCGGATCGGCGAGGGGGGCTGGACTGTCGCTCATCCCCCCATTCTTGCCTGGGCGGCGGTGTGAGGAGACACTGCGCCCCGATCCGGTGGGCCGCAATCGTGTTCCGGGGCGCTCCCGCGGGAGGGAACGCCCCGGAAAGGGTGTCAGCGGATCGGGCGGTGGACGTTCTCCCGTTGGGTGGGCCCGGGTGTCGCGTCCGCGATCCAGGGGCCTTCGCCGCTGGGGTCGACGACGCCCGCCTCCAGCCAGGTGTACATGCCGTTCAGGACGCCCTTGACCACCTTGCGGTCGACGCCGTCCGTGTTGGTCCACAGGCGGTCGAACAGCTCGTCGACGCGGATGCGGGACTGGCGGCAGAACGTGTCGGCCAGCTGGTAGGCCTCGCGGCCGTGGTCCTCCGTCGTCCGCAGGAGCTCGGCGCGTACGCACGCCGCGCTCATCGCGAAGAGTTCGGCGCCGATGTCGACCACGCGGCCCAGGAAGCCCTGCTTGGTCTCCATCTTTCCCTGCCAGCGCGACATCGCGTAGAAGGTCGAGCGGGCCAGCTTGCGGGCGTTGCGCTCGACGTAGCGCAGGTGCGGGGAGAGGTCCGCGTGGCCGCTGGGGTGGAACTCGCCGTACGAGCTCGGGAGTTGCCCCGGCCCTGCGACCAGTTTCGGCAGCCAGCGTGCGTAGAAGCCGCCTGCCTTCGCGCCCGCCCTCGCCTTGTCGGTCAGGGACTTGTCCGGGTCGATCAGGTCACCCGCCACCTTCAGGTGCGCGTCCACCGCCTCACGGGCGATGAGCAGGTGCATGATCTCCGTCGAGCCCTCGAAGATGCGGTTGATGCGCAGGTCGCGCAGGACCTGTTCGGCCGGGACCGCTCGTTCGCCGCGGGCCGCGAGGGACTCGGCGGTCTCGAAGCCGCGGCCGCCGCGGATCTGCACCAGCTCGTCCGCCATCAGACAGCCCATCTCGGAGCCGTACAGCTTGGCGAGGGCCGCCTCGATGCGGATGTCGTTGCGGTCCTCGTCGGCCATCTGGGACGAGAGGTCGAGTACGGCCTCCAGGGCGAAGGTCGTCGCCGCGATGAAGGAGATCTTCGCGCCGACCGCCTCGTGCAGCGCGACCGGCTTGCCCCACTGCTCGCGCGCGCCCGACCACTCACGGGCGATCTTCAGGCACCACTTGCCCGCGCCGACGCACATCGCGGGCAGCGAGAGGCGGCCGGTGTTGAGGGTCGTCAGGGCGATCTTCAGGCCCGCACCCTCCGGGCCGATGCGGTGCGCGGCCGGGACGCGGACCTGGTGGAAGCGGGTGACGCCGTTCTCCAGGCCGCGCAGGCCCATGAAGGCGTTGCGGTTCTCGACCGTGATGCCCTCGGCCGCGGCCTCCACCACGAAGGCCGTGATGCCGCCCTTGTGGCCCTCGGACTTCGGCACGCGTGCCATGACGACCAGGAGGTCGGCGACGACGCCGTTCGTGGTCCACAGCTTCACGCCGTCCAGGACGTACGAGTCGCCGTCCGGCACCGCCGTGGTGGCCAGGCGCGCGGGGTCGGAGCCGACGTCCGGCTCGGTCAGGAGGAACGCGCTGATGTCCGTGCGGGCGCAGCGCGGCAGGAACTCGTCCTTCTGCTCCTGGGTGCCGAACTGCTTGAGCGGCTGCGGGACGCCGATCGACTGGTGCGCGGAGAGCAGCGCGCCGATGGACGGGTTCGCGGAGCCGACGAGGGCAAGCGCCTTGTTGTAGTACACCTGCGTGAGGCCCAGCCCGCCGTACTTCGTGTCGATCTTCATGCCGAGCGCGCCGAGCTCCTTGAGCCCGTTGATGACCTCGTCGGGGATCTTCGCCTCGCGCTCGATGCGGGCCGAGTCGATCTTCGTCTCGCAGAAGTCGTGGAGTTTGGCGAGAAACTCCTCGCCGCGCCGGGCGTCCTCGTCGGCGGGCATCGGATGCGGGTGGATCAGGTCGAGCCGGAAGCGGCCGAGGAAGAGTTCCTTGGCGAAACTGGGCTTGCGCCAGTCCTGTTCGCGGGCGGCCTCGGCGACCTGCCGGGCCTCGCGTTCGCTGACGGACGCCCCGGGAAGGGGTGTGGGTTGTGCGGGCATTGAGGAGCTCACCTCGCCGCGGAGTGGGGCCGATCGGCTCCGATTGACCCGATCTTGACCCGGTCGGTTACTGACTGGTGCTACTCGATCGTATGGATCGTATGTACCCGATTCGTCCCGCGCCCACCAGTCCTCGCGCAGCGTTCGGCCGCACCGGAACCGGACCGCGTCCCGCGCACGAGAACGGCCGGAGCCCCCGCACAGTGGGCTCCGGCCGTCCGGTTCGAGGCTGGCGTGCTTACAGGGCGAGGCCCGTCATCACCATGACCCGCTCGTACGTGTAGTCGTCCATCGCGAAGCGGACGCCCTCGCGGCCCACGCCGGACTGCTTGACGCCGCCGTACGGCATCTGGTCGGCGCGGTAGGAGGGGGCGTCGCCGATGACCACGCCGCCGACCTCCAGGTCGCGGTGCGCGCGGAAGGCGGTCTGCAGGTCGTGCGTGAAGACGCCCGCCTGGAGGCCGTACTTGGAGTCGTTGACGGCGGCGAACGCCTCCGCCTCGCCGTCCACCTTCTTGATCGTGAGGACCGGTCCGAAGACCTCCTCGACGGCGATGGTGACGTCGGCGGGTACGTCGGCGAGCACGGTCGGCGCGTACGAGGCGCCGTCACGCTTGCCGCCGGCAAGGAGCTGCGCGCCCGCCTGGACGGCCTCGTCGACCCAGGACTCGACGCGCTTGGCGGCGTCCTCGTTGACGAGCGGGCCGACGTCGGTCTTCGGGTCGGACGGGTCGCCGGTGACCTGGGCCTCGATGGCCGCCAGGACGCGCGGCACGAGCCGGTCGTACACGGAGGCGTCGGCGATGACGCGCTGCACCGAGATGCAGGACTGGCCGCCCTGGTAGTTGGAGAACGTCGCGATGCGCGAGGCCGCCCAGTCCAGGTCCTCGTCGGAGGAGAAGTCGGCGAGGACGACGGCGGCGCCGTTTCCGCCGAGCTCCAGGGTGCAGTGCTTGCGCGGCACCGAGTCCAGGATCGCGTAGCCGACCTTCTCGGAGCCGGTGAAGGAGATGACGGGGAGGCGCTCGTCCTGGACGAGGGCGGGCATCTTCTCGTTCGCGACCGGCAGGACCGACCAGGACCCGGCGGGCAGGTCGGTCTCGGCGAGCAGCTCGCCGATGAGGAGACCGGAGAGCGGGGTCGCGGGCGCCGGCTTGAGGATGATCGGCGTGCCGGACGCGATGGCCGGGGCGATCTTGTGGGCGCAGAGGTTCAGCGGGAAGTTGAACGGCGCGATGCCCAGGACGACACCCTTGGGGAAGCGGCGGGTGAAGGCGAGACGCCCCTGGCCACCGGCGTCCGTGTCGAGACGCTGGGCCTCGCCGCCGTTGAACCTGCGGGCCTCCTCGGAGGCGAACCGGAAGACGGAGACGGCACGGCCGACCTCGCCGCGGGCCCACTTGATCGGCTTGCCGTTCTCGGCGGAGATGAGCTGGGCGATCTCTTCCGTCCGCTCGACGAGCCGGCGGCTCACGTGGTCGAGGGCGGCGGCCCGCACGTGCGCCGGGGTCGCGGCGAACTCGTCGCGCACGGCGTACGCGGCGGCGACGGCCTCCTCGACCTGGGCGTCGGTCGGGACGGCCGCCTTGCCGACGATCCGCCCGTCCCAGGGCGAGGTGACGTCGAGAGTGGTCTCACCGGTGGTCTGGCGACCGGCGAGCCAGAAGGCGTGGATGGAAGTCATGTCGATTCCCGGCCCTTCCGCGAAGGTGTGTCTTGGGGGGTACGTTCCCCACCGTAGGGGCGGCGGGGGCGGCGGTCGTTTGTCCGACGCGGAGTACTGCCGCACGGGTGCGCGCCGCTTTGGCAGGGGACCGAACCCGGACCGATCCCCCGGACCGATCCCTTCCCCTCCCGGAGCTACTCCGTCCCCTCCCGGAGCTACTCCGTCCCGCTCGACGTCGCCTTCAGTGACAGCCACAGCTCCATCCGGACGTCCGGGTCGTCCAGGGAGCGGCCCAGGATCTCCTCGACCCTGCGCATGCGGTAGCGCAGGGTGTGGCGGTGGACGCCCAGGTCGGCCGCCGCCGCGTCCCACTGGCCGTGGCGCGAGAGCCAGGCGCGCAGGGAGGCGATCAGGTCGCCGCGGCCGGTGGCGTCGTGTTCGTACAGGGCGCGCAGCAGGCCGTCGGCGAAGGCCCGCACCGCGTCGTCGGCGAGCAGCGGCAGGACCGAGCCCGCGGCGAGGTCCTCGTGTTCGACCATCGCGCGGCCCCTGCGCCGGGCGATGGACAGCGCCTGGTCGGCCTGCTTGTACGCGGTGGCCGCCGCGATCGGGCCCGCGGGCGCGGAGAGGCCGAGGAGGAGAGCCGCCCCGTCGCCCGCGCCGCCCTCCGGCGCCTCGGAGCGTCCCGCCTCCAGCGTCCGCGCGTACGCGACGCAGGCCGCGGCGCCCGCGCCGCCGTCCACGACGAGCAGCACGAGCCGCTCGCCGTAGGGGACGACCAGGAGTGCCTCGCCCGCGCGGGCGGCGGCCGACTCGACGGCGTCGGTGAGCTGGGCGAAGGGGTCGCCGTCCGCCGGGGCCGATGCGGGTACTTCCGCGACCACCAGGCGGAACGGCGCGTCGAGCAGGCTGCCGTACAGCTCCCCCGCCACCGTGCGGGCGTGGTCCGGCTCCCCGGCGAGCAGCATCCGCAGCACCGCGGAGCCGACCCGGGCCTCGGCGGCCTGGAGCGAGCGGTTGCGTTCCGTGGTGAGGGTGAGCAGCGCTATGGCGGAGTGCAGTGCGTACCGCTCGGCGGTGCCGAGGGTGGACGCCGTGCCGACGGCGAGCGCGGCGCGGGGCCGGCGTCCCGTGCCGATCGAGTGCAGCTCCACCCGGTCCTCGGCGCCCGCGACGACCGCGCTCGCGGGGGCCGCCCGGTCGCGCAGCCGCTCCACGTCGGTGGTGAGCCTGGCGGCCCGGCGGGAGGCCCACTCGGGGGCCGTGGCGACGACGGCGCCGGACGCGTCGTACAGCGCGGCCCAGCCGTCCACCTGGGCGGCGAGTGCGCCGAGCAGTCCTTCGGGGCCGTCGCTCAGCGCCTGCTTGGTCAGCTCGCGCTGGGCGGCGAAGCCCGCCGTCACCGCGCGGTACTGGTCGGCGGCGATGGCCGCGGAGACGGCCTTGCTGATGGCGAGGAAGGGGGTGCGCCGGGGCACCTCCAGGAGCGGGAGACCTTCGTCCGCGGCGGCCGCGACCAAGGCCTCGGGGATGTCCTTGTAGTGCACACCGACCGCGAACCCGAGTCCGACGACGCCTGCCGCCGCGAGCCGCTTCACGTAGCGGCTCATGGCCTCCGGGTCCTCCGCGTCCAGCTTGAGCGCGGTGATCAGGAGGAGCTCGCCGCCCTCCATGTAGGGCACGGGGTCGGTGAGCTCACTGGCGTGTGCCCAGCGCACGGGCGCGTCCAGGTGTTCCTCACCGGCGCGCACGGTGAGCTTGAGCGCGGAGTGGTGGACGAGGGAGGCGAGCGTGGGCGGCATGGGACCTTCAGGTCTGGTCAGCAGGTCAGGGCGGCAGATCGGGCGGCGGCGGTGAGGCACGCGTTCCGGCCGGCCATCGGATCCCGGACGAGATGTGGATCTTTTGGCCGGTACGTATGAACGACCTGTGCCGATTCTGCCTCACCGTACGGTACGTACGGGACCGAATACCCCGTACGTAGACCCCTACCGGCTCCCCCCGGCGATTACCCCCGGAGGTCCACCAGCAGCGGCGGCGCGTGGTCGCCGCGTACGTCGGTGAGGGAGAGGACGGCGTGGCCCGGGGGCAGGGAGTGGGCCAGTTCGGAGGCGGACCAGCGTTCGCGCTCGACCTTGCGCACGGTCACGGCGTCGGTCGTGACCGCCTTGCCGGTGACGAGCTTGCGCAGCGAGTGCAGCGCCCGCGTCATCGGCTGATCGGCGAAGACGGTGTGCTGGGCCACTTCCTTGGTCTCGATCCACTCGGTGCCCCAGGCCTCGGTGAACCGGCGCCCGTCCCAGGTCGTCACGCCGGAGAAGGCCATCCGGCAGCCGACCGCCGCGTAGAGCGGCCCCTGGAGCGGCTCCGGCACCTCGCCGATCGTGCGCAGGCCGAGCACCACACCCGCGTTCAGCGACCGCAGGCGCTGGATGGCACGCACGCTCTCGGGGGTGAGGGTGCGCGCGGCGTCGTCGAGGATCAGGCAGACGAAGTGCGACCGCCGGGCGCTGCCGCGCGCGACGTACGAGAACTGGGCGAGCAGCAGCCTGGCCAGGAGCCTCGACGCCTCCTCGTGCCCGTGCTCCGGCAGGTCCACCCTGACCCGGAGCGGGTGGTGCGCGACGGCGCGCATCGAGAAGGGGTGCCCCTGGCCGCCGGGGTCGAAGAAGTCGGCGAAGGCGGGCCGGTCCAGCAGGGCGAGCCGGTCGGCCAGGGCGGGGCCCGGGTCGTTGGGCGAGCCGGACTGGCGGATACGGGCGTCGAGTTCGCGGCGCATGGCGATGTGCTCGTCCGCGCCGAGGCCGGCCTGCAGGGCGGCGAGCGCGACGGGGTCCCCTTCGAGCAGTTCGCGCAGCACGGGGACGGAGGGGAAGCGGCCGTGCAGGAGGCGGTAGGGGCCGAGGAGTTGGGCGAGGCTGGTGGCGGCGCGCCGCGTGTCCACGGCGTCGAGGTCACCGACCAGGCCTTCGGCGAGGAAGGCGGCGGCCTCGTCCGGGTCGGCGCAGTCCGCGTACAGGTCGATGTCGTGCACGGAGGCGGGGTCGCCCGGCCTGATCACGACGTCGTACGCGGTGTCGGGGCCGAGCGCCGTGCCCGCGGCGCATACGGCGACGACCGCGCACTGTCCGGTGAGGGCGCCCAGGGCGAGCGATTCGGCCACCGGGCGCATGAGCCGGCCGGTCTTGCCGGCGCCGGAGGGGCCCACGGCGAGCAGCGAGGTGCCGAGCACGGCGGGGTCGAGCGCGGCACCGGCGCCGCGCACGGCGTAGGGATTGCGCTCGTCCTTCGCGAAGCGGCCGATCCTGACCTGGCCCACGAGCAGGTCGTGGACGGCGCTGCGGGCGGGCAGGTCGCGCTGGCCCGAGGGGTGGGTCCAAGAGGCGGAGCCCTGGCGGGCGACCGTGTCCACGAAGGTGGCGAGCGCGTTCGGGTCGGCGGCGGCCGTGCGCCAGGCGTGGGTCACGCGGGCGCAGTCGACGTCGTTCATGCGTCCGCTGAGCAGCTCGGCGGAGAGCAGGTCGGCGGCCTTGTCGTGTCCCGCCGCGCGGAGCTCGGGCCAGTGGCCGCGCGCGGGGGCCTCGGCCGGAGGCGGCGGGGAGGCGGGCCGGCGTGTCGCCGCGGCCCTGCCGTCGCGGATCGCCTCCCACCATCCGCCGATCCGGGCGAAGGGCCACAGCACCGCGAGGGTGATCAGGACGTACAGGGCGTCGGTGAGGACCCGTGACGCGAAGATCTCGAGGCCCGCGACGAGCGCGACCAGGGAGAAGACGGGGTCGGCCACGGGCAACGGCCGCGCGTCGAGCCCGAGGGCGCTCGGCCAGACGAAGATCAAAACGCCGACCGCCGCGACGGAGGCGAGCACGGCACGGGAGGGTTGCGGGCGCCGCACCACGAAGTGCCGGATGGCGTCGGGCCAGGCGCCGAGCCGCCCCACCGAATACAGCACCACGCCGAAGACGATCCCGTCGTAGACGATCCGGGCCTCCTCGGCCTGCCACTGCTTGGGCTGGGCGCTGCCCGCCCACCACCAGTCGCCCGGCGTGAACAGCTTCAGCAGGGCCCACTGATAGGGGATGTTGCCCTGCCGCCACAGCGACCAGAACACCAGGCCGAGCACGGCGGAGATCGCCATGCCGACGATCAGCCGTCGGCTGACGCCCTCGGTCTCGGCCTCGGGCGCGGGGGCCCGGTAGGCGTAGCGCCACACTCCGGGGATCGCCTCGGGGCGCGGCGCGGCCAGCCAGTCGGCGACCGACGCTGCGCTGCCGGGGCCGGGCGGCCGCCGGGGCATCGGCGGCGCTGCGGGCACGGAAGGCCCTGCCGGTCGCGGCACCGGTGTGGCGTGCGTACCGCGAGCGTCGTGCGTGCCTTCGGAGTCCATGGCCCTTGCCCCCTGACCTGCCGGTCTGTCGGTTCAGCCGTCAATCTAGTGCCCCCACAGGGGCAGTTCACCGGATACGCGCCCGGGGCCTGGGGGAACACCCGCCCCGGCGCGGCTCCCCGACCGGGACGAAAGCCGCACCCCGCCCCCTCCCCCGCTATGTCCACCACGGACAAGCGCCACGCCGAACAACTCCCCCGTGGAGCATGCCCGCCTCCGGCCTCCGCCCCTAACCTGCGAAAGAAAGCAGCAACGAAAGCAAGCAGACAAGCACCGAGCGTCCGCCTCGCCCCACCCCCAGGAGCACCCCATGACCGCACTTCCGCAGGAGCGCCGCGTCGTCACCGCCATTCCCGGGCCGAAGTCCCAGGAGCTGCAGGCCCGCCGTACCGCCACGGTCGCCGGTGGCGTGGGTTCCGTGCTGCCTGTCTTCGCGGCGCGCGCGGGTGGCGGCATCATCGAGGACGTCGACGGCAACCGCTTCATCGACTTCGGCTCCGGCATCGCCGTGACGTCCGTAGGTGCCAGCGCCGAGGCCGTCGTACGCCGGGCGACCGCGCAGCTCGCCGACTTCACGCACACCTGTTTCATGGTCACGCCGTACGAGGGGTACGTCGCCGTCGCCGAGCAGCTCGCGGAGCTGACGCCCGGTGACCACGCGAAGAAGTCCGCGCTCTTCAACTCCGGCGCCGAGGCCGTAGAGAACGCCGTCAAGATCGCCCGTGCGCACACCAAGCGTCAGGCCGTCGTCGTCTTCGACCACGGCTACCACGGCCGTACGAACCTCACGATGGCTCTGACCAGCAAGAACATGCCGTACAAGAACGGCTTCGGGCCGTTCGCGCCCGAGGTCTACCGCGTCCCGGTCGCGTACGGCTACCGCTGGCCGACGGGCGAGGAGAACGCCGGTCCCGAGGCCGCCAAGCAGGCCATCGACCAGATCAGCAAGCAGGTCGGCGCGGAGAACGTCGCCGCGATCATCATCGAGCCGGTGCTCGGCGAGGGCGGCTTCATCGAGCCCGCGAAGGGCTTCCTGCCCGCGATCGTGAAGTTCGCCAACGACAACGGCATCGTCTTCGTCGCGGACGAGATCCAGTCCGGCTTCTGCCGCACGGGCCAGTGGTTCGCCTGTGAGGACGAGGGCATCGTCCCGGACCTGATCACGACCGCCAAGGGCATCGCGGGCGGCCTGCCGCTCGCCGCGGTCACGGGCCGCGCCGAGATCATGGACGCCGCGCACTCCGGCGGCCTCGGCGGCACCTACGGCGGCAACCCGGTGGCCTGCGCCGGTGCGCTCGGCGCCATCGAGACGATGAAGGAGCTCGACCTCAACGGCAAGGCGAAGGCCATCGAGGCCACGATGAAGGCGCGCCTGAACGCCATCGCGGAGAAGTACGACATCGTCGGCGACGTCCGCGGCCGTGGCGCGATGATCGCCATCGAGCTGGTCAAGGACCGCGCCACCAAGGAGCCCAACCCCGAGGCGACCGCGGCGCTCGCCAAGGCCTGCCACGCGGAGGGCCTGCTCGTCCTCACCTGCGGCACGTACGGCAACGTCCTGCGCTTCCTGCCGCCGCTGGTCATCGGCGAGGACCTCCTGAACGAGGGCCTGGACATCATCGAGGCCGCCTTCTCGGGCGTCTGAGACGTGTACGGCGCCTAGCGTCCGACGGAGCCGGGACCACCCCAAAGGGGGAAGATCCCGGCTCCGCATGTATCCGCACATGCCCTGACGTGTATGTACGGCGCGCGGCGCGAAAGCCGTGACCTGGGGTGACCGTCAGGGCATGTGAAGAACGTGTGCGGGACCCATGCCGGGTTGCCGTTCCGCCTGTCGGGCCGCCACCGGCTGACGTACGGTTTCTGCAGATGAGAGAAACACCCCGCCCACAGGAAGCTGTGGGCGACACCGGGACGGAGCCTCCCCAGCCCCGTCTTGGTCGTGCCCTCGCGCACACACCCGGAGTCACTGGCTCCGGAACTCCTCACCGATCGGATGGCCGCCCGTCCCAAACCCCCCGGGGCGTGCGGCACACCGGTCAGGACGGCCGCCTCGGAACCACCCCCCCTGTTCCGGGGCGGCCGTCCACTCTCCTCTTCTGCCTCTGCGCGCTGCTCTTCGCGCTCATCACCTGGCAAGTGATCGCCGACGGCCCCCTCCGCGACGCGGACGAGCGGCTCGGCCCCTGGATCACCGGAAGCCGCCTCCCTGACGGCGCCGCCGAATTCCTCGCCGACCTGGGCGGGGTGGCCATCGCCGTCCCGGTCCTCACCGCCGCCATCGCCTACGCGGCCTGGCGCGGCCACCGGGCCGGTACGTTCCGCTGGTGGCTCGCCCCGGCGGCGACCGCCGTGGCCATGGCCGCGGTCCCGCTCCTCGTGATCCCGCTCAAGGAACTCATCGACCGCACGGGCCCACCCGGCATGGACGGCACCGGCTACTACCCCTCGGGCCACACAGCCACCGCCATGATCGCCTACGGCGGAGCGACGCTGCTCCTCCTCCCGCACCTGCCCGGCACCTACGCCCGCCGCGAACTGGTCATCTCCTGCGCCCTGTTGAACTTCGGGGTAGGCCTCGGCCTCGTCCGGCGCGGGTACCACTGGCCGCTGGATGTGGTGGCGAGCTGGTGTTTGTTCGGGATGGTGCTGCAGGTGGCGCTGCTCGTCGTCGCTCGGTACGGCCGCCGCCCCGCCGCTTCCGAAGCGGACGCGGATCAGCCGAAGTAGCCGCCGAAGTTCTCCGAGCGTCCAGGTCCCGTCAAGAATGAGGAGACTCCCCGTCCCGCGGTGCCAGCTGTGCCGCCGCCTCGTGCATCGCGAGTTCCAGGACCGCCGGGTCCGTCAGCGTGCCTGAGCCGTCCGGTGGGACCAGCCAGCGGACGCCGCCCGTTGTGCGGCCCGGGTAGGGGACGACGATCCACGTGCCGTTGCCCGCGCCACGCACCCCCGTGCCGACCCAGCGCGCCACGGTGCCCGCCGGCACGAAGAAGCCCATGCGGGCGTCGCCGAAGTCGGCCAGCACCGGGCCCGGGCGGTCGACGCAGCGGGTGAGGACGTCGAGCGTGGGGTAGCCGAGCTCGCCGGGGAGGATGAGCACGTCCCAGAGCCTGCCCGCGGGCAGGAGCGCGACCCCCAGGGGATTGCGCTCCCACTCCCAGCGGCATGCCTCCGGATCCGGCGCCACCGACACCAGCCATTCGACCGCCGACTTCGCTCCCGAGCCCGAGCCAGTCATGGCGGGACCTCCTCTTCCTGTGTGGCGACTGTGCCTGTCACAGGAGAGAGGGAGGTCCGGCCGGAGCATTACGCGGGTTCCGGGAACTTGTTGACGAAACGTCGACAGAGGGCCGACGGACACCGCCGCGCGTCAGCTGTCGAAGCCCAGGCCCAGCTTGTCCATCGTCTTCAGCCACAGATTGCGCCTGCCGCCGTTCTCGTCGGCGCGGGCCAGCGACCACTTGGTCAGGGCCACGCCCGTCCACGCGAACGGTTCGGGCGGGAACGGCAGCGGCTTCGTGCGCACCATCTCCAGGGACGTACGCTCCGTGCGCTCGCCGGAGAGCAGGTCCAGCATGACGTCGGCGCCGAAGCGGGTGGCACCGACACCGAGGCCGGTGTAGCCCGCCGCGTACGCGACGCGTCCCGCGTGGGCCGTGCCGAAGAACGCCGAGAAGCGCGAGCACGTGTCGATCGCCCCGCCCCACGCGTGCGTGAACCGGACCCCCTCCAGCTGCGGGAAGCAGGTGAAGAAGTGGCCCGCCAGCTTCGCGTACGTCTCCGGGCGGTGGTCGTGCTCGGCGCGCAGCTTGCCGCCGAAGGGATAGATCGCGTCGTAACCGCCCCACAGGATGCGGTTGTCCGCGGAGAGCCGGAAGTAGTGGAACTGGTTGGCGCTGTCGCCCAGGCCCTGGCGGTTCTTCCAGCCGATGGCCGCCAGTTGGTCCTCGGTCAGCGGCTCCGTCATCAGCGCGTAGTCGTAGACCGGGACGGTGTACGCGCGCACGCGCTTGACCAGGGACGGGAAGATGTTCGTGGCGAGCGCGACCTGCCGGGCGCGGATGCGGCCGTACGGGGTGCGTACGGCCATCCCGGCGCCCGCCGAGGCGAGTTGGAGCGCGGGCGTGTGCTCGTAGACACGTACGCCCTTCTCCAGGCAGGCGCGCTTGAGTCCCCAGGCGAGCTTCGCCGGGTGGAGCATGGCGACGCCCTCGCGGTCCCAGAGGCCGCCGAGGAAGGTCGGCGAGTCGACGTGGGCGCGCACGGCGTCCGCGTCGAGCAGTTCGGAGCCGCCCGCGAGGCCGTGCTCCGCCATCTCCTCGTACATCTCGCGCAGTTCGGTGAGCTGGTGCGGCTGCGTGGCCACGTCGATCTCGCCGGTGCGCTCGAAGTCGCAGTCGATGGAGTAGCGCTTGACGGCCGCCTCGATCTCGTCGAGGTTGCGGGCGCCGAGTTCCTCCAGCTTCGCCATCTCGCCGGGCCAGCGGGACAGGCCGTTGGCGATGCCGTGTGTGAGGGACGCGGCACAGAAGCCGCCGTTGCGGCCGGAGGCGGCCCAGCCCGCCTCCCGGCCCTCGACCAGGACCACGTCGCGGCCCGGGTCGCGTTCCTTGGCGATCAGCGCCGTCCACAGTCCGCTGTAGCCGCCGCCGACGACCAGCAGGTCGCACCGCTCGTCGGTGGTGAGGGCGGGCTCGGCGCGCGGCTTGCCGGGATCGTCCAGCCAGTACGAGACCGGCTGGGCTTCCGAGAGCGACTTCGTCCAACGGGTCATGGCGCTTGGGGCCATGATTTCCAACTCCTTCAGAGAGGCGTGCGGGGCTTTATGCCGACTGCTTGTTGCGGCGCTTGGAGACGATCATTCCGCCGAGCACCAGGAGAACGGCGACCAGGAACATCGCGGTACCGATGACATTGATCTGTACGGGCGTACCGCGCTGCGCCGATCCCCAGACGAACATCGGGAACGTCACCGTCGAGCCCGCGTTGAAATTCGTGATGATGAAGTCGTCGAAGGAGAGCGCGAAGGCGAGCAGCGCGCCCGCCGCGATGCCTGGTGCGGCGATCGGCAGCGTGACCCGGACGAAGGTCTGCACGGGGCCCGCGTAGAGATCCTGCGCGGCCTGCTCAAGACGCGGGTCCATGGACATCACGCGCGCCTTGACGGCGGTCACCACGAAGCTGAGGCAGAACATGATGTGGGCGATGAGAATCGTCCAGAAGCCCAGCTGGGCGCCCATGTTGAGGAAGAGTGTGAGCAGCGAGGCGGCCATCACGACCTCGGGCATCGCCATGGGCAGGAAGATCAGCGAGCTGACCGCGCCACGCGCCCGGAAGCGATAGCGGACGAGCGCGAAGGCGATCATCGTGCCGAGCAGGGTCGCGCCGATCGTCGCCCAGAACGCGATCTGCAGGCTCAGCGAGAGCGAGCCGCACATGTCGGCGACGCCGCAGGGGTCCTTCCACGCGTCGAGCGAGAATTCCTGCCAGGCGTAATTGAAGCGCCCCTTCGGTTTGTTGAAGGAGAACACCGTCACGACGACGTTCGGCAGCAGCAGATACGCGAGCGTCAGCAGACCCGCGATGACGACGAATTTGCCGCGGAGCCAGCGGAAGAAGGCAGCCATCAGACGAGATCCTCCGTCCCGGACTTACGGATGTAGAAGGTGACCATGACGAGGATCGCGGCCATCAGGATGAAGGAGAGCGCCGCAGCGGTCGGGTAGTCCAGAATGCGCAGGAATTGCGTCTGGATGACGTTTCCGACCATGCGGGTGTCGGTGGAGCCGAGCAGATCCGCGTTGACGTAGTCGCCCGCCGCGGGGATGAAGGTGAGCAGCGTCCCGGAGACGACGCCCGGCATGGAGAGCGGGAAGGTCACCTTGCGGAAGGTCGTGGACGGCTTCGCGTAGAGATCACCCGCCGCCTCGTGCAGCCGGCCGTCGATGCGCTCCAGGGAGGTGTAGAGCGGCAGGATCATGAACGGCAGGAAGTTGTACGTGAGTCCGCAGATCACCGCGAGCGGTGTGGCGAGGACCCGGTCGCCTTCCGTGACCCCCAGCCAGCTGGTGACGTCGAGGACGTGCAGCGTGTTGAGGGCTCCCACGAGGGGCCCGCCGTCCGCGAGGATCGTCTTCCACGCCAGCGTACGGATGAGGAAGCTGGTGAAGAACGGCGCGATGACCAGGACCAGGATGAGGTTGCGCCAGCGGCCCGCGCGGAACGCGATGAGGTAGGCGAGCGGGTAGCCGAGCAGCAGGCACAGGATCGTGGCGGAGCCCGCGTACATCACCGAGCGCAGGAACTGCGGCCAGTAGTCGGTCAGGGCTTCCCAGTAGGTGGCGAAGTGCCAGGTGACCTTGAAGCCGTCTTCGAGGGAACCGGTCTGGACGGATGTCGACGCCTGGTAGACCAGCGGGAGCGCGAAGAAGACGAGCAGCCAGAGGATGCCGGGGAGCAGCAGCCAGTAGGGGACGAGGCGGCCCCGCCTGCGGGACTTGCGCGGCGCCTCCTCGGGTTCGTTCGCCGGGGGCGGGGGCGCTTTCGTGAGGGTGGTCGTCATGCGGAGGCGTCCTCCTCGACCTTCTCGACGCCCGCCTCGATGTCCTGGGCGGGGTCCAGGCCGAAGGTGTGCGCGGGGTTCCAGTGCAGGACGACGTCGACGCCGGGGATCAGGCGGGTGTCGCGCTCGATGTTCTGGGCGTAGACCTCGAACTCGTCGCAGATGGGGCTGCGGACGACGTACTGCGTCGAGACGCCGATGAAGCTGCTGTCGGCGATGCGGCCCGTGATGCGGTTGCGGCCCGCCGGGATCTCCCCCGCGTCGTCGGCGTGCGTGAGGGAGATCTTCTCGGGGCGTACGCCGAGGATGACCTTGCCGCCGGTGGCGGTCGGCGCCGTACATCGCGCGGCGGGCAGCGTGAGCTTGCCGTCGCCGGCCTTGAGGGTGAGGTCGTCGCCGCTGCGGCCCGCGATCTCGGCCTCTATGAAGTTGGACGTGCCGAGGAAGTTGGCGACGAAGGTGGTGCGGGGGTTCTCGTAGAGGTCGGCGGGGGCCCCGAGCTGTTCGACCTGGCCCGCGTTCATCACCGCGACCTGGTCGGCCATCGTCATGGCCTCCTCCTGGTCGTGCGTGACGTGGATGAAGGTGATGCCCACCTCGGTCTGGATGCGCTTGAGTTCGAGCTGCATCTGGCGGCGCAGCTTGAGGTCGAGGGCGCCGAGCGGCTCGTCGAGGAGCAGCACCTTGGGGTGGTTGATCAGGGCGCGGGCGACGGCGACGCGCTGCTGCTGGCCGCCGGAGAGCTGGTGCGGCTTCTTGCGGGCCTGCTCGCCGAGCTGGACGAGGTCGAGCATGTCGCCGACCTTGCCCTTCACGGACTTGATGCCGCGGCGGCGCAGGCCGAAGGCGACGTTCTCGAAGATGTCGAGGTGCGGGAAGAGCGCGTACGACTGGAAGACCGTGTTGACGGGCCGCTTGTACGGCGGCAGCGCCGTGACGTCCTGCTCGCCCAGGTGCACGGTGCCCGTGCTGGGCTCCTCAAGTCCGGCGATCATGCGGAGCGTGGTGGTCTTGCCACAGCCGGACGCGCCGAGCAGCGCGAAGAAGGAGCCCTGCGGCACGGTGAGGTCAAGGGGGCGTACGGCCTTGAAGGAGCCGTAGGTCTTGCTGATCCCGGTGAGGCGGACGTCGCCGCCGTGTTCTGTAGCAGTCGTCATGGTGCGTCCAGGGGGTCGAGAGCGGCCGAAGGAGTCGAGGGGGGTGTTGAGGGGTCAGGAACCGGTGAGTTTGGCGAACTTCTCCTCGTACGCCGTCTCTTCCTTCGGCGTCAGCGAGCGGAACCCGTGCGACTTCGCGGCCATCTCCTTGTCCGGGAGGATCAGGGGGTTGTTCGCGGCGTCCTTGTCGAGCTTCGCGAGCTCGGGGCGCACACCGTCCACGGGGCAGACGTAGTTGATGTACGCGGCCAGACGCGCGGCGGGCTCGGGCTCGTAGTAGTAGTCGATGAGCCGCTCGGCGTTGCTCTTGTGGCGTGCCTTGTTCGGGACGAGCAGGTTGTCCGTCGACGTGATGTAGCCCTGGTCCGGGATGTGGAAGTCGATGTCCGGGTTGTCGGCCTTGAGCTGTACGACGTCTCCGGCCCAGGCCAGACATGCGGCGAGGTCGCCCTTGTCGAGGTCCGAGGTGTAGTCGTTGCCCGTGAAGCGGCGGATCTGCTTCTTGTCGACGGCCTTCTGGAGGCGGGCGATGGCGGCGTCGAAGTCGTCGTCGGTGAACTTCGCCGGGTCCTTGCCCATGTCGATGAGCGTCATGCCGACGCTGTCGCGCATCTCGGAGAGGAACCCGACACGCCCCTTGAGCTTGGGGTTGTCCAGGAGCTGCGACACCGAGGTGATCTCTTCGCCGTCGGTCGCCTTCTTGTTGTACGCGATGACGGTGGAGATGCCGGTCCAGGGGTACGAGTAGGCCCGCCCGGGGTCCCAGTCCGGGTTGCGGAACTGGGCGGCCAGGTTGGTGTACGCGTGCGGCAGGTTGGCGGGGTCCAGTTTCTGGACCCAGCCGAAGCGGATGAGCCGGGCGGCGAGCCAGTCGGTGACGCAGATGAGGTCGCGGCCGGTGTCCTGACCGGCCGCCAGCTGCGGCTTGATCTTCCCGAAGAACTCGACGTTGTCGTTGATGTCCTCGGTGTACTTGACCTTGATCCCGGTGCGCTTCGTGAACGCGTCCAGGGTGGGGCGGCGCTCGTCGTCGTCGACGTCCATGTACTCGGTCCAGTTGGAGAAGGTGATGCGCTTCTCCTTGTCCGAGTGGTCCTCGGACGAGACGTCGCCCTGGCCCTTGCTCGCGGCCGGGATGCCGCAGGCACTGAGTGCCCCCAGGCCACCGATGGCGAGGGCGCCGCTCGTGGAGGCCCGCAGCAGCGAACGGCGGGTGAGGGAGGCCCTGCCGTTCCTGAGGCTGCGGTGCATGGCGGCCAGTTGGGCCGGGGAGAGGGGGTCGGGCTCGTACTGCTCCATGCGCTTGGTTGCCCTTTCGGGAGGATGGGGCCGCTGGTCGGGCGGCCTATCGGCTATCGGTCCCCGAAAATCGTGCGGTGCCAGTCCTTGCGGACGACCGCGGTGTTGTCGAACATCACGTGCTTGATCTGCGTGTACTCCTCGAAGGAGTACGCGGACATGTCCTTGCCGTAGCCGGATGCCTTGTATCCGCCGTGCGGCATCTCGCTCAGGATCGGGATGTGGTCGTTGACCCATACGCAGCCCGCCTTGATCTCGCGGGTCGCGCGGTTGGCGCGGAACACGTCACGGCTCCAGGCGGAGGCGGCGAGTCCGTAGGGGGTGTAGTTGGCGAGCCTGATCCCTTCGTCGTCGGAGTCGAACGGCAGCACCACGAGAACGGGCCCGAAGACCTCGGACTGCACGATCTCGCTGTCCTGGGCGGCGTCGGCGATGAGAGTGGGCCGGTAGAACGCCCCGGGGTGGTCGAGGGCCTCGCCGCCGGTGACCACGCGCGCGTAGGAGCGTGCCCGGTCGACGAAACCGGCGACGCGGTCGCGGTGTACGTGCGAGATGAGGGGTCCGAGGTCGGTGTCCTCGGCGAAGGGGTCGCCGAGCCGGACGCTCTCCATGAGCTCGGCCACGCCCTCCACGAAGGCGTCGTACAGCGGACGTTGCACGTACGCGCGCGTGGCGGCCGTGCAGTCCTGCCCGGTGTTGATGAGGGCGCCCGCGACCGCGCCGTGCACGGCGGCGTCGAGGTCGGCGTCGTCGAAGACCACGAACGGGGCCTTGCCGCCGAGCTCCAGGTGCAGCCGCTTGACGGTGGAGGTGGCGATCTCGGCGACGCGCTTGCCGACGCCGGTGGACCCGGTGAAGGAGGTCATGGCGACGTCGGGGTGGCCCACGAGCCGCTCCCCCGCGTCCCGCCCGGCCCCGCTGACGATGTTGACGACACCGTCCGGGATGCCCGCCTCGGTGGCGGCCTGCGCGAAGAGGAGCGAGGTGAAGGGGGTGAGCTCGGCGGGCTTGAGGACGATCGTGTTGCCCGCGGCGATGGCCGGGAGGACCTTCCAGGCGGCCATCTGGAGGGGGTAGTTCCAGGGCGCGATGGACCCGACGACACCGATGGGCTCACGCCGTACGTACGAGGTGTGGTCGCCGGAGTACTCGCCGGCCGACTGTCCCTGGAGGTGCCGGGCGGCGCCCGCGAAGAAGGCGGCGTTGTCGACCGTGCCGGGTACGTCGAATTCCCGGCTGAGCTTGATGGGCTTGCCGCACTGGAGCGACTCGGCCTGCGCGAACTCCTCGGCGCGCTCGGCCAGTACGCCCGCGAAGCGGTGCATGGCGTCGGAGCGCTCGCCGGGGGTCGCGCCGGCCCACTCGGGGAAGGCGTGCGCGGCGGCGGCCACCGCGGCGTCGACGTCCTTCTCGCCCGCGAGTTCGTACCGGTGGATCTCGTCGCCGGTGGCCGGGTCGACGACGGCGTGGGAGCGCCCTGAGGTGCCCTTGGTCAGCCGTCCCGCGATGTACTGCGCGCCTTCCGCGAAGTGGTCCTGCGCCTGGAAGTTGTGCATGACGCTCTCCTCCGCCGTCGCCCCCGTCCCAGGGGGTCGGCGTAGCTCCAGATCGATTTGAGTGCCGATCCTGACAGAGCAGTGGTACTCCAACAAGTGATTCCGTTGTTGCCTTTTGGTTACGCGACGGAATCTGTCGACCAGGTGTCGAGTCGTCCTGGAAAACCCAGGACGGAATGTCAGTGGTGCGTGCCAGACTCCCGTGTATGACGAAGATCGACTCGGTGAACACGCTGGTCGCGTCGGTGCGAGCGGGCGAGAGAGTGAAGTATCTGCACTTCTGGGGCCACCGGCCGCGGCGGGACGGGACCCTCGGTTCGAGCTGTTTGAGCCAGTGGTGGCTGTCGCCGTTCACCGTGGACGGCGTGGAGTACGGAACGGCCGAGCACTGGATGATGGCCGCCAAGGCCCGCCTCTTCTCCGACGCGGAGGCGGAGGCAGCGGTCCTCGCCGCGCGTACGCCCGCCGAGGCGAAGAAGGAGGGGCGGCTGGTGCGGGGCTTCGACGAGACGATATGGGCGCGTGAGCGGTTCGGCGTCGTGGTCGAGGGCAGCGTGCACAAGTTCGCGTCCACGCCCGCGCTCTCCTCCTTCTTGGTCGGTACGGGGTCGCGGGTACTGGTCGAGGCGAGCCCCGTGGACCGCATCTGGGGCATAGGCCTGGCGGCCGACGACGAGCGGGCCCACGACCCGGAGAAGTGGCTCGGCCCGAACTTGCTGGGCTTCGCCTTGATGGAGGCACGGGAGCGGCTGCGCTAGCGGGGGGGCTGGCGGTACGCCTTGGGGCGGGGGCAGTTTCCCCTGGCGGGGGGCTTCCCTCTGGCGGGGGTCCCTCTGACGGGGGGGCTTGGCGGTACGCCTTGGGACAGGGCGGGGTTTCCTCTGTGGGGGGCGCCCCTCGCAGGACCGCTCAACGCGCCCCCGCCCGGCAAGAACGGCTCAGGAACCCGGAGTCGCAGCAGCCGAGTAGCTGCCGCCCCCCGGAGCCGACCCGTCCTCCTCCTCGAACACGTCGTCCGGCACCACGATCAGCACGATCAGCAGGGCCACGCCCAGCACGATGCCCGCGGCCCCGCAGATGATCCCGGCCAGCGCCTGTCCGGGGTTCGTCGCCTCGCCGCGCCGCGCCCTGCCCCGCCCGATCGCCCCGAAGATGATCGCCAGGATGCCGAGCACGATCGCCAGCGGCCACAGGCAGAAGACCGCCGCGGAGACGATCCCGAGGACCAGCCCGGCCACGCCCATCCCGTTGGCGGGCGCCATCGGCATCGCGGGCCAGCCGTACCCGGGAGGGCCCTGCCCCTGGTGGCCCGGGTAACCGGGATATCCGGGGTAGCCCTGCGGCCCCGGCCCCGGCCCGGGAGCCCCGCCACCCTGCGGCCCCGGCCCAGGCTCCGCCCCCGGAAACCCGGGGTAGCCGTAAGGCACCTGCCCCGGACCCTCGGGCCCGATCGGAGGCGGCGGCACCGGCTCACCCTGGCCGGCCGCAGCGGAGGAAGACGGCGCGGGAGCGGGAGGCGCGGCCCACGGATCCCGCTTCTCCAGCGGCACCCGCCCCGCGTCATCCTCCGGCGGAGCCCAGGGGTTGTGCCCCTCGGACCCGCCCGGCCCTGCCGACCCCTCGGACATCCCGTGTCACCTCTTTCGTACGTTCCGTCATGCTACGGCCACCGCCTGGGCCGCGGGCCCGCCACTTACGATGATCCCCGACCCACCGATCAGCCGATCAATTCCGTTCCTGGGGAGGAAACCGTGACCGATCCGCGCAGCAGCACCCCTGAGCCACGCGACCCGCATGCCTTCATCGCCGGACTGCCCAAGGCAGAACTGCACGTGCACCATGTCGGCTCGGCATCTCCCCGCATCGTCTCGGCCCTCTCCGCCCGCCACCCCGACTCCAAGGTGCCCACGGACGTCGAGGCGCTCGCCGACTTCTTCACGTTCACGGACTTCGCCCACTTCGTGCAGGTGTATCTGTCGGTCGTGGACCTGGTCCGCACCCCGGACGACGTACGCCTGCTCACGTACGAGATCGCCCGCGACATGGCCCGGCAGAACATCCGCTACGCCGAGCTGACCGTCACCCCCTACAGCTCCGTGCGGCGCGGCATCGACGACCGCGCCTTCATGGACGCCATAGAGGACGCCCGCAAGTCCGCCGAGGCGGACCTCGGCGTCGTACTGCGCTGGTGCTTCGACATCCCCGGCGAGGCAGGTCTTGAATCCGCCGAGGAGACGGCCAGGCTCGCGACCACCGACAAGCTGCGCCCCGAGGGCCTGGTCTCCTTCGGGCTCGGCGGGCCCGAGATCGGCGTGCCCCGGCCGCAGTTCAAGCCGTACTTCGACCGTGCCATCGCCGCGGGCCTGCACTCCGTCCCGCACGCGGGCGAGACCACCGGGCCCGGCACCATCTGGGACGCCCTCACCGACCTGCGCGCCGAGCGCATCGGCCACGGCACCAGCGCCGCCCAGGACCCGAAGCTCCTCGCCCACCTCGCCGAGCACCGCATCCCGCTCGAGGTCTGCCCGACGTCGAACATCGCGACGCGCGCCGTCGCCACCCTCGACGAGCACCCCATCAAGCAGTTCGTCGCCGCCGGGGTCCCGGTCACCATCAACTCCGACGACCCGCCGATGTTCAGCACCGACCTCAACAACGAGTACGCGATCGCCGCCCGCCTCCTCGACCTCGACGAGCGGGGCATCGCGGACCTGGCGAAGAACGCCGTCGACGCCTCGTTCCTCGACCCGGCGGGCAAGGCGAAGCTCGTCGAGGAGATCGACACGTACACGCGGACCTGGCTCGCCCCCTAGCGCGGCAGCACAATGGGCCCATGCGCACCGTGACAGCCGTGGCCCACCGAGGCGATCCCTACCGCGTCCGCGAGAACACCCTCCCGTCCCTGCGCTCCGCGCTCGACCGGGGCGCGGACGCGGTGGAGATCGACGTCCGTCTCAGCCGAGACGGCGTACCCGTCCTGCTGCACGACGCGACCCTCAAACGCCTGTGGGAATTCGACCGCCCTTTGTCCATGCTCTCCGCGGACGAGGTGCGCGGCCTCACGGAGGACGGCGTACCCACCCTTGAGGACGCCTTGGCGGCGACCGAAGGCCACCGGCTCATGCTGGATCTGCCGGGCGCCACACCACAGTCCGTGCGCGCGGTCGTCGGGGCCGTCGCCGACTGCGGGGCGTCGGAGCGCGTGTACTACTGCGCGGGCGCCCGGACGATGCTCGCGGTGCGCGCGGCGGACCCCGCCGCCGAGATCGCCCTGACCTGGACGAGCCTGGCCCCGCCGCGCCACGCCGTGCTCGAGGCGATCAAGCCGCGCTGGCTCAACTACCGCTTCTCGCTGCTCGGCCGCGAGCTGGTCACGCAGGTGCAGCGCCAGGGGCTGCTCGTCTCGGCGTGGACGCCGGACACGAGGCGTTCGATGCGCCGGCTCATCGACATCGGCGTCGACGCGATCACGACCAACCGCGTCGACACGCTGCACGCCCTGCGCGCCCAGGACATGCGGCCCGACGGCGCGCTCTCGTAGCCGAACGGTTTCCTCAACTAGCTTGTGGTGCATGGGGAACAGCGACGACGACAAGCGGGAAGAGCCGCTCTTCGTGTACGAGCGCGACGAACGGGGCTATCGCGGCCATCACCTCAATCCACGGCACCCCGTGGGCCTCATGCTGACCATCGCGCTCCTGGTCGGCATCGTCCTCGTCATCCTGCTCATGGCGAAGTGACGGCGGCGGTGGTGACACCAGTGGCCGCAGTGACGTCGGCGGCGGCGGACGCGGCCCGTGGAGCACCCGTGGCATACGCGAGCGGGGGCGCGATGGCCTGCGCGTCCGCCCCCTCCCCCACCCAGAGCCCGATGAGCAGCGCCGCCGTCGCCTCCACCAGACCGGCCCGCTCCAGGCCGCCCGCGGCGAACGGCGCGCACCCGGCGTCCCGCACGAGTTCCCGTACGACGTCCAGGGCGCCCTCGTCGTCCCCGCAGAGCGGGACCGCCAGCGGCCTGCCGTCGAAAACCGGCGGGTCCATCCGCCACACGTCCTCGTGGCAGAGGTTGAACGCCTTGACGACACGCGCTCCGGGCGCGGCGTCGGCGAGCCGCCGCGCGGCCGACGGGCCGCCCTCGGTGAGCAGGACGAAGCCCGGCCCCACCGGGTTGGAGCAGTCGATCAACACCCGCCCGCGCAGGGCCGCCTGGAGTTCATCCGCGACGGACGCCCCCGCCGCGTAGGGCAGGGCGAGCAGCACCGCGTCCCCGAACTCGGCCGCCGCACGCGGTGTTCCGTGCCCCGCCGCACCCATGCGGGCGGCGAGCGCCGCCGCGCGGCCCTCGTCCCGCCCGCCGACCAGCACCTCGTGCCCCGCGCGCACCCACTGCGTGCCGAGCGCGTCCGCCATGGCGCCCGTACCGATGATGCCTATGCGCATGCCTGTCTCCCTCTCGTCCTGTGCCCCAATCCATCGGGGTACGGGACGACAGTAGGAAAGCGCTCGGGCACCATTCGGTACGTGACGAACGACGATCTGCTCGCCGACTGCCGCGCCCGGCTCGCCTTCGACCTGCTCGCCAACACCTGGAACGCGGTGACGCTCTGGGCCCTGCGGCACGGCCCGCGCCGCCCGCGTGAGCTGCGCGGACTGATCGGCGGCATCAGCCCCAAGATCCTCACCGAGACCCTGCGCCGCCTGGAGTACAACGGCCTGGTCTCGCGCCGGTCGTACGCCGAGTCGCCGCCCCGCGTCGAGTACGAACTCACCGCCCTGGGGCGTACGTTGCTCGACCCGATCGAGGCCTTCGGGGCGTGGGCCTTCGACCACGGCGACGAGGTGATGGCCGCGCAGGAGCGCGCCGAGGGCCGTCCCGCCGCCGAGGCCCCCTAGGGGAAGACCCGCCAACTCCCCCTATCTACGCGGGGCTTGCCCCCTCGGGATTCCCCGGGCCCTCACCCCTCCCCAATGATGATCCGGCCTGCCCGCAGGCTCACCAGGATGGACGGCACACCTTCCGCACCGCAGCCCTCCTGGAGTCACACCGTGCAGTTGCGCGCTCGTACCGCTCTCGCCGCCGCCCTCGTCATCGGCCTCACCGGCGCCGCGTCCGTCCCCGCCCTGGCGCAGGCGCACACCCCGCCCGCGGCGGTCGCCTCCCAGGGGCCCGCGCCGGACGGCAAGGCCCTGCGCGCCGCGATCAAGGGCCTCCCGAACGCCGACGCGACCGCCGCCCTGGTCCGCGTCGGCGGCACGGACGGGACGTGGCGCGGGAGCTCCGGCGTACACGACCTGGTCACGGAGAGAAAGGCCGATCCGCACGGGCGCTTCCGCGCCGGATCGGCGACCAAGATCGTGACGGCCGCCGTGGCGCTGCAACTGGCCGCCGACGGCGAACTGGACCTCGACAAGCCGGTGCAGCACTACATGCCGGAGCTGTTCCCGGAGGAGCAGGAACCGAAGCGGCAGGACGCCAAGCAGCAGGACCCCGACAAGAGGTTCAAGCCCATCCCCGTGCGCAGCCTCCTCAACTACACCAGCGGGCTGCGCTCGGGCGACGGCTTCGACGACGAATACGCCCACCGCTTCGACACGTTGGACTACCGGAAGGTCGTCGCGTCGGCCATCTCCAAGGGGCCCCAGCACGCGCCCGGCGACGAGCAGCACTACCGCAACATCGGTTACACCGTGCTCGGCATGCTCATCGAGCGGGTCACCGGGGACTCGTACGCCCATCAGGCCGCGCAGCGGATCTTCAAGCCGCTGCGGATGCGCGACACCTACTTCCCCGGGACCGACCTCCGCATCCGCGGTCCGCACAACCGCGGCTACCAGAGCGTGAAGCAGCCGGACGGCACCACCCGGCTCGTCGACATCACCGAGTGGAACCAGTACGACCGCTTCGCGGCGGGCGACATGATCTCCTCCACCGCCGACCTGGAGGTCTTCACGCAGGCGCTGTTCGACGGAAAGGTCCTGCCCGAGCCGCAGTTGAAGGAGATGCTCACCCTGCCGAAGCTGGCGCCGGGCGCCCCCGAAGCCATGTTCGGCGCGGGGCTCCAGCGGATGGAGCTGGAGGACGACACGGTGGTCTGGCTCAAGACCGGCTCCCGCTACGGCTACACGAACATGATCGCCTCCACCGAGGACGGCTCCCGGACCCTCGTCTACTCGGTGAACGCGACCGACGCCAAGGGGAAGGACATGAACCCGGTCGCCGAGCGGATCGCCCTGACGGCCATGAAGAGGGGCTGAGACCGGGCCGGGCCCCGGGGGCTGATCCTGGGCCGCACGCCGCGCCTACGCGACGCCCGTCATGCTCGCGAACACCGTCACGTTGTTGGGGTAGTAGTTGCGGTCCGCGTCGAACTCTCCGCCGCAGGTGATCAGGCGCAGCCCCGCGTGGTCGATGTTCTTGTAGACCTCCAGGGTGGGAAATTCCTTCTTCGGATACTCCTCGACGCGGTCCACCGCGAAGGTGGCGGTCCTGCCGTCCTCGCGTGTGACCTCGATCGTGTCCCCGGCCTTCATCGACTTCAGCTTCTTGAAGACGGCGTCCGCGCCGTTCCAGGTCACGTGGCCCGCGATCACCGCCGGGCCCTTGGAGCCGGGGGTGGGGCCCGGTTCGTACCAGCCCGCCAGGTCGGGGTCCTTCGGCGTCGTCATCGCCCCGCCCTTGCCCTGCCCGAGCGTCTCCAGCGCGCTGGACACCCCCAGCGAGGGGATGGCGACGCGCTGCGGAACCGACCGGGCCAGGGCCTCGGGGGCGTCCTTGCCCGATCCGGCCGACGGCGTGGGTCCATCACCCGTGCCATCCCCCGTCGTGCCGTCCCCCGTCGTGCCCTCCCCCGCCGCGCTCTGGCGGGGTGGGGCGGGCGCGGCGGCGGTGTCGTCCGGGCCCGCGCACGCGGTGAGCACCAGGGCCGCCGCGACGGCGGCGACCACGGCCGAGGAGGCGCGTCGCAGCCCGGTCCACGCCCGCCAGGCCGAGCGGCTCACGCGGCGTCCCCGGTCTTCGCGACGACGGCGGGGGTCATCATGCGCCGCCTGACGAGCACCAGCGTCCCGGCGGCGGCCACCGCCGCGGCCCCGGCGGCTCCGGTCACGGCACCGGTGGACGTACGGTCCTCCGCGTCCCCTCCGGTCTCGACCCCGCCGATGGGGACGGACCCGACGGCCGCGCCCTTGACCACACCGCAGTTGGTCGGAGCGGTGGCCTCCTGGGGAAGCTTCGGGTCGAGTTCGCTCTTGCCGGCGCCCTCGAAGTCGTACTTGCCGTTGTCGTTGGGGTCGATGCCGTGCTGCACGATGTGCAGGTCCTTGATGTGCTCGACCACGTCCTGCCCCACGGTGATGGTGCGCTTGTAGGAGACCTTGCCCTGCGCGTCGGCCACCGGCATCCGGTCCACGGCGAGACCGCTGGCCGCGTCGGTGGCACCGGACTCGGTCAGCGAGATGTTGATGTCGCCGTAGTGGACGGTGGCCTCGGTGTTGTTGAGGACGCCGTCGCCGTTGGTGTCGTCGCCGTCGTCCGGGCACTGGAAGTCGTGCCCGTCGGTGGAACCGTGCAGGTGCTGCGCCGAGGGCTGCCCCGGCACCAGGCCCTCCGACTTGATCCATACGGTCAAGGCGTTGCCGCGCAGGCTCAGGAGGGCAGTCCCCGTGGAGCCGGAGTCGTTCAGCGGGGCCAGGTCGATCTGGTAGGCCGGAGGGTCCGCCGCGAACACCGGGGACGCGACGACCACGGTGAGGAGAGCGGCGGGCAGAGCGGCGAGCCCCACGAGAAGGCCGGTTCGCTTGATCATCAAGTTCGTCCTTTTCCGCGGCACCCGGACGGGAGGGCCGCACGAGCCATGCAGTTACCTATGAAACGGAACGGGACTCGTGGGTGTTCAAATCGAGCACGGGGTTCCGCACGGGCGGGCAGGAAGGAGCAATGGCCATGGCGGCCGACTGGAACTGGGAGAGCGGCGAAGGCCTGCTGGGCCTCGACGACCCCGCCGAGTGGGACGCGGCGTACGACCGCGGCGAGCGCAACCTCGGCACGGCAGCCATCGGCCTCGCCTATAACTGCACGCTGGCGGAGGCCTCGCCCCGCATCATCCGGGCGATGGGGTTGCCGGACCACGGTCAGCGGGGGTTCGCGTACACCGCGGCGGGCACCGCGGCCCGCCTCAACAACGCACTCACCCCGGAGCTGTACGCCGCGCTGCGCGCCGAGGGCCCCGGTGGCTTCGCCGAGCACGCCCTCAGGGACACCCTGGGTTTCGTGCCGTTCCGGCAGCTTCCCCTCTGGTTCAAGTGGCAGTCGGTGCGGATGACCGTGACGGACAAGCTGGAGTACTGGGGGATGCTGTGCGAGGACGGGGTCGACGCCGTCCGGAAGGCTCTGCGCCGGCGCGGTGCCTGATCAGCGGCGGCGCGGTGCCTGCGCAGCGCCGGCTCGGTGCCTGATCAGCGGCGGCTACGGGGCTTCTACAACCCCGCTATCGCGTTCCACCGCTTGGCGAACTCCGTTCGCTCCTTCGACGTGATGTCGCGCGCGATCGCCAGGCGCCCCCGCATCGCGTCGTCCGGGAAGATCAACGGGTCCTCGGCGAGGGCCGCCAGCTCCTTGTCCTTGGACGAGGCGAGGACGTCCCGCGCGGCAGGCACCGGGCAGACGTAGTTGACCCAGGCGGCGAGCTCCGCGGCCACCTCGGGGTCGTAGTAGTAGTCGATGAGCCGTTCCGCGTTCTGCTTGTGGCGGGCCAGGTTCGGGATCATCAGGGATTCCGCCCAGAGTTCCGCGCCCTCCTCGGGGACGACGAACTCGATGTCCGGGTCGTCCGCCTGGAGCTGGATGACGTCACCGCTGTAGGCCTGGCAGGCCAGGACGTCGCCACTCGACAAGTCCTTGATGTAGTCGTTGCCGGTGAAGCGGCGGACGTGCTTCGAGGCCACCAGCTTCTCCACCCGGTCGCACATGCGGTGGAAGTCGTCCGCCTTCCACTTCGTGATGTCGACCCCGTCGCCCTGCATGAGCAGCGCGAACGCCTCGTCGAGGCCGGAGAGCAGCGTGACCTTGCCCTTGAGATCGCCGGCCCAGAGGTCGGACACGTGCTTGATCTCCCGGCCCAGCGCCCGCTTGTTGTACGCGATGCCGGTGATGCCCGACTGCCAGGGCACGGTGTGTTTGCGCCCCGGGTCGAAGTGCGGTGAACGCAGCAGCGGGTCCAGGTACTTGGTGACGTTCGGCTGCCGCGCGCGGTCCATCTCCTGGACCCAGCCGAGCCGCACGAAGCGCGCGCACATCCAGTCGCTGATGACGATGAGGTCGCGGCCGGTCTCCTGATGGTTCATCAGGGACGGGCTGATCTTGCCGAAGAACTCGTCGTTGTCGTTGATCTCCTCCGTGTAGCGGACGTCGATGCCGGTCCGCTTCTCGAAGGCGTCGAGCGAGGGCCGCTTCGTCGCGTCATCGTCGTCGGTGTCGATGTAGAGCGGCCAGTTGGCGAAGGTCAGCGTCTTGTCCCGCCGCGAGCGGTCCCCCGCGGCACGATCGCCGGGAGCGATGTACGCGGCGGGCACGCCGCAGCCCGCCAGTGTGCTGACGGCCGCCCCGCCGCCGAGGGCACGCAGCAGGGACCGGCGGGAGACCGGCCGACGGGAGACCGACCGGCGAGAGACCGACCGGCGGGACGCTGAGGAGGCACTGGGATTCGCTCGCACTTCGGCAGCATGCGCCTGCGTGTCACGTACAGGCAATGGACGCTGCGTCGAGCCGAGCGGCCCGGAACCGACACCCTGTCGATCGGAGACCGGCCCGCCGCCGGCCCGCATCCGGCCCGCATCACACCGGCGCCAGCCACCCCGCCAGGTCCCCCGCGGTGATCCGCTCCAGCGGCGCGGCGTCGACCGGCCCCGGGTAGAGGCGGTACGCCGTGCCGGATGCGACCTCAGACGCCCCCTCCAACTCGCCGTGCAGCAGGGCCAGAAGGGCGCTCCGGCCAACCAGTTCGGGACCCGGCTCCGCACGCAGCTCGTCCGGCTCCCAGCCGTCGCGGACCCGCAGCGCGAAGTCGGCGCGCGGCTCGTCGTCGGCACGGCGGTACCCCCACAGGACGTGGCCGCGGCCGCGCACGTACACCGGTCCGTCGGTGCGTGCCGCCGCCGTCCAGCAGGCGAGGTCCCACAGGGTGGCCCGGCCGCGTGGCCGGAAGGTGTCGAGCAGGTCGTTGCCCATGCGGCCGAGCTGCTTGCGGTAGCGCCACACGTCGTGGTTGCCCTCGCCCGTGGCGAGGGTGACGTCCGCCCACCAGGCGCGACGCGACCGCAGGTCGACGATCATCGGCACGCGCAGCGCCGCGTCGCCCGCGAGGTCGAAGCGCTGCCGGACGGTGCGCGGGTCGTAGACCGCGCGCCCCGTGCCCTCCACCGCCATGAACCCCGCGAAGGCGTCCGGGAGTTGGTCGAAGGGCACGTTGTTGTACGAGAGGACGGCGGGCACCACGAACCGCACCCCCGCGTTGGCCAGCCGCGGCAGGTCGAGGTCCAGGTACTCGGTGGCACCGCTCGGGGCGGGCGCCGACGTCAGGTCCCCGGAGTGCCGGGCCGCGCCGCCCGCATACGTCAGATGCGTGTAGTCGCACAGCCCGACGAAACGCCACAGGTCGTCGTAGAGCGCGACGGACAGGTCGAGGTCGACGCGCACGCCCTTGGGCTGCAGCCAGTGCAGGAAGAGCCGCACCTTCTCGCTGTCCGCGGGCATGGGCAGCGAGCTGCCGCGCGGCACGGCGACCAGCGAGGCGGCGGAGGCCCGCTCGGCGAACGGCACCGGCAGGTCGTCGAGCGAGGCGTCGAGGACCGCGACCTCGTACCGCTCGCCCTCCCCCGCGGCCAGCCGCCGCACCGCCTCCGCCTCGATCAGCTCACCGGCGCGCCCCGCCACCCGGGACGGCAGCGGCGGCCGGTCGTCGTCGACCGCGTACGCCTGGGTGACGCGTCCGCGCGGGAAGAAGACGCGCCGGTGCCCCGGCTCGGCGCGGACCTTCATGGGGCCGTACGCGCCGAGCAGCGGCCCGGGTCCGGAGCGGGGCAGCGCGTCCGCGAGCGCGTCGGCCACCGCCTCCGGCAGGGTCGCGGCGCCCGAGCGGGCCAGCAACAGGTCCAGGCGGCGCAGGAGTTCACCGGGGCGCTCGCGCAGCAGTCCGGCCGCGGCGGTGGTGTCCCAGCGGCCGATGGCCTCCTCGACCCGGCCCTGCCAGGTGGAGATCCGCAGCCGGTCGCCCTCGATACGGACGTCCTCATGGCGTGCGGCTTCGGCGAGCAGCACCTCGGAGAGTGCGCTGTCGCCGAGGCGGGTTCCGCGCAGGACGGCGAAGGCGAGCGCCACGCGCGCGTGCCGGTGGGCCTGCTCGAAGGGGTGCAGGATTTCGCCGACGCGTTTCCAGGCGCGCGGGTGGCGGTCCATGTCCTCGGCGAGCCGCCGCAGATCGAACCCGTCGAGCAGGGCGAGGAGTTCACGGCGCAGGGGACGCGGCAGCCCGCGCAGGCGCGGCAGTTCGAGCAGGTCGGGGTCGCCCCCGGACCGTACGACGAGGATGCGAAGGACGTCGGTGGCGGTGTCGGCGTGCCGGATGACCAGCGGGCGCGCGTCCGGCACGTCGAGCAGCGGCGCGAGAGCGAGCGCCTTGCTCTCGCGCAGCGGGATCTCGGCCGGAAGCCAGTCGGCGGCGTCGGCGGGGTCCGCGTACCCGAGAAGCAGCACCAGGTCGTCGTGGTCCTGCGGGTTCAGCGGCGTACGCCGGGCGAGCAGGGCGGCGAGCTCGGCGGCGGCATCCCCCGGCGCCGCGAGGCACAGCGCGCGCAGGATCTCGCCGCCGTCACCGCCCCGGCCGGCCCCGGTGTCGAGCCAGGGGTTGGTGGGCCCGTCGGTCTCGTAGCGGTTCTCGCAGATGGGGCAGGCGTACCAGACGCAGCAGTCGTCGCAGCAGCCCGTGTCCAGTTCCTTGCGGTGGCAGTCGTCGCACAGCAGATGCGCGCACGGCTTGAGCGCACGGACGCGCGCCGTGGTGCCCGCGCAGTTCATGCAGGGCTGGTGCGGCTGGGCGGCGAGGTGTTCGACGACGAGGGAGGTGTAGCGGTCGTACGCGGGCTGGTACGCGATCTCGTCCGGGAAGCGCCGAAACAGCGGGGCATGCCGGCGGTCGGAGCCCATCAGCGCGTCGACGTCGGCGAGCAGCTTCATGCCGGTCGCGGCGAGGTCGGCGACGCAGAGCCCGGTCAGCGCGCGGCGCAGCGGCGCGGTCAGCAGGTGCCCGCGGTCGGCGAGTTCGGCCTCGAGGACGACCACGGCGGCGGCGGTCTCGGCGGACCGCCCGGCGCCGGAGGGCACGTACACGCTCTGCCGGCGCCGCAGCAGCAGCCCGGCGAGGTCGTCAGCCGTCGTCGTCATCACCATCAGGTCGCACCCCCGGAAGTACAGAAAGGCGGGGGCGGGGAGTGGGTGCGCTACGGATCTTTTGCAGAGATGAGAAAGAAGGAAGCACACCACGGAGCCGCCCCCGCGTTCCTGACGGTACGCGGGGGCGGCTGGGCCGGGCCATTCAATTAGCGGAGGCCCGAGCGGTCCTGGGTCGTGCGGGCTCAGCCCTCGATCGACGTCATGACGTGCTTGATGCGCGTGTAGTCGTCGAAGCCGTAGGCCGAGAGGTCCTTGCCGTAGCCGGACTTCTTGAAGCCGCCGTGCGGCATCTCCGCGACCAGCGGGATGTGCGTGTTGATCCAGACGCAGCCGAAGTCGAGGACCTTGGACATCCGCATGGCGCGCGCGTGGTTCTGCGTCCAGACCGAGGAGGCCAGGGCGTAGTCCACACCGTTCGCGTACGAGACGGCCTGCTCCTCGTCCGTGAAGGACTGGACGGTGATGACCGGGCCGAAGACCTCGTTCTGGATGATCTCGTCGTCCTGCTTCAGGCCCGAGACGACGGTCGGGGCGTAGAAGAAGCCCTTCTCGCCGACCCGCTGACCGCCCGCCTCGACCTTGGCGTGCGCCGGAAGGCGGTCGATGAAGCCGGAGACCTGCTTCAGCTGGTTGGCGTTGTTCAGCGGGCCGAAGAGCACGTCCTCGTCGTCCGGCTGGCCGGTCTTCGTGTCGGCCGCGGCCTTGGCGAGCGCGGTCACGAACTCGTCGTGGATGGACTCGTGGACGAGCACGCGCGTGGCGGCCGTACAGTCCTGGCCCGCGTTGAAGAAGCCCGCCATGGAGATGTCCTCGACGGCCTTGGCGAGGTCGGCGTCCTCGAAGACGACGACCGGCGCCTTGCCGCCCAGCTCCAGGTGGACCCGCTTGAGGTCCTTGGAGGCGGACTCGGCGACCTGCATGCCGGCACGCACGGAGCCGGTGATGGAGGCCATCGCCGGGGTGTTGTGCTCGACCATCGCGCGGCCGGTGTCACGGTCGCCGCAGACGACGTTGAAGACACCCTTGGGGACGATCGAGCCGATGATCTCGGCCATCAGGACGGTCGACGCGGGGGTCGTGTCCGAGGGCTTGAGGACGACGGTGTTGCCCGCGGCGAGCGCCGGGGCGAACTTCCATACGCCCATCATCATCGGGTAGTTCCAGGGCGCGACCTGCGCGCAGACGCCGATCGGCTCGCGGCGGATGATGGAGGTCAGACCCTCCATGTACTCGCCGGCCGCGCGGCCCTCGAGCATCCGGGCCGCACCCGCGAAGAAGCGGATCTGGTCGACCATGGGCGGGATTTCCTCGGACCGCGTGAGGCCGGTCGGCTTGCCCGTGTTCTCGACCTCGGCCGCGATGAGCTCCTCGGCGCGCTCCTCGAAGGCGTCGGCGATCTTCAGCAGGGCCTTCTGGCGCTCGGCGGGCGTCAGGTCACGCCAGGCGGGGAACGCGGCGGCGGCCGCCTCCATCGCGGCGTCGACGTCGGCCTGCCCCGACAGGGGCGCGGTGGCGTAGGGCTCGCCGTTGGCGGGGTTGACCACTTCGGTGGTCCGGCCGTCGGCGGCGTCCCGGAATTCTCCGTTGATGTAGTTACGCAGACGGCGCAGCTCGGTGGTCACTTCCGGCCCTCCAGTCAGATGTCCAGTGGATGAGACACCCACCCTAGTCGGTGTACCGACGCTTTCAACATACCCGGAGCCCCAGAACTGCGAAATCCGTGACGATTGAAGCTTCAGACAACGAATTTCATCGATCTGACCTTGCGGAACTGTCGACTCCTGTGCACCATGGGGTCGTGGCCAGTCGCAGCGCAGATTCCAGTAGTTCCCGACACGGGAACGGCTCTTCTCCCATCGACGCCGTCTCCCTGGCGATCATCGAACAGCTTCAGGAGGACGGACGCCGTCCGTACGCCGCCATCGGCAAGGCCGTGGGCCTGTCCGAAGCGGCCGTGCGCCAACGCGTCCAGAAGCTGCTCGACCAGGGCGTGATGCAGATCGTCGCCGTCACGGACCCGCTCACCGTGGGCTTCCGGCGCCAGGCGATGGTCGGCATCAACGTCGAGGGTGACCTGGACCCCGTCGCGGAGGCGCTGACGGCCATGGCCGAGTGTGAGTACGTGGTGATGACCGCGGGCTCCTTCGACCTGATGGTGGAGGTCGTCTGCGAGGACGACGACCACCTTCTCGAAGTGATCAACAAGCGCATCCGCGCCCTCCCCGGCGTGCGCTCCACCGAGAGCTTCGTCTATCTGAAGCTCAAGAAGCAGACCTATATGTGGGGAACCCGATAGCCGTGAGCAAGGACCTCAGCCAAACCGCGTACGACCACTTGTGGATGCACTTCACCCGCATGTCGGACTACGAGAACGCACCCGTGCCCACCATCGTGCGTGGCGAGGGCACCTACATCTACGACGACAAGGGCAAGAAGTACCTGGACGGCCTCTCCGGGCTGTTCGTGGTCAACGCGGGCCACGGTCGTCACGAGCTCGCCGAGACGGCGTACAAGCAGGCGCAGGAACTGGCCTTCTTCCCGGTGTGGAGCTACGCCCACCCGAAGGCCGTCGAGCTGGCGGAACGTTTGGCCAACCACGCGCCCGGCGACCTCAACAAGGTCTTCTTCACCACCGGTGGCGGCGAGGCGGTCGAGACCGCGTGGAAGCTGGCGAAGCAGTACCACAAGCTCACCGGCAACCACACGAAGTACAAGGTCATCTCGCGCGCGGTCGCCTACCACGGCACCCCGCAGGGCGCCCTGTCCATCACCGGTCTGCCCGCCCTGAAGGCCCCCTTCGAGCCGCTGGTCCCCGGCGCGCACAAGGTGCCGAACACGAACATCTACCGCGCCCCGATCCACGGCGACGACCCCGAGGCCTTCGGCCGCTGGGCCGCCGACCAGATCGAGCAGGAGATCCTCTTCGAGGGCCCGGAGACGGTCGCGGCCGTCTTCCTGGAGCCGGTGCAGAACGCGGGCGGCTGCTTCCCGCCCCCGCCCGGGTACTTCCAGCGCGTGCGCGAGATCTGCGACAAGTACGACGTGCTGCTCGTGTCGGACGAGGTCATCTGCGCCTTCGGCCGCCTCGGCACGATGTTCGCCTGTGACAAGTTCGGCTACGTCCCGGACATGATCACCTGCGCCAAGGGCATGACCTCGGGCTACAGCCCGATCGGCGCCTGCATCGTCTCGGACAAGATCGCCGAGCCGTTCTACAAGGGCGACAACACCTTCCTGCACGGCTACACCTTCGGCGGCCACCCGGTCTCCGCCGCGGTCGGCCTCGCCAACCTCGACATCTTCGAGAAGGAGGGTCTCAACCAGCACGTCCTCGACAACGAGGACGCGTTCTTCCAGACCCTGCGCAAGCTGCACGACCTGCCGATCGTCGGCGACGTCCGCGGCAACGGCTTCTTCTACGGCATCGAGCTCGTGAAGGACAAGGCCACCAAGGAGACGTTCAACGACGAGGAGACCGAGCGCGTCCTGTACGGCTTCCTCTCCAAGGCGCTGTACGAGAACGGCCTGTACTGCCGCGCCGACGACCGTGGCGACCCGGTCGTCCAGCTCGCCCCGCCGCTGATCTCCACCCAGGAGACCTTCGACGAGATCGAGGGCATCCTGCGCCACGTCCTCACGGAGGCGTGGACGAAGCTCTGATCCCGGGAACCCAGGATTACGGGAACCCAGGATTACGGGAACCCAGGATTACGGGAACCCATGGAGTCCCTTACGGCTCCACAGGGACCCATAGTGTGATCGAGTGATCAATACCGGCCCCGGGGGCGCCCGTTCGAGTGAGAACGGGCGCCCCCGGGCCGCGTCGTTTCCAGGCAGCACGGCCTGGATCCCTAGCGTGCCCAGTGACCGATCGGCCCCGCCTTCGTTCCCCCGTACGGGGGAGGCAAACTGATCTGAACCGAGGTGTACGTGATGGTGGCCCCGCCGGACAACGACGTGCTGTGGGCACGCGCCTTGCACGTCACGCACAACGGCTCGCCCGCGCTCACCGGCGTATCCCTCGGTGTCCGCGAGGGCGAGATCCTCGCCGTCACCGGCCCGCGCGGCAGCGGCAAAACGACTCTTCTGCGCTGTCTCTCCGGCCAGCTCCTGCCCCAGCAGGGCGAGGTCTGGTTCAACAGCACGCCGGTACACACGATGAGCCCGGCCATCCGCGAACGCCTGCGCCGCGACCGCTTCGGCTGGATCGACCCGGAGCCGCACCTCGTCCCCGAGCTCACGGCCCGGGAGAACGTCGCGCTGCCGCTGATGCTGCGCGGCTCGTCGCACCGGGCCTCCAAGGCCACGGCCCAGGAGTGGCTCGACCGCCTCGACATCGGTGACTGCGCCCGCAAGCGGCCGCACGCGCTGCTCCAGGCCCAGCGCCAGCGCATCGCCATCGCCCGCTCCCTGGTCACCATGCCGTCCGTGATCTTCGCCGACGAGCCGACGGCACCGCTGCACCGCGCCGACCGCGCCCACGTCCTGCGCACGCTGACGACCGCGGCCCGCTCGCACGGCATCACGGTCGTCCTCGCCACGCACGACCCGGAGATCGCCACCCTCGCCGACCGCACGGTCACCCTGCTCGACGGCCGCCGCGTGAACACGGTGCATTTGCCGGGGGCGGGGGAGGTCGCGGCGGGGGATACGGGAGACGTGGGGGACGCGGGGGAAGCAGCCGAGGGAGGCGGGCAGGCGGGGGATGACGCGGATGCCGACACCGACGCTGCTGCCTCCGCTTCCTCTGCTTCCCCTGCTGCCTCTGGGGCCTCTGGGGCCTCTGGGGCCTCTGGTGCCTCCGATTCCGCCGAGGGTGAGTCCGACGACGCGGAAGGCCGGGCCGCGTGCTCGCTCTCCGTCTAGCCCGCGGGGCCCGCCCCCTGGTCCAGCTGCGCAGGCTGCTCGTGGCCGCGGCCTCGGCCGGCACCGGCTTCCTGCTGCTGTGCACGCTGGGGTACGCGATGGGCCACCCGGACGCGTCCGGCGGGGCCGTGCTGCGGCTCGCCTGGTGCGTCGCGCCGATCGCCGCCACCGTGTACTTCGCCGTCACCGTCGCGCGCACCGACCCGGCGACCAAACCGCGCTCCGGACTCTCCGCGGTGGGGCTCGGTCCCGCCAGGCTCACGGTCCTCGCCACGATCTCCACGGCCGTCGCGTGCACGCTCGGCTCGATGGTGGCGCTCCTGTTCTTCCTGCACCTGCGCGGCGATCTGACGGGCCTGCCGTTCGACGGCGCCGCCTCCGAACTGCTCGCCGCCGGGCAGCCGTTGCCCGTCGCCGCCGCGCTCACCCTGCTCGCCCTGGTGCCGCTGACCGCGTCCGCCGCGAGCGCGGCCGTCCTGCGCCCCCGGACGACCAAGCGCCACAGCAAGCCGGGCACCGAGCGGAAGGAACCCGTGGACCCGGACGCGCCCGCCGCCCCGCCGAGCGGGCTGCCCTGGGGCATCGCGCTCCTCGCGGCGGGCCTCGCCGTCGAGGCGTACGCGAGCCGCGCACCCGGCACCTCGAACCTGACACTGCCGGGCGGCTTGACCGGCAGCCCCGCGGGTGTGCTCGCCGGATGGGCGATCACTGCGGTGGGCCTCGCCCTGGCGGGGCCCGGCCTCACGTACCTGTGCGGCCGGATTCTCCAGGCGGCCAGGCCCGGGGCGGTGCGGCTCCTGGCCGGGCGCGGGCTGCAGGAGGAGGCCCGGCGGATCGGGCGGCCGCTGGGGGTGCTCTGCGTGGTGGGCTCCGCGGCGTACGCCGGGCTCACGCTCTACTCCGGCGACCGGCCTGACGTCGGTCCGCTGACCGCGCTCGGCTCGCTGCTCGTCGCGGGCTGCGCGGTGCTCACGCTGGCCACGGCCGCCGTCGAGGCCAAGCACGCACGCTCCGACACGACATCGGCGCTGCTCCAGCTGGGGGCGCCGACGTCGATGCTGCGCGGTACGGCGGCGCTGCGGGCGGGCGCGCTGGCGGCGGTGTTCGGCCCGCTGACGTGGGTGGTGGCGCAGCTGGCGGCACTGCCGCTGACGGGCTGAGGGGCTGCTGAGGAGCTGTTGAGGAGCTATTGAGGGGCTGTTGAGGGGCTGTTGAGGGGCTGTTGAGGGGCTGTTGATCGGCTGCTGCGGAGCCCTGGTCGAACTCCTGGGAAAAAAGTTCCGCGAGGGGCGATGAGTTCCGCGTCGAACGTGCGTCTACCCCTCCGTAAGCCACGGAACGACGCACGCATCACGCGGTGTCCGCGCAGACTCGCGCAGAACTCGCTCGGCCCTCGCGTGCACCTCACAGCATCGGGAGACACCTCATGTACCAGCAGATGATCTTCGTGAACCTCGCCGTGAACGACGTCGACAGCTCGAAGAAGTTCTTCACGGAGCTCGGCTACACGATCAACCCCCAGTTCACGACGGACGACTGCGCCTGTGTCGTGATCAGCGACACGATCATCGCCATGCTGCTGAGCAAGAAGCACTACCAGCAGTTCACCGACAAGCAGATCGCGGACGCGCGGACGACGAGCGAGACGCTGCTCTGTCTGAGCGCCGAGAGCCGCGAGAAGGTCGACGAGCTGGTCGACAAGGCCGTCGCGGCCGGTGGCACGGCGGGCAAGACGCAGGACTTCGGCATGATGTACGGCCGCGCCTTCGACGACCTGGACGGCCACACCTGGGAAATCATGTGGATGGACGAGTCCGAGGTGCAGGGCTGAGGTGGGGGCCGGGGTGCAGGGCCGGGGTGCGGGGTGCGGGGCTGAGGTTAAGGGTCAAGCCCCACCGCCCGGACTGCGTCCCTAGCATGGCCGAATGCAACCAACTCCCAAGCCCGACCCCACGCCCACCTCGACACCCACCTCCACCCCCACACCCTCCTTCGCCCACGGACCATCCCCCCGGCTCCCCGGCAGCGACCGCGAGATCGAGTCGCTCGCGGAGTTCGACGAGATCGCCGCGGGCGGCTCGCTCGCCGGATGCCGCGTCCAGGCCATAGACCTGATGGCGCGTACGTCCGTGCTGCGGGACTGCGACGCCACGGGCGCCGTGTTCCTCGGGTGCGCGATGGAGCAGAGCGCGGTGGACGCGATGCGGACCGCAGGGGCGCTGGTGTTCCCACCCGTCCCCGGCCTGCCGTTCGACCCGTACCGCGGTCTTCTCTACACGCCGGACGAACTCTTCGCGGGACTCCACGAGGGTGGGTACGAGGCGACTCCTGACGCCGGCGCGTACGCGTGGTTCCAGGAGACCAAGGCGGACGGCGACGTCTTCTCGTCGATGCTCCGGGCGATCCACGACGACTCGGTCTCGGACGCCCTCGACGAACTGCTCGTCAGCGCGCGGGTGGTGGGCGTCATGGGCGGTCACGCGATGGCCCGCGGCACGGAGGAGTACGAGGGCGCCGCCCGGCTCGGCCGCTCGCTGGCCCGCGCCGGGTTCACGGTCGCCACCGGTGGCGGACCCGGCGCGATGGAGGCGGCGAACCTGGGCGCGTACGCGTCCGTCTTCCGCGACGAGATGCTGGACGAGGCGCTCGAACTCCTCGCGAAGGCACCGTCCTTCACCCCCTCGGTCACCGAGTGGGCGCGGGCGGCGTTCGACGTCCGCGAGCGGTGGCCGTCCGGCGGCGCGTCGGTGGGCATCCCCACGTGGTTCTACGGTCACGAGCCGCCGAACGCCTTCGCCACGCACCTGGCCAAGTACTTCGCCAACGCCACCCGCGAGGACGGCCTCCTGGCCCGCTCGAACGCGGGCGTGATCTTCCTGCCGGGCGCGGCGGGCACGCTCCAGGAGATCTTCGACGCTGCTACGCCGAACTACTACGAGTCGCGCGGCGAACCGACCCCGATGATCCTGGTGAACCACACGCACTGGACAAGGGACCTCCCGGCCTGGCCCCTGCTCCAGGCCTTGGCCCAAGGCCGCTCGATGGAACCAAGGATCGCCTTGGTGGACAGGGTGGAGGAGGCCCCGGCAACACTGTCATCACTGACGACAGGCAGCTGAACGACCCACAATTCCCCACCCACCCATCAGACCTTCCAACGAACCGGCGCCCCCCTCCAGCCCGTCCGGCATTCGCCCACCCGACCGGCGGCCAATCCAGCCCGCCCGGCGAACCTTCCAACCGACCGGCAAACCCTCCAGCCCATCCGGCATTCGCCCACCCGACCGGCGGTCAACCCAGCCCGTCCGGCGCTTGAGGACGAACTCGGCGGAGCCGGTGACGACAGCGCCCAAAGCCGCCGCGCACAAGCCCCACCCACCCAGCGAACCATCCACCCAACCGGCGAACCACCCAGCCCACCCGGTGCACCCCCACCGACCGGCGAACCCTCCAACCCGCCCAGCGTTCACCCACCTGACCGGCGGTCAATCCAGCCCGTCCGGCGATCCTTCCAACCGACCGACGCCCCCTCCAGCCCGTCCGGCGCTTGAGGACGAACTCGGCGAAGCCGGTGATCACAGCAGCCAAGGCCTCCGCGCGGAACCCGACCCGCCCGCCCCCAAGGCCCCCGCGCCCAGCGGGTTTTCGGGAAGGGGCGGGGTTGGGGAAAAATCACCCGAACGACGCCCGCTCCAACCAGAAATCCATCAACTCCCGCTCCCCCAAAACCTCCACACCCCCACCGTCCAAACCCCGCCGCCGATAAAACGCCAGCAACACCTCAGTCAACGGCCCCCGCAAAGCAACCGTCGCCTTCTCATGCCCACGCCGCCAAGCAAACCCCTCCGCCCCGAACTCGATGAGCCACTCGGCATCCAACGACGGCACCCCATCAGTCGCGTGCAGATGAATGCTGCGCCCCTCACCGAGCACCCCCGCACACAACTCCCCAGCGGAATCCCCCACCTCATTCCGCTGCACGAACTGCACGATCTCCAGCCACTCATCAATCGCGTCGGCGGCGACATCCGCCGCGACCACATACGGCACGCCCACGGCAAGAGCCGCATCGGCCCGATGAACAGCCACCTCATGCGTCATGCGCCGCGCCCAGAACCCGGCATGATGCTGATCGGACCAGGACCACACCGGGGTATCGGCGTCCACACCGACCCACGCCGCCGCGACCAACTCGGCGGTCTCCGCCAGCCACGCGTCGAGAGCCGCGGGATCGTCCCCCTCCGGCCCGTGGATTCCGGGGACGTCCTCCTCCGGAATGTCCTCCGTGGCCCGGGTGGCCACCAGCCGCGCGGCCCAGCGCACGGCGCCCCCCACGTGCCGGGCGAGGTGCCCCAGCGTCCACTCAGGGCAGGTCGGCACGGTGGCCGACAGATCCGCCCCGACCAGCGTCTCCCTCAACAGGCCCAGCTGAACGACGACTTCGGCACAGTGGCGCTCGTACTTCAACGTTGTCATGCACGAGACCCTAGGCAGCCCCCCGCACAACACACACCCGATTAACGCCCACCGCAGGTATTCCGCGCCTTCCGCCCCTCCCTCAGCCCAAAACCACAACATCCCCCACATCAAACACAACCCCCACCGACTCCCCCACCCCAGGCGCATCCCGCAACGCACAGGCAGCCTCAAGCCGCGGCCCGGACCGAGGCTCCAGATGGACGGCGACATGCGTACCCCGGAAGGTCCGCGCCGTCACCACACACGGCAGCCCCTCGTCGACGGGCACCAGCCGCACCCCGGCCGGCCGCACCAGCAACCGGCACCGCCCACCATCCGCACCCGCGTCCCCAGGCACCGGCACCGGCACCTTCCCCCAGGCCGTATCAGCCACCTCACCGACCACCGTCGCGTCGACGACATTGTCGAAGCCCAGGAACCGCGCCACGAACTCATCCACCGGCTGCCGCCAGACCTCAAGCGGCGTACCGGACTGTGCGATCCGCCCGTCCCGCATCACCACGACCCGGTCCGCGAGCGCGAACGCCTCGCCCTGGTCATGCGTGACCGCAAGAACCGTCGTACCCAACTCGTCGAAAAGCTCGCGGAGTTCGACGACAAGGCGCTCCCGCAGCGAGCGGTCGAGCTGCCCGAGCGGCTCGTCGAGCATCAGCAGCCGCGGCCTCGGCGCGAGCGCCCGCGCGAGAGCGACCCGCTGCTGCTCGCCGCCCGAGAGCGAGGCGACGGCCCGCCGCTGCGCCCCCGGCAGCCCCACGAGTTCGAGCAACTCGGCCACCCGGTCGGCCTGTTCGCCCCGCGAAGCCCCGTGCATCCGCAGCCCGAAGGCGACATTGCCTGCCACGTCGCGCTGCGGGAACAGCTGGTGGTCCTGGAACATCAGGCCGACCCCACGCTTGTGCGCGGGCACGCCCCGCTGGTCACGGCCGTCCAGCAGGACCTGCCCGCCGTCGAGGTCCTGGAGCCCGGCGACCGCCCGCAGCAGCGTCGACTTGCCGCTGCCGCTCGGCCCGAGCACGCAGACGATCTCGTGCTCGTCGACCGCGAGACCGACACCGTCGAGCACGGCACGCCCCCCGAACCGCACGGTCGCATCCACCAACGTCAGCAACCCCATACCCGCACCCTCTTCTGCACCCGCACCCTCTCCTGCACCCATCAGAACTCCCCAGTCGTCCGGTCGGTACGGAGCCGTTCGAGCAGCAGCAGCGACACCGCGCACACCACCATCAAGATCGTCGAAAGTGCCATCGCCTGCCCGTAGTTGAGCTCCCCGGCCCGCCCCAGGAGCCGCGCCACGGCGACCGGGAGCGTCGGGTTGTCCGGCCGCGCGATGAAGACGGTCGCGCCGAACTCCCCCAGGGACACGGCGAACGCGAACCCGGCGGCGATCAGCAGCGCCCGCCGCACCATCGGCAGGTCGACCTCCCGCCACGCCCGCAGCGGCGACGCCCCGAGCACGGCGGCCGCCTCACGCAGCCGTCCGTCCACCGCGCGCAGGACGGGCAGCATGGTGCGTACGACGAAGGGCACACCCACCAGGGCCTGCGCGAGCGGCACCAGAATCCACGTCGACCGCAGGTCGAGCGGCGGTTCGTCCAGCGTGATCAGGAAACCGAAGCCGACCGTCACCGCGGACACCCCGAGCGGCAGCATCAGCAGCGCGTCGAAGCCACGCACCAGGCGCCCGGCTTTCCGGGTGAGCGCCGCCGCCGCGAGCCCGCCGATCACCAGGGCGATGGCGGTGGCGGCCAGCGCGTACTGGAGGGAATTCCAGACGGCCTCGATCGGCGGGACGAGGAACGCCCCGCCCTCCGCCGACGTCAGCTCCCTGAAGTACGCGAAGCCATAGCCGTCCGGCCCGCTCAGCGACCGCTCGACCAGCACTCCGAGCGGCAGCAGGATCAGCACGGCGACCGTCAGCATCACCCCGCCGAGCAGGGCCCACTGCCCCGCGCCGCGCGGCCGCCGGGCCACGGCGGCAGCGTCGACCAACCGCAGCGCGGTCTCGCGCCGGCGCACGGTCCACGCGTGCACGGCGAGGATCAGGCCGACCGCCGCGAACTGCACGATCGTCAGGACGGCGGCCGTCGACAGGTCGAGGAGCTGGGCGGTCTGCCGGTAGATCTCGACTTCGAGCGTCGAGTACGCGGGTCCGCCGAGGATCTGCACGACCCCGAAGGAGGTGAAGGTGAAGAGGAAGACCATGAGGGACGCAGCGGCGACGGCGGGGCCGAGCGCGGGCAGCGTCACCGTCCGCCAGGCGGTCCACCGCGAGGCGCCGAGCATCCGCGCGGCCTCCTCCTGGCGCGGGTCGAGCTGCGACCAGAGCCCGCCGACCGTCCGTACGACGACGGCGTAGTTGAAGAAGACGTGCGCGAGCAGAATGGCCCACACGGTCGTGTCGAGCCGTACGCCCCACATCTCGTCGAACAGCCCGCCCCTGCCGAGCAGCGCGAGGAACGCCGTCCCGACGACGACCGTCGGCAGCACGAACGGCACCGTGACGACCGCCCGCAGCACCTGCTTGCCCCTGAACTCGAAGCGCGCGAAGACATACGCGCCGGGGAGCGCGATCAGCAGCGTGAGCGCGGTCGAGGCGAGCGCCTGCCAGGTGGTGAACCACAGCACGTGCCGGACGTCGGGCTGCCCGACGACGTCCGCGATCCGCCCGAACTGCCACTGACCGCCCACCTTCAGGCCGCGCGCGACGATCGCGGCGACCGGATAGGCGAAGAAGACCGCGAAGAAGGCGACGGGCACGGCCATCAGACCGAGCCGCGCCGCACTCCCCCGCGAGAACCCCGTACGGGACCTACGGGGACCCTTTACTTCAGTACGAGCGAGGTCCACGACTTGACCCACTGCTCACGGTTGTCGGCGATCTTCTTCGGGTCCATGGTGTGCGGGTCGTCGATCTTCACGCCGTGCTTGACGAACAGCTCGGGCAGCTCGACGTTCTCCCGCACCGGGTTGACGAACATGTTCAGCGGCATGTCGCCCTGGAACTTCTCACCGATCAGGAAGTCGAGGAGCGCCTTGCCGCCCTTCTCGTTCTTGGCGTTGCTCAGCAGCCCCGCGTACTCGACCTGCCGGAAGCAGGTGCCCTTCGCGACGCCGGTCGGCGCCTCCTTGGGCTGCGGCTTGGCGTAGAGCACCTCGACGGGCGGCGAGGAGGCGTAGGAGACGACGAGCGGCCGGTCGCCCTTGGCCTTCTTGCCGCCGGCGGACCCGGAGAACTCCTCGTTATAGGCCTGCTCCCAGCCGTCGACGACCTTGACGCCGTTGGCCTTGAGCTTCTTCCAGTAGCCCTGCCAGCCCCCGTCCCCGTACTCGGCGGCCGAGCCGAGCAGGAAGCCGAGGCCGGGAGAAGAGGTCGCGGCGTTCTCCGTCACCAGCAGATTCTTGTAGGCGGGCTTGGCCAGATCCGCGAAGGACTTCGGCGGCGCCAGCTCCTTGTCGGCGAAGTACTTCTTGTCGTAGTTGACGCAGATGTCGCCGCTGTCGACGGGCGTGACGCGATGCTTGTCGCCATCGACCCGGAACTCCGACCCGACCTTCTCCGAGCCCTTGGCCTCGTACGACTGGAAGAGGTCGTTGTCGAGCGCGCGCGAGAGCAGGGTGTTGTCGACGCCGAAGAAGACGTCTCCCTGCGGGTTGTCCTTCGACAGGATCGCCTTGTTCACGGCGGCGCCCGCGTCCCCGTCCTTGAGGACGTTGACCTTGTAGCCGGAGCTCTTCTCGAATGCCTTCAGTACGTCCTTGGAGACGTTGAAGGAGTCATGGCTGACCAGCGTGACGCTCTTGGAGTCGGCGGCCTTGTCGCCGCTGTCGGACGAGCTGCCGCACCCGGAGAGCGCGACGAGCCCGATGGCCGCCGCGACCGCGGTGACCGTGACCTTCTTGGTGGTGCTCACTGAGTTCATTCCTCCTGGAGTGACCAGGAAGAGACGCGGCCCTGCCCGCGGACCGTAGGGTCCGCGGGCAGGGCGCAACAGCTTGAGTGATGTCCGAACTTCCTACCCGGAATGACCCGGGCAAGGTTCAGAGGGTCTGCGGCCAACCTGTCCTTGGCTGCCGCACTCTCAGCGCTGTGGCGCTCCCCTGTCGGAATATGAAGATGCGTTCCGGCTATGCAGTTGGCTGTGAAGTTGTGTTCCGGCCAGACTAACGCTCGGCCGCGGCGAGCTGACCGCACGCCCCGTCGATCTCCTGGCCACGGGTGTCACGAACCGTGACAGGTACCCCGTGAGCGGCGATGGCGTTCACGAAGGCCTTCTCGTCCTCCGGCCGCGATGCCGTCCACTTCGAGCCCGGCGTCGGGTTCAGCGGGATCAGGTTCACGTGGACGGGCTTGTTCTTGAGCAGCCGCCCGAGGCGGTCACCGCGCCATGCGTGGTCGTTGATGTCCCGGATCAGCGCGTACTCGATGGAGAGGCGGCGCCCCGACTTGGCGGCGTACTCCCATCCGGCCTCGAGCACCTCACGCACGTTCCACCGCGTGTTGACGGGTACGAGGGTGTCGCGGAGCTCGTCGTCGGGCGCGTGCAGCGAGATGGCGAGGCGGCACTTGAAGCCCTCGTCGGCGAACCGGTGGATGGCGGGCACGAGCCCGACGGTCGACACGGTGATGCCACGCTGCGACAGCCCCACGCCGTCCGGCTCGGGGTCGGTGAGCCTGCGGATGGCCCCGGTGACGCGGTTGTAGTTGGCGAGCGGCTCGCCCATGCCCATGAAGACGATGTTGGAGAGCCGCGCGAGCCCACCGGGGATCTCCCCGTCCCGGAGCGCGCGCATCCCGTCGACGATCTGATGCACGATCTCGGCGGTCGACAGGTTCCGGTCGAGCCCGGCCTGCCCCGTGGCACAGAACGGGCAGTTCATCCCGCACCCGGCCTGCGACGAGATGCACATCGTCACGCGGTCCGGATAGCGCATGAGCACGGACTCGACGAGCGTGCCGTCGAAGAGGCGCCACAGCGTCTTGCGGGTGGTGTCGTCGTCGCAGCTGATGTGCCGCACGACGGACATCAGCTCGGGAAGCAGCGCCTCCTGGAGCTTCGTGCGCGAACCGGCGGGGATGTCGGTCCACTGCTCCGGGTCGTGCGCGTACCGCGCGAAGTAGTGCTGCGAGAGCTGCTTGGCGCGAAACGGTTTCTCGCCGACGGCGGCAACGGCTTCCTTGCGCTCGGCAGGCGTGAGGTCAGCGAGATGCCGCGGCGGCTTCTTGGCCCCACGGGGCGCGACAAAGGTGAGTTCTCCAGGTACAGGCATGGTCCACCCAGTGTCGCAGACATACGGCAAGGGGCCCGCCGCCCTGTGGACGACGAGCCCCTCACGTGTACTTCACGCACGAAACCGCAGATCAGCCCGATCCGACAAAGATCACGAGCAGCAGCCAGACCACCGGTGCGGTCGGCAGCAGGGAGTCGAGGCGGTCCATGATGCCGCCGTGGCCCGGCAGCAGCGTGCCCATGTCCTTGATGCCGAGGTCACGTTTGATCATCGACTCGCCCAGGTCCCCGAGCGTCGCGCTCGCGGCGACCGCCAGGCCGATGAGCAGACCCTGCCACCACGTGCCGCCGTCGATCAGGAACTCCATGCACAGCGCGCCGCCCGCCATCGCGAACGTCACCGCGCCGACCAGGCCCTCGCGGGTCTTGCCGGGGCTGATGCGCGGGGCGAGCTTGTGCTTGCCGAAGCGCCAGCCGATCGCGTACGCCCCGGTGTCGCTGACCACGGTCAGGAGCAGGAACGTGAGCACCCGCATCGCACCGTCGTCCGCGGTGAGCATCATCGCCACGAAGGTGGCGAGGAACGGGACGTAGAACGCCGCGAAGACGCCCGCCGTGACGTCCTTCAGATAGCCCTCGGGCGGCTCGGTCATCCGCCAGACGAGCACCGCGAGCGCGGTGAGCGCCATGGCGACCCAGGCGCCCTCGGGTCCGCGGACGTACCCGGCGACGACCATCGCGGCGCCGCCCACCGCCAGCGGGACCAGCGGCGCCTTGATCTCCTTGCGCTCCTGGAGCCGCGAGGTGAGCTCCCAGAGACCGACCACGACGGCGACCGCTATGACGCCGATGAAGACGGCCTTCACGATGAAGAGCGACGCGACGATCACCGCGCCGAGCCCCACGCCGACTCCTATGGCCGCCCCGAGATCACGGCCCGCGCTCTTCTTCTGCGGCGCTTGAGGCGCCTTGGGCGCGTGAGGCGCTCGCGGCGCCTCGGGGGCGGGCTGTGATGCGCTGGGCATGGGCTCCTGGGGTACTTCAGGCATGTCAGGCACGATGGGCATGGGCTGCGTCTCTGCTGGATACAGGGCGTCATGCGCATCGTACGCGGGACCTGCCGGGGCAGCCCCTTGAGCAGGGCCCTGGTCGGGCGGCCCCCAGTACCCGGCTCTGGGAGGCGCCCCCCAGGAAGAGTCGTTCACGGATCGGATTCCTCAGTCCTCAGACCACGAGCCCTCAGACCTCGAGCAGCTCGGCTTCCTTGTGCTTGAGCAGCTCGTCCACCTGAGCGACGTACTTCGCGGTGGTGTCGTCGAGCTCCTTCTCCGCGCGCCGGCCCTCGTCCTCGCCGATGTCGCCGTCCTTGATCGCCTTGTCGATCGCTTCCTTCGCCTTGCGGCGGATGGAGCGGATCGAGATCTTGGAGTCCTCGGCCTTGGTCTTGGCGACCTTGATGTACTCCTTGCGGCGGTCCTGCGTCAGCTCGGGGAACGTCACTCGGATGATGTTTCCGTCATTGCCGGGGTTGACGCCGAGGTCGGAGTCGCGGATCGCCTGCTCGATGTTGCGCAGCGCGCTCTTGTCGAACGGGGTCACCACGGCCATCCGCGGCTCGGGCACCGAGAACGAGGCCAGCTGATTGATCGGCGTAAGGGCGCCGTAGTAGTCGGCCACGATCTTGTTGAACATCGCCGGGTGCGCACGGCCTGTGCGAATCGCGGCGAAGTCCTCCTTGGCGACCACGACGGCCTTCTCCATCTTCTCCTCGGCCTCGAGGAGGGTCTCTTCGATCACCACTTGCTCCTGCGTGTTGTGAGTGGGCTGGGGGCGCCCCCACACGGTGAAGTAGGGGGAGTCCATGGGGTGTCGGCTGCGTCGCGTCTCTTTCCCTGCACCGTGTCCGACCGGCAGGGCTTTGTCCATCCCTCGTGGCCCTCGGGGGGCGCCGCGAGATCAGGCGCGGGTGCCCTCGTCGCCCACGAGTGTGCCGATCTTCTCACCCTTGACGGCACGCGCGATATTGCCGGCGGAGAGCAACTCGAAGACCAGGATGGGCAGCTTGTTGTCGCGGCACAGCGTGATCGCGGTCATGTCGGCGACCTTCAGGTCGCGGGTGATGACCTCGCCGTAGCCGAGCGCGTCGTACTTCACCGCGTCCGGGTTGGTCTTGGGGTCGGAGTCGTAGACCCCGTCGACGCCGTTCTTGCCCATGAGCAGGGCCTCGGCGTCGATCTCCAGGGCGCGCTGGGCCGCGGTGGTGTCGGTGGAGAAGTACGGCATGCCCATGCCGGCGCCGAAGATGACCACACGGCCCTTCTCCAGGTGCCGTACGGCGCGCAGCGGGATGTATGGCTCCGCGACCTGGCCCATCGTGATGGCGGTCTGCACGCGGCAGTCGATGCCTTCCTTCTCCAGGAAGTCCTGGAGGGCGAGGCAGTTCATGACCGTGCCGAGCATGCCCATGTAGTCCGAGCGGGCACGGTCCATGCCGCGCTGCTGGAGCTCCGCGCCACGGAAGAAGTTGCCGCCGCCGATGACGGCCGCGATCTGGGCACCGTCCCGGACGACCGCGGCGATCTCCTTGGCGATCGCGTGCACCACATCGGGGTCGACGCCAAGGCCGCCCCCGCCGGCGAATGCCTCACCGGAGAGCTTCAGCAGGAAACGACCGGGGACTTTATCGTCGCCACTGTTTGTGTCGGCCTTGGTGGTCATGGAGTTCTCGCTTCTTTTTGCTCGGCGCACATACGAAGAAGGCCACTGCCGGTGGGGTGTCGTTCGCATCCCATGCTCGGCAATGGCCTCCTCGTCAGATCCTGCGGTCGTACGTCGCGTACGCGTGGGTACGCGGGCGACCGCTGTCGACCCTAGCGGGGTCTACCGTCGATCGCGGTACGGACTCAGATGCCGACCTTGATGCGCGAGAAGCGCTTCAGGGTGACACCGGCCTCGTCCAGGACCTTCTGGACGGACTTCTTGTTGTCGAGCGCGTACGGCTGACCGAGGAGGGTGGCCTCCTTGAAGAAGCCGTTGACGCGACCCTCGACGATCTTGGGCAGCGCGGCCTCGGGCTTGCCCTCGGCGCGGGTGGTCTCCTCGGCGACGCGGCGCTCGGACTCGACGACCTCGGCCGGGACGTCCTCGCGGGAGAGGTACTTCGGCGCGAAGGCGGCGATGTGCTGGGCGATGCCCTTGGCCAGGTCGGCGTCGGCCTTGTCCAGCTCGACCAGAACACCGATCTGCGGGGGCAGGTCGGGCATGGTGCGGTGCATGTACGCGGTGACGTACGTGCCCGCGAACTGGGCGAAGCGGTCCAGGACGATCTTCTCGCCGAGGTTGGCGTTGGCCTCGTCGACGTAAGCCTGGACGGTCTTGCCGGCCTCGATCTCGGAGGCGAGCAGCGCGGCGATGTCGGCGGGCGACGTCTTGGCGATGTGCGCGGCCAGCGAGTTCGCGACGGCCTGGAACTTCTCGCCCTTGGCGACGAAGTCCGTCTCGCACTTCAGCTCGACGATCACGCCGGAGGTGTTGTCGTCGGCGATGAGGGAGACCACGGCGCCGTTCTCGGCGGAGCGGCCCTCGCGCTTGGCGACGCCCTTCTGGCCCTTGATGCGCAGGGCCTCGACGGCCTTGTCGACGCTGCCGTCGGCCTCGTCGAGCGCCTTCTTGCAGTCCATCATGCCGGCGCCCGTGAGCTCACGGAGCTTCTTGACGTCAGCGGCGGTGTAGTTCGCCATGATCCTGGAATTCTCTTTCGGAGGTCTGAAAGATCTACGGGTGAACGGCGGGGGCCTGTGGGCCCCCGCCGTCAACTACCGAACCTGTGAAGGTCAGGCCTGCTCGGTCTCCGCGGCGGGGGCCTCGGCGGCAGCAACCTCGGCGGGGGCCTCGGCCTGCTCGGCGTCGGCGGCCTTCTCCGTCTCGGCGGACTTCTGAACCTCGGCCTCGGCGGCCTTCGGCTCGTCGGCCTTCTTCTCGCCCTCGAGCAGGTCGCGCTCCCACTCGGCGAGCGGCTCGCCGGCGGCCTTCTCGCCCGGCTTCTGGTCGCCCGTGGCGACGCCGGAACGGGCGATGAGGCCCTCGGCGACGGCGTCGGCGATCACGCGGGTGAGCAGGGTGACGGAGCGGATCGCGTCGTCGTTGCCCGGGATCTTGTAGTCGACCTCGTCGGGGTCACAGTTGGTGTCGAGGATGGCGACGACCGGGATGTTGAGCTTCCGGGCCTCGCCGACCGCGATGTGCTCCTTCTTGGTGTCCACGATCCAGACGGCGCTGGGCACCTTGGACATCTCGCGGATACCGCCGAGGGTCTTCTCCAGCTTGGCCTTCTCGCGGGAGAGGACGAGCAGCTCCTTCTTGGTGAGGCCGGACGCGGCCACATCCTCGAAGTCGATCTGCTCGAGCTCCTTCAGGCGCTGCAGGCGCTTGTAGACGGTCGAGAAGTTGGTGAGCATGCCGCCCAGCCAGCGCTGGTTCACGTAGGGCATGCCGACGCGGGTCGCCTGCTCGGCGATGGCCTCCTGCGCCTGCTTCTTCGTGCCGACGAACATGACCGTGCCGCCGTGGGCGACGGTCTCCTTGACGAACTCGTAGGCGCGGTCGATGTACGACAGCGACTGGAGCAGGTCGATGATGTAGATGCCGTTGCGCTCCGTGAAGATGAAGCGCTTCATCTTCGGGTTCCAACGACGGGTCTGGTGACCGAAGTGGACGCCGCTTTCCAGCAGCTCCCGCATCGTGACGACGGCCATGGCCGTACTCCTTGGTGTTCTCGGTTGTGCCGCGTCCGCCGGACGGCAGACGCGCCTGACGCCCGCGATGCGCCTTGCCACAAAGGACCGAGAGGCGCTGGCACCTGGCTTTTGATGGCCTGATGTCGGGGCGTGCGAAGTCGACCCGGTGACCCGGATCGCCACAAGAAGTGTACGGGACCCGCGAGGCAGCGGGTGACGCCGCTGTCCACAAGCGGCTGGTCATCCACAGATCCGCGCCATGATCCCCGCGGAGCGGCCCGGCGCGGGACGGTTCTGGCATGTCTCACATGCGAAGAAGCCTGAGTGCGGTACTGCGTCCGATGCTGGGTCCGGTGCTGCTGTGCGTGGCATTGATCACCGTGGCGGCAGTGCCCGCCGGGGCTGCCGGGGAGCCGGTGTCAGAGGTGGCTCGGGAGCCGGTGTCAGAGGTGGCTCGGGAGCCGGTGCCGAAGGTCGGCCGCGCTTGGCCGGTGGGGGTGCGGCCCGCTGTCGTACGGGGCTGGGAGCCCCCGGCGACGGAGTACGGCCGGGGCCACCGGGGCGTGGACCTCGCGGCGCCGCCGGGCTCGGTGGTCCGGGCTGCGGTCGCGGGCAAGGTCTCCTTCGCGGGCCGGGTGGCGGGACGGGGTGTGGTCGCCGTGACGCTGACGGGCACGGGTGATCCACCCCTGCGCACGACGTACGAACCGGTGCGGGCCACGGTCAAGAAGGGCGCCGAGGTGGCTGCGGGCGCGACGCTCGGGGTGCTGGAACCGCCCCGCGCCCACTGCCGGGACAGCTGTCTCCACTGGGGGCTGCTGAGGGGCGAGGCGTATCTGGACCCGCTGTCGCTGCTGCCGCCGTGGCTGCTGCGACGCGGCGCAGCCCGCCTGCTGCCGGTGATCGATGTGCCGTTCCTGCGGCCGGTCCCGCTGTGGGCAGGCCTTCTGCCGGGCGGGGCAGGTGGCGGGGCAGAGGATGGGTCAGGGGGACGGGATGCCCCGCTGCCGGGCATCGACGTGCGAGGGCTCAGCCCCGCACACCCCGCAGGGCCATGGTCACGGCCGCCTCGGTGATGGCGGACGGGTCCTCGGCGGCGCCCAGCTCGATGCGCCGCACCGCCGCGTCCACGACACCCTGCAGGAGCATCGCCGCGAGCCGTGGCTCGGCGTGCCCCAGCTCGCGCAGCGCCTCGCCGATCATGGCGACGAGCCCTCCGTGCGCGGCCCGGATCTTCTCGCGCGCGCCCGCGTCCAGCTCGGCCGCGGAGATCGCGACGACGGCCCGGTGGCGCCGGTCCCCCACCAGATCGAGCTGCCGCCTGACGTACGCCTCGACCTTGCCCTCGGCGGAGTCGGCGCCCTCCATCGCGGCGGAGACCTCCGCCGCCCAGACGGGGAAGTCGACCTCACACAGCTCCTCCACGACCGCGGCACGCGACCGGAAGTACTCGTACACGGACGACCGCGCGAGCCCCGTGCGTTCAGCGAGGGCGGGGAAGGTCAACGCCTCCGTACCGCCCTCGGACAGCAGGGACCGCGCGGCGTCCAGGAGGGCGCCGCGCTGCATCGACCGGTGCTCGGCCACAGAGGCCGCTCGAATCCTTGGCACGCCCTCCACTCTACGGACGTGACCGCCCGGACGGGAGTCGCTCCACCCCGCGAAACCCCACACCCCGGTCGCGCGGCACATGCCGGGGGCAGGGACGATTCAGCGCGCTCAGCGGCCGAAACTCGCCAGCTTCGCCCGCAGCTGGAGCACCGACTTCGTGTGGATCTGGCTCACCCGGCTCTCCGTCACGCCGAGCACGTTGCCGATCTCGGCGAGCGTCAGACCCTCGTAGTAGTAGAGCGTCACGACGGTCTTCTCCCGCTCCGGCAGCGTATTGATCGCGCGCGCGAGCAGCCGCCGCAGCTCGCGGTCCTCGGCGACCTCCACGGGGTTGTCTGCCGCGGTGTCCTCAAGGGTGTCCATCAGGCTCAGCCGGTTGCCGCCCTCGCCGCCGACGTGCAGGAGTTCTTCGAGGGCCACCACGTTCGCCAGCGACAACTGGCTGAAAATGGCATGCAGTTCCTCGATGGCGATGCCCATCTCGTGGGCGACCTCGCCCTCCGACGGAGTACGCCGCAACTGCGCCTCGAGCGTGGCGTAGGCCCGCTCGACGTTGCGCGCCTTCTGCCGCACGGACCGGGGAATCCAGTCGAGCGCGCGCAGTTCGTCGATCATCGCGCCACGGATGCGGGTGATCGCGTACGTCTCGAACTTGATGGACCGCTCGATGTCGAACTTCTCGATCGCGTCGATCAGACCGAACACCCCGGAGGACACGAAGTCCGCCTGCTCGACATTGGGCGGGAGGCCCACGCTGACCCGGCCCGCCACATATTTCACCAGCGGCGAGTAGTGCAGGATCAACTGTTCGCGCAGCCGCCCGTCCCCCGTGTCCTTGTACGAACGCCACAGCTCGTCCAGCGACGAGGGGGCGGGGGGCCGCTCCCGCTCGCCGCTCCGGGCGGCGGGAGGAGCCGCCGCCCGATCGGACCCTGAGGTGTGCTGGGGCATTTGTTGCCTTGAGCCGTTCTGCCGTGAACCGGTGAGGTCGTGCGAGCCGGTGGTTTCGCCCGCGCCCGCGAGGTGGTGAGTTTGCGTGAAGTGAATGAGGTTGTCCGTCTGCTTGCCTGTGGTTGCCTGTCCGCGTCGGAATCCTTGTGAGCGTAGCGTGACTGGAGTGTCGCAGTGTGCGAACAGCGGGGGATCCCGCGTACGCAGATACGTTCCGCTGGGCGCCCCACCGAGTACCTCCCGTCGCCGTCCGTGACGAGCTTGAAGCGTCAACTGCGGGCATTCCCAAGGGCATCGGGGGTTCATCCAGACGGCCGAACACGGTCGGTCACGAACCGTCTCCCTCCGGCGAGACCGACACAATCGCCTGGCGTGTCAACTGCCAGCCCTCGCCGTGTCGTTCGACGAACCCGAGAGAGCGCAACTCGTACAGCCGACCGATCGCCGCGTCCACCACCGTGCCCGCCCCGAGTGCGATCTCCCGGGGTGACGCACTCCCCCGGCCGGGCACCGCCGCCAGGACGCGCGCGGCGTCCGGGGCGAGCAGATCGCGCGGCACGACGGGCCCGCGCCGCTCCGGGGCCAGCTCGCCCATGTCACCCACCAGCTCGACGACGTCCGCCGCGTCGGTCACCAGGACTCCGTCCCGCCGCAGCAGTTCGTGCACCCCCGCCGAGAGACCGCTCGTCGCGGGGCCCGGCACCCCCATCGTGAACCGTCCGAGCTCCTGGGCACTGCGCGCCGTGGCGAGCGCACCACTGCGGTAGGCGGCCTCGACGACGACACTCCCCCGGGTGAGAGCGGCGATCACGCGGTTCCGGAGGATGAACCTGCTCGGCGTGGGATGGTCCCCCGGCGGCAACTCCCCGACCAGCAGCCCCTGTTCCGCGATCCTCCTCAGCAACTCGGCGTGCCCGCGCGGGTAGGCTTGATCGACCCCGCACGCGAGCACCGCGACCGTGGCCCCACCGGCCCCCAGCGCCCCCCGGTGCGCGGCACCGTCCACCCCATAGGCACCGCCCGACACGACCACCCACCCCCGCTCGGCCAGCCCCGCACCCAGACCGGCCGCCATGTGCGCCCCGTACTCCGTACAGGCCCGCGCGCCGACCACGGCCACCGACCGCAGCGCCCATATCCGCAGGCTGGGCTGCCCCCGCACCCATAGCCCCACGGGTCGCGCGTCCCCGAGGTCGTCCAGCTGGGCGGGCCACTCCGACTCCCCCGGACACACGAAGCGCACCCCCGCGTCCCGCGCCACCGCCAGGTCCCGCCCAGGCCTCGCCCGCACGGCCCGCGCCCGCAACCCCTCCCACCTCGCCGGCGTCACCCCGGCCAGCCGTCCCTCCCCCTCGACGAGCCGCCGCACCACTTCCGTGGCCCCGGTCTCGCGCAACCACCGCCCTCCCACCGCGTCCCCCGGTTCGAGGACGCGCGTCAGGGCGACCCTTGCCAGCCGTTCCTCCTCCGGGGTGCCGCCCTGGTCAGCTGTCATGTCAGCGGTCATGTCAGCGCCCCGATCGCCATCGGCACTCCCCGCGAGACCCCCGTACGCAACTGCAGCGCGAGGGCGACATCCTGAACCCCGGGCCGGTCCCGCCCCGCGAGGTCCGCGACGGTCCAGGCGACCCGCAGGACGCGGTCGAGCCCCCGCGCCGTCAGGAAGCCTCGCTCCAGGTCGAGTTCGGCGGCGTCCAGGGCGCCCGGCTCCGCGGGCCATCGCGTGCGCAGCGCGTGTCCCGGGACCTCGCTGTTCGTGCGCCAGCCGGTGCCGGTCAGCCTGGCCGCCGCCCGCTCCCGGGCGGCGCGCACCCGGTCGGCGACCGTCTGCGTGGAGTCCCCGGGAGTGCCGTGACCGGCCAGCTCGGAGCGGGTGACGGGCTCCACCTCGACCTTCAGGTCGACCCGGTCGAGCAGCGGTCCCGACAGCCGCGCCTGATAACGGCGGATGATGGACGCCGGGCACTCGCAGCCGTCACCCAGCAGGGTGTGCCGACCGCAAGGACAGGGGTTGGCGGCGAGCACCATCAGGAACTTCGCGGGCAGACGCACCACTCCCGCGCTGCGAGCGATCACCACATGCCCGGATTCCAGGGGCTGGCGCAAGGAGTCCAGGGTCTGGCCGCTGAACTCCGGCGCCTCGTCGAGAAAAAGCACCCCGCGGTGAGCCAACGAGACCGCCCCCGGCCGCGCGATCCCCTTGCCGCCGCCCACCAGCGACTGCATCGTCGCGGAGTGGTGCGGCGCGCAGTAGGGCGCGGTGTCCACCAACGGCTTGCCCGGGGGCAGCATGCCCGCCACGGAGTGGACGGCCGTCACTTCCAAGGACTCCTCCCGGGTCAGCCGGGGCAGGATCGCCGGCAGCCGCTCCGCGAGCATCGTCTTTCCCGCGCCCGGCGGGCCCTGCAGAAAGAGGTGGTGCCCGCCCGTCGCCGCCACCTCCAGGGCGGTCCTGGCCGAGGTCTGGCCGACGACATCGGCGAGGTCGAGGGCGAGGGCGTCGTCCAGACCGCCGCTGAGCCCCGTGCCCACACCGGTCCCGGGCACGCAGAGCCCCGCGAGCATCGGGTCCGGGCGCCCGGGCTCGTCCGGCTCCTCCTCCGGCACCGGCTCATCGGTCAGCACGGCGATGAGCTGCCGCAGGCTGCGCACCCCGAGCACCGAGACCCCGGGCACCAGCGCGGCCTCCGCCGCGGTGCACTCCGGGACGACGACCTGCTCATAGCCCGCGTCGGCCGCCGCGAGAACCGCGGGCAGCACTCCCCTGACCGGCCGCACCCGCCCGTCGAGCCCCAGTTCGCCGATCATCACGATGTCGGTGAGGGTCCGCGGGTCGATCCGCTCCGCCGCACCGAGCACCGCGCAGGCGATCGCGAGATCGAAACCGCTGCCGCCCTTGGGCACCGACGCCGGACTGAGGCCCACCGTGAGCTTCTTCTGCGGCCACTCCCCTCCGGAGTTGACCACGGCGGCCCTGACCCGGTCCTTGCTCTCCGTCAGGCTCTTGTCCGGGAGCCCGACCAGCGTGAACGCCGCGACCCCCGGCTCCAGGTCGGCCTGCACCTCGACGACCACGCCCTCGACGCCCACCAAGGCCACGGAACATGTACGCGCGAATCCCATCAGGCCACCCCCCGCGCGTGCTCCACGACAGGTGCCCCGCGGCGCGGGACCAGGACGCCGACGAGATCGATCCGCACCCCGCCCGGCGGCGGGCCGCCACGCTCGTCGATCCAGCGCTCGGCGAGACGCCGCAGCCGCTCCGCCTTGGCCTGGCCCACGGCGGCCATCGGGTGCTGGTAGATCCCCGAGCCGACCAGGGCGGCCCTGCGCGTCTTGACCTCACAGACGACCAGCGCTTCGCCGTCCATGGCCACGATGTCGATCTCGCCGGTCCTGCCACCGCGCCAATTGCGCTCCAGGACCGTCATCCCGGCTTCGCCCAGCCGCCGCGCGGCCAGATCTTCGCCGTACCGCCCAAGTGCCCCACGTGCGTTCATGTCGGAACCACCTCCGACACCCACTCTGGGACTCAGCCCCGAGCGCTGTGGATCTTGGTGGACGACTCACGCGTTGTGGATAACCCGCTCACCCGTGACAGTGAACCGAGCGGTGAACCGAGTGGTGAACCGAGCACTGGGCTGGTCACTGGACCGAGCGCTGAACTCAGCCGCCCGGCAGTTCGAGGTCGCTCTTGTTGAGCTCCTCGATATTCACGTCCTTGAACGTGAGGACACGCACCTGCTTCACGAATCGAGCAGGCCTGTACATGTCCCACACCCAGGCGTCCGCCATGGACACCTCGAAGAAAACCTCACCCTGGACCGAGTGCACCTGCATCTCGTAGTCGTTGGTGAGGTAGAAGCGCCGTTCGGTCTCGATCACATATTTGAACAGACCGACGACATCGCGGTACTCCCGGTAGAGCTTCAGCTCCATCTCGGTCTCGTACTTCTCGAGGTCCTCGGCGCTCATGGCATGTTCCCCTTCAGCCGTGCGTCCCCCTATTGTGCGTCAGCCCCTGGAGCCTCTACACGATTTCCGTGTCGAGGGTCTCGGGCCGGCTCGGAGGACCCTCGTCGAGCAGCCTGCGAAGCAACTCGGCGAGCCTGGTCGGATACACCGTCTCATGTGCCTCGGTCAGTTCCTGGCACGTCCACCATCGCGCTCCCGCGACACTCCGCCGTTCAAGCTCCGTCAGCCCCGCGGCCCGCGTGTACGTCTGCGACGTACGCGCCAGGAAGTACCGCTCGTCCTGGTCCCAGCGCCGTCCGGCGAAGGGGAAGGAGCAGACCCGCTGCCACAGGGCGGGGCCGAGCTCGACCTCGGTGATGCCCGTCTCTTCCATCAGTTCACGTAGCGCGGCCTGTTCATGCGTCTCGTCGCCCTCCAGACCGCCGCCCGGCGTGAACCACCAGTCGTCCGCCGCGTCCTCCGGCTCATGGCCGTGCAACAGGAGGATGCGGTCCTGCGGGTCGAGCAGCACCACCCGCGCGACCCTGCGCAGCGCCCCCGATTGCGGCTCCTCAGCCGACATGGGCGCTCTCCGCCGAGCGGTCGCGGCTGCGCGGACGCCCGCGCCCGCGCCGCAGCCGCTTGGCCACCGGCCCGTACGCCGCGCCGCCCAAGACGAGGACGGCACCGACCACCACCGACCACACCATGAGCCGCACCGGCCCGGGGTCAGAGATTCCGCCCGGCATGTCCGCGAAGCCCTCGGGGCGCTCCAGCGTCCCGAACCGCTCCGACGGCCAGGCCACCGCGTCGACCCGCCCCTCCACCGCGCCACGCGGCACGGAGCCGCGGTTGGAGTCGCCCAGGTGCACGCTGGAGTCCAGGGAGCCGCTGCGCTCGTCACCGAGCAGGAAGAGGTTGCCCTTGGGGACCGTGGTGGCCGGGATTCCGGTGGCCGCGGCTCCCGCGCCCTTCGGAAGATACGGTTCTGCGACGGGCTTGCCGTTGACCATCAGCTTGCCGTCCGTGCAGCAGGAGATGCGGTCCCCGCCGACGCCGACGACCCGCTTGACCATCGGCAGGTCGCCCCAGCTCGCCTGCCGGAAGACGACGACGTCACCGCGGCGCACCTCGCTGCCGTCGATCCGCTCCGCCAGGACCCGGTCGCCCGCGCCGATCGTCGGCGTCATCGACCCGGTGGGAACGGTGTAGGGCTGATACAGGACGGCGCCCCAGACGAAGCCTCCCAGGAAGAGCACACAGCCGAGGGCCACGGCCAGTCCCGACAGCACGCTGCCGAGCCGCCCGTGGCCCTCGTCCGTACGTTGTGTCCTGCTCATCCCAGTGCTCCCCCGTCTCGGAGACGACCCCGCGCTCCTACGAACAGGAGCGCGGAAGATCCGTGATCTGGGACGGCACCCTACCCGGCGGTACCTCCGCCAGAAACCCTCGCGGCCTGCGCGGCAGCCACCGTCAGCCGGCGTCGGCGCCAGAGCACGACCGGCACCGCACCCGCGAGCCCGAGGGCCGCCGGCGCCGCGCTCATGGCGGCGTTGATGCCCTGCTGGTCGAAGGTGTCCGGCTTGGGCAACGTCGCCCAGCGGGTGGGCGGCCAGGCGATCACGATGGCGCGGCCCACGACGTTGTCCACGGGGACGGCGCCGCCGCCGGGCTGGTTCTGGTGGTAGCGGGAGTCCAGCGAGTTCTGCCGGTGGTCGCCCATGACCCAGATCTTGCCTGCCGGGACGGTGAGCTTGAACTGGCCGCCCTGGTCGTCGACGGTGCACGGGGTGTTGCCCTCGAAGACGTACGGCTCGTTCAGCGCCTTGCCGTTGACCTTCACCGGTCCGGTGCCCTTGCACTCCACCGTGTCGCCGCCGACCGCGATGACGCGCTTGATCAGGTCCTTCTCGTCGGCGGACGGCATCAGGCCGACCCAGCCGAGGACCCGCTGGATCGCGTTCGGGTCGGGCGTCGGCTCACCGTCCAGCCAGTGGCCGGGGTCCCTGAAGACGACGACCTCGCCGCGCTCGGGCTCCGAGCCGAACCACGGGGTCAGCTTGTCGACCAGGACGCGGTCGCCCTTCTGGAGTGTGTTCTGCATCGAGTCCGAGGGAATCGAGAACGCCTGCACCAGGAAGGTCTTGATCACCAGGGCCAGGATCAGCGCGATGCCGATGAGGAGGGGAAGCTCCTTCCAGAAGGAGCGGGGCTTCTTCGCCTCCTTGGTCTGCTTCCCGTCCGGCTCGCCGGGTGCGGGACTGGCTCCCTCGGGATCATTCCCGGGGCTCACGCCGTCCGCCGCGGCCTCCGGCTCGTCTGTACGACCCGGCTGTTCCTCGGGCCCACCGTGTCCGGACCGTGCGCCGACCGCCACATCCCCCACATCCACTCCTCAGTCCGTGCCGCTGCCCGCTCCTGATGCGATGCAGGCCCACCACTCCCATAACGAGCGGGAGTTCCGCAGGGGTCGGGAGTCCGGTCAATCCGTATCGATCGCCTGGGGCCACCCTATGCGACGGGCCAAGGGCGGTGTCCGACCCCGCACGCGCGTCGGGCACCGACGCGTACGTCTCGGGCTCCTCCAGTTTGCGCCAGTGGTCGAAGGGCCAGGCGATGACGAGCGCGCGGCCCACCACGCTGTCCTCGGAGACGGTGCCGCTGAACTTCTCGGTGCGGTGGAAACGGGAGTCGGCCGAGTCGGAGCGGTGGTCACCCATGACGAAGAGCCGCCCCTCGGGGACCTTCACCTCGAACTCGAAGGACGAGGGCTCGTCCCCCGGGTTGATGTAGGGCTCGGTGAGGGGGACTCCGTTGACCATGAGCTTCTTGTTCTTGTCACAGCACTTCACGGTGTCGCCGCCGACGCCCACGACGCGCTTGATCAGGTCGCGTTCGTTGTCGGAGGGAAGCAGGCCGATGAAGGCGAGGCCTTCCTTGACCTGCTTGACGCCTACGGGGTCGTCCTTCTTCTTGGTCTGTTCGTCCTTGAGCCAGTTGCCGGGGTCCTCGAAGACGACGACATCGCCGCGCTGCGGCTTGGCACCGAACCACGGGGTGAGCTTGTCGACGAGTACGCGGTCGCCGACCTTGATCGTCTGCTCCATCGAGCCCGAAGGGATCACGAAGGCCTGCACCAGGAAGGTCTTCAGGACCAGGGCTATGAGCAGCGCCACGCCTATGAGGAGAGGTATCTCCTTGATCGCCGAGCGCTGCCTGCGCCGCTTGACCTTCCGCGCGAGCTTGCGCCGCTCGGCCCTTCCGGGCAGTACGGGACCGCTGGTGGGCCGGGAGCCGGTGGGCAGCCGGGTGTCGGCCCGGTGACTGGCGGGGCGGGTCCGTCCGCGGTTACCCATGCGCGCCGCCTGGTGCCGGCACGCGCGCGTAGCTGTCGGGACGCTCCAGGGAGGTCCAGTGGCCGATCGGCCAGGCGATCCAGTCGGCTCTGCCGATCACGGAGTCGACGGGGATCATGCCGCCGCCGGGCATGCCCAAGTAGTCGCGGGAGTCACTGGAGTCACTGCGGTGGTCACCGAGGAGGAACAGGCTGCCTTCGGGCACGACCGCGACGAAGCGCGACTTCGAGGGGGCGTCCCCCGGGTACAGGTACGGCTCGTCGACGGGCTCGCCGTTCACCTTGATCCTCCCCCGCTTGTCGCAGCAGACCACCCGGTCTCCCCCCACCCCTGCGACCCGCTTGATGTAGTCGGCATCTCCGAAGTAGCCGCTGCCGTCGAAGACGACCGCGTCACCTCGCTGCGGCTCGGAACCGAAACGGTACGCCAACTTGTTGACGAGTACCCGGTCTCCGACCCGGAACGCGGGCTCCATGGAGCCGCTGGGGATCTGGAAGGGCTGCATCACGAAGGTGCTGACGAGCAGCAGGGACACCATGCAGAACAGCAGGGTCAGGGTGGCTCTGCCGCCGGGCACCCAGGACACGAACGACACAAAAGCGGAGCGCGACCGGTCCTCCGTCCCCTCGGACTCACCCTCGCGCTCGGCGCTCGGGGAATCAGTGGGTGGGGAGGAGCGGTCGCGCTCCGTGTGCTGTGCTTCGGTGTCCATCGGGGCCAGATGCTATCCGGCTCCGCTGTGGACCCGTGCGCGAGCTCAGTTGTCGCGCTTCTCCTTGATCTTCGCGGCCTTGCCGCGCAGCTCACGGAGGTAGTACAGCTTCGCGCGACGCACGGCGCCGCGGCTGACGAGCTCGATCTTCTCGACGATCGGGGTGTGCACCGGGAAGGTGCGCTCCACGCCGACGGAGAAGGAGACCTTGCGGACCGTGAAGGTCTCGCGCACGCCGGCACCCTGGCGACGGATGACTACGCCCTTGAACTGCTGGACACGGGAGCGGTTGCCCTCGATGACGCGCACGTGGACGTTGACGGTGTCACCCGGGCGGAAGGCCGGGATGTCGGTGCGCAGCGAAGCGCTGTCGACGGAGTCGAGCAGGTTAGCCATGATCGTCTGCTTTCTTCACTGATGCCACAGGTCATCAGCGGGAAGTTCGTGATGAGGATTCGATAGCTGTTCGCGTCGGGCGGGCGTCGTTCCCCCTGTGGCAGGGGCGCACGCTGGACGTACAGCAGCGGCCTATTCTTCCACGGCCTGGGGGTCTCGCCCAAATCGGCCGTCGGGACCCGGGCGCCACCCCAGGATCGAGAGCATCTCGCGGTCCTTCTTGTCGAAGACGGCGGGGTCGCAGCGCTCGATCAGATCGGGCCTTGTGCGGACCGTGCGCCGCAGCGCCTCGTCCCTGCGCCAGCGTGCGATCTTGCCGTGGTGGCCGCTGATCAGCACGTCCGGGATGCCGTGCCCGCGCCATTGCGGGGGCTTCGTGTAGACGGGCCCTTCGAGGAGGTTGGCCATGGCGCCGGGCGCGAAGGAGTCGTCGCGGTGGGACTCGGCGTTGCCGAGGACTCCGGGCAGGAGCCTGGCCACGGCCTCGGTGACGACCAGGACGGCCGCCTCGCCGCCCGCGAGGACGTAGTCGCCGATCGACACCTCGTAGACCGGCATCCGGGTCGCGTACTCGTCCATGACGCGGCGGTCGATGCCTTCGTAGCGCGCGGGCGTGAAGACCAGCCAGGGCCGCTCGGAGAGCTCGACGGCGAGTTCCTGGGTGAAGGGCCGCCCGCTGGGCGTGGGAACGACCAGGACGGGCCCGTGCGCCCCCGCCTCGTACCCCTCGGCGAGTACGTCGTCGAGGGCCGCGCCCCAGGGCTCGGTCTTCATGACCATGCCGGGGCCGCCGCCGTAGGGGGTGTCGTCGACCGTGTTGTGGCGGTCGTACGTCCACTCCCTGAGGTCGTGCACGTTCACGTCGAGCTGTCCACGCGCGCGTGCCTTGCCGACGAGGGAGACGTTCAGGGGTTCCAGGTACTCGGGGAAGATCGTGACAACGTCGAGCCGCATCAGGCTTCGTCCCCCGAGGGCCTCTCGCCAGAGGGCTCCTCGTCCGAGGGCTCCTCGTCCGAGGGCTCCTCGTCGTCCCTGGCCGAGGCGATCACCGCGCGGTCGTCGATCAGGCCGGGCGGCGGGTCGATGATCGCCCGCTGCTCCTCCAGGTCGATCTCCGTGACGATCTCCTCCACGAAGGGGATCATCACCTCGCTGCCGTCGGGGCGCTCCACGATGAACAGGTCCTGCGAGGGCAGGTGCGAGATCTCGGTGATCCGGCCGACCTCGAGGCCCTCCTTGGTGACGACGTCGAGGTCCATCAGCTGGTGGTCGTAGTACTCGTCCTCGTCCTCCGGAAGCTCTTCCGGATCGACCTCCGCGATGAGCAGCGTGTTGCGCAGCGCCTCGGCGCCCGTGCGGTCGCGTACGCCCTCGAAGCGCAGCAGGAGGCGGCCGCTGTGCACCCGGCCGGTCTCGATGGTCAGCGGTCCCGTGGAGGCGGGGTCGGTGGCGAGCACGGCGCCGGGGCCGAGCCGCAGCTCCGGCTCGTCGGTCCGCACCTCGACGGTGACCTCACCCTTGATGCCATGGGCGCGGCCGATCCGCGCGACTACCAGCTGCACTGCTTTCTCCTGTGTCTGCAGACGACTACGGGCCGAGGAAGGCCCAGAAGCCCTCCCCGGCCCGTGCCGGTGCTACCTGTGGTTCAGTGAACCTGGTCCACGTCGACGAGGTCGACGCGGACACCGCGGCCGCCGATGGCGCCCACGACGGTCCGCAGAGCGCGTGCGGTACGGCCGTTGCGGCCGATCACCTTGCCGAGGTCGTCCGGGTGGACCCGGACCTCGAGCACACGCCCCCGGCGCAGGTTGCGCGAGGCGACCTGCACGTCGTCGGGGTTGTCGACGATGCCCTTCACGAGGTGCTCGAGAGCCTCCTCGAGCATGCTCAGGCCTCGGTCGACTCGGTGGACTCGGCCTTGGCCTCGTCCGCCTTCTTGTCAGACTTCTTGGCCTTCTGGGTGATGGCCTCACCCTTCGCCTCGTCGCCCTCGAGGCCCTTGGTGAAGGCCTCGAACGCGGCGCGCTTGTCCTTGGGCTCCGCGACGAGCAGCGGCGCCGGGGCCGGCAGGCCCTTGTGCTTCTGCCAGTCACCGGTGAGCTTCAGGATCGCCATGACCGGCTCGGTCGGCTGAGCGCCGACGGAGAGCCAGTACTGCGCGCGCTCCGAGTCGACCTCGATGCGCGAGGGGTTCTGCACCGGGTGGTACAGACCGATCTCCTCGATGGCCCGACCATCACGGCGGGTACGGGAGTCGGCGACGACGATGCGGTAGTGAGGCGAACGGATCTTGCCCAGACGCTTCAGCTTGATCTTGACTGCCACTGGAGTGGTGTCTCCTGGTCTTGACGTGGTTGGGCACAACGAGATGCCACGTGGGGTTGCGGTACTCGGGGTGCCCGATGGACGCGTCAGCCGGAGGCGAGAGGGTTCCTATGCGGCTGTCGAGTACAGCTAGCCATTGTGCCATACGCCGCCGGGGCGTCCGAACCCGGTCCGGGCGCCCCCACGACGCATCCCCAGCTCAGCCCGTCAGCCCGCGGCGGCGCCGACCACTTCCGGGATGCGGAAGGGCTTGCCGCAGCCGCCGCAGACGATGGGCGCCTGGGCGAGCACCGAGGGGACCACGCGGACGTTGCGCCCGCAGTCGCAGACCGCCTTGACGCGGACGCCGCCCCCGGAGGAGCCGTGCCGGGCGGCCGGGCCCCGGAAGCTGCGTGCGGTGTCGGCGGCTGTCGCCGCGGTGTGCGCCTTGAGGGCGCGCTGGAGCCGCTCGATCGTCGGGCGGTAGCGCTTGCGCGCCTCGGGGTTGAGCGTGACCAGCGAGAAGCCGCTGCTGGGATGCGGCTCCTCGGGGTGGTCGAGGCCCAGCTCCTCGGCGATCGCGAGGAATCTGCGGTTGTGATAGCGGCCCGCGCGTGAGGTGTCGCGTACGCCGCGTGACGCGGCGATGCCATGGACTGCCTCGTGGAGCAGTCGCTCGAAGGAGAGTTCGGCGCCGCAGGCGGACGACGACTCTCCGATCAGGGATTCGGGCGCGGCAAGATCGGGCAGCTCGGGGTGGTGCCGCTGAATATCGGCCCACGCCTGTGCCAGCTCTGCGGCGAGAACAGGTGGTGTCGTGCTCACGTCGTGAACAACGAGCCGGGATGCCCAGGGGTTCCATTCCGGGGCATCCCAAATAATTTGCACGTACCCGTCAGTTGTCATTGATGCGTCCGGACGAGGGCGGGTGCGCTGATCTGCCCAGAAGCCTCGCAGCTCATGGCAAGCCGGTACGTAGTGGCGCGTACGCCCCGGCGCGTAGAAGAAGCGCGCACACCGGGACTCGTGTTGACCCGGCAGGCGTACGAGCCGAGAACGAGCGCGCCGGTACCGGAGGCGTCCGCGTCAGTAGGCGCGGGCCACCACGGCGACGTTACCCGGGGTCTCATCGGCGTCCGGCACCGCCCCGTCCTCCGTGACCAGACACCGTACGGACACGGAGTGCTCCGCGAGCTTCGCCTCGCCCTCCGGGCCGAGCGTGGCCCAGGGGATGCGTGCCCAGCCGCCGGCGGCCGTGGCCTCCACGGCTTCCCGCACCGTGGTGACGTCCGCGGTGTGGGCCTCCCGCCGTGCGCGGGCCTGGTCAAGGAGGAGCTGCTGACCCTCTTCGAGGAGGGTGGGCAGCAGCGTGGTCAGGGAGTCGATCGCGACCGGCTCCTTGCCTCCCCGGCTGTGCTCGTCCACGATCCGGCGGACCACCATCGCGGTGCGGTTCTCCAGGTCGCGCGGGCCGACCTCGACGCGCACCGGCACTCCCTTGAGCTCCCAGTCGACGGCTCGGCGTCCGAAGGGGATGTCCGTGCGGTCGTCGACCTGGACGCGTACGCCGGCGGCCTTGAGGCGGTCGCCGATCTCGCGGACCTCGGCGAGCACCGCGTCGTCGCCCTTGACGGCGAGGACGACGGCCTGGACCGGTGCGAGGCGCGGCGGGACCCGCAGGCCGCTGTCGTCGCCGTGCATCATCACCAGGGCGCCGATCATCCTTGTCGTACTGCCCCAGGAGGTCTGCCAGACCAGTTCCTGCCTGCCTTCCCTGGAGAGGTACTGCGTGTGGAAGGCCCTGGCGAAGTTCTGGCCGAGTTCGTGGCTGGTGCCGAGCTGGAGGGCCTTGCCGTCGCCCATCATGCCTTCGAGCGTGAGGGTGTTGACGGCCCCCGCGAAGCGCTCCTCGGCGGTCTTGCGGCCCAGCACGAAGTCCATCGCGAGGACGTCCCGCATGAAGGCTCCGTAGACGTCACGGTGGATGCGGGCCGCGAAGTCGCGTGCTTCCTCGTACGTCGCGTGGGCCGTGTGGCCCTCCTGCCAGAGGAACTCCGACGTCCGCAGGAAGAGCCGGGGCCGCAGCTCCCAACGGACCACGTTGGCCCACTGGTTGATCAGGAGCGGCAGGTCGCGGTAGCTCTGCACCCACTTGGCGAAGTACTCGTTGACGATCGTCTCGGAGGTCGGGCGGATGACGACCGGCTCCTCCAGCTCCTTGCCCCCGCCGTGCGTGACGACGGCCAGTTCGGGGGCGAAGCCCTCGACGTGCTCGGCCTCCCTGGTCAGGTACGACTGGGGGATGAGGAGAGGGAAGTACGCGTTCTGGGTGCCCGTCTCCTTGATGCGGGCGTCCATGTCCCGCTGCATGCGTTCCCACAGGCCGTAGCCGTACGGTCGGATCACCATGGTGCCCCGCACCGGACCGTTGTCGGCCAGCTCGGCCTTGTTGATCAGGTCCTGGTACCAGCGCGGAAAGTCTTCCGCGCGGGGCGTGAGTACGGGTGCCTTAGCCATGGCGCGCATGGTACGGCGGGCCTCTGGAGCGCGTGCAGCGAATTTCTCCGGGGCTTCCCCGGGGTTTCTCGGGGGCTTCTTCGGGGGGCGCACGACGGTGGCACGCAAGCATTGCCCCACAACCTCTGGACGCCGCGACGGATGCGGAGTTCTCTGGCATACGGGGGGAGTGCGAGCGCACTGCACGGGGGCGGACGAACCGTTTGAATACGACACTCCAGCAACTCTCGGCGGATTGGGGCGCTTTCGATGTCACCTACACTCGCGCAGCCGCACCTCCCCCGCGCGGGCACGAACCCGCGCGGCGTGGACCGGTGCGCACGCGCGCGTGACTGGGCGGAAATCCAGGAACGGATGCTGGTCCCGCTCTACGAGGCGGTGTACGAACGACTCGACGTGGGCGGCGGAACACGACTTCTCGGTCTCGGCTGCGGTTCCGGGCTCGCCCTCCTGATGGCGGAGTCCCGGGGCGCGTCGGTCACCGGCGTCGACCCCTCGGCGCCCGAACGGCTCGCCCTGGCGCGCGAACGCCTGCTGCCGGAGACGGCCTCGGACACACAGCGGCACGGCGGCGCCCGGCTCGTCGAGGGAGGACCCGCCGACGTCTCGGGGCCGGATGTTCCCCTCTTCAACATGGTGACCGCGTTCCAGCCGATCGGCTGTGTGGCGGGCGACTCCGAGGGCCTTTCCGGCCTCCTGGAGTCCACCGTCCCGCTGACCGGGCACGGCACCCCCGTGGTGCTCGTCGGCTGGGGTCCGCCGGAGCGCTGCACGACCTCTTCTGTACTGAAGGTGGCGACCAAGCTCGCCGACCCTCTCCGTAGTACGGGAAGTTGGCGCCCCGCGCTCCGTGACGACCTGGAGGAGGTCGCCCAGCGGGCGGGCCTCAAGCCGGACGGCTCGGGACGCGTCGCATGCCCCTTCGGGTACGCGGACACCGAGAGCGCGGTCCGCGGCCTGCTCTCCACCGGGCTCTTCGACGCGGCGGTGGGCGCGACCGATCAGGTACAGGTCGACAAGGAACTGACGGAGGCCCTGCACCCGCACAAGCGGCGGGACGGGACGGTGTGGATGCCGAACGTGTTCCGGTACTTGATCGCGCGTACGCGATAGGGGCGCACGCCTAACCGGTGCCCAGCGCCGTCCGGAGGCGGTCGAGCAGCACCCCGGCCGCCGGGCTCGCGGGTCCGTCCGTGCGCCAGGCCAGGGCGATCCTGCCGCGCGCCCGGGGATCGGTGATCTCCAGCGTCCGCAGTCCGTACGCGGCCGCCGTACGGGGTTCGAGAGCGGGAAGGACGGCCACGCCCATCCCGCGGACGACGAGTTGCACAAGGACCTGCGGAGCGGCCGCCTCGAAGGCGACACGGGGCCGGATGCCGGCCTGCGCGCAGGCGCGGTCGAGCACGCCCATGGCGAGCCGCGGGGGCGCTTCGTAACCGGAGCGGTCTAGTCGGTGTCCTTGGTGAGCCGTGTGATGCCGGCGACCCGGTAGGCCGTCTCCTCCTCCAGCGTCTCGTTCTCCAGGAGTGCGGACGCCAGGTCGTCCAACTGGCCACGGTGGTCCCTCAGTTGTCGGCAGGCGCTCTCGTAGCACTCGTCGACGATCCGCCGCATCTCGTGGTCGATCGTGTCGAGGGTGACGGGGGCGGCCGAGAGCCCGTAGGCCTGCTGGGCGTCGCCCGGCAGCGCCGAGAGCCTGCCGACGCGTTCGCTCATGCCCCAGCGGCCGACCATGCCGCGGGCGATGTTGGTGACCTGTTCGAGGTCGTTCTCGGCGCCCGTGGTGATCGTGTCGAAGACGACCTGTTCGGCCGCCATGCCGCCCAGGGCGCCGACGATGCGGCCGCGCAGATACTCCTCCGTGTACGCGTACTTGTCGGCGTCCGGCGTCGACAGGGTGACGCCGAGCGCGCGCCCCCGGGGCACGATGGTGATCTTGCGGACCGGGTCGGCGCCTGGCTGCAGCATGCCGAGCAGGGCGTGTCCGCTCTCGTGGTACGCCGTGCGCCGCCGCTCCTCCTCGGGCATGACCAGCGGCCGCTCGGCACCCAGCTGGACCTTCTCGAGCGCTTCGGAGAGGTCGGACTGCGTCACCTTCTTCTGCTTCCGCTTGACGGCGAGCAATGCGGCTTCGTTGGCGAGGTTGGCGAGTTCGGCGCCGGTCATCCCCGGTGTCGTACGGGCGACCTGGGCGAGGTCGATGTCGTCCGCCATCGGGATCTCACGGGTGTGGATCCTGAGGATGGCCTCGCGTCCACCCCGGTCGGGCGGGCTGACGGTGACGACCCGGTCGAAGCGTCCGGGGCGGGTCAGGGCGGGGTCCAGGATGTCGGCGCGGTTGGTGGCCGCCAGGACGATGACGCCTTCGGAGCCGGAGAAACCATCCATCTCGGTGAGGATCTGGTTCAGCGTCTGCTCGCGTTCGTCATGGCCGCCCATCCCGCTGCCGCCACCGCGCGCCCGCCCGATGGTGTCGATCTCGTCGATGAAGATGATGGACGGCGCGACCTTCCTCGCCTCGGCGAAGAGTTCACGTACGCGCGACGCCCCGACGCCCACGATCATCTCGATGAACTCGGACGCGGACGCCGAGAAGAAGGGCACCCCGGCCTCACCGGCGACAGCCCGCGCGAGCAGCGTCTTGCCCGTGCCCGGTAGGCCCGCGAGCAGCACGCCCCGCGGCATCTTGGCGCCCATCTCGCGGTAGGCGGCGGGGTTCTTCAGGAAGTCGACGACGTCGCTGAGCTCGCCCTCGACCTCGTCGATGCCCGCCACGTCCTCGAAGGTGGTGCGCTTGTCGCCGGGTTCGAGCTCCACCGGTTTGGGCGGGGCCTTGCGGCCCAGCATGCCGCCCGCGCCGCCGCCCATGCCCGCGCTCATCCGCCGGGCGATGAAGATCCACAGGAAGACCAGGAGCAGCATCGGGGCGAGCGAGATGAGGAGGTTGGAGAGGAAGCTGCGTTCCTGGACGACGGGCTCGGCGGTGACCGTGACGTCGTGCTTGGTCAGGTCGTCCCAGAGCTTGTCGTCGGCGAAGGCGGGCCGCTGGGTGATGAACTTGGTGTACTTCCCCTTCGCGTCACCCGGCTTCTCCTGCTCCTTCTTGAGCTGGCCCTGGATCGCGTCGCCCTTGGAGTAGATCTTCGTGACGTTCCCGGAGTCGACCTGCTTGCTGAACTCCGTGTACGAGATCGTCGGCTCGTCGCCGTCGTTGAAAAACGAGAGGACGAGGTTGGCGATGAGATAGACGATGAGCGCGGTGAGGATGAGTCCGCCCCACCCGCCCGGCATCTTCTTCTTCGGCGGTGGTGTGGGCGCGGGCGGAGGCGCGCCCTCGGAGCGCCATGGCTGGTCGGGCGCCTGGCGCGGCGGCACAGGGTTGCTCATATCCGGACGCTACGACACAAACCGGGGCCGGGCATCCGCTCCGAAAACGCCTGGGGCACCCCTCACGGCAGAGGGGCGCCCCAGGCGGCGTACGACAGCGGGCGAGGTCAGCCCATGAACTTCTTGAACTCGTCCGGCAGCTCGAAGTTCTGTCCCTGCTGGCCCGCGGGGAGGTTGAAGGCGCCGCCTTCCTGGGCCGCCTGCTCGCGGCGGGCGGCGGCCTCCTGCTCCTCCTGCTTGCGCTTCATCGGGTTGCCCGACTTCCGCTTGCCCTTGGCCTGCTTCTGCTTCTTCTTCTGCTTGCCGGGGCCGCCACCCATGCCCGGCATCCCGGGCATACCCGGCATTCCGCCGCCCTGGGCCATCCGCGACATCATCTTGCGGGCCTCGAAGAAGCGCTCGACCAGGTTCTTGACGGCGCTGACCTCGACGCCGGAACCCTTGGCGATACGGGCGCGACGGGAGCCGTTGATGATGGTCGGCTCGTGGCGCTCGGCCGGCGTCATCGACTTGATGATGGCGGCGGTGCGGTCGACGTCCCGCTCGTCCAGGTTGTTGATCTGGTCCTTGATCTGCCCCATTCCGGGCATCATCCCGAGCAGCTTGCTGATGCTGCCCATCTTGCGGACCTGCTCCATCTGGGCCAGGAAGTCGTCGAGCGTGAAGTCCTTGCCCTTGCTGCTCGCCAGCTTGGAGGCCATCTTCTCGGCCTCTTGCTGGGAGAAGGTCTGCTCGGCCTTCTCGATCAGCGTGAGCATGTCGCCCATGCCGAGGATGCGGGACGCCATGCGGTCCGGGTGGAACGCGTCGAAGTCGTCCAGCTTCTCGCCGTTGGAGGCGAACATGATCTGGCGGCCCGTGACCTGCGCGATCGACAGGGCGGCGCCACCACGGGCGTCACCGTCGAGCTTCGACAGGACGACGCCGTCGAAGCCGACGCCGTCACGGAAGGACTCCGCCGTGTTGACGGCGTCCTGACCGATCATGGCGTCGACGACGAAGAGGACCTCGTCCGGGCTGACGGCGTCGCGGATGTCCGCGGCCTGCTGCATCAGCTCCTGGTCGATGCCAAGGCGGCCGGCGGTGTCGACGATGACGACGTCGTACTGCTTGGTCTTGGCGAACTCGATCGAGTCCTTGGCGACCTGAACCGGGTCGCCCACGCCGTTGCCCGGCTGCGGGGCGTAGACGCCGACGCCCGCGCGCTCGGCCACCACGGAGAGCTGGTTCACGGCGTTGGGACGCTGCAGGTCACACGCCACCAGGAGCGGCGAGTGGCCCTGCCCCTTCAGCCAGAGGCCGAGCTTTCCGGCGAGGGTGGTCTTACCGGCACCCTGCAGACCGGCGAGCATGATGACGCTCGGCGGGTTCTTGGCGAACCGCAGGCGTCGCGTCTCGCCGCCGAGGATGCCGATGAGCTCCTCGTTGACGATCTTGATGACCTGCTGGGCGGGGTTCAGGGCCTGGGAGACCTCGGCCCCGGTGGCCCGCTCCTTGATCTGCTTGATGAAGGCCCGGACGACGGGGAGGGCGACATCCGCCTCGAGCAGGGCGATGCGGATCTCGCGCGCCGTGGCGTCGATGTCCGCCTCGGACAGGCGGCCCTTGCCCCGGAGGTTCTTGAATGTCGCTGCGAGGCGGTCGGAGAGAGTGTCGAACACGGCGGTCGCGAATCCTCGGGTTGATGGGGGCACCCCCTGCTCGGGCGAAGCCGCGAGCTTGGGGGAGGGCGGACAGGTCGCCCTCCAGGGTATCTGTCCCGCCGGGCGGGCGGGCCCGCAGTATCGCGGGGCTCGTGTGCGCGGGGCTCGTGCACCCCGGGGCGGGGCGTGCCCCTCCCTCTCGCCACCCGGCACCGGGCCCACCGAACAGGCCTTTCCCACCCACCCGCTCGTTCACCCCGCATCCACCCCTGCACGAACAAGCTTTCCCACCACCCCCGATTGCCCCGCAGCGCCAGGGGACGGTCGGGGAACACGTGCGGCAGCAGGGGTGGGCGAACCGCACGGGAGAAGTGGGCGGGGGACGCCCCTACCCCCGCAGGGCCTCCTCCACCGCCCGCGCCACCCCCGCAGCCCGCTCCCCCGGCAGCGGCACCCCTTCCCCTGTCACGTAGAACGCGTCCACCGCGTTCGCCCCCAGGGTCGAGACGTGGGCGCTGCGCACCTCCACGCCCGCCGACTCCAGCGCCCGGCCGATGCGGTGCAGCAGGCCCGGCGCGTCCTGGGCCCGCACCTCGATCACCGTCGCGAGGCGGGAGCCCGCCGAGGCCACGGTCACCCGGGGCGGCGGCGCGACCGTTCCCCGCCGCCGCGGGTACGCGGCATCCCGCTCGGCAAGCCGTGCCGCGATGTCCAGTGAACCGTCCAGGGCCCGCACCAGGTCCGCCCGCAGCCGCGCGGCCTGCGGCAGGGAGCCGTACTCCGCGGCGACCCGCCAGTTGAGCAGCAGCACCGAGTCCTCGAGACCGGACGGCAGCCCCACCCCCCGCAGCTCCGCGGTCCGTACCGTGAGCCGGTGCATGGCGAGCACCCCGGCGACGGCGGACAGCACGCCCGGCTGGTCCGGCACCGCGATGACCAGCTCCACGCCCAGCGGCTCCGGGTCCCCGGCCGACTCCTCGGCGGCGACTGCCTCCGTCTGCGCCCGCAGCGAGAGCACCGGTCCGCCCGTACGGAACGCCTCCACCGCGAGGCGCTCCTGCTCGGCGGTGGGAGCGATGTCCTCCGCCTTCTCCGGCTCCTCCCCCGACAGCACCGCCCCGACGCGCTTCACCAGGTCGGCGACGAGCGAACCCCGCCAGGCGGACCAGGCGGCGGGGCCGGTGGCCAGCGCGTCCGCCTCCGTGAGCGCGTGCAGCAGTTCGAGCGTCCCGGTCGAACCCACCGCGTCCGCCACCGCCCGTACCGTGGCCGGGTCGTCGAGATCACGACGCGTGGCCGTCTCGATCAGCAGCAGGTGGTACCGGACGAGGGTCGCGAGGACCGCCACGTCGGCCCGGTCGAAGCCGATCCGGGCGGCGACGTCACGGGCGATGATCTCCCCGGCCTCCGAGTGGTCCCCGGGCCAGCCCTTCCCGATGTCGTGCAGCAGCCCGGCCACAAGGAGCAGGTCGGGCCGTCCCACGCGCCGGGTCAGTTCCGAGGCCTGGACCGCCGTCTCCACCAGATGCCGGTCGACCGTCCACGTGTGCACGGCGTTGCGCTGCGGCCTGCACCGCACCCGCTCCCAGTCCGGAAGCAGCCGGGTGATGAGCCCCTCGGCCTCCAGCGCCTCCCACACCTCGACCGTGGGGCGCCCGGCTCCGAGGAGCGTCACCAGCTGCTCCCGGGCCTCCGCGGGCCACGGCGTGGGCAGCGGGCGCACCGCGGCGGCCATCCTGCGCACCGCGTGCAGCGACAGGGGCAGCCCCGCCTGGGCCGCTGCCGCGGCGGCACGCAGCGGCAGCACGGGGTCCCGCTCGGGCCGGGCCGCCCGCGCGAGGACGACCTCCCCGTCCTGCTCCACGACCCCCTCGGCCAGCGGCGAACGCTCGGCGACCGCCCCCTTGCCGCCTCCCAGCATGGCCCGCAGCCGAGGCCGCACGGACCGGGACCGCAGCACCCTGCCCACCTCGCGCCACGTCACGTCACTCGCGTACGAGACGGTGCGCGCGGACTCGTACACCTGTCGCAACAGAGTGTCGGCGTCCAACAGGCCGAGTTCCGCGGCGACTTGATCCTGTTCCTGCAGCGCGAGCCGGTCGGTGGCCCGCCCCGTGGACAGATGCAGCGCGTCCCGCACGTCGAGGAGTCGCCGCCGGGCATCGGCGAGCCCCTCGCGAGGCGCGTCGGCCAGCCAGGAGGCGGCGACGGCCCGCAAGGCGGTCGCATCCCGCAGGCCGCCCCGGGCCTCCTTCAGATCCGGCTCCAGGAGATAGCTCAACTCCCCCTGCCGCTCGGCCCGTTCCTCGCACAGCTCGCGCAGCTCGGGCAGCCGCTTCGGCGCGAGGTTGCGCCAGTCGGCGAGCACCGCCGTGCGCAGCCCGGCGGTCAGCCCGAGATCCCCCACGACATGCCGCGCGTCGAGCAGCCCCAGCTGCACCTTGAGGTCCTCGCCCGCGGTCTTGCGCGCCTCCGCGGGCGTGCGCACGGAGTGGTCGAGCGCGAGCCCGAGATCCCAGATGGGGTACCAGACGCGGTCCGCGAGGGCCGCCACCTCACCGGCGTCCGCGCTGCCGTCGTGCAGCAACAGCAGGTCGAGGTCGCTGCGCGGCGAGAGCTCGCCCCTGCCGTACCCGCCCACGGCCACCAGTGCGGCCCCCCGTGGCGCACCCGCGGCGTTGAAGAGGCCGGTCAGCCAGTCGTCGGTGAGGTCGGCGAGGGCCGAACGGCGCGGCGGCCCGGACCGCGCCTCCCCTTGGAGGAGGCGCAGCCGGGCCGCCGCGTAGCCGCTGGGTCCGGAGTCTTCCGAGTCCGATTCAGTACGTACGTCCACACTCGTCACCCAGCAGCTCCTGTCAGTCCCGCTCAGTTCCGCTCAGTCCTGTCGGCTCAGCTCTGCCGACAGAGCTCACAACGCGTCCGGCCCGCGTTCGCCGGTCCGTACCCGGACGGCCGTGTCGACCGGGACGCTCCACACCTTGCCGTCCCCGATCTTGCCGGTCCGGGCGGCCTTGACCACGACATCCACGAGCTGTTCGGCGTCGTCGTCCTCGACCAGGACCTCGATGCGGATCTTCGGCACGAGGTCGACGGTGTACTCCGCGCCACGGTAGACCTCGGTGTGGCCGCGCTGGCGGCCGTAGCCGCTGGCCTCGGTCACGGTCAGGCCCTGGACGCCGAAGGCCTGGAGTGCTTCCTTGATCTCGTCGAGCCGGTGCGGCTTGACGACCGCGGTGATGAGCTTCATGCGTCCACCCTCTTGTTCTTCTCGTTCGCGGGCTTGCCGGCGTCCTGGGCCGGTGCGCCGGGCACGGCGGCGGTACGGGGCGCCGTGCCACCGCCCGCGCCACTGAAGTCGTACGCGGTCTCGGCGTGCTGCACCTGGTCGATGCCCGAGACCTCCTCGTCCTCGCTGACCCGCATCCCGATGGTCTTGTCGACCAGGAAGGCGAGGATCGCGGAGGCGATCATGGAGTACACGAGGACGGCGCCGACACCGGCGGCCTGCTTGCCCAGCTGTTCGAGGCCGCCGCCGTAGAAGAGGCCCTTGGCGTCGGACTGGACGCCGCCGGTGGCGAAGAAGCCGACGAGCAGCGAGCCCACGACACCGCCGACGAGGTGGACACCGACGACGTCGAGGGAGTCGTCGTAGCCGAACTTGAACTTGAGGCCGACGGCCATGGCGCAGAGCAGACCGGCGATGGCGCCGATGGCGATCGCGCCGAGCGGCGAGCAGGAGCCGCCGGAGGGGGTGATCGCGACGAGCCCCGCGACGGCGCCCGACGCGGCGCCGAGCGTGGTGAACGCGCCGTGCCGGATCTTCTCGTAGGCGAGCCAGGCCAGCATGGCCGCGGCGGTGGCGACCTGCGTGTTCAGGAACATCATCGCGCCGACGCCGTCGTTGTTGCCCAGCCACGATCCGGCGTTGAAGCCGAACCAGCCGAACCACAGGAGGGCCGCGCCGAGCATGACGAGCGGCAGGCTGTGCGGCCGCATCGGGTCCTTCTTGAAGCCGACGCGCTTGCCGATGACCAGGATCACGCCGAGCGCGGCGGCGCCGGCGTTGATGTGCACGGCCGTACCGCCGGCGAAGTCGATGACGCCGAGCTCGAAGGCCCAGCCGCCCGTGCCCCACACCCAGTGCGCGACCGGGAAGTAGACGATCGTGGCCCACAGCGCCACGAACAGCGCCCAGGCGGTGAACTTCACGCGGTCGGCGAGCGCACCGCTGATCAGCGCGGGCGTGATGATCGCGAACATCAGCTGGAAGACCGCGAAGACGTAGACCGGGATGGTGTAGCCGTCCCACAGCTCGGTGAGTCCTATGCCGCTGAGGCCCACGTAGTCGGACGACCAGCCGATGAGGCTGCCGTGGTCGGTGCCGAACGCGATGGAGAAGCCGTACAGCACCCAGAGGATGGTGACGATCCCCAGACTGATGAAGCTCATCATCAGCATGTTCAGTGTGCTCTTGACGCGGACCATGCCTCCGTAGAAGAAGGCGAGTCCCGGCGTCATGAGCATCACCAGGGCGGAACAGATGAGCATGAACCCTGTGTTGGCGGCAGACAGCTGCGGGGCGTCTGCGGCGATCGTGATGCCTGGGGGCATCGGCGTCTCCTCGTCGTCGTATGCGGCCCGTGCGGGCGGGGCAAGAGGGGGTGGGCCGTTATGCGCCATGAGATTGGCCCAGCGCCGTTTCAGGGGGCGCCCCTCGATGTTTCGCCGCAGTGACGAAGAGGTCGTGCGTGTTACGCGTCCATGAACTGCCGGGTCAGGCGGGGCGCGTTTTCATACCCTGCGCACACGGAAAAAACCGGCCGCGGCGGCCATCCGATTGACCTGGCGTGGGGGAGCCGAGTCGGGCAGTTCGGGATGGACCGGCCACGGCCGGAGTTCTGGTGGGGCGCGGTCAGACCGCCTCCGCGGTCTCGGGCATGTCGACGGCCAGCTGGTCGGTGAGCTGCACGACCTCGGCGATGTCGCCGAAGTCCCGCACGGCGGTGTCCACGGTCTTGCGCAGGCGGGTGTTGACCCGCTCGGAGCGCACCTTCTTGGCGATGGTCAGGGCCTGGCCCGCGAGGACCGTGCTCTGCTCGGGCTCGCGCCGGAGCAGGTGGACCGTGGCCATCCCGATGAGGTTCAGTGCGTACGAACGCTGGTGCTCGGAATCCTTGCCGAAGAGCTCGACGGCGCGCTCCATGACGGGCTCGGCGAGCGAGGCGTACGTCGGGCTGCGTCCCGCCACATAGGCCAGGTCACGGAACGAGTGGGCGTTCTCGCCGTTCAGCTCGGCCTCGGAGAAGAAGCGGATCCAGTCGGGCTCGGGCTCGTCGAAGTCGGCGGCGTCGGCGAAGGTGTCCTCGGCCATGCGCACGGCCCGCTTGCACTTGCCGGGCTGGCCCATGCTGGCGTAGGCGCGGGCCTCCATCGCATACAGCATGGCCTGGGTGCGCGGGCTGGCGCAGTCACGGCTTCCGTACTGCGCGAGGTGGATCAGTTCGAGCGCGTCGTCGGGCCGTCCGAGGTGGATCATCTGGCGGCTCATGCTGGAGAGGATGTACGAACCGAGCGGCTTCTCGCCGGCTTCCTTCGCGGCGTGCAGGGCAAGCACGAAGTACTTCTGGGCGGTGGGCTGGAGACCGACGTCGTAGCTCATCCAGCCCGCCAGTTCGGCCAGCTCGCCCGCGACCTTGAAGAGCCGCTTGGACGTGGCCTCCGGCTGGGGCTCCTGCAACAGGTCCGTCACCTCGTGCAGTTGGCCGACGACCGCCTTGCGCCGCAGCCCGCCGCCGCACTGCGCGTCCCACTGCCGGAACATCACGGTCGTGGACTCCAGGAGGTCCAGCTCCGCCCTGGAGAGCTTGCCTGGCCTGCGGGACGGGGTGGGCGGCTCCGGGTCGACGGCCGGGGCCGTGGGCCCCGGGACCAGCCAGCGCTGCATGGGCTCGATGAGGGAGGGACCGGCGGAGAGCGCGAGCGAGGTGCCGAGGAAGCCGCGCCGGGCCAGCATCAGGTCACTGCGCGAGAACTCGCTGATGAGCGCGACGGTCTGGGGCCCGGTCCAGGGCAGGTCGACACCCGAGACGGACGGCGACTGGTGGGCGGCGCGCAGCCCGAGGTCCTCGACGGCGACGACGCAGCCGAACCGCTCGGAGAACAGCTCGGAGAGGATGCGCGGGATGGGCTCGCGGGGGTTCTCGCCGTCCAGCCAGCGCCGTACCCGTGAGGTGTCGGTGGAGATGTGGTGGGCGCCCAACTGCCGCGCCCTGCGGTTCACTTGGCGTGCCAGCTCGCCCTTCGACCAGCCGCTGCGCACGAACCAGGAATTGAGCAGTTCGTTGGGGCGCTTCTCAGCGTTCGCACCACTTCCGCCATTGCCGCCCACTGGAACGCCCCCATCCCTCAAGACACTTACGCGCGGACCCAACGCCAAGCCCTACCAGAATGCCGCGCGGCGCGGCTCTCCGTCCGGAGAACGTCACCCATCGAACAGGAAACCGACTTGCCTCCGGCATACCCACGAGTGCACGCCACTCAGGGTCCGTGCACTGAAAGTAATCCTACGATCACCCCTCCGGCGAGGGCGATCGCGGAAACGCCACCATTCGCCACCCCTTCGAATGAACTCCCGGGCCGCGACAAGCGATTGACTTGACAGTGGACGACCGAAGGTGGGCGGAAGGGAGCACTTCGGGGCGCGTATGACCGGGCGCACCCCCCTTGGGGCACCGGGCGCCACACAAAAGCACAGGGTCACGATCCGATTCCGTCACGTAACCACACCGCGCTCGACCCGTTGGAGGGGGCATGGGCTTCACGATCGGCGGCATCCGGGGAACCGACAAGCCTCGCACCGGTTCACGGCGGCGCGGCCGCACGTCGGACTGCACCGCGGTGGCGGAGTACACCGGACTGTGGGGATGGGCCGCGGTCCCCGGCGCACGCGCCCTGGACGGCCGCTGCTCCTGCGGCGCGGCCGACTGCGCCGCCCCCGGCGCCCACCCCCTGGAGTTCGCCCCCGAGGTCCCCGCCGGGGCGACGCTCGACGAAGTGACCGAGGCCTGGGCCCAGTTCCCGGGCGCCGCCGTACTGCTGCCCGTGGGCCGCGCCTTCGACGTCATCGAGGTGGCCGAGGCGGCGGGCCGCAGGGCCCTGGTCCGTCTGGAGCGCATGGGCCTGCCGCTCGGCCCGGTGGCCGCCACCCCGGAGGGCCGCGCACACTTCTTCGTGGCCCCCGGCGCCGCCGCCGAACTCCCCCAGCTGCTCTACCGCATGGGCTGGGACGACGCCGGCATCGACCTGCACGGCCTGGGCCCCGGCACGCACATCACCGCCCCGCCCTCCGACCGCGGGGGCCTCGGCCCGGTCCGCTGGCTCCGCGCCCCGGACCTGGACTCGGCGACACACCCGCCCCAGGCCCGCCTCGTCCTAGGGACCCTGGCGTACGTGGCCCATCGCTCACCGGCGTAGCGGACGGCGCCCGCACACGAAATGCCCCACCCCGGCTGCACCCCGGGGTGGGGCATTTCTTTTCGTGCGTGGCGCCCGGGCGCCGAGCGGCTACTCGCCGATCAGCGCGTCGACGAACGCCTCGGGCTCGAACGGCGCCAGGTCGTCCGCGCCCTCGCCGAGCCCGACCAGCTTCACCGGCACACCCAGCTCGCGCTGGACCGCGACGACGATGCCGCCCTTGGCCGTGCCGTCCAGCTTCGTCAGGACGATGCCGGTGATGTCGACGACCTCGGCGAAGACCCGCGCCTGCACCAGGCCGTTCTGCCCGGTCGTGGCGTCCAGGACGAGCAGCACCTCGTCGAGCGGCGCGTGCTTCTCGACGACGCGCTTGACCTTGCCGAGCTCGTCCATCAGGCCGGTCTTGGTGTGCAGGCGGCCCGCGGTGTCGATGAGGACGACGTCGGCGCCCTCCGCGATGCCTTCCTTGACCGCGTCGAAGGCGATCGACGCGGGGTCGCCGCCCTCGGGGCCGCGGACCGTGCGCGCGCCGACCCGCTCGCCCCAGGTCTGCAGCTGGTCGGCGGCGGCCGCGCGGAACGTGTCCGCGGCGCCGAGGACCACGGAGCGGCCGTCGGCGACCAGGACGCGGGCGAGCTTGCCGGTGGTGGTGGTCTTGCCGGTGCCGTTCACGCCGACGACCATCACGATGCCGGGCGTCTCCAGGCCCGACTCGGTCTTGACCGTACGGTCGAGGTCCGGGTCGACGAGCGCCACGAGTTCCTCGCGCAGCAGGGTGCGCAGGTCGTCGGGGGTACGGGTGCCGAGCACGCGGACGCGTTCGCGCAGCCGCTCGACCAGTTCCTGGGTGGGCGCGACGCCGACGTCGGCGGTGAGGAGCGTGTCCTCGATCTCCTCCCAGGTGTCCTCGTCCAGGTGCTCGCGGGAGAGGAGCGTGAGCAGCCCCTTGCCGAGTGCGTTCTGCGAGCGCGAGAGGCGCGAGCGCAGACGGACCAGGCGACCTGCCGTGGGCTCCGGGGTCTCGACCTCCGGGGCGGCCGGCTCCTCGATGACGACGGCGGGCGGCGCCGACGGACCGGTGAGCGGAAGTTCCACCTCCTCGATCGTGCGGCGCGGTTCGTCGCGCGGCGTCTCGGCCTCGTCGCCGATATGCGGCTCGGCCGGAGGAGCGGTGATGGTGGGCGTGGACGACGGGGCCTTCGGCGGCAGCTGCTTCTTCTTGCGGCTGCCGACCACGAGCCCGCCGAGCGCGCCGATCACGACCACGGCGATGACTACAGCAAGGATGACGATTTCCATAACCCACCCAGTATCAGCCATGGGGGCAACAAGGGCTCAGGCTGTAGCTTCCTCCAAAGAACATAAGCTCATAGAGGGCACTACTCGGACTAAAGTACGATGGAGCTCTCCGCATCAACGCGCGTAGAGTCCAACGCGATCACCCCCACGGACGGATCGCGGCGTTGCGATCCGAGCGAGAGGCACGGACCCCACCCCATGAGCACCACCGCCGAAAACGAAGGCGCCCTGGAGACACGCGGCCTCGAGCCCGTCCCCGACTCCGAGCGCACGGGCAAGGCCCGCGAGCTGTTCCCCACGTGGGTGGCGGCCAACATCAGCGTCCTGCTGCTCACCATGGGCGCGGGCCTCATCGTGACGAACGGCCTGAACTTCTGGCAGGCCCTGGTCGTCGCCCTCGTCTCACCCGTCCTGAGCTACGGCATGGTCGGTCTGATCTCCATCTCGGGCAAGCGCGGCGGCTCCCCCGGCATGACGCTCTCGCGCGCCGTCTTCGGCCAGCGCGGCAACCTCTTCCCTGGCTCGCTGATCTGGATCGCCCGCTGGGGCTGGGAGACGATCAACGCGGTGACCGGCGCGTACGCGATCATCACCGTCCTGGACATCTGCTTCGGCGTGAAGTCCAGCACGTGGCTGACGGTCGTGACGCTGATCGCCTTCGTCGCCGCCACGTTCGTCATCAGCGGCCTGGGCCGCAAGGTGCTGCACATCTGCAACACCTGGGCGACGTACCTCTTCGGCGCGTTCAGCGTCCTCGTCCTCGTCTACCTGGTGGCCAACACCCCCTGGTCGGACGTCTTCTCGCAGTCGGCGGGCTCCACGTCGGCGATGGTCGCGGGCGTCGGCGTGATCGCCGCGGGCGGCATCAGCTGGGTCCCCACCGGCCCGGACTTCACGCGCTACCTCCCGCGCAAGGCCTCCAACAAGGCCCTGGTGGGCAACGCCGTCGGCGGCGCCGGCATCGTCGTCGTACCGATGGTCCTGATGGGCGCCGTCATGGCGGTCAGCACGCCGAGCCTGTCGAAGGCCTCGGACCCGGTCTCCTTCCTCGGCCAGCTCCTGCCGACGTGGATCGCGGTGCCGTACCTGCTGATGGCCCTGATCGGCATGCTCCTGATCAACTCGATGTCGATGTACTCCGCGGGCTTCACCGCCATGACGCTCGGCATCAAGGTCCCGCGCACGTGGGCGGTGTCCATCAACGCCCTCATCAGCCTGATCTTCGGCTACCTCCTGATGAACGTGGCCACCAGCTTCATCAGTTCGTTCATCTCCTTCCTGACCCTGCTCGCGGTCGCGTTCTCCGCCTGGATCGGCGTCTTCGGCATCGACATGCTGCGCAGGAAGACGTACGACGGCGAGGCGCTGATGGACACCAAGCGCACCAGCGCCTACTGGTACAAGGCGGGCTTCGCCTGGCAGGCCATGGCGGCGTGGGCGATCGCGCTGGTGGTGGGCCTGCTCTTCACGAAGGTGGACTGGTTCAGCGGCCCGCTCGCCACGTCCTGGGTCGGCCGCAACGGCCTGGGCTGGCTGGCCACGATCCTCATCGCCGCGGCGCTGTACGCGGTCCTCCCGAGGACCCCGGCCGTCGAGGCCCCCGAGGGCAAGGGCGGCGGCGAGACGGAGCTCGTCTCGGCCTGAGGCCGCGCCCGGCCCGATCCGGAGCAACTGGCCCCGGACCCTGGTCATCTGACACCGCATCACCTAACGTCCCTCTTCGCCCGCACACGGTGAAGGGGGACGTTTCCATGCCCGTCACAGTCGTACGCTTCAACCTCGTCGATCCGGATGCCACACCCTCCTCGCTCAGCGAGCGCTACAAGGCCGCCCTGGAGATGGCCACGTACGCGGACGACCGGGGCATCTCCACCGTGCAGACCGAGGAACACCACGGCGTCGGCAACAACTGGCTGCCCTCGCCCTTCACCTTCGCCGGCGCGGTCTTCGGCGCGACCCGGCGCATCGCGGTCACGGTCTCCGCGATCATCGGCCCGCTGCACGATCCGCTGCGGCTCGCCGAGGACATCGCCGTACTCGACCTGCTCAGCGGCGGCCGCCTGGTCACGGTGGCGGGGATCGGCTACCGGCCCGAGGAATACGAGGCGTTCGGCGTCGACTGGAAGCGGCGCGGCAGGCTCCAGGACGAGCTCCTGGAGACCCTGTTGCAGGCGTGGACGGGCGAGCCCTTCGAGTTCCGCGGGCGCACCGCGCGCGTCACTCCCCGTCCGTACACCCAGCCGCATCCGATGCTGCTGGTCGGCGGCTCCTCACAGGCGGCGGCCCGGCGCGCGGCCCGGCTCGGCCTGCCGTTCTTCCCCAGCGCCCATCTGCCGGAGCTCGAGGCGTACTACAACGAACGCCTCGCGGAGTACGGCACCGAGGGCTGGACGATGATGCCCGCCGCCGAGACCCCGCTCCTGCACATCGCGGACGACCCGGACCGCACCTGGGCCGAGCACGGCGAGCACTTCCTGCACGAGGCCCGTACGTACGCCTCCTGGCAGTCCAAGGACATCCGCTCGGCGGTGAAGTCGAGCGCCACGACGGTCGAGGAGCTGCGCGCCGAGGGCGTCTACCGCGTCCTGACGCCCGACCAGTGCGTGGCGTACGTGCGGGGTGGCGCGGCCAATCTCGTGCTGCACCCGCTCTCCGGCGGGATGCCGGTCGACGAGGGCTGGCGCAGCCTGCACCACTTCTGCGAAAACGTACTGCCCCGGCTCAAGGAATAGGTCCTTGAACCGGGGCAGCTTCCTCAGAGGAGGGGCAGCGGGGATTAGCCCATCTCCTCCAGGGTCTTGCCCTTCGTCTCCTGGACGAACTTCATGACGAAGGGGATCGAGATCACGGCGAAGGCGCCGTAGATGATGTACGAGCCGGTCAGGCTCCACTCGGACATGCTCGGGAAGGTCTTGGTGATCGCGAAGTTGGCGAGCCACTGGGCCGACGCCGCCACACCGAGCGCCGCGGCGCGGATGCGGTTCGGGAAGATCTCGCCGAGCAGCACCCAGACCACCACGCCCCAGGAGAGGGCGAAGAAGAGCACGAAGAAGTTGGCGGCGATGATCGCCGTCAGGCCCTGCGCGTCCGGCAGCGAGACGTTGTCGCCGGTGCCGGTGCGGTAGGAGAACGCCCAGGCGCAGGTGAAGAGCGCGAGCGCCATGCCGGCCGAGCCGATGATGGCCAGCGGCTTGCGGCCGATGCGGTCGACGAAGATCATCGCGATGACCGTGCCGACGATGTTCACGATCGACGTCTCGAACGAGTACAGGAACGAGCTGCTCGGGTCCTTGCCGATCGACTGCCACAGCTGGTTCGAGTAGTAGAAGATCACGTTGATGCCGACGAGCTGCTGGAACACCGAGAGGCCGATGCCGATCCAGACGATCGGCAGGAAGCCGACCTTGCCGAGCAGGTCCTTGAACGAGGACTTGTGCTCGCGGCGCATGCCCTCCTCGATCTCGTCGACGCGGGCGTCGAGGTCGATCTTGGTTCCCTCGACCTCGCCGAGGACCTTCTTGGCCTCGGTGTTGCGGCCGACCGAGATGAGGAAGCGCGGCGACTCGGGGATCGCGAAGGAGAGCAGGCCGTAGAGGACGGCCGGGATGACCATGACGCCGAGCATCAGCTGCCAGGCCTCGAGGCCGAGGAGCTTGCCGCGCTGGTCACCGTCCGCCATGTTCAGGATGGCCCAGTTGACCAGCTGGGAGACGGCGATGCCGATGACGATCGCGGCCTGCTGGAACGAGGCGAGGCGGCCTCGGTAGGCGGGCGGCGCGACCTCGGCGATGTAGGCCGGGCCGATGACGGACGCCATGCCGATGCCGATGCCGCCGATGAAGCGCCACATCGTCAGGTCCCACGCCGCGAACGGCAGGGCCGAACCGACGGCGCTCGCCGCGAAGAGGACGGCGGCGATCTGCATGCAGCGGATGCGGCCGATGCGGTCGGCGATACGGCCGGCGATCGCGGCACCGACGGCACAGCCGAGCAGTGCGGTGGCGATGATCCAGCCGAGCATGTTGGCGTCGACGTCGAATCGGTGCTGGATGGCGACGGTGGCGCCATTGATCACCGAACTGTCGTAGCCGAACAGGAAGCCACCCATCGCGGCGGCCGCCGTGATGAAGATGACATGGCCGAGATGGTCCGGCTGGGCCTCTCTGCCGTGGCCGGGCTGCGGCGCCTTCGTTGTGCTGGTCACATGGACTCCTCGGGCCACCGGCAACATCGCCGGGGGTGGGGGTGAGCACTTCAAGTGGCGCACAACTTCACGCCGCCCACCACCTGAAGGTAAAAGCAACGTTGCAGAGACTATGCCTTCAAGTTTCGAAGTCAATACCTGGGTTCCTGTGACTTTCAGGCACCCCTGAGGCGTGGTTCGTTCAAGTCTTGAAGTTATGGAGATGCGGTGACGGAGTGAGCCTGCGAGCGGCTAACGGAGCCGCTGACTGATCACCTTCGAGACGCCGTCACCCTGCATGGACACGCCGTACAGCGCGTCGGCGACCTCCATCGTCCGCTTCTGGTGCGTGATCACGATGAGCTGCGAGGCCTCCTGCAGCTCCTCCATGATCCGGATGAGCCGCTGCAGGTTGGTGTCGTCGAGCGCGGCCTCGACCTCGTCCATCACGTAGAAGGGACTCGGCCGCGCCTTGAAGATCGAGACGAGCAGCGCGACGGCGGTCAGCGACCGCTCACCGCCGGAGAGCAGCGAGAGCCGCTTGACCTTCTTGCCCGGCGGGCGTGCCTCGACGTCGACACCCGTGGCGAGCATGTTGTCGGGGTCGGTCAGGATGAGCCGGCCTTCGCCGCCCGGGAAGAGCCGCGAGAAGACGCCCTCGAACTCACGGGCGGTGTCCCGGTAGGCCTCGGTGAAGACCTGCTCGACACGCTCGTCGACCTCCTTCACCACTTGCAGGAGGTCGGCCCGCGTCTTCTTCAGGTCCTCGAGCTGCTCGCTCAGGAACTTGTGACGCTCCTCCAGCGCGGCGAACTCCTCCAAGGCCAGCGGGTTCACCTTCCCGAGCTGCTGGTACGCCCGTTCGGCTGACCGCAGCCGCTTCTCCTGCTCACCGCGGACGTAGGGCACGGGCCGGTTGCGCGGGTGCTCCGGGTCCTCGGGGAGCTCCTCGCCCTCTGCCGCGGGGGAGGGCGGCACGAGCTGGTCGGGGCCGTAGTCGGAGACGAGTCCTGCCGGTTCCACACCGAGTTCCTCCAGTGCCTTGGACTCCAGCTGCTCGATCCGCAGCCGCTTCTCGGCACCGAGTACCTCACCGCGGTGGACTGAATCCGTCAGTTTGTCGAGCTCCGCCTTGAGGTCGCGCCCCTGGCCCCGCTCGGCGGTCAGCTCCCGCTCCCGCACCTCCTTGGCGTGCTCGGCGGCGGCACGTTCCTCCTCCGCGCGTACGAGGGACACCTCTACGTGCGCGAGCAACTGCCGCGCGCCACGGGCGACGGCCTCGGCGACCGCGGCCTCGTGCCGCATCCGGGCCTTGCGCTGCTCGGTACGCGCGCGTGCCTCGCGTTCGGCGCGCGCGGCCCGGTCCAGCGAGTCGGCGCGTCCCGCCAGGCCCTTGACCCGCTCCTCGTGCGTACGCACCTGGAGCCTGGCCTCCATCTCGGTCTGCCGCGCGTTGGCCCCGTCGGCGGCGAGCCGGTCGCGCACCGAGGTGTCGGGCTCCTCCTCGACCGGAGCCTCCTCCGCCACGGCGAGCCGCTCGGCCAGCTCCTCCGCGTCCTGGACCGCCTTGTCCAGCGCTTCCTGGGCCTTCGCAGCAGCGGCGGCACTGCGCTCGGCCTCGCCCGCGGCGCCGCGGGCCTGCCCGGCGAGCGCGCCCAACTGCTGGGCCACGGCCGACTTCTCCCGGTCGGCGGCGCGCCTGCGCTCCCCCAACTCCTCGACGAGCGCGGCCACCTCCTTGCGCCGCTCACCCGCTTCCCGCTGGGCGTGCGCCAACTCCCCGCACTGCTCGGCGAGTTGCTCCAGCTCGGCCGCGGCCTCGTCGACCGATGCCTGTACTTCGAGCAGGCTGGGCGCTCCGGCCGACCCGCCCTGCGCGAAGTGCGCCCCGAGCAGGTCGCCCTCGGCGGTGACGGCGGTGAGCTCCGGGTGGGCGTAGACGAAGTCCTCGGCGTCCTCAAGGGTGCCGACGGCGACCATCCCCCGCAGCAGCCGCCGCACCGCAGGCATCAACTCCTCGGGCCCTCGCACCAGTTCGGCGACCAGGGGCGGCCCTTCGGACCCCTCCCGCCGTACGTCACCGGGGCCGGCGTCCGGCGCCCCCGTGAGGAGCAGCGCGGCCCGCCCCGCGTCCTGCTTGCGCAGCAGCCGGATGGCCTCCGCCGCCGACGCAGGTGTGGTCACGGCGATCGCGTCCGCCGCCGCGCCGAACGCCGCCGCGACCGCGACCTCGTGCCCCGGGGTGATCGACAGCAGTTCGGCCGCGGGACCGAGCAGCCCCGTAAGGCGGTCCTTGGCAGCGAGCAGCGCCCCCGTACCGTCCTTGCGCCGCAGGCCGAGCGCGAGCGCCTCGTGCCGGGCGGCGACCGCGGCGCGCTTGCGTTCGGCGGCGGTGGCCGCCTCCCGGGCAGCGGTCAGCGCGCCCTCCGCTTCGGTGAGGGAACGCTTCGCCTCGTCGTGCCGCTCGCCGAGTTCCGCGTCACCGGCGTCGATCCCGTCGACCTCCGCCTTCAGCTGCTCGTACTCCTCCTGGGCGGCGACCGCGCGCTCCCCCGCCTCGTCACGTGCCAGGGCGAGCCGGTCGATCTCGGCCTGCGCGGAGCCCGCCCGCGAGCGCGCCGCGTTGACCTGGCCGTGCAGCCGGGCGAGGCCTTCGCGCCGGTCGGCGATGGCCCGCGCCACGTCCTTGAGGCGGCGCTCCTCGACGGCCAGCTCCCGCTCCAGGTCGGCACGGTGGCCGACGGTGTCCTCCAGGGCGTGCTCCGCGGCCTCCAGGGCGGCTTCGAGCTCCGCCTCCTGCTCGCGGATCCGCGCGGCCTCGCGCTCCATGTCCTCGGGGTCACGGCCACGCCGCTCCTCCGGGGGCGCGGCGGTGGCGCTCTTGACCCGGGCGTCGGCAAGGGACACCGTGCCGCGCACCCGCTCGGCCAGCTGCGACAGCTCGTACCACGTCTGCTGCGCCCGCTGGAGCCGTGGCGTCAGGCGGCGCACCTCGTCCTCCAGCTCCGCCTCCCGCTGGAGCGCCCTCTTCAGCTCGGCCTCGGCGGTGTCCTTGCGCCGCTTGAGCTCCGCCTCGTCGGCGACCTCGGTCTTCAGCGCGTCCCGCATGCGGACGAGGTCGTCGGCGAGCAGCCGCAGGCGGGCGTCGCGCAGGTCGGCCTGGATGACGGCGGCCCTGCGCGCCACGGCGGCCTGCCGGCCGAGCGGCTTGAGCTGCCGCCGCAGTTCGTCGGTCAGGTCCTGTACGCGGGCGAGGTTGGCCTGCATCGCGTCGAGCTTGCGCAGCGCCTTCTCTTTGCGCTTGCGGTGCTTGAGGACGCCCGCGGCCTCCTCGATGAAGGCTCGGCGGCCCATGGGGTCGGCGTGCAGGACGCCGTCGAGCTGGCCCTGTCCGACGATGACGTGCATCTCGCGCCCGATGCCGGAGTCGGAGAGCAGTTCCTGGATGTCGAGCAGCCGGCAGGTGTCGCCGTTGATCTGGTACTCGCTGCCGCCGTTGCGGAACATGATCCGCGTGATGGTGACCTCGGCGTACTCGATGGGCAGCGCGCCGTCGGAGTTGTCGATGGTGAGGGAGACCTCGGCACGGCCGAGCGGCGGGCGCCCGGTGGTACCGGCGAAGATGACGTCCTCCATCTTGCCGCCGCGCAGCGACTTGGCGCCCTGCTCGCCCATGACCCAGGACAGCGCGTCCACGACGTTGGACTTGCCGGAGCCGTTGGGTCCGACGACGCAGGTGATGCCCGGCTCGAACTTCAGCGTCGTCGCCGACGCGAAGGATTTGAAACCGCGCAGTGTCAGGGCCTTGAGGTGCACGCAGCCGGACTCTACCTCCCACCCGTCTCCCACCACCGCCCTTCCAACGGGGCGCTGCGCGCCACACCTTCCTTTTCACCGTTTCACCCAGGAACATGCAGGGCACATCAGCTGTAACGGAAACGGGCCAGCGGCGACAAGAAAGAAGGGACGCCGAAGCGTCCCTTGCAGATCTGGACAAGCGGCTGACATGGGCAGCCTGACCACATGCGTAAACAGGCATCGCACAGACCGGAGCACGCGTGACGCGAAGAGGCGTTACGCACGGTCGTGTGAGATGAGCGCCTTGCTGAAAGTGGTGGTCAGGTGAGCGCAGGCTCCGCCTGGGGTACGTCGATGCTCTCCAGGAGCGATTCGTGAGAAGCGGCAGCCGCGAGCGCGTCGTTCTCGGCCTGGATCTTCACGAGCTCAGATTCCAGGTCCTGGACGCGTTGCTGGAGCCGTCGCATCTCGGCGAGAAGTCGCGGGTCGGAACCGCCGACGTAACCGAGAAGCGCCTTTGCCATGATGGATGGTCCTCCACAATGAGTGACCGACCGAAGCGGTGTGGGTCGTGAGGGAATCGCACCCGCGGTGCTTGGCACTCGTTGTTCTTGCTGGTCTTGCCGGGCCGTTCTCACATGCCAAACAGCTAAGGTGCGCGGGGCTTCCAGAGTCTCACCAAAAAGTTTGACGGTCAACACGATCACGCCCCGTATTGGCGGGCAACCCGGGGGCCTGCGGCCGTTGAAACGGCGGCGCTGCCTCTGCTGCGGGGCCCTGAGGGCGTGTCGATCATCCTTCACCCGGGAGCCTGCCACGACGGGGCGTTCTTGGCAACCACCAGGTGTTTTCTACCCCGGGCAGTTGCCACGGCCCCAGGGGAACCGGCCCGCCGGACAGCTCTCCGTCAGCGAATCGCGAAGGTGTCGTAGACGCCGCGGGGAGTGTCCCAGATCTCAGTGACACCGTCGACGCGGCCGGGTGTGTCGCCCGTGCGCAGCCAGTCGAGCAGTCCCTGGGCACCCGCACGGGAACCCTCGGCGACGACCTGCACACGGCCGTCCTCCAAATTGAGAGCAAAACCACTCAGGCCCCCGATCTCCAGAGCCTTGGCCCGCGTGAACCAGCGGAAACCCACGCCTTGCACCTGGCCACGCACCCAGGCCGTGACTCTGACTTCTTCGTTCATGGGTGCACGCTAACCGGCCAATTGCTCTCGGAGCACTTCGTCCCCATGCGCCATCGCGTACAGTCCCGACTCGATGAGCCTCACTCGTATGGGTGAGCCACGTTGACCGCTGAGGACGAGGAAGGCCAGGAGATGGGACGCCACCGACGCTCCGGCGCAGGGGCAGCCGCCACCGGCCGCGCCACTGGGGTCTCCGACACATACGCGGGCGGGCACGCCGGCGTCCCGGAGCCCCGCCCCGCCACCGTGTCACATCGCCGCAAGGGCCGTGCCGCACCGGTGCGCACCGGCCTGCTCGGGGTCTCGGCAGCCGTGGCGATGGGTGCCGTGGCGGTCGCCTCCGGCCTGATCCCGGGCGCCGACAACTACTCCCTGGGCGGTGGCGGCGACTCGAACAAGGTGCGTGCCGCCACGACTCCCAGCGAGGTGTCGCCCCAGGGCGGCGACACGGGCACCGCCGAGCGCGAGTCGGCCCCGCCGAGCCGCGGCTCCGAGCGCCCGGACGCCCCGGCCCCCTCCCCCTCGCAGACCTCCGAGAAGCCTTCGGCCGAGCCGTCGAAGAAGCCGTCGTCCAAGGCGCCCGCGCCCCGGACCGACGAGAAGAAGGAAAGGCCGACGCCTCCGAGCCCTTCGCGGGGGCCTGCCGAGAAGACCAAGACCCCGCCGTCCACCGGCTCGAAGTCCCCCTCCGCGGAGAGCGTCGCCGAGGCGGACGTGCTCACCCTGGTCAACCAGGAGCGGGCCAAGGTGGGCTGCTCCCCCGTGAGCGGCGACGCCGCGCTCGCCGCGCTCGCCGGTGACTTCAGCTCGGACATGGCCGAGCGCGACTTCTTCGACCACACCGACCCGGACGGCGCGACCCCGTGGGACCGCGCCGAGAAGGCCGGGATATCGGACCTGGGCGGCGAGAACATCGCCCGGGGCCAGGCCAACGCGCAGTCCGTGATGGACGCCTGGATGAACAGCCCCGGCCACCGCGCCAACATCCTCAACTGCGACTACAAGACCCTGGGCGTCGGCGCGCACTTCGCGCCGGGCGGCCCGTGGTGGACGCAGGACTTCGGCTTCTGAGGCACGCCACCGGTTGCGCTAACTTCTGGTTAGCGCAACCCGTGATTCAGCGCTGCGCGGGAGTATGCTGGCTGCATGGACTCCCAGGACCTGGCGTACGACGTGTTCTCCAAGCAGTGCCCCTCGCGCGGCACCCTGGAGCACGTCACCGGACGCTGGGGCGCGCTCACCCTGGGCGCGCTGCACGAGGGCACGTTCCGTTTCAACGAACTGCGCCGCAGGGTCGACGGCGTGAGCGAGAAGATGCTGTCCCAGACCCTGCACGCGCTGGAGCGCGACGGCCTGGTGCACCGCGAGGCGCAGCCCACGAACCCGCCGCGGGTGGACTATGAGCTGACCCCGCTGGGCCGCGAGATCACCGACCGCCTGATGAACCTCATCCACTTCGTGGAAGGCAGGATGGACGGCGTGCTCGAAGCGCGCGACCGCTACGACAGGCGGACGACCGGCGGCCGCTGACAGCGCGGGCAGAAATAGCTGGAGCGGTTCATCCAGGGGCGGCGGCGCATCGGCGTACCGCAGCGGCGGCACGGCTCGTCCTCACGTCCGTAGGCGTCGAGCGACCGCTCGAAGTACCCGGACTCGCCGTTCACGTTCACGTACAGACTGTCGAAGCTCGTGCCGCCTACAGCCAGCGCCGCGTTCATCACATCCCTTACGTGGCCCAGGAGTTGGGCCGTGCGCGGGCGGGTGAACGTGGCGGTGGGACGCTCGTAGTGCAGCTTCGACCGCCAAAGGGCCTCGTCCGCGTAGATGTTGCCGACACCGCTGATCAACGACTGGTCGAGCAGGGCCCGTTTGATCGTCGTACGCCGGCGGCGCAGCGCATCGTGGAAGGCCGCGTCGTCGAAGAGCTCGTCGAGCGGGTCGCGTGCGATGTGCGCGATGACGTCCGGCAGTCCGTCGGGGGTGTTCGCGTGCAGGGACAGCCCGCCGAAGGTCCGCTGGTCGACGAAGCGCAGCTCGGTGCCGAGCGCGTCGGCGAACCGCACGCGGATCCTCAAGTGCTTCTCGTCGGGCGCCTCTTGGGGCTGGACGAGCAGCTGCCCGCTCATGCCGAGATGGGCGAGGATCGAGGTGCCGCTGTCCTCGACGGGCAGCCACAGATACTTCCCGCGCCGCATCGCCGTACCGACCCGGTGCCCCTTCAGACGGAGCCCGAAGTCGTCACCGCCCGCGACATGCCGCCGCACGGCACGCGGATGCAGCACCTCGACATCGGCGACGGTGCGATGAGCCACCCACCGCTCGAGCCCACGCCGGACGACTTCTACCTCGGGCAGTTCGGGCATGGGGGTCTTGACTCCGGGTGACGGGCGGGCGGGTGGGAAACCCGCCGCGAAGCGGCGAAAAAGGCTGGTGCCGGCCGCCAAAAGGCGACCGGCACCAACAGTAAAGCGCTTGTCAGGCGGACGGAGCTTCGGAGGCCCCGTCAACCTCAGCGGCAGCGGCTTCCACCGCTTTTGTCCGCGCATCCGCGGCAGCGCGAATCTCGCGCCACGCGGACTCCGCGGCCTGCTGCTCCGCTTCCTTCTTGCTGCGGCCGGTGCCGGTGCCGTACGAGACGCCTCCGACGCGGGCGGCAGCAGTAAAGGTCTTCTCATGGTCCGGGCCGCTCTCCGTGACGAGATACTCGGGAACGCCGAGGCTCTCGGTGGCGGTGAGCTCCTGGAGGCTGGTTTTCCAGTCCAGGCCCGCGCCCAGGTTCGAGGACTTCTCGATCAGCGGGTCGAAGAGCCGGTGCACCAGCTCGCCCGCCGCGTCCAGACCCTGGTCCAGATAGACCGCGCCGATCACCGCTTCAAGGGTGTCGGCGAGGATGGATGCCTTGTCCCGGCCACCCGTACCCTCTTCGCCCCGGCCGAGCCGGATGAAGAGGCCGAGTTCGAGGCCACGACTGACCTCCGCCAGCGCACGCGAATTGACCACCGCGGCCCGCAACTTGGCCAGCTGGCCTTCGGGCAGGTCGGGGTGGGTGCGATAGAGCGTGTCCGTGACGACGAGACCGAGCACCGAGTCCCCGAGGAACTCGAGCCGCTCATTCGTCGGCAGACCGCCGTTCTCGTACGCGTACGAACGGTGGGTCAGTGCACGCACCAGAAGGGCGGACTCGAGCTTGTACCCGAGCCGCCCTTCCAAAAGCGTGTGGGACGAGGCCGTGTTCTCCGCCTGCTTCTTGGCGTTTGCAGCCTTTTCAGCGTTGGCGTCTTCCGCCATCTTGTGGCTAGACACGGTGCCTCTCACCAGCCGCTCAGACCTCGAGGACCTGGCGCTTGTTGTACGTGCCGCAGCTCGGGCACGCGATGTGCTGCAGCTTCGGCTCCTGGCAACGCTCGCACGAAACCAGGGTGGGGACCGCAGCCTTCCACTGCGACCGGCGGTGGCGCGTGTTGCTGCGCGACATCTTCCGCTTCGGAACAGCCACGGCTACTTCTCCTGCTTCTCGTCGACGCCGGCTTCGGCGCCGCTCACGTCGTCCTTCTCGCCGTCCTGGATGGTCCCGGCGAGTCCCTGCAATGCCGCCCAACGAATGTCGACGGCGTCATGGTGGTGGTCCGGGTCGTCCGCGAGCCGCGCTCCACACTGGGAACACAGACCCGGACAGTCGTCCCGGCACACCGGCTGCATCGGCAGTGCGAGCACCACCGCATCACGCAGCACAGGCTCGAGGTCGAACAAGCCGTCCTCGAGATAGAGCCTGTCCTCGTCGTCCTCGGCGTCGTCGGCCGGTTCCGCGGTGCGGCCCCGGTCGTCGGCGTCAGGGTACGAGAACATCTCCTGGAAATCCGCTTCCACCTCAAGCTTCAGCGGCTCCAGACACCTTACGCACTCCCCCTCGGCCGACGCACGGGCGGTGCCTGTGACAAGCACCCCTTCCATGACCGACTCAAGGCGGATCTTCAGCTCGACCGGAGCGCCTGCCGGCACTCCGATGACCCCTTCGATGCCGAGGACGGCCGGCGAACCGGGCGCTTCGACGGAACGGGTCAGCCGCTGCAGCGCACCGGGACGCCGACCCAGCTCGTGTGTGTCGAACACGAGTGGGTTGCGGTGGTCAAGGCGAGCACTCAGGGCTTTTCCTGCTTTCGAATCCTGGAAGTTCAAGGGCCGCCCCAAAACGAGCTTCGCTCGTCAGCCGGGCAGCCTGGATCGCGGACGTACGCGCGACCGAAGAACCAGGATACTGGACCTTTCGCTCTCGGCCCAATCCGGTCCCGCGAGGGCCGCGGACCCGGCGTCAGCGGCCCTGTTCGTACTGGCGCAGCTGCTCTGCCGTGATCATGCCGGTGTCGAAGAGGCTGGTCTCGTCGAGCACCCCGGGCGCCTGCTGCTGTTGCTGCTGCTGCGGCTCCGCGTACCCCTGCTGCTGGGTCTGGTCGTACCCCTGCTGCGCGTAGCCGTACGGGTCCTGCTGCTGATAGCCGTACGGGTCCTGCTGGGCGTACTGCTGCTGGTAGCCGTACTGGTCCTGCTGCTGGTACGCGTACGGGTCCGGTTCCTGCTGGGGCGGCGCGTACGGCTGCTGGGCCGGGATCTGCGGGGGCGCCTGGGGAGGCTGCGGGGCCGCCGCGGGGGCGGCGGGGGCCGCGGGAGCCGTCGGGTCGGTGAGGCCCGCGAGGTACTCGGCGTCCGTGGTGTGCGCCTGGGGGCCGAGGCCGCCGTCGGCGAGGCCCGCGAGGTCGTCGGCTGGCGCACGGCCGTGCAGGGTCTGGCGGCCGCGGCCGACCGCCTCCAGGGTCTTGGCGAGGACCGCCTCGAAGGCGCCGAGCTTGGCGTCGACGTACGCGTCGGCGTCGCGGCGCAGGGTCTCGGGGTCGTGGCTGCGCTGCGGGGCGTCCTCGTCCTCGTAGCCCTGCTCGTCGAGGCCGGGTCCGGTGCCGAGGAGCTTCTCGCGGCCGCGGCCGACCGAGCCGAGGGTCTTGGTGAGGACGACCTCGAAGTTGGCCAGCTTGCTGTCCACGTAGTCGTCGGCCTCGGCGCGGACTTCCTCGGCGGCCTGGCGGGCCTCGGCGAGGATGCGTTCGGCCTCGCCCTGGGAGTTGCGGGCGACCTCCGTGTCGGAGATCAGCGAACCGCGCTCGGCGTGCGCGGACTCGATGATCCGCTCCGCCTCCTGGCGAGCCTGCTCGACGAGCTGCTCGCGGCCGCCGATGAGCTCCTGGGCCTGGGCGAGGGAGCCGGGCAGCGCCTGGCGCACCTCTTCGAGCATCGACAGCAGATCGGCGCGGTTGACCACGCACGAGGCCGACATCGGCATGGACCGGGCACTGCCGACCGCGTCGACGATCTCGTCGATCTTCTTCTGCACGTCCACCGTGTGCTCGCCACTCTCTACAGCTGGTTGGAGACGGACGGCACGACTGTAAGGCCAGTCGACGGCCGTCCGACACCGGGTGACGGGCTGTCAGTTCGCCCGGGGGGGCCGTCACTTCTTGCCGATGCGTTCGGCCAGCGCCTCGTGGACCACCGGCGGCAGCAGGTGGGCGACATCGCCGCCCCAGGCCGCGACCTCCTTGACCAGCGAGGAGGACAGGAAGCTGTAGGTGGGGTTGGTGGGCACGAAGAGGGTCTCGACGCCCGAGAGGCCGTTGTTCATCTGGGCCATCTGGAGTTCGTAGTCGAAGTCGCTGACCGCGCGCAGACCCTTGACGATGGCCGGGATGTCGCGCTGCTTGCAGAAGTCGACGAGGAGACCGTGGAAGGACTCGACCTCGACGTTCCCGAAGTCGGCCGTCACCTCGCGGATCAGCTCGATCCGCTCGTCGACGGTGAACAGGCCCTTCTTCGACTGATTGATCATCACCGCGACATGCACCACGTCGTACAGCCTGGAGGCGCGGGCGATGATGTCGAGGTGTCCATTGGTGATGGGGTCGAAGGACCCCGGACAGACGGCGCGGCGCAACTGAACTCCCTCGCTCTCCGGTCCGGTCATGGCGCGATCACTGAGTCGTCGCACGTAGAGGCGGCGCGACCGTACCAAAACGTGCCTTCGCCGTAGCGACGGGACCTCAGTGCTTCGAAGCCGTCGGGCCAGCTGAATTCTCCGCCTCTGGTACTGCGTTCAACGGTGACGAGCGCATCGTCCGTGAGCCAGCCCCCCGCGCGGAGTGTGAGCAGTATCTCGCGAAGATCGTCATCGGTGACGACGTACGGAGGGTCGAGAAAGACCAGGTCGTACGGGGTGGTGGGGGCGCCGCCCTGGATGATCTGGGCCGCTTTGCCCGCCCTGACCTCTGCGCCGGGCAGGCCGATCGACTTCACGTTCTCCCGGACGGTGCGCACCGCGCGGGCGTCAGCCTCGACGAGCAGGGCGTGGCCCGCGCCGCGCGAGAGCGCTTCGAGGCCGATGGCTCCGGACCCGGCGTACAGGTCGAGGACGCGTGCGCCGTCCAGCGTGCCCTGCAGGGCCTGCCAGGTGGAGAACAGGCCCTCGCGTGCGCGGTCGGTCGTGGGCCGTGTGCCGGTTCCCGGCGGGACGGCGAGGCGACGTCCGCCGGCCACACCGGCGATCACGCGGGTCATCTGAGTCCTTGTCGGTGTACGTACGGGTGGTCCGGCCCCAGTCTCTCAGCCCCGGCGCCCGCGCCGCCTGTCAGCCCTTGTCCAGGTACTGCTCGCGCTCGTCGTCCAGGAGGGCGTCCAGGGCGGTGCGCAGCTCGGGCAGGTGCTCCAGATCCGGGTCGGCCGAGACCACCGCGACGGCCTCCTCGCGGGCCTCGGCGATGATCTCCTCGTCCTCGATGACGGCGAGCATGCGCAGACTGGAGCGGACACCGGACTGTGCCTGGCCGAGGACGTCGCCCTCGCGGCGCTGCTCCAGGTCGATCCGGGAGAGCTCGAAGCCGTCGAGCGTGGCGGCCACCGCCCCGAGGCGGCCGCGGGCGGGGCTGGCCTCCGGCATCTCGGTGACCAGGAGGCAGAGGCCGGGGGCCGAGCCACGGCCGACGCGACCGCGCAGCTGGTGCAGCTGCGATACGCCGAAGCGGTCGGCGTCCATGATCACCATGGCGGTGGCGTTCGGGACGTTCACACCGACCTCGATGACCGTCGTCGCGACCAGGACCTGGGTCTCGCCCGCGGCGAAGCGGCGCATCACCGCGTCCTTGTCGTCGGGCTGCATGCGGCCGTGCAGGACCTCGACCTTGAGGCCGCTGAGCGGTCCGCGGGCGAGCTGCTCGGCGACCTCGATGACGGCGAGCGGGGGCCGCTTCTCGGCGGTGGCCTCCTCCTCGGCCTTCTTCTTGGCCTTCTTCGGGTCGTCGTCCTCATCGCCGATCCGGGGGCAGACCACGTACGCCTGGTGGCCGTTCTCGACCTCCTCGCGCACGCGCTCCCACGCGCGCGCCAGGAAGTGGGGCTTGTCCTCGGCGGGCACGACGTGGCTGGCGATCGGTGAACGGCCGGCCGGGAGCTGGTCGAGGACCGAGGTCTCCAGGTCGCCGAAGACCGTCATCGCCACCGTGCGCGGAATGGGCGTGGCCGTCATGACGAGGAGGTGCGGGGGCTGCTTGCCCTTGCCGCGCAGGGCGTCGCGCTGCTCGACCCCGAAGCGGTGCTGTTCGTCGACGACGACCAGGCCCAGGTCGTGGAACTGCACCTTGTCCTCGATCAGCGCGTGCGTGCCGATGACGATCCCGGCCTCGCCGGTGACCAGGTCGAGCAGGGCCTGACGGCGGCCCGCGACGCCCATGGAGCCGGTGAGCAGCGTGACCTTGGTGCCCTGGTCCGCGCCCCCGAGCATGCCGCCCTCGGCGAGCTCGCCCATCATCTCGGTGATCGACCGATGGTGCTGCTGCGCCAGAACCTCGGTCGGCGCGAGCATGGCGGCCTGCCCGCCCGCGTCCACGACGGCGAGCATGGCGCGCAGGGCGACCATCGTCTTGCCGCTGCCCACCTCGCCCTGGAGCAGGCGGTGCATCGGGTGTTCGGTGGCCAGGTCGTCGAAGATCTCCTTGGTGACCTTCTGCTGGCCCTCGGTGAGGGTGAAGGGCAGTTTGGCGTCGAAGGCGTCGAGCAGGCCGCCCTCGCGGGGGCGGCGGGCGGTCGCGGGGAGTTGCGCGTCCGCGAACCTCCGGCGGGCCAGGGCCACTTGGAGGACGAAGGCCTCGTCCCACTTCAGGCGGGCGCGGGCGGATTCGATGTCCGCCTTGGTCTGCGGGCGGTGGATCTTCAGGAGCGCCTCGGGGAGCGGGATCAGCTCCCGTCCGTCGCGCAGGCTCGGCGGCAGCGGGTCGACCGCCTCCTGGGCGCTGGGCAGCACCGCGTCGACCGACTTGGCGATCTTCCAGGACTCCAGCTTCGCCGTGGCCGGATAGATCGGGATGAGGGCGCCCGCCCAGGAGTCGACCGCCTCATCGGCGTCGCCCTTGAGGAGTTCGTACGCCGGATGTGCGAGCTGCATCTTGCGGTTGAAGACCGATGCCTTGCCCGCGAACATCGCGCGCGTGCCCGGCAGCAGGTCCTTGTGCGGCTTGTGGATGCCGCGGCCGAAGAAGACGAGCTGGAGCTGGCCGCTGCCGTCGGTGATCGTCACTTCGAGGCGCTGGCCCCGGCCGCCGTTGAACGTCAGGATGCGCGCCGATGCGACCTGGGCGACCACCGTGACGTGCTCGTCCAGCGGGAGGTCGGCGAGGCGGGTGAGCTCGCCCCGCTCCGCGTACCTCCGCGGGTAGTGGTGCAGCAGGTCGCCGACCGTGTGCAGGTCCAGGTGCTCGGCCATCACCTTCGCGGTGGCGGGACCGACCACTTTCTTCAGGGGTTCTTCGAGCGCGGGCACGAGATCCATTGCACACCACACCACTGACAATTCGGCGTACGTCCCCGAAATCCGCTGGTCAGGAACGTCAGGAACGCCGAGGGCAGGGCTACTCCACGCCGATCAGCAGCAGGGCCGACTGGCGTCCGCCGCGGTAGACCACCGTGTCGACCGCCAGGTGCACCTCGCGCACATGCTTCTCCAGGTCGTCGCCGAGGCTGTCGGGCACGTCGTCGCCGAGCACCAGCGTGACCATCTCGCCGCCCGCCGCCAGCATCCGGTCGAGGACGGACCGTGCGGTGCGCGTGGTGTCGTCGCCGATCAACGCGACGTCGCCGTCGATCAGGCCGAGGACGTCCCCGGCCTGGCAGATGCCCGCCATGGTCCACGACTGCCGTTCGGCGACGGCCAGTTCGGCGTACCGCGTCGCGCCGGCCGCCGAGGTCATCGCGACGACGTCCTCGTCGAAGCGGCGGCCCGGTTCGTGCACGGCCAGCGCCGCGATGCCCTGGACCGCGGACCGCGTCGGGATCAGCGCGACCCGCACCCCTTCGGTGCGGGCCTGCTCGGCAGCGGCCGCCGCGGTGTGGCGCAGCTCGGCGTCGTTCGGCAGGAGCACCACCTCGCGCGCGTGGGCCCGCCTGATCGCTTCGACGAGCTCGCCGCTGGCGGGCGGCTCCCCGGGGCGCGTGGGCACGGTGGTCGCGCCGGCGTCGGCGTAGAGCCCGGCCAGCCCCTCCCCCGGCACGACGGCGACGATCCCGCGCTGTACCCGCTCGCGGGGCGGCTGCGCGGCGCCCGCGGTGTGCGCGTCGCCCACCCCGAAGTGCGTGATGCGGATGCGGTGGGGCCGCCCGGCCTCGACGCCCGCCTCGACGGCGGCACCGGCGTCGTCCACATGGACGTGGACGTTCCACAGGCCGTCGCCGCCGACGACGACGAGCGAGTCCCCGAGCCCGTCGAGGCGCGTCCGCAGCCGGTCCACGGCCGTGTCGTCGGCCTCCAGGAGGTAGATGACCTCGAAGGCGGGGGCCGCACCGTCAGCCGGGGCGTCCTGGCACTCGACGGCGGCGCCGCCCGCGCTCTCGGCCGTCCGCGCGGAGGCGGCTCTCGGCGGCAGCGTCCCGCCCGACAGGGCTCTCACGAGCGCCCCTAGCACCGCCACGAGCCCGCGTCCCCCGGCGTCCACCACTCCCGCACGGCCGAGCACCGCGAGCTGCTCCGGCGTCGCGTCCAGCGCCCGGCACGCACCGTCGTACGCGGCCCGCGCCACCGTCCCGCAGTCGCCCTCGGCGCCCGAGGCCGCGTCGGCAGCGGCGGCGGCCACTGTCAGGACCGTGCCCTCCACGGGGTGGGCCACCGCTTGGTACGCCGCCTCGGCGGCCCGGCGCAGCGCGAGGGCCAGCGCCGGGCCGTCGGCGTGATCAGTGTCACGGTCGCCGCCCAGGACCTGCGCCATTCCCCGCAGGAGCTGCGAGAGGATCGTGCCCGAGTTCCCGCGGGCCCCGATCAGCGCTCCGTGCGCCATCGCCCGCGCGGCCTCGGCCAGCGTGGGGTGGGTCGGGTCCAGGCCGGTGAAGGCGGCGTCGACCGCCTGGGACGCCGATTCCACGGTCAGATAGAGGTTGGTTCCGGTGTCTCCGTCCGCGACCGGGTAGACGTTGATCGCGTCGATCTCCTCGCGGGCCCTTCCCAGGGCGTCCAGAGCGAGGCCGCACCAGGCGCGCACCGCGACGGCGTCGAGGTTCTGCGGCACCTGCTCGCCTCCTAAGGGCATCCGGAATGGACGCAGCGTAGACCGGGAAGGGCGAAAGGCCCGGGGCGGGGCCGGGGCGAGACATGGTAGTTTCGTTCTACCGAAGCAGTCGTTGTATGCTGCTCCGGTTGCCCGATACCCGTCGGGCCAATCCTCCTGGCAACGCCACCCACGATCATTGCACTGATCCCGGCATGCCGGGATTACCCGTAAGTGCATCTGAAGTCTTGGAGTGACCCGTGGCTGCCAACTGCGACGTCTGCGGCAAGGGGCCGAGCTTCGGCAACAACATCTCGCACTCTCACCGCCGTACGTCCCGTCGCTGGAACCCGAACATCCAGCGCGTTCGTGCCGTGGTCAGCGGGACGCCGAAGCGGCTCAACGCCTGCACCTCGTGCATCAAGGCCGGCAAGGTCTCGCGCTGACGTCAGCGCGGCCACCTAGTCGGTTGCTGAAAGAGCCGGTCCCCCTCGGGGGACCGGCTCTTTCGTGTGCCCTCGCTCAGGTGCTCACTCCACGTCCCCGTTGTCCCCGAAGTGGTCCCAGCCCTTGCTGGTCCAGGGGGCGCCGTCGACCGTCACCTGGGGCAGGGCCGAGGGGTTGAGGACCTCGCCGATGACCTTCCAGCGGGCGGGCAGCTTCACGTCCGGCGGGAACGTCGCCACGATGGCGTGGTCCTCGCCGCCGTTGAGCACCCACTGCAGCGGGTCGACGCCGACGGCCTGGCCGATGTCGTTCATCTGGGTGGGCACGTCGACGTCTCCGGAGCGGATGTCGATGCGCACCTTGCTGGAGTCGGCGATGTGGCCGAGGTCGGCGATGAGCCCGTCGCTCACGTCCGTCATCGAGGTGGCGCCGAGTCCGGCGGCCGCGGGGCCCGCGTGGTACGGCGGTTCGGGCCTGCGGTGGGCCTCCACGAAGGCGCGCGGTGAGCGGAAGCCGCGCGAGAGCACCGCGTGCCCGGCCGCGGACCAGCCCAACCAGCCGGTGACGGCGACGACATCGCCGGGCTGAGCGCCCGCGCGCGTGACCGGCTCGTGGTTGCGCAGATCGCCGAGCGCGGTGATCGCGACGGTGATCGTGTCGCCCCGTACGACATCGCCGCCCACGACCGCCGCTCCCGCGACCTGGCATTCGTCCCGCAGGCCGTCCATGAGCTCGGTGGGCCAGCTCGCGGGGAGTTCGGCGGGCACGACCAGGCCGAGCAGGAGCGCGGTGGGTACGGCGCCCATGGCGGCGATGTCCGCGAGGTTCTGCGCGGCGGCCTTGCGGCCCACGTCGTACGCGGTCGACCAGTCGCGGCGGAAGTGCCGCCCCTCCAGGAGGATGTCCGTACTCGCCACGACCCTGCGGTCGGGGGCCGACACGACGGCGGCGTCATCGCCCGGGCCGAGCCGGACGGCCGGGGTGGAGGTGAGCCGGGACGTGAGTTCCCTGATGAGCCCGAACTCCCCCAACTCGCCGACGGTTCCCTTCACCGGGACTCACCATGCCCTTTCACGCTGCTCGGCTTGCGGTCGCGAGCCGTCACTGTCATAGGTACGGTCGATATGACCGTCAACTTCTGTTGCCCGTCCACCGCGATGTGCGCGCCACAGCTCCCCCGGGTCTCCCCGTGGGAAGCGGCGACGCGGTACCGTGGCGTCCCTTCTCCCCACATGATCCTCGTGGCCGCCCTGGAGGTTCCGTGGTACAGGCGTACATCCTGATCCAGACCGAGGTCGGCAAGGCGTCGACCGTCGCCGAGCTGATCGGCAAGATCCCAGGAGTGATCCAGGCCGAGGACGTGACCGGACCCTACGATGTCATCGTGCGCGCCCAGGCGGACACGGTCGACGAACTCGGCCGCATGGTGGTCGCCAAAGTCCAGCAAGTGGACGGCATCACCCGGACCCTGACCTGCCCCGTCGTGCACCTGTAGCCCCCGTCTACCCTTGGCCGGTGAAGATTTCCCGTCGCCGGCGCCGCTGTCTCGTCTCCGCTCCCGCCCTCGCACTGCTGATCGCGTCCGCGGGCTGCTCCTCAGCAGACGAAGCGGTGCAGGCCGCGGTTCCCACCCCGGACGGCAAGGTCACCGAACTGTGCCGGAACCTGGACAAGCGGCTGCCGAAGAAGGTGGACGGTCTGGAGCGGGTTGATCCCGAGCCGAAGTCGGAGCTGACCGCCGGGTGGGGAGACCCGGCGATCATACTGCGCTGCGGTGTCTCCAGACCGCCGAAGATGAACGACCCCGAGGCGGACGGCGTGACGGCTGACGGCGTCAACTGGCTGATGGAGCAGCGGGAAGACGGTTCGTTCCGCTTCACGTCCACGCTGCGCAAGGCGTACGTGGAGATCACGCTGCCCGAGGAGCGCGCGGGGAGCGGCGTGAGCCCGCTGACGGACTTCGCCGCCCCCGTCAAGAAGACGATCCCCAAGGGGATCGCCTAGCGCCTCAGCGCCCGCTACGGAGGGTGCTAGCGCAGCCCCGTCGACCGGTTGAGGGCCGCCTGGACGAGGCGGTCCACCAGCTCGGGGTAGCTGACGCCGCTCGCCTCCCACATCTGCGGGTACATCGAGATGGGCGTGAAGCCCGGCATCGTGTTGATCTCGTTGATGACGAACCCGTCCTCGGTGAGGAAGAAGTCCGCGCGCACCAGGCCCTCGCAGGACGTGGCCTCGAAGGCGTCGACCGCGAGCCGCTGGATCTCGGCGGTCTGCTCGGGCGTCAGCGGGGCGGGCACGATCCCGGGCGTCGAGTCGAGGTACTTCGCCTCGAAGTCGTAGTAGTCGTGCGACTGCACCGGAGGGATCTCGGCGGGCACGCTCGCGCGCGGCCCGTCCTCGAACTCCAGGACCCCGCACTCGATCTCGCGGCCGCGCAGCAGCGACTCGACGAGGATCTTGGGGTCGTGGCGGCGGGCCTCCTCGATCGCCTCGTCGAGGCCCTCGAAGGAGTCGACCTTCGTGATGCCCATCGAAGAGCCCCCGCGCGCGGGCTTGATGAACAGCGGCCAGCCGTGCTCGCCGGCGAACTCCGCGATCTTCTTGCGGGCGGCCTGCTGGTCGCGGTCCCACTCGCGCGGGCGGATCACCAGGTACGGGCCGACGGGGAGACCGAAGGAGGTGAACACCCGCTTCATGTACTCCTTGTCCTGGCCGACGGCCGAGGCGAGCACTCCGGCGCCCACGTAGGGCACTCCGGAGAGCTCCAGGAGTCCCTGGAGGGTGCCGTCCTCTCCGTAGGGACCGTGCAGCATCGGGAAGACGACGTCGACCTCGCCGAGCGCCTTGGGCACGGAGCCGGGCTCGCTGTAGACGACCTCGCGGTTGCCGGGGTCCAGGGGCATCACCACACCGCCGTCGGCCGACTCGGCCAGCGCGTCGACGTTGGGCACCTGCCGGTCGGTGATCGCCATGCGGTCGGGATCGTCGGCGGTCAGGGCCCAGCGGCCGTCCGTCGTGATGCCGATGGGCAGGACGTCGTACTTGGTGCGGTCGATGGCACGCAGTACGGCGCCCGCCGTGACGACCGAGATGCCGTGCTCCGAGCTGCGGCCGCCGAACACGACGGCCACACGCGGCTTGGGGCTCTGGGGGAGGTTCTCGCTGCTCATATCGGCTTGAGGGTACCCGTTGACCCGGGGAGAGTCAGCGGCGCTCGGGCTTGGCGCTGCGCGACATCAGTTCCTTGAGGGCGACCACCGGGGGTGTGCCCTCGTGCACGATGCCCACGACCGTCTCGGTGATGGGCATGTCGACGCCGTGCCTGCGGGCCAGATCGAGCACGGACTCACAGGACTTGACGCCCTCCGCGGTCTGCTTGGTGACCGCGATGGTCTCCTCGAGGGTCATGCCCTTGCCGAGGTTCGTGCCGAAGGTGTGGTTGCGCGAGAGCGGCGACGAGCAGGTGGCCACCAGGTCGCCCAGGCCCGCGAGTCCGGAGAACGTCAGCGGGTCGGCGCCCATCGCCATGCCCAGGCGGGTGGTCTCGGCGAGCCCGCGTGTGATGAGCGAGCCCTTGGTGTTGTCGCCCAGGCCCATGCCGTCCGCGATGCCGACGGCGAGACCGATGACGTTCTTGACGGCGCCGCCGAGTTCGCAGCCGACGACGTCCGTGTTCGTGTACGGGCGGAAGTACGGGGTGTGGCAGGCGGTCTGGAGGCGTCGCGCGATCGATTCGTCGCGGCAGGCGACGACGGCGGCGGCGGGCTGCCTCGCGGCGATCTCGCGGGCGAGGTTGGGGCCCGTGACGACGGCGACGCGGTCGGCGGCGACCTTCGTGACGTCCTCGATGACCTCGCTCATCCGCATGGCGGAGCCCAGTTCGACGCCCTTCATGAGGGAGACGAGCACGGTGTCGGGGGCGAGCAGCGGCGCCCACTCGGCGAGGTTGCCGCGCAGCGTCTGCGAGGGCACCGCGAGCACGGTGAAGTCGGCGCCGGCCGCGGCCTCGGCCGGGTCGGTGGTCGCCCTGAGGTTCTGCGGGAGTTCGACGCCGGGGAGGTAGTCCGGGTTGCTGTGCGAGGAGTTGACGGCGTCGGCGAGCTCGGCGCGGCGGGCCCACAGGGTGACGTCGCACCCGGCGTCGGCGAGCACCATGCCGAAGGCCGTACCCCACGATCCGGTTCCGAAGACGGCGGCCCTCACCGGGTTCGTCACTTGCTGTCCTCCGTGGTGTTCTCGGGGGTGTTCTCGGGGACGCCTGAACCGCTCGGGCCGGTCGCCTTGCGGCGCTGCGCGAGCCGCGCCTTGCGCGGGTCGTAGGGAACCGCGGGGGCCTTCTCCTGCCGGATCTCCTCGAGGAGTTCGGTGACCCCGGCCATGATCTCCTCGGTCACCTCCCGCAGGACCTCGGGCGTGGGTTCCTTGTCGTAGAAGCGCGAGAGGTCGACCGGCTTGCCCGCGAGCACCTGGAGCTTCTTGCGCGGGAAGAGGCTGAGCTTCTTGCTGTACGGGGGAAGCGCGAGGTTGGCGCCCCACTGGGCGACGGGGATCACCGGGCACTTGGTCCGCAGGGCGACCCGCGCGGCACCGGACTTGGCGGTCATCGGCCACATCTCGGGGTCCCTGGTGAGGGTGCCCTCGGGGTAGAACGCCACGCACTCGCCGCGCTCGATCGCGTCGACCGCGGCACGGAAGGCGTCGAGCGCGTTCGTGGTCTCGCGGTAGACCGGGATCTGGCCCGTGCCCTTCATGACCTTGCCGACGAAGCCGTCCTTGAAAAGGCCGTCCTTTGCCAGGAAACGGGGCACTCGTCCGGTGTTGTACTGAAAATGCGCGTACGAGAGCGGGTCGATATACGAGTTGTGATTCACCGCCGTGATGAATCCACCGTCGGCCGGAATGTGCTCCATTCCACGCCAGTCCCGCTTGAACAGAACCACCAGCGGCGGTTTTGCGATGACCGCGGCCAGGCGGTACCAGAAGCCGATTCTGCGGCGGGACACTCGGACACCTTCCTCCATGAACCTGGTCGGCCGCACAAGTGTCGCCCCAGGCTGTCTGTCTGTCGAGAACACCGTACGCCCGCCCCAGGAGCCCGGCCCCGGTAGTGCCCCGCCCAGCAGGTCACAATGGGCCCGACGCGAAGGACGGAGCCGCCACCCGTGCAGTGGACCCTGGTGATACCCCTGAAACCGCTGGAGCGCGCCAAGAGCAGGCTCACCGCCACCACGGGCGACACCTTGCGCCCCGGCCTCGCCCTCGCCTTCGCGCAGGACACCGTGGCCGCCGCGGTGGCCTGCCCCGCGGTCCGGGATGTGGTGGTCGTCACGGACGACGGCCTCGCCGGGCGCGAGCTGGCGGCGCTGGGGGCCAGGATCGTCCGTGACGAGCCCGCGGGGGGCCTCAACGCGGCCCTGGCGCACGGGGCGGCGGACGTGCGCTCCGTGCGGCCCGGAACGGCCGTCGCGGCGCTGAATGCCGATCTCCCCGCACTGCGCCCGCTGGAATTGGCCCGGGTACTCGACGGCGCGGCCCGATTTCCGCGTTCTTTCCTCGCGGATTCCGCCGGAATCGGTACGACGTTGCTCTGTGCCGCCCCCGGCATCGAATTGCGTCCGGCATTCGGCGCGGCGTCCCGTTCCCGGCACTCGGCCTCGGGGGCGGTGGAACTTCCGCTCGACGACGTCGATTCCGTACGCCAGGACGTGGACACCGGGGACGACCTGCGGGCCGCCCTCGCGCTGGGCGTGGGGCCGCGCACGGCGGCGGCTGCCGCGAGGCTGCTGATCGCCGACTGAGTACGCTTCCCCCATGCAGGCGACCGCGTACACGTACGACCCCGAGACCCGCAGCGGCAGCGTGCTGCTCGACGACGGCACTCCGGTGCCCTTCGATCCCCCGGCGTTCGACGCGGGCGGCCTGCGGCTGCTCAGGCCCGGCCAGCGGGTGCGGATCGAGGTCGAGGGAGAGGGCGAGGGGCGCCGCATCACTCTGGTGACGCTCCAGACGTTCTGACGTACTGGCTGTACCGGCGTACCGGCGTTCCGAAAAGCCCCCGCACACGCCGCGGGCCGGGCTCCCAGCGGGGAGCCCGGCCCGGCGCGTGAGTGCCCTTGTGCCCTTACTTCTTGCGGGCGGTCGCCTTCTTGGCGGTGGTCTTGCGCGCCGTCGACTTCTTGGCGGGAGCAGTCTTCTTCGCGGTGGCCTTCTTGGTGGCCGGCGCGGTCTTCTTGGCGGTGGCCTTCTTGGCGGGGGTGGCCTTCTTGGCCGTCGCCTTCTTGGCCGTGGCCGCCTTCTTGGCGGTCGCCGTCGTCTTCTTGGCCGTGGCCTTCTTGGCCGTGGCCGCCTTCTTCGCCGTCGCCGTCGTCTTCTTGGCGGTGGCCTTCTTGGCGGTGGTGGCCTTCTTCGCCGTCGCCTTCTTGGCGGTGGTGGCCTTCTTGGCCGCGGCCTTCTTGACGGTCGCCGAGGCGCCGCCGCCCGAAAGGCTGCCCTTGGGCGCCTTCTTGACCGCGACGTCGTTCTTCGGGAGCTTCTTCGAGCCGCTCACCAGGTCCTTGAAGCCCTGACCGGCGCGGAAGCGCGGAACCGAGGTCTTCTTGACCCGAACGCGCTCCCCGGTCTGCGGGTTGCGGGCGTAACGGGCCGGACGGTCAACCTTCTCGAACGAGCCGAACCCGGTGACCGAAACACGGTCTCCGCTGACCACGGCACGGACGACTGCGTCCAGAACCGCGTCCACGGCGTCGGCGGCCTGCTGGCGGCCACCCACCTTGTCGGCAATCGCTTCTACGAGCTGCGCCTTGTTCACGTCTTCCCCTTCGGAGACCTCGCCCGAGCGTATTCGCCAGGCTTTTTCGCACGTTAGGCAGATATATACCGCAAATCAAACACGAAACGGGCTAATCACCCTTGTGCCGCAACGAACTCGGCTGTCCATGAGTTCCTCGAAGGTTCCTCGAAGGGCCGTTTGAGCCTTGTGGCTCAGGCATCTTCGGGGAATCGGCCCTCTTCAGCTTCGTCGAGGGACGCCATCAATCGCTCCAGACGCCTTGCCGCATCGGCGAGATCGTGTTTGGCCGCGGCCGTAATGACCAGCAGCTTCCGGGTCAGCGCCATCCGTACGCCCTCCGGGACTTGCAGTGCACGCACCCTTGAGTGCGCTTCCTTCAGTTGGTCCGCAACAAGCCCGTAGAGCTCGAGTTGGCTGTCACGTTCCATGCACCGATTGTGCCATCTGGGGCGAGTTGTCGCCTCCGCAGGGGGTAACTACCCACATCCGGCGCCCTTCTGAGGGTACCCGGTCGGACGGAGTACAAGGGGATTTCAAGCCTCTTCTTCCGTCCGGAACAAGGGAGTTGAGACCACCCGTTCAGGTCAGCGCTCCCCCTTCGGGGCCCGGACACAGATGTACCCCCAACCGTCCACGATTGGGGGTACACCAGGGTGTTGCGGGGGTGTCAGACCTGCACGGTCCGCGGCTTGTACGAGCGTCGCCCGGCCTCGTAGGCGGCGATGTCCGGCTCGTTCTGGAGCGTGATGCTGATGTCGTCCAGGCCGTTCAGAAGACGCCACCGGGCGTTCTCGTCGAGCTCGAAGTCGGCGGTGACTCCCTGGGCGCGGACTTGGCGATCCTGCAGGTCAACGGTGATCTCGGCCTGCGGGTCGGCCTCCGTCAGCTCCCAGAGCGCGTCCACGGTCCGCTGGTCGAGCACGACGGTGAGCAGGCCGTTCTTCAGCGAGTTGCCGCGGAAGATGTCGGCGAAGCGCGAGGAGATGACGGTCTTGAAGCCGTAGTTCTGCAGCGCCCAGACGGCGTGCTCGCGCGAGGAGCCCGTACCGAAGTCGGGGCCTGCCACCAGGACCGTGGCGCCCTGGCGTTCGGGCTTGTTCAGGATGAACTCGCCGTCCTTGCGCCAGGCCTCGAAGAGCCCGTCCTCAAATCCGTCCCTGGTGACCTTCTTCAGCCAGTGGGCGGGGATGATCTGGTCGGTGTCGACGTTGCTGCGGCGCAGCGGAACGGCCCGGCCGGTGTGCGTGGTGAATGCTTCCATGGCTCTCAGACTCCGGCGGTGACAGGGGCGTCGGTCAGGTCGGCGGGCGAGGAGAGGTGGCCCGTCACCGCGGTGGCGGCGGCGACCTGCGGCGACACCAGATGGGTGCGGCCGCCCTTGCCCTGCCTGCCCTCGAAGTTGCGGTTGGAGGTCGACGCGGAGCGCTCGCCGGGCGCCAGTTGGTCGGGGTTCATGCCCAGGCACATCGAGCAGCCGGCGTGCCGCCATTCGGCGCCCGCGGCGACGAAGACCTTGTCCAGGCCCTCCTCGATGGCCTGCAGGGCGACCCGGACCGAGCCGGGGACGATCAGCATCCGTACGCCGTCGGCGACTTTGCGCCCCTCGACGATGGAGGCCGCCGCGCGCAGGTCCTCGATGCGGCCGTTGGTGCACGAACCTACGAAGACGGTGTCGACCTTGATGTCGCGCAGCGCCTGCCCGGCGGTCAACCCCATGTATTCCAGGGCCTTTTCGGCGGCGTACCGCTCCGAGGCGTCTTCGTACGAAGCAGGGTCGGGGACCTGTGCCGAGAGCGGCGCGCCCTGGCCCGGGTTGGTGCCCCAGGTGACGAACGGCGCGAGCTTGGTGGCGTCGATGTAGACCTCGGCGTCGAAGACCGCGTCGTCGTCCGTCTTCAGGGTCTTCCAGTACGCGACCGCCGCGTCCCACTCCTCGCCCTTCGGGGCGTGGTCGCGGCCCTCGATGTAGTCGAAGGTGGTGGCGTCGGGGGCGATCATGCCCGCGCGGGCACCGGCCTCGATCGACATGTTGCAGATGGTCATGCGGGCTTCCATCGAGAGTTTCTCGATGGCGGAGCCGCGGTACTCCAGGACGTAGCCCTGGCCGCCGCCGGTGCCGATCTTCGCGATGATGGCGAGGATCAGGTCCTTGGCGGTGACGCCGTCGGGCAGTTCGCCGTCGACGGTGATGGCCATGGTCTTCGGGCGGGCCATCGGCAGCGTCTGCGTGGCCAGGACGTGCTCGACCTGGGAGGTGCCGATGCCGAACGCCAGCGCGCCGAAGGCGCCGTGCGTGGACGTGTGGGAGTCGCCGCAGACCACGGTGGTGCCGGGCTGGGTCAGGCCGAGCTGGGGGCCCACCACGTGGACGACGCCCTGCTCGACGTCGCCCAGCGAGTGCAGCCGTACGCCGAACTCGGCGCAGTTCTTGCGCAGCGTCTCCAACTGCGCCCGCGAGACGGGGTCCGCGATGGGCTTGTCGATGTCGAGGGTCGGGGTGTTGTGATCCTCGGTGGCGATGGTGAGGTCGAGGCGCCGCACCGGGCGGCCTGCCTGGCGGAGGCCGTCGAAGGCCTGCGGGCTCGTCACCTCGTGCAGCAGGTGCAGATCGATGAAGAGGAGGTCGGGCTCGCCTTCGGCGCGCCGGACGACGTGGTCGTCCCAGACCTTCTCCGCGAGTGTCCTACCCATCGCTTTCCCTCCGACCGGCTGTGTTGGGCCGGCCCAACTAGAGAATTGTTCGTCCACGCCCGTACCCCTCGTGCCGCGCGTGGACCGCTTTCCGTTGGTCCGCGGATCGCACGTACAGGGTGACGTGTTCCATCGAAAATTGAACTTGCGTTTCACAGAGTGAGACGCGAGTATCGACGCATGGACAACTCTAGCGGCGTCGGCGTTCTCGACAAGGCGGCTCTCGTCTTGAGCGCCCTGGAGTCCGGTCCGGCCACCCTCGCGGGGCTGGTCGCGGCCACCGGACTCGCACGACCCACGGCTCATCGTCTCGCCGTGGCACTGGAACACCACCGGATGGTGGCGCGCGACATGCAGGGCCGTTTCATTCTCGGCCCGCGGCTCGCGGAACTCGCGGCGGCGGCCGGCGAGGACCGCCTGCTCGCCACGGCGGGCCCGGTCCTCACGCACCTGCGCGACGTGACGGGCGAGAGCGCGCAGCTCTATCGCCGCCAGGGCGACATGCGCATCTGCGTCGCGGCGGCCGAGCGCCTCTCGGGCCTGCGGGACACGGTCCCCGTCGGCTCGACGCTCACGATGAAGGCGGGCTCGTCCGCGCAGATCCTGATGGCCTGGGAGGAGCCGGAGCGCCTGCACCGCGGACTCCAGGGCGCCCGCTTCACGGCCACGGCCCTCTCGGGCGTACGCCGCCGGGGCTGGGCCCAGTCGATCGGCGAGCGGGAGCCGGGCGTCGCGTCCGTCTCCGCCCCCGTGCGCGGTCCGTCGAACCGCGTGGTCGCCGCCGTCTCGGTCTCCGGACCGATCGAGCGCCTGACCCGCCACCCTGGCCGGATGCACGCACAGGCCATCATCGACGCCGCGGGACGCCTGTCCGAGGCCCTGCGCCGCACGGGCTGACCCGCAGCGCTCCCGCCCTAAGCACGCAGAAACGCCCGAGGGGCCGCCTCAACGCCGCGGCTGCCCCCCGGGCGTTTTTCCGTACGTCCTCGGGATGCGCCTCAGGCCGGCTTGAGCCGGTCGGCGGCCCTCTCCCCCCGGCGGCCCACCGGCACCACGCCGATGGCCTTGCCCAGGCCGAACTCCGGCATGTTGATGTAGACCGCCTCATGCGCCCCGGACGGCACGACATACGTCTCGTGCCAGAAGCCGACCTTCCCCTTGCCCTCCCGCATCCGCCGGTTGAAGGCGGCCCAGGCAGGCCGGTGCTCCTTGCCCTGCTCGGACGCATAGGCGAGGAGCTTCTCCGGCGACTCCCAGTACTGGACGACGTACAACACCCGCGGATTGCCGAGCAGCAGCTGGTAGCCGAGCATGCCGCTCCCCGGGTCCCGCGACAGTTCCTTGAGCATCCGGGGCATCGCCCGGAAGACGGGCCACCAGCTGCGCACGGCCCGGAAGTTGTTGATGCGCATCCCGATGTTGAAGACGGTGACCGGCCCCTGCGCGTCGGCGGTCATGCGTCCTTCGATCGGCTTGGTGCTCACGATGGTTCCCCCTTCTGAGAGCGTTGGATAGCTTGACTATCCATGCTTGGATAGTGCCACTCCCCAAGGGGGAGCGCAAGACAGAACCAACAGAAGGGGCGAGCCGATGCGACTGGCGGAGCTCAGCACGCGCAGCGGGGTCTCGACGGCCACGATCAAGTACTACCTGCGCGAGGGGCTGCTCGCGCCGGGCCGCCGCGTGACGGCCACGCAGGCCGAGTACGACGAGAAGCACCTCCAGCGGCTGCGCCTCGTCCGGGCACTCATCCAGGTGGGGCGCGTTCCGATCGCGTCGGCCAGGGAGGTGCTCACCGCCCTGGAGGATGACTCCCTGGACCACAACTCCCGTCTGGGCACGGCGGTCTGGGCGCTCCCCCACGGACCCGAGTCCACCGAGGACGACGCGCAAGCAGAGGAGGCGCGGCGCACCGTCGACGCGCTGCTCGAACAGCTCGACTGGGAGTACGCCCAGGCCTACGGGGCCCAGTCGCCGGCTTACGGAATGCTGGTGACCGCGGTCACCACCCTGGCCAGGCTCGGATACCCGTGCTCCGTCGAGGACTTGGCGCCCTACGCGCGCGCCGGACGTCAACTGGCCGTCGCCGACCTGGACTTGATCGAGCGGTACGAGTCCCCGGACGAGCAGTTGCAGGCGGCCGTCGCGCTCACCGTGCTGTACGAGCCGGTACTGCTCGCGCTGCGCCGGATCGCCCAGGCGGAGGAGTCCAACCACCGCTTCGGGCAAGGGACTTCGGCGTAACGACGAAGGGGCCCTCCCTTACGGGAAGGCCCCTTCGTCTCTGTACCCCCGACCGGATTCGAACCGGCGCTACCGCCTTGAGAGGGCGGCGTGCTAGGCCGCTACACAACGGGGGCTAGCTTTTCCTGCGGTACTGCTCTGTCCTGCTGTACTGCGCTGGGCTACCAGGACTCGAACCTAGAACAACGGAACCAGAAACCGTCGTGTTGCCAATTACACCATAGCCCACTGTGGTCTAGACCAGCTAGACACTGCGTACCCCCGACCGGATTCGAACCGGCGCTACCGCCTTGAGAGGGCGGCGTGCTAGGCCGCTACACAACGGGGGCCCTAGCGATCCTGCATCGGCTGCAGTGGGTGCGACCCGGACTGCTTCCATGGGAAGGATCTGTACCCCCGACCGGATTCGAACCGGCGCTACCGCCTTGAGAGGGCGGCGTGCTAGGCCGCTACACAACGGGGGCGTTGCAGATAAGCTCTGCGAGCTGGCCTACCAGGACTCGAACCTAGACTAACGGAACCAGAAACCGTCGTGCTGCCAATTACACCATAGGCCATCGATACGCAACCCCTCGGGGGGGTTTTGCTCGACTTGCGCTTCCTGGTCGGACCTTTCGGCCTTCTCGGGCGGCGCAGAAAGAACATTACCCGAAGGTGGACGGCGCTCCAAAACGGGTATCGCCGTGGAGCTTCGGGGGCAGCCGGCACAGCGGGAAGGGCCCGGGAGTCGTGGCGACTTCCGGGCCCTTCCCGCTGCTGTACGTGCCTGCTTACGCGGCCAGCTTCGCCAGGGCAGCGTCGATGCGGGTCAGCGACTTCTCCTTGCCCAGGATCTCCAGGGACTCGAAGAGGGGCAGGCCGACCGTGCGCCCGGTGACGGCGACGCGGACCGGGGCCTGGGCCTTGCCGAGCTTGAGGCCGTGCTCCTCGCCGGCGGCCAGGACCGCGTTCTTGAGGGACTCCGGGTCCGACCAGTCGGCGGCGTCGAGCTTGGCGCGGGCCGTGGTCAGGAGGGCGGCAGGGTCGCCCTTGCCCATGGCCTTCGTCCAGGACGCCTCGTCCTCGACGGGCTCCTCCAGGAAGAGGAAGTCCACGTTCTCCGTGATCTCGGAGAGGACCTTGATGCGGGTCTGCGCGTGGGGGGCGATGGCCTCCCACGCGGCCTGGTCGAAGGCCTCGGGGGCCCAGTTGGCGTGCGGGGCCCGCAGCCACGGCTCGCAGGCCGCCGCGAACGCCTTCACGTCCAGCATGCGGATGTGGTCGGCGTTGATCGCCTCGGCCTTCTTCAGGTCGAAGCGGGCCGGGTTGGCGTTCACGTCCGCGAGGTCGAACTTGGCGACCATGTCCTCGATCGAGAAGACGTCCTGGTCCGCGGAGAACGACCAGCCCAGGAGGGACAGGTAGTTAAGGAGGCCCTCCGGGAGGAAACCGCGCTCCCGGTAGAGGTTGAGCGAGGCCTGGGGGTCGCGCTTGCTCAGCTTCTTGTTGCCCTCGCCCATGACGTACGGGAGGTGGCCGAAGGCCGGGGTCTCCTTGGCGACGCCCAGGTCCGCGAGCGCCTTGTAGAGGGCGATCTGGCGCGGGGTCGAGGAGAGCAGGTCCTCGCCGCGCAGGACGTGGGTGATCTCCATCAGGGCGTCGTCGACCGGGTTCACCAGGGTGTAGAGCGGTGCTCCGTTGGCGCGGACGATGCCGTAGTCCGGGAGGTTCTCCGGCTGGACGGTGATCTCGCCGCGGACCAGGTCCGTGAACGTGATCGCCTCGTCGGGCATGCGGAAGCGGACGATGGGCTTGCGGCCCTCCGTCTCGTACGCGGCACGCTGCTCGGCGGTCAGGTCGCGGCAGTGGCCGTCGTAACCGGACGGCTTGCCGGCGGCGCGGGCGGCCTCGCGGCGGGCGTCGAGCTCCTCCGTGGAGCAGTAGCAGTAGTACGCGCGGCCGGAGTCCAGGAGCTTGGCGGCGACGTCCTGGTAGATGTCCATCCGCTGCGACTGGCGGTACGGCGCGTGCGGGCCGCCGACCTCGGGGCCCTCGTCCCAGTCGAAGCCCAGCCAGCGCATCGCTTCCAGGAGCTGCTCGTACGACTCCTCCGAGTCGCGGGCCGCGTCGGTGTCCTCGATGCGGAAGACCAGGGAGCCCTCGTTGTGCCGGGCGTAGGCCCAGTTGAAGAGAGCGGTGCGGACCAGGCCCACGTGGGGGTTGCCGGTCGGCGAGGGACAGAACCGTACGCGTACGGGGGTCGCGTTAGCCACGCTTGATCACCTTGTTGGTGAGAGTGCCGATGCCTTCGATGGTGACGGCGACCTCGTCGCCGACGTTCAGGGGGCCGACCCCTGCCGGGGTGCCCGTGAGGATGACGTCGCCGGGGAGCAGCGTCATGGCCTCGGAGATGTGCACGATCAGGTCCTCGACGGAGCGGACCATGTCGGTCGTACGCCCCAGCTGGCGCTGCTCGCCGTTGACCGTGCACTGGATGGTGAGGTCGGAGGGGTCGAGGTCGGTCTCCACCCAGGGGCCGAGCGGGCAGGAGCTGTCGAAGCCCTTGGCCCTGGCCCACTGCTTCTCGCGCTGCTGCACGTCACGCGCGGTGACGTCGTTTGCGCAGGTGTAGCCGAGGATGACGTCACGGGCGCGCTCGCGCGGGACCTCGCGGCACATGCGGCCGATGACCACGGCGAGCTCGGCCTCGTAGTGCACCTCCTGTGAGAAGGAGGGGTACGCGATGGCGTCACCGGGGCCGATCACCGAGGTGGACGGCTTGAAGAAGGCGACCGGGACGTCGGGGACCTCGTTGCCGAGTTCCTTGGCGTGGTCCGCGTAGTTGCGGCCGATGCCCACGACCTTGTTGGGGAGCACCGGAGGCAGCAGCCTGACCTTGCTCAGCGGGACCTTGGTGCCGGAGAGCTCGAAGTCCGCGAACGGGATGCCCTTGATGATGTCGAGGACGAGCCCGTCGGTCGTTCCGGGGGGACTTTCGCCCTCGACCGCGCCGAAGGCGACGTTGCCGTCGATGGAGAACCTGGCGATGCGCAAGAGCGGTGCCCTTTGCTGGAGGGAAAAACTGACACCCCAGGCTAACGCGGCAAGGGGGGCCGGCCTCCCGTATTAACCCGCTGCCGGGACGGGCTGCTCCGGCGCGTCCATCAGGATCGTGCGCTTCGGGTTGGCCGTCACCGCCGGGAGCTCCGTCGCGTGGTCCGGCTGCTCGGCGGCCGGGGCGACCTCCTGTGCGTCCGTGAGGTGGGCGAGGGTGGTGCGGCGCGGGTTGGCTATGTTGCGGAACATCGCCGACTTGACGGTCTTCATCTGCTGTTCGTGCCCTGTCAGTTGAGGCGCCACGTGGTGGACGCCGGTTGTCGGATTCGCCATCCCTGTAAAGCGTCAGGCTAAACATCCAATTCCCGCCCAAAGCCTGGATGAGGCCTTGATCTTCATGTGAGTTTGCTCACGAGGTAGCGGGCAAAAGGGTCAATTCAGGCCCGTGAAGGCCTTGTTGGAATCGGACATTGCGCCACTGAAGCCATCATTCCGCTCCCGATCATGAACACTGGGACACCCGTCGGCCAGAGCTTTACTGGGTCTTATGGTCCGTTTTGCCCCAGATCACTTTCTACGTCTCGTGACGCGCCACTCACGCCCAGTCACGGAGGTCGCGGCGCGGCACACGGGCCTTGTTGGAGATCCTGCACTGTGCTGGAATTCCCGGGACCGCCGCGGGATCGAACCGGCGCGCAGGGGCGCAACGCAGCGCCGAGTGGCGGCGGGAAAGGGGAGCCAGCGCCGGTCACTCACGACCACCATGGGGCGTTCTGCGCCCCACGACGCCGACACCGTCCCGCCGTTTGTGCGGAGGGACGCCTGGTCCAGAGGTTGCGACGCTAGTGCAGGGACGTTTCAAGAGGGATGGCAGCAGCGCTGCGGCAGAGCCGGAGCGCGGCGGGACCGACCGCGGCTCCTCGGCCCAGCACGCCCAGAACCCCGGACAGGTACCGTCCGGCGAGACCGGCCGCGGAGCCGGCGGCGTGAGCCTGCCCACGGCCACCGCGTCATCGGGCGGCACGACGGGCACCGTGAAGTCGCCCACCGGGCCCGGCTCGCGAATAGCCCTGCGCAACTGGCGCATCTCCACCCGACTGGTCTCGCTGCTCGCGCTCCCCGTGATCACGGCGACCTCCCTCGGCGCGCTGCGCATCAACGAGTCCATGGACGAGATCGAGCAGCTCAACAACATGAAGCTGCTGACCGACATGACCAAGCGCGCCACCGAGCTGGCCTCCGCGCTCCAGGAGGAGCGCGACCGCTCGGCAGGCCCCCTCGCGCACGGCGCGAACTCCTCGGACTACGTGGTCAAGGGCGCCCGGCAGAAGACCGACCGTGCCTACAACCGCTTCTTGCAGGAGACGCAGGACCTCGACAACACCGACGGCGACAAGGGCCTCCTCGGCGTCCGCGCGAACACCGTCGAGATCACCCAGCAGCTCCAGAAGATCAATGACGTACGCAAGAACGCCTACGACGACGAGAACTCCACGTCGCAGACGGTCGACGCCTACAGCCAGCTCATCGAGCAGCTCCTCACCCTGTCCTCGGACATGGCGCAGGCGACCAGCAACCCGGACATGATCCAGCGCACCCGCGCCCTGACGGCCTTCTCCTCCGCCAAGGAGTACGCCTCGGTGCAGCGCGCCGTGATCGCCGCCTCGCTCCCGGCGAGCGACAGCACGTTCGGCAAGATCTCCGAGACCGACCGGCGTTACGGCTGGTCCGCGCTCGACAAGGAGAACTCCGAACTGGATGCCTTCAAGGGCATCTACTCGGGCAATCCCGACGAGCTGACCAAGCCCATCGACGGCGGCAACTCCTCCATCAAGGAGGCCGACTCCTACGCCAAGCGTGTGCTTGAGCAGGAGGGCGGCATCAAGCTCCAGGACAAGCGGTCGTACAAGGACTGGGTCGACGCCGACACCACCAAGATCGACGCGATGTCCAAGATCGAGCTCACGCTGCTCAACGAGATGGAGCAGAAGGCCCGCGAGCTGCGCAACGAGTCCGAGCAGGCCGCCATCCTCAACGGTGCGCTGATCCTGCTCGTCCTCGGTGTCTCGCTCGTCGGCGCCTTCGTCGTGGCCCGGTCCATGATCCGCTCGCTGCGGCGCCTTCAGGACACCGCGACCAAGGTCGCCCAGGACCGGCTGCCCGAGCTCGTCAAGCAGCTCTCCGAGGCCGACCCGCAGGACGTCGACACCTCCGTCGAGTCCGTCGGTGTGCACTCCCGGGATGAGATCGGCCAGGTGGCCGCGGCCTTCGACGACGTGCACCGCGAGGCCGTCCGCCTCGCCGCCGAGCAGGCGCTCCTCCGGGGCAACGTCAACGCGATGTTCACCAACCTCTCGCGCCGTTCGCAGGGCCTCATCCAGCGCCAGCTGTCCCTTATTTCCGAGCTGGAGTCGCGTGAGGCCGACCCCGACCAGCTCTCCTCGCTCTTCAAGCTCGACCACCTCGCGACCCGCATGCGCCGTAACGGCGAGAACCTCCTCGTCCTCGCCGGTGAAGAGCCCGGCCGTCGCTGGACCCGGCCCGTCCCGCTCGTCGACGTGCTGCGTGCCGCCGCGTCCGAGGTGGAGCAGTACGAGCGCATCGAGCTCTCCGCGGTCCCGACGACCGAGGTCGCCGGACGCGTGGTCAACGACCTCGTGCACCTGCTCGCCGAGCTGCTCGAGAACGCGACGTCGTTCTCCTCGCCGCAGACCAAGGTCAAGGTGACCGGTCACGCGCTGCCCGACGGCCGTGTGCTGATCGAGATCCACGACACCGGCATCGGCCTGTCGCCCGAGGACCTCGCCGCGATCAACGAGCGGCTCGCCTCGCCGCCCACCGTGGACGTCTCGGTCTCGCGCCGCATGGGTCTGTTCGTGGTCGGCCGTCTGTCGCAGCGCCACGGCATCCGCATCCAGCTCCGTCCCTCGGACTCCGGCGGCACGACCGCGCTCGTCATGCTGCCCATCGATGTCGCCCAGGGCGGCAAGAAGGCGCCGAACAAGCCCGGTGCGCCCGGCCCCGGCCAGGGCGGTGGCCCCGTCGCCGCGCAGGCGTCCGCGGGTGCCGCGGCAGCGCGCCGCGGAGTCGGTGCCGGCAACGGCGCCCCCGGGAACGGTGCTCCTGGCTCGGCGGGATCCCAGGGCAGGCTCGGTGCCGGTCCGCCCCGTGGTCAGGTCACGGGTGCGGGGCCGCGTGCGGCGCTGCCCTCGCGTGACGCGGGACCGGGTCCGCGCAACGGTTCGCCGTCCGCTCCGGCGGGCCCGCCGTCCGGTCAGCAGCCTCCCCGCCAGGGGCCGCCCGGACAGGGCGCCGGTGCCCCGGCCTCGACCGGTGGCAGCCTCTTCGGTGGCGGGCAGGGCGGTGGCCGCGGTCCGGCCTCCGCGCCGCAGCCTCCGGTGCCCCAGCAGCGTACGAACCCGGTGAACCCCGCGGGGCCCGCGAACCCCGCGGCTCCGGCCAACCCCTCCGCGAACGACGCCGGGAACCAGGGCCGCAGGCCGCAGCTCCCGCCGCGCGGTGGTCCGCGTGCCGAGCTTCCCGGGGGCAACCCGCAGCCGCGCGTGCCCAGTTGGAGCGACGAGAACGCGCAGCCGCAGATAGCGCGCGAGCCGTTCGACACCCCGCGCGGGCATGAGGAGCCGGAGTCCACCGGACAGTTCCCGCACCCCTCGGCCGGTGCCGCGCAAGGCCCCGGTTCGACCGCCGAGTTCGCGCGACCGGACTTCAACGGGCCGCCGCCCGGCACGGGTTCGCCGCAGAACGCGGGCCAGCAGGGGCTGCAGGGTCAGAGCCAGCAGGGCACCGGTCAGTTCGTCCGTCCGGACGTCTTCGGTGGCCAGGACTCCTCCTCGGGCACGAACCAGCCGAGCACGAACCAGCCGAGCACGAACCAGTTCCAGCGTCCGGGCACCAGCGCTCCCGGCTACAACGGCGGGGCGCCCCGGCGCGGGCAGAACCCCGGCCAGGGCCAGGGCGACCAGCTCGGCATTCCGCCGGTGCCGCCGCAGCCCCAGCAGCCCCAGCAGCCCGTACGGCCCTCGCAGCCGGACGAGCTGCCGCCCGCCGGTCCCGGTGACGGCCGTACCCCGCTGTTCGACACGCTGGAGACCAACTGGTTCCAGCAGCAACAGCAGCAGCAAGGGCAGCAGCAGCCCCAGGGCGGCGCTCCCGAGCAGCAGCAGCCCCAGCGTCCGCAGCGGCAGCAGCCGTCGTCGTCCTCGTCGCCCCTTCCGTCGAGGCCGCAGGCGCAGCAGCCGGGCAACCCGGCCGCGCCGCAGCGCTCGGCCGGAACCGGTGGCGGGAATGGCGGCCACGTCACGAACGGCAGTGCCGCCTCCTGGCGCACCTCGCCCAACGACGAGCTGGGCCGCCAGGCCGAGCGCGTCCGGCAGCCGTCCGCCGGTGGCGTCACCACATCCGGCCTGCCGCGCCGCGTCCCGCGAGCCAACCTCGTCGCGGGCACCGCTCAGCAGCAGCAGGACAGCACAGGTCCGCAGGTCTCGCGTGCGCCCGACGACGTGCGCGGCCGGCTGACGAATCTCCGTCGGGGCATCCAGCAGGGTCGCCAGGCCGGTACCGGCCAGACCGGCAGCTTCCCCACTCACCAGCAGGAGCGTTAGTTGAGTCCGAGCCAGGCGGCACAGAATCTGAACTGGTTGATCACGAACTTCGTGGACAACACCCCCGGGGTGTCCCACACCGTCGTGGTCTCCGCCGACGGCCTCCTTCTGGCGATGTCCGAGGGCTTCCCGCGTGACCGCGCCGACCAGCTGGCCGCGGTCGCTTCCGGGCTGACCTCCCTCACCGCCGGGGCCTCGCGGATCTTCGAGGGCGGCGCCGTCACCCAGACCGTGGTGGAGATGGAGCGGGGGTTCCTCTTCCTCATGTCGGTCTCCGACGGTTCGTCCCTCGCCGTGCTCGCGCACCCCGAGTGCGACATCGGCCTCGTCGGCTACGAGATGGCGCTCCTCGTGGACCGCGCGGGCGCCGTCCTGACCCCGGACCTCCGCGCCGAACTGCAGGGCAGCCTGTTGCACTAGCTCTCTTCATCGGCCGCCCCACCGACCGAACGTACTGACCACCGTCCGGCCAACCTGGTGCCCCCCACCGGCTCTATCAGACGGCACGCAGACCACCTGCTGTCCCGCCCGGAGGATCCATGACCCCGCCCAACGCCTCTCACGAACCGTACGGCTCTCAGGCGTCGTACGGCTATGAAGGCGACCAGCCGCTGGTGCGTCCTTACGCGATGACCGGCGGCCGGACAAGGCCCCGCTACCAGCTCGCGATAGAGGCGCTGGTGAGCACGACGGCCGACCCGGCGCAGCTGATGGGGCTGCTCCCGGAGCACCAGCGCATCTGCCACCTGTGCCGCGAGGTCAAGTCGGTGGCCGAGGTCTCCGCTCTGCTCTCCATGCCGCTCGGCGTGGCCAGAATCCTCGTGGCCGACCTGGCCGAGGCCGGGCTCGTCGCCATTCACCAGCCCGGCGGCGACGAGAACGCCGGCGGCCAGCCAGACGTGACACTGCTCGAAAGGGTGCTCAGTGGACTTCGCAAGCTCTAGCAGCGGCGGAGGCCGCTCCACCACCAGCGCGAAGATCGTGGTGGCGGGCGGCTTCGGCGTGGGCAAGACCACGTTCGTCGGGGCGGTCTCTGAGATCAACCCGCTGCGCACCGAGGCCGTCATGACGTCCGCCTCCGCGGGCATCGACGACCTCACCCACACCGGCGACAAGACCACCACCACGGTGGCCATGGACTTCGGCCGCATCACCCTGGACCAGGACCTGATCCTGTACCTCTTCGGTACACCCGGACAGGACCGCTTCTGGTTCATGTGGGACGACCTCGTACGCGGCGCCATCGGCGCCGTCGTGCTCGTCGACACCCGCCGTCTCGCCGACTGCTTTCCGGCCGTCGACTACTTCGAGAACTCCGGCCTGCCCTTCGTCATCGCCCTCAACGGCTTCGACGGCCACCAGCCGTACACCCCCGATGAAGTGCGCGAAGCTCTCCAGATCGGTCCCAACACACCGATCATCACCACGGACGCACGACACCGTGCGGACGCAAAGAGTGGCCTGATCACACTGGTTGAACACGCACTTATGGCCCGCCTCAAGTAGACGAGGGCGTACGGCAGTTGCCGTAGATTCCACTGAGTGGTCTGTGTCTTTTGACACGGATGACCGCTCTGTTCATAACGTTTCGACAGAGAATTCGCCGGGCGCCGCCACGCGTCGCGGTCATTCGGTGTCGCTGCGCGCACAAGAGCCCCGCCTTTTGGCGGGGCTCGCTCTTTTTGACCGTTTTATCTGAGGCTTACACCACTCGGAACTTGCCCTTCCCACTGTTTGGTAGAGGACCCCCTGACGTGCTGGAATGCGCTGAACTGCCCAGTAGCACGGGCCTTGGAGACGACAGCGGGACCGGTGTAGGTCCCGCCGCCGAGAGGTTGTTGGTCGAGTGAGGCGAAGCAAGACGAGCCCCGCACCGCCGCAGACGCGGGACACGCGGGGCAACTTCACCCCGCCGCCGCGCACAGCGGCGTCCCCCGCCGATGTGCAGGGCATGGAACCGCCGGCACCCTCCGGCGGCAGAATGTCCCCGCGCAACTGGCGCGTGCCGACCCGCCTGAACGCGATCCTCCTCATACCCGTGCTCGTCGGCCTCGTCATGGGCGGCTTCCAGGTCAAGGGCTCGATCGACACCTGGAGCGAGGCGCAGGACGCCGAGAACACGGCCCGCCTCGTGCAGGCCTCGCTGAACTACGGCAACCGCCTCATCGAAGAGCGCGACATCTCCGCCGCCCCGCTGCTGCGCGGCGAGAAGAACGCCCCGGCCGTCGTGAAGGCCCGCAAGGCCACCGACAAGGCCGCCGAGGAGTTCGACGCCGCCGCCGAGAACATGCCGCAGAAGGAAGGCCTCAAGCGCCGCCTCGACGGCTTCCACAAGGTGGAGCCGGGTCTCCAGTCCCTGCGCCAGGCCGCGTACACCTCCAAGCTCCCCGGCGCGCAGACCGAAGAGGCCTACGTCGGCATCCAGCACCCGCTGATGGAGTTCGCCAACGAACTCGGTCTGGGCACCGGAAACATCACCAGCTACGGCCGCACCGTCTACGCCATCTCGCTGACCAAGGCCGCGCTCTCCCTGGAGCGCTCCATCGGCATGCACCTGCTGGTCAAGCCGGGTCCCTCCGCGAGCAACTTCGGCAAGCAGAAGGTCGCCCTCTCCTCGTACGCCTACCTCGAGGGCATCGCCATCGAGGAGTACACGGGCGGTGGCACCCCCGAGGACGTCGCCAAGCTCGAGGCAGCCAAGAAGAAGCTGAAGGCCGACGGCGAGAAGAAGGCCAAGCAGGCCGCCGCCGACGCGAAGGCCCAGGGCAAGACGTTCGTCCCGCCGCCGTCCGCCGAGGACATGGTCTCTGCCATCGCGACGCTGCCGAGCACGCAGCCCAGCGCCCGCGTCACCCTCGCCGGAAAGGGCGTCACCAAGGAAGCCTGGTGGGCCACGACGTCCGCCAAGTTCGACGCGTACCGCACCATCGAGTCCGACCTCGCCGACAAGGCGGTGACCGAGGCGTCGGACATCGCAGCCGACGCCCAGCGCAACGCGTACATCACCGGCGCCATCGTCGTGATCGCGCTGCTCGCCGCGTTCATCCTGGCCGGGATGATGGCCCGCCAGATGTCCAAGGCGATGCGCCAGCTGCGTACGGCCGCCTTCGGCATCGCCGAGCAGCGCCTGCCGATGCTGGTCGACCAGCTCTCGCGCACCGACCCCGGACGCGTCGACACCCGCGTGCAGCCCATCCCGATCTCCTCCACGGACGAGATCGGCGAGGTCGCCCGCGCCTTCGACCAGGTGCACCGCGAGGCCGTCAGGCTCGCCGCCGAGCAGGCACTGCTGCGAGGCAACATCAACGCGATCTTCACCAACCTCTCGCGCCGCAACCAGTCCCTGATCGAGGGCCAGCTGACCCTCATCACCGACCTGGAGAACAACGAGGCCGACCCGGACCAGCTGGAGAGCCTCTTCCGCCTGGACCACCTGGCGACCCGTATGCGACGCAACGGCGAGAACCTCCTGGTCCTCTCCGGCGAGGAGCCGGGCCGCCGCTGGGACCAGCCGGTCCCGCTGGTCGACGTCCTGCGCGCCGCCTCCTCCGAGGTGGAGCAGTACGAGCGCATCGAGCTCTCCGGTGTCCCGGAGGCCGAGATCCACGGCCTCGCCGTGACCGACCTCGTGCACCTGCTCGCCGAGCTCCTGGAGAACGCCACCACGTTCTCCTCGCCGCAGACCAAGGTCCGCGTCACCGCGACCCGTCTTCCCGACGGCCGCATCATGGTCGAGATCCACGACAAGGGCATCGGCCTCACCGCCGAGGACTTCGCGGACATCAACCACAAGCTGGCCAACCCGCCGACGGTGGACGCCGCGATCTCCCAGCGCATGGGTCTGTTCGTGGTCGGCCGCCTCTCCGACCGGCACGGCATCCGCGTCCAGCTGCGCCCCTCGGGCGAGCAGGCCGGCACGACCTCGCTGGTCATGCTCCCCGACGGGATCACGCACGGTGGCGGCGGCGACCAGCAGCCCGAGTCCGAGTTCACGGTCTCCTCGATCATGCCGGAGCAGCAGGCCCCGGAGCAGCCCGCGTTCAACCACCAGCCGATGCGCACGGCGGCCGAACTGGGCTTCGACGACAGCCGGTACAACGGCGACGCCGTCGAGCCCGCGGACCTCGACCCCGTAGGCCGTTCGCTGATGCGCGAGGAGCGGCGTGCCGCTCTGGAGGCGCAGGCGCAGTCCGGCGACGGCCGTCCGCTCTTCCGCGACGAGATATCCCCGCAGCAGCAGGGCTTCGAGCAGCAGCAGGGCGGTTACGAGCCCGGATACGACCAGCAGGCCCCGGCGTACGACGAGTACAACCAGGGCCAGACCGCGCAGCCCGCGTACGACGACGCGTACTACCCGGCGCGCGAGGGCTACCAGGACGCCCCCTATACGGAGGCCGGTCACGACGATCACGCCGCTCGTACGGGTGCCGTCTCCGAGCCGTTCGCGGCCTACCCCGACCGCTCTCACCAGGACGACTGGCCGTCGAACGACGGATACGAGAACAACACGGGCGCCTATCAGGCCGAGTACGCCCCGGAACCGGAATCCGGTCCGGCGGCTCCCGCGAACGGCGCCGAGCGCGTAGGCTTCGAGCGTCCCGGACCGGTCCCGTCCACTGTCCACGACACCACCGCCGCGGGCCTCCCGCGCCGCGGATCCACCGGTGCGACGGGCAACGACAGCGCATCGGCCCCGATGGGTGACGCGTTCGGGAACACCACCGGCGACGCGTTCGGGAACAATGTCGGCAACAGCGAGAGCAACTGGCGTTCGTCCTCCAACGACGACCGCTGGCTGCGCGCCGAGTCGCTGAAGGAGCCCAAGGCGGGTGGCGTCACCCCGTCCGGTCTCCCGAAGCGGGTGCCCAAGGCCAATCTGGTCGAGGGCACGGCGGAACAGACCCCACAGGGCGGCCCTCAGGTCTCCCGCGACCCCGAGGACGTTCGGGGTCGGCTGAGCAACCTGCGCCGCGGCGTCCAGCGGGGACGCAGCGCAGGCAGTGACACCACGAATGGCCAGGGCCTCGGCCCTGACAGCACCTACAACCAGGAGCGTTAGTGTGAGCCCGATGAGCCAGGCGGCGCAGAACCTGAACTGGTTGATCACCAACTTCGTGGACAACACCCCTGGGGTGTCCCACACGGTGGTGGTCTCCGCCGACGGACTCCTTCTGGCGATGTCCGAAGGCTTCCCCCGCGACCGGGCCGACCAGCTCGCGGCCGTCGCATCCGGTCTGACCTCCCTCACCGCCGGGGCCTCCCGGATCTTCGAGGGCGGTTCCGTGACCCAGACCGTTGTGGAGATGGAGCGAGGATTTCTCTTCCTCATGTCCATCTCTGACGGCTCCTCGCTGGCCGTCCTCGCCCACCCGGATGCGGACATCGGCCTCATTGGGTATGAGATGGCACTTCTTGTCGACCGTGCCGGCACCGTACTCACGCCGGACCTGCGTGCGGAGCTGCAGGGGAGCCTTCTCAACTAGTAGACGTACGGTGCGTTTTCGCGTCCCGTGGCCGTAAGGTTTCGGGACGCGGCTCCAGAATGATGGTGCCCGGCACAGTCGGAGGAGGAGTACGTGGCAGGCTCAGGAACACCCCCGGACGGTTCGTCATCGGCCAACTGGTCGCCTGGTCACGGCCAGGGGCAGGGACCGCACGACGGGGCGCCCAACCGATACAACTTCCCCTCCGCGCCCAGCCAGCACCGCAGGCCTTACCAGCAGCCGCAGCAGCCGGGCCCCCGCCAGAGCCCGTACGAGCAGCCTCACACCCCCAGGATCCAGCCAGTGCAACCACAGCGACGCGCGCCCGAGTCGGCGCCCGCTGCGAGCAACCCCCTGGTGCGCCCGTACGCCATGACGGGCGGCCGCACCAGGCCCCGGTACCAGCTCGCCATCGAGGCGCTGGTGCACACCACCGCGCAACCGCACCAGTTGCAGGGCCAGTTGCCCGAGCATCAGCGGATCTGCAATCTGTGCCGCGAGATCAAGTCAGTCGCTGAGATCTCGGCACTTCTCACCATTCCTCTCGGCGTCGCCCGAATCCTCGTAGCCGACCTGGCGGAGGCCGGACTTGTCGCCATCCATCAGCCTGGCGGCGACGAGTCCGCCGGCGGCCAGCCAGACGTGACACTGCTCGAAAGGGTGCTCAGTGGACTTCGCAAGCTCTAGCGGCGGAGCAACAGCTCGCTCCACCACCTCCGCGAAGATCGTGGTGGCGGGCGGCTTCGGCGTGGGCAAGACCACGTTCGTCGGGGCGGTCTCTGAGATCAACCCGCTGCGCACCGAGGCCGTCATGACGTCCGCCTCCGCGGGCATCGACGACCTCACCCACACCGGCGACAAGACCACCACCACGGTGGCCATGGACTTCGGCCGCATCACCCTGGACCAGGACCTGATCCTGTACCTCTTCGGTACACCCGGACAGGACCGCTTCTGGTTCATGTGGGACGACCTCGTGCGCGGCGCCATCGGCGCGGTGGTCCTGGTCGACACGAGGAGGCTCGCCGACTGCTTCCCCGCCGTCGACTACTTCGAGAACTCCGGCCTGCCCTTCGTCATCGCCCTCAACGGCTTCGACGGCCACCAGCCGTACACGCCGGACGAGGTGCGCGAGGCGCTGCAGATCGGCCCGGACACCCCGATCATCACGACGGACGCGCGGCATCGCGCCGACGCGAAGAGCGCGCTGATCACGCTCGTGGAGCACGCATTGATGGCTCGGCTCCGTTAGCTGTCCTTGCCTGTACGTGAAGGGGCCTCGCACCGTCCAGTTGGTGCGAGGCCCCTTCGCCGTTGTCTGCGGGTGCGTCCCGGACTGGCCGCCGCTTCGCGGCGAGTCTTCCCGCCCACCCACCCCATGCCCAGCAGCGCAAAGGGCCCCTGCTCGGAGGAGCGGGGGCCCAGGCGTGTGTCAGGCGGCCGGGGCTCAGCCCTGCCAGCTGTGCGGGGCGCGGAAGCCGGGCGAGCGCTCCAGGCGGCGCCAGCCGGCCTTGTCGCGGCCTCGGCGGGGCGTGGGGGCCTGCGCGGTGGCGGCGGCGCTACGGGCCAGCAGGATCGCCGTGATGGCGGCGACCTCCTCGGGCTCGGCGTGGCCCTTCTCGACGCGGATGTCGGGAGTGTTCATGTGCAGCGTTCTCCTTGTGGGCTACTGCAGGAATTACTGCGGGGGGTTGCCGTGCTTGCGCGACGGCAGGTCTGCGTGCTTGTTGCGGAGCATCGCGAGGGAGCTGATGAGGACCTCGCGGGTGGCGGCAGGGTCGATGACGTCGTCGACCAGGCCGCGCTCCGCGGCGTAGTAGGGGTGCATCAGCTCGGCCTTGTACTCCTTGACCATCTTCTGCCGCATGGCCTCGGGGTCCTCGGCCGCCGCGATCTGCCGGCGGAAGATGACGTTGGCGGCACCCTCGGCGCCCATCACCGCGATCTCGTTGGTGGGCCAGGCGTAGGTCAGGTCGGCGCCGATGGACTGGGAGTCCATGACGATGTAGGCGCCGCCGTAGGCCTTGCGCAGGATCAGCGAGATGCGCGGCACGGTGGCGTTGCAGTACGCGTACAGGAGCTTGGCGCCGTGCCGGATGATCCCGCCGTGCTCCTGGTCGACGCCCGGCAGGAAGCCGGGGACGTCCAGGAGGGTCACGATCGGGATGTTGAAGGCGTCGCACATCTGGACGAAGCGGGCCGCCTTCTCGGAGGCCTCGATGTCCAGGACACCGGCCAGGGACTGCGGCTGGTTGGCGACGATGCCCACCACCTTGCCGTCCAGGCGGGCCAGGGCGCAGATGATGTTGCGCGCCCAGCGCTCGTGGACCTCCAGGAAGTCGCCGTCGTCGACGAGTTCCTCGATGACCTTGGCCATGTCGTAGGGGCGGTTGCCGTCGGCCGGGACCAGGTCGAGCAGGACGTCCGAGCGGCGGTCCGCCGGGTCGTCCGAGTCGTGGGTGGGCGGGTTCTCGCGGTTGTTCGAGGGGAGCATCGCGATGAGGTAGCGGACCTCGGCGAGGCAGGTCTCCTCGTCGTCGTACGCGAAGTGGCAGACGCCGCTCGTCTCGGCGTGCACGTCCGCACCGCCCAGGCCGTTCTGGCTGATCTCCTCGCCGGTCACCGCGCGGACCACGTCCGGTCCGGTGATGAACATCTGCGAGGTCTCGCGGACCATGAAGACGAAGTCGGTCAGGGCCGGGCTGTAGGCCGCGCCGCCCGCGCACGGGCCCAGCATCACGCTGATCTGCGGGATGACACCGGACGCCTTGGTGTTGCGCTGGAAGATGCCGCCGTATCCGGCGAGCGCGGAGACGCCCTCCTGGATACGGGCGCCGGCGCCGTCGTTCAGGGAGACCAGCGGGGCACCAGCCGCGATGGCCATGTCCATGATCTTGTGGATCTTCGTGGCATGGGCCTCGCCGAGCGCGCCGCCGAAGATGCGGAAGTCGTGGGCGTACACGAAGACCGTGCGGCCCTCGACCGTGCCCCAGCCGGTGATGACACCGTCGGTGTACGGCTTCTTCGCCTCCAGGCCGAAACCGGTCGCCCGGTGCCGGCGCAACTGCTCGACCTCCTGGAACGACCCCGCGTCCAGAAGCAGCTCGATCCGCTCGCGTGCGGTCAGCTTGCCCTTGGCGTGCTGGGCCTTCGTCGCCTTCTCGCTGGGCCCGCGCAGCGCCTCGGCACGGATCGCGTGCAGCTCGGCCACGCGGCCGCGTGCGTCGGTGGGCTCGCCTTCGGGAGAAGAAGCGGTGTCGTCCAAAACGGTCATGTAGTGACCTTACGAAGTGCACCTAGAGAAACGGACCGTCGACTCTGCACAGTCTCCGGCCCGTTTTCCTGGCACCCCCGAACAGAAGCCCTTCGCCGTGGGCGCGAAGTGACTGCTCAGGGCGGTCTGCGGCTGTAGGGATTCCACAAAGGGGTGCGTGAGAGACAGCTCACAGGGTGAGTGGGGCGTGGGTGCCGCGGGTGACTGGCGCGTCACTCAAAGCTATAGGTTGAATGTTGAACTGAATCGCGTTAGAGTCAATCTCGTTGAACATTCAACAGGTTCATCCCCCCGTAGCTCGCAGCTCGGGCCTCCCGCTCGCAGCTCGTCCCCAAGGAGCAGTCATGGGTCTCTTCGGCCGCAAGAACGAAACCGCCACCTCCTCCGCGAACTCCTCCGCCACGGCCACCGCCGTCGCCCCGGTCAACCCGGAGCTGGCCGCGCTGACCGGCGACTACACGATCGACCCCTCGCACACGTCGATCGGCTTCGTCGCCCGCCACGCCATGGTCACGAACGTCAAGGGTTCCTTCACCGACGTCGCCGGCACGCTGCACCTGGACGGCACGGACCCGGGCCAGTCGACGGCTTCCATCGACGTACAGATGGAGAGCATCGACACCGGCAGCGCCGACCGTGACGGCCACCTGAAGAGCGCGGACTTCTTCAAGACCGACGAGTTCCCCGAGATGACCTTCCGCTCCACGAAGGCGGAGGCGCTGGGCGGCGACGACTACCGCATCACCGGTGACCTGACGATCCTCGGCACCACGAAGCCGCTCTCCATCGACCTGGAGTTCAACGGCTCCGCCACGGACCCCTTCGGGAACGAGCGGGTCGGCTTCGAGGGCAAGGCGGAGATCCTGCGCTCGGACTGGGGCCTGACGTGGAACGCGGCGCTGGAGACGGGCGGGGTGCTGGTCTCGGACAAGATCAAGCTGAGCTTTGACATCTCCGCGATTCGTTCTGGCTCCTGAGCCTCTGGTGTGTTCTGGGCCGCCGCTTCGCGACGGATGCTTGCCCACCCACCCACCCGATTACCCCGAGTACAGGGGTGAGATGGGTGGGTGGGTTCGTTTCGTCCGCGACTTGGGGTGGGTGGACGGGCTGGTTCGGCTGCGACCTGGAGTGGGTGGGGCGGGCTGGTTCGGCTGCGACCTGGAGTGGGTGGGGGCGTCAGGGACACGTTGGGTTGCGGCCCAAGTAGCGTAGTAGGGCGGCTGCTTCGCCTTTGTGTGCTGTGTTTTGATCCGGCTCGACCGGCGGTGCGAAAGCGAAAGCGCGGAGTGGTTCGACGATCTGGTGGGCCACGTCCAGTAGGGGGCGGGCCAACTCGTCGTTGAGCGGGGAACGTTGGCCGGTGGCCATCGCGATGTCCCAGGCGTGGACCGCCGCGTCCAGTGCGCAGGCGCCGACCCCGAGGGTGGCCGTCATGACGCCGGGCGGAAGCGGCACCCGTACCTCTTGAGCCCCCTCGTCGACCGCCGCCCAGGCTTCGGCCGCCGCCGCGAGCGCCGGTTCGAGCAGGGCCTCGGGGGAATCCGTCAGCTTGCCGGAGGGCGCGAAGGGGTTTTCCGCGGGGCCGGGGCCTCCTGTGAGGGCCGAGGCGTAGCCAAGCTGGTCCCCCGCGGCGTGCTGCAGCACCTGCGTGACGTTCCACTCCGCGCAGGGCGTCGGCCGCTCCCAGTCCCCGTCCGGTACGCCCCGAACGGCCGCGCGGAGTGCCGCGTGTGCGTCGTCGAGGATGGCCCAGTTGGTGTTCGTCGTGCCGTGCTCGCTCACGTCGACCTCTCCCCTTCGTGGACTGCGCCGCCGTCCGGCCAGGTCTCACCTTGCCCTGCAGCGCGGTCCAGCTTCCAGCGTCGCGCACGTGAAACGGCTGGCAGTTCGGGCATAACGTGTCCGCCGCCCTCCCGTGTGGTCGGACCCTCGCCGCCGGGCTGGTGGCACGCGGCGGCGGAGCGGCGGTACGGCCGCTGGAGCTCTAGGGGCGCACGGACTCCGTGTGGGCCAGGATCGCCTTCGCGAGCGGGCCCTGGACCGCCGGGGGCAGCGCGTGGCCCATGCCCGGGATCTCCACCACGTGCGCGCTGCCGCCGCCGATGACCTGGGCCAGATGGTGCGGGTGCGGGGGCGGGAACACCGGCTCGGCCGGGGCGGAGATGACCAGCGTGGGGACCTTCGTGCCGGCCAGTTCGCCGGTGCGGAGCATGTGGGAGTCGTCGGCCCTGGCGTGGGCGGTGGAGGCGACATGGGTGCCGGTGTGCTCGATGATCCGGCGCTCCAGGTCGCGGAAGTACGCGTCGTCCACGTCGAGTCGGCGGCCGTTCAGGACGCGCCAGTGCTCCACCCTGCGGTCCAGCTCGGCCTCGACTCCCCTGTCCTCGACCGGGCGGGACCACATCTCCAGGACTTCCGGGGCGATGCCGGGGAGTTCGGCCACGGGGACGCTGGTTCCGTCCGGTGCCACGTACGGGGTCTCACTGAGCGCGCAGGTTCCGATGAGCGTGGCGCTGAGGACACGCTCGGGGTGGTCGGCGAGGACCAGTTGGGTCAGCATGCCGCCGAGGGACATGCCCACCACATGCGCACGCTCCACTCCCCAGCCGTCCAGGACGGCCACGGCGTCCCGCGCCAAGTCGATTATGGGGTAGGGGTGTTCGTCGAAGGCGGTCGTGGAGCGTCCTGTGTCCCGGTGGTCGTAGCGGATGACCTGATGCCGCTCGGCGAGCTCGTCGACCAGGGCGTCGGGCCAGCCGAGGCCTGATGCCTGGGCGCCCATGATCAGGAGCAGCGCGGGGGCGTCGGGCTCGCCTCGCCGCTCCGTCCACAGGCGGATGCCGGGGGCCGCTTCGACGTACTGCTGCCGCTGTTGCTTCATGGGGGTGACCTTCCGTAACCACGGGAGTTTCTATAAGACGAAACGTATCGTCTCGCAGCAACCTTGCGCCGTCAACCCGCCAGGTCCGACCTGCCAGACCCGCTTCGCCGGAACCGCCTAGAACCCTCCGCCCCCGAAGTCCCCGCCGCCCCCGCCGAAGTCCCCGCCCCCGAAGCCGCCCCCGAAGTCGCCGGGGTCGAAGTCCGAGCCCGAGTAGTCCCCGCCCTCGTACCCGGCGCCCGCTCCCCCGCCGAAGTCGCCGTAACCGCCGCCGTAGTCCGCCGCGTACGCCGGGCTCGCCATCATGCTGCCCAGCATCGTGCCGACCAGCAGGCCCGGCAGCATGCCGCCGCCGAAGTAGCCGCCGGCCCAGGGTCCGTACGCCGGGCCCGCCTCCCAGTACGGCCGCCGCTCCCCCGATTCCGTGGCCACCGTCCGGGACATCGGCTCCTCACCGTCCGCGAGGCGCGTCGCGTCCGCCAGGCACACCGGGACCGTCCGCTCGGCGCCGCCCGGCGGCGCCCACTGGGCGTCCTTCACGGAAGGGCCGTGCCGCGGGTCGAAGAAGCAGGGGGCGCGGCGCTCCGGCAGGGGGCGGCCCTCACGGCGTGCGGCGAGCAGGGCGAGCGAGAAGCGGCCGTCCTCCAGGGACTGGGTGACGGCCCGTACCTCCTCGGGGCGCCGCGCCGCCGCCATGAACGACTTGGCCTTCTCGTACGAGTCGAGGGCCCGTTCGTAGTCCGTGCGCATCGCGTCGTCCGCGCCGGCCTCGGCGGGGTGGAAGTCGAGCCGGTCAAGTTCCTCGCCGTACGCCGTGATGTCCTCGTCCACGACGACCCGCAACTTCTCAAGGGCGACGCGCTGTTCCTCGGCCTTGCGCCGCCGGTTGCGCCGCACCACCGCGTACGTGGCGCCGCCGCCCGCGACGAGCACCGCGCCGACGCCGATCAGCGCACCGACGGGGGTGCCGCCGTCGGAGCCGCCGGCGTCCCAGGAAGCCGGCGCCGAGCCGCGGGCGTCCTTCACCGCCTGGTCGACGAAGGCGTTGAGCTGGGTCTTGGTGTCGCCCTCGTCCCCGTACGTCGTGACGAGGTTCGAGACGGCCGCCTTGCTCAGCACCTGCTCATCGGCCTTGGCGTCGAACGCGTCGCCGAGCCGTATGCCGTACACACCGGTCACGCCGGTCTCGGTGCGCAGCTTCTGGAAGAGGTCCTGCTGGGGGAAGTCCGCGGGCAGCACCGCCACGAACACGGGCTTGTCGGCGTCCTTGATCTTCTCCGCGATGGCATCCGCCTCGGCCCCGGACAGCTGGTCCGAGGCGGCCGGATCCACGTACACCGGGCTCTTCTCCCAGGCGTCGGCCACAGCCGGGACACCGGTGGCGGCCGCGGCCCCGGGCGCCGCCGTGAACGACACGGCACCCAGGGACAGGAGCATCCCGGACAGCGCGACAATTATTCGCTTCGTCCCATTGCTCATACTTCGAAGCTAACTCAGCCGAGCCCCCGACGGACGGTCCGGGGACGCCCCCTTTACGGCGGCTACTCCACCGGCTCGACGCCCGCCCGCAGCAGACCGAAGGTGTAGGCGTCCTCCAGCGCCTGCCACGACGCCGCGATCACGTTCTCCGCCACGCCCACCGTGGACCACTCGCCGTCACCGTCGCTGGTGGAGATCAGCACCCGCGTCGTGGACGACGTGCCGTGCTTGCCCTCCAGGATGCGGACCTTGTAGTCGACCAGCTCCATCTTGGCGAGCTGGGGGTAGATCCGCTCCAGGCCGACACGGAGCGAGCGGTCGAGGGCGTTGACCGGGCCGTTTCCCTCCGCCGTGGCGACGATGCGCTCGCCCTTGGCCCACAGCTTCACGGTCGCCTCGTTCGCGTGCGTGCCGTCGGGGCGGTCCTCGACGATGGCCCGCCAGGACTCGACGCGGAAGTAGCGGCGCGCCCGGCCCTCGACCTCCTCGCGCAGCAGCAGCTCGAAGGACGCGTCGGCGGCCTCGTACGTGTATCCGCTGAGCTCGCGCTCCTTGACCCGCTCCACGACCCGGCCGACCAGCGCCCGGTCGTCGCCCAGGTCGATCCCGAGCTCCTTGCCCTTGAGCTCGATGGAGGCGCGCCCCGCCATGTCCGAGACGAGCATCCGGATGCGGTTGCCCACCAGGTCCGGGTCGATGTGCTGGTAGAGGTCCGGGTCGACCTTGATCGCGGAGGCGTGCAGGCCCGCCTTGTGGGCGAAGGCCGATACGCCGACGTACGGCTGGTGGGTGGAGGGCGTGAGGTTCACGACCTCGGCGATGGCGTGCGAGACGCGGGTCATCTCGCGCAGCGCGCCCTCGGGCAGGACCTGCTTGCCGTACTTGAGCTCAAGGGCGCCGACCACGGGGAAGAGGTTGGCGTTGCCGACCCGCTCGCCGTAGCCGTTGGCCGTGCACTGCACATGGGTGGCGCCGGCGTCGACGGCGGCGAGGGTGTTGGCGACCGCGCATCCCGTGTCGTCCTGCGCGTGGATGCCGAGCCGTGCGCCGGTGTCGGCGATGACGGTGCCGACGACCGCCTGGACCTGGGCGGGGAGCATGCCGCCGTTGGTGTCGCACAGGACGACGACGTCGGCGCCCGCCTCGGAGGCCGTGCGGACGACGGATTTCGCGTACTCGGGATTGGCGCGGTAGCCGTCGAAGAAGTGCTCGCAGTCGACGAAGACGCGCCGCCCCTGGTCACGGAGGTAGGAAACGGTGTCGCGCACCATCTCCAGGTTCTCCTCCAGGGTCGTGCGCAGGGCGAGCTCGACGTGCCGGTCATGGGCCTTGGCGACAAGCGTGATGACCGGGGCGCCGGACTCGAGCAGGGCGTTGACCTGCGGGTCCGTGGCCGCCGAGCCACCGGCGCGGCGCGTGGCGCCGAAGGCGACGAGCTGGGCGTGCCGGAAGGTGATCTCTTGTCGGGCGCGGGCGAAGAACTCGGTGTCGCGGGGGTTGGCGCCCGGCCAGCCGCCCTCGATGAAGCCCACGCCGAAGTCGTCCAGGTGCCGGGCGATGGTCAGCTTGTCCGCGACGGTCAGGTTGATTCCCTCGCGCTGCGCGCCGTCGCGCAGCGTGGTGTCAAAGACGTGGAACGAATCGTCGGGTGTGCTGGTTTCCGTCATGCTGATCTGGCTCCTGTGTCGGATCTCGGTCTACCGGAATGACCGGCTCCACCGCCTCAATGATCCCCCGCGCTCCGCGTCCGGCTGATGTTGGGCCAGGAAACGAAAAAACCCCTCGTGGGTACGAGAGGTTTGCGCGCGGGTCTGAGAGACGACGGTGTCCGCCCGTACATGGTGGTACGAGACGGTCACTGCGGACCGGCGCGCCTGCTGCCAATAATCATGGCGAACGAGAGCACGGTGGCAGCCTGCCACAGCCCGCACACACCGCGCTGCCCCGTCTCACGATGCGGGCGTACGTGGACGTCATAGGACACCTCGACGCGGGCGACGTCGACGCGGGCGGCGCGTGGGGCGCGCCGCCCGCGTGACGGTGAGGCGTCAGCGCACGTGGCGCACGAAGGCGTCGTAGCCGTCGTTGGTGTCGCCGCTCAGCAAGGTCGCGTCGCCGCTGAGGAAGGCGATGCGGCGGGCGTCCGCCGAGATGCCGCCGGGTGCGACCTGCGCCGAGGCCGTGCCGCCCGTGGTGTCCGGCGTGACGAGCGTGGTGCCGCCCTTCTTGAGGTCGCGCAGGTAGACGGGCCACTCCTTGCCGTACTCGGCGCCGGCTTCGGTGAGTTCCGACGTGAACGTCAGATACCGGCCGTCGGCGCTGATGGCGGGCGAGCGGGTGTAGGCCTGGCCGGGGCCGCCCTGGGTGCCGTGGACGCGCTGGTTCTCGCCGGACGCGAGGTCGTGCACGAAGACGTTCCAGGCGCCGTCGTCGTCGTTCGGGACGAGGTGGGTGTCACGGGACTCGAAGACGACGGTGCGGCCGTCGCCGCTGATGGACGGGGCGAGGGACTCCTTCTCGGTCGTGGAGCCGTCGTGGGAACGGTCGGCCTGCGTCACCTTGCCGGTCTCGCGGTCGCGCACCCAGAGGTCGCTCCAGTCGTCGCCGCGCGGGCCGTTGACGAAGGAGGTCGCGTACGCGACGCGGCGGCCGTCGTCGCTGACGGTCGGCGAGTGGGCGTCGCGCTCCCCGTCGCCGCCCGTGTACGGGTGGCTGACCTTCTCGGTGGTGCCGGTCTTCCGGTCGCGCAGGAAGACCGCAGTGCCGTCGAACTGCGGCCCGTCCGCGCTGAACACGGCGTAGCGGCCGTTCGCGCTCAGGGAGACGCCGCCCGCGCTGTCCCCGGGGTAGCCGTCGGGCAGTTCGACGTCGAGGCGCTCGAACCTCTTGGTCCTGCGGTCGTAGAGCCGGACGTCGGTCACCGAGTAGGCGTCCGCCGGACTGGTGATCATGGCGACGTACCGCCCGTCGGCGCTCAGTGAGGGGCTCCTGACGTCGCGTCCTTCGAGGGCGATGCGCTCGGTCTTCCGGGTGCGCAGATCGCGTACGAAGATGTCGTTCAGGCCGCCTGTGTCGCCCGCTGCCAGGTCGGCGGCGGCGGAGTCGAAGGCGGCGTACCTGCCGTTCCGGCTGATCACGGCCCCCGCCGAGCGGTCGTCGGCGGCCTTGCCCCCGGCCGTGACGCTGATGCCCTCGGTGCGGGGCGCGTCGGCGGCGGGTGCGGCGAAGGCGGCGGGCAGCGTCGTGGCGGTGACCGCCGCGACGAGTGCGGCGGCGGCCAGGGCGGCGCGGCGCTTGGTGCTGTGCATGGTCGATTCCCCCGTGGTTGCTCAGAGTTCCGTGCGGACGGACTTCCCCGGTTCGGTGCGTGCGAGGTCGGCGCAGGACCGTCACCGAGGGCCCACAGGGATACAAGCGCACCACCAGGAAACACACAATCCGCAGAAATGCGTACAACCTAGACGGGAGTTTCTGGGTCTTACGTGTCTGGGCCGAGCGCTCCGTCCAGGAACTCCCGTACGTGGGCCAGGATCTGGTCACGTCCCGTGCCGCGCAGCCCGATCGCCACATGGATGGAGAAGCCGTCGAGCAGCGCCCGCAGCCGGGCGGCGAACCGGTCGGGGTCCAGGGCGCGGAACTCGCCCCGGGACACGCCTTCGGCGAGCAGCGCCACCAGGTCGCGGTGCCAGGCGCTCTCGATGGCGGCCTGCCGGTCGCGCTCGTCGTCGTCGGCGTTCAGGGAGCGGTTCCAGACCTCCAGCCAGAGCGTCCAGTGGGGGTCGCCGGGGGCGTCGGGGACGTACAGGTCGACGTACGCGTCGAGCCGCTCGCGGGCCGTGCCCTGCCGGGCGAGCAGCCGGCCGCGCTCGGCGCCGAGCGCGGACTCGCTCCACTCCAGGGTGCGCAGGAGCAGTTCGTCCTTGGTGCGGAAGTAGTAGAGGAGGTGGCCGCTGCTCATGCCGACCTCGCGGCCGAGCGCGGCCATGGTCAGCTTCTCCAGGCCGCGCTCGGCGATCATCTCCATGGCGGCGGCAAGCACGTCCTCGCGCGGTGGTGCGTTCTTCCGGCGGGCGGCCTCGGCCACGGGGACTCCTGCGGTGATTCGTGTGACGCCAGCTCTTGTGAGCTAGATCTTCGGCTGCTGCTGGGTGATGCAGTGGATGCCACCACCCCCGGCAAAGATCGTACGGGCGTCCACGAGCGTCACGGTCCGCTCCGGGAAGAGTCGGCGGAAGATGCCTGCCGCGATCTCGTCGCGCGGGTCGTCGAAGGCGCACAGGACGACGCCGCCGTTGCAGAGGTAGTGGTTGATGTAGGAGTAGTCGACCCAGCCCTCGTCGTCGGCCAGGACGGTCGGCGCGGGCACCTCGACGATCTGCAGGGCGCGGCCCCGGGCGTCGGTCTGCCCGCGCAGCACCCCGATGATCTCCTTGCTGACCTCGAAGTCCGGGTGCGCGGGGTCCTGCTGCGCGTGGACGAGGACGACGCCGGGCGCGGCGAAGGCGGCGACGATGTCGACGTGGCCCCGGGTGCCGAACTGCCCGTAGTCACCGGTCAGGCCGCGCGGCAGCCAGATCGCCTTGTGCGTGCCGATGCGGGCGTGGACCGCCTCCTCGGCCTGCTCGCGCGTCAGGCCGGGGTTGCGTCCCGGGTCGAGCTGGACGGTGTCGGTCAGCAGGACCGTGCCCTCGCCGTCGACGTGGATGCCGCCACCTTCGTTGACCAGGGGCGAGGAGTGGACGGGCACGTCGGCCAGGTCGGCGACATGGCGGGCGATCTTCGCGTCGTGCTCCCAGCGGGCCCAGTCCTGGCCGCCCCAGCCGTTGAACGTCCAGTCCACGGCGGCCAGTTGATCGCCGTCGCGTACGAAGGTGGGGCCGATGTCCCGCATCCACGCGTCGTCGAGATCGCGCTCGACCAGTTCGATGCCGGGGCCGAGCAGCGCGCGGGCCGACTCGCTCTGCCCGGTGCCGACGACCATCGTGACGGGTTCGAAGCGGCGTACGGCACGGGCGACGCCCGCCCAGGCGGCCCGCCCCTCGGCGAGCTCGCGCTCGTTCGTGAAGGTGGGGTTGGGGCCGGGCCAGGCCATCCAGGTGCGCTCGTGCGGGGCCCACTCGGCGGGCATGCGGAAGGTCATCGTGATCCCTACTGGAAAGGGCTGCGGGAAGGGTCGGAAGGGCTAGAGGAAGTACAGGCGGTTGAGGGAGACCGAGTCGGCGGGCTCGGACCGGACCGGGTCGCCGTCGAGCGTGACCAGGCCGGAGCGCTGGTCGACGTCGACGGAGCCGGTGCGGGAGTTGAGGCGCAGGTCGGCGGGCCCGATGCCGCGGGTGCCGCGCACCGCGACGCGGCGCCGCCGGGTCGGCATCTTGTCGTTGCCCTGGTCGACGGCCGCCTGGGCGACGAAGGCCACCGAGATGTCGGCGGGCGTCGAGCCGTACGCGCCGAACTGCGGGCCGAGGACGAGGGGCTCGCAGGTGTCGGTCGCCGCGTTCGGGTCGCCCACGACCCCGTAGGCGGGAAAGCCCGACTTCAGGACCAACTGCGGCTTGGCGCCGAAGAATTCGGGCCGCCACAGGACGATGTCGGCCATCTTGCCGACCTCGATGGAGCCGACCTCGTGGGCGAGGCCGTGGGCGATGGCGGGGTTGATGGTCAGCTTGGCCATGTAGCGCAGGACGCGCGCGTTGTCGTCGCCGTCGCCGTCGCCCTCCATGGGGCCGAGCTCGGCCTTCATCTTCCCGGCCATCGCGAAGGTCCTGCGTACGGTCTCGCCCGCGCGCCCCATGCCCTGCGCGTCGGACGAGGTGATGCCGATGGCGCCCAGGTCGTGCAGCACGTCCTCCGCGCCCATCGTCCCGGCGCGGATGCGGTCGCGCGCCATGGCCGCGTCGCCCGGCAGGTCGGTCTTCAGGTCGTGGACCGAGACGATCATGCCGTAGTGCTCGGCAACGGCGTCGCGCCCGAAGGGCAGCGTGGGGTTGGTGGAGGAGCCGATCACGTTCGGCACACCCGCCATCTTCAGCACGTTGGGCACGTGCCCGCCGCCGCAGCCCTCGATATGGAAGGCGTGGATGGTGCGCCCCTCCAACACCTTCAGGGTGTCCTCCACGGAGAGGCACTCGTTCAACCCGTCGCTGTGCAGGGCGACTTGCACGTCATGCTCTTCGGCGACCCGCAGCGCGGTGTCAAGCGCGCGCGTATGGGCGCCCATGTCCTCGTGCACCTTGAAGCCCGAGGCCCCGCCCTCGGCGAGCGCCTCGATCAGCGGGGCGTCGTGCGAGGACGAACCCCGGCCCAGGAAGCCGATGTTGACCGGCCAGGCGTCGAAGGCGTTGAACGCGTGCTTCAGCGCCCAGGGCGAGTTGACGCCGACGCCCCACACGGGCCCGAACTCCTGGCCGATGAGCGTGGTGACGCCGGAGGCGAGCGAGGCCTCCATGATGCGCGGCGAGAGCAGGTGGACGTGGGTGTCCACGGCTCCGGCGGTGGCGATGAGCCCCTCGCCCGACACGATGGACGTGCCGGTGCCGACCACGACGTCCACCCCGTCGAGGGTGTCCGGGTTGCCGGCCCGCCCGATGGCGTGGATTCGGCCTTCGCGGATGCCGACCGACACCTTGCGGATGCCCTGTACGGCGTCGATCACCAGCACGTTGCTGATCACGACGTCACAGGTCTCGCGGACGGCGGCGGCCTTCAGGTGCAGCCCGTCACGGGCGGTCTTGCCGAACCCGGCGAGGAACTCCTCGCCGTACTTCTGCGCGTCGGACTCCACCCGGACGGTCAGGCCCGAGTCGCCGAGCCTGACGCGGTCGCCGGCCCGGGGGCCGTGCGTGGCGGCGTACTCGTACGGGGTGAGGCGGCGCGGTTCGGCGGGGTGGCCTCCGGGGCGGCTCATCGCTCGACCTCCTGCTCAGTCGTTTCCGGTATGCCGAGGTAGCCGCAGGCGACGGCACGGCGCAGGGCCTCTTCGCGGGCGCCCGGCGCGTCCAGCGGCCCGTCGACGAGACCGGCGAATCCGATCGCGATCCGTTCGCCGCCGATCGGCACGAGCCCGACCTCGGCGCTCTCGCCGGGCCCGAAACGGACCGAGGACCCGGCGGGCACCGCGAGCCGCATGCCGTAGGCGGCCGAACGGTCGAAGTCGAGGCGGGGGTTGGCCTCGAAGAAGTGGAAGTGCGAGGTCACGGAGACGGGCACGGTGGCCGTGTTGCGCACGGCGATCGTCGCCACGGGCGCGGGGTCCAGGTGCTCGGGGCCGGGCAGCAACGCCCCCGGCGCCTCACTGCCGAGCCCCGCCCCGATGGGCTGCGAGACGACCGCGAGCCGGGACCCGTCGTCGAAGACGGCCTCCACATGCACCTCGGTCACCACATCCGCGACGCCCGGCAGGACGTCGTCGGGCCCGAGGACCGAGCGGGCCCGTTCGATCGCCTCGGCGAGCCTGGCCCCGTCGCGGGCCGCCTCGCACACCGTGTCCGCGATCAGCGCGGTCGCCTCGGGGACGTTGAGTCTGAGGCCGCGCGCCTTGCGGGCCCTGGCCAGCTCGGCGGCCCCGAAGAGCAGCAGCCGGTCGCGTTCCGTGGGGGTAAGCCGCACGCCACCACACCTCCATCATTTGAACGCCACTCTAACCACGAGATTGATCCGACGGAAACATTGACGTGCGAGCTTGACTCAGGTCACATTGAGCGGCACTCAAACAGTCGTCCGGCAGCCTGTGTGCGCAGGCGGCCACGATCGAGCGTCAGGGGCACCCTCATGCCGATAGAACAGCGCGGAGTCGACACCATCCCGGACGGGGAACGCAACAGCGGCCCCCGCGATCTCATCTCGATCCTGCTCGGCTCCAACCTCTGCCTGGGGGTGATCGTCTTCGGCTGGCTGCCGGTGTCGTTCGGCCTCGGCTGGTGGGCGTCCGTCACCTCGGTGGTGGCGGGCACGGTCATCGGCACGGCCCTGACCGCGCCCCTGGCCCTGGTCTCGCTCAATACGGGCACGAACCTCTCCACCTCCTCCGGAGCCCAGTTCGGCGTGCGGGGCCGCCTTGTCGGCTCCGTCGTCGGCCTGCTCCTGTCCCTCGGCTACACCGCGCTGACGCTCTGGATCGGCGGCGACGTGATGGTGGGCGTACTGCACCGCCTGACGGGACTTCCCGCGAGCGGTCTCTCGTACGGGCTCGTGTACGCGCTCCTCGCCGCCGCCACGGTGGCGGGCGCGGTCTACGGCTACCGGGTGCTGCTGCGCCTCTCGCGCTTCCTCGCGGTCGGCATGACGGCGCTCCTGATCCTCGGGGCGGTGGCCTACGCCCCCGACTTCACGACGTCACCGCTCCCCGAGGCGGGCGGTTACCTCCTCGGCTCGTTCTGGCCGACGTGGCTGCTCGCCCTGGTGGCGGCGGGCCTGAGCGGCCCGATCGCGTTCATCACGCTCCTGGGCGACTACACGCGCTACGTCTCCCCCGCCCGCCACAGCTCCCGCGCGGTGCTGCGCGCGTCGTGGGTCGGCCTGCTCGCCGGGCTCCTCGTCCCGCAGCTCTTCGGCACGTTCACGGCGTACGCGGCGGGGGCGGCGCTCGACTACGCCGGGCCGCTGGTATCGGCGGCCCCCGGCTGGTATCTGGTCCCGCTCCTCCTGGCCGCCTCCGCGGGTTCGGTGGGCAACGCGGGCCTGATGCTGTACTCGATGGGCCTCGACCTCGACGCGATCCTGCCGCGGGCGTCGCGGGCCCGCGCGACGTACACCGTGGCGGTGGTCGCCACGGGGTGCGTGTTCGTGGGGCACTACGCGTGGGAGGCGCAGGACGCGATGACGTCCTTCGTGCTCCTCCTCACCGCCATCGGCACACCGTGGGCGGTGATCACCCTGATCGGCTTCGTCCGCTGCGGGGGCGCGTACGACGCGGAGGCACTCCAGGTATTCAACCGCCGTTCCCGGGGCGGGATCTACTGGTACCGCGCGGGCTGGAACATCCCGGCGACGGTGAGCTGGGCGCTGGGCGCGGTGGTCGGCCTCGCGGCGGTCTCGCTCCCCTCCTACGAGGGGCCGCTGCTCTCCCTCACCGGCGGGGTGGACTGCAGTTTCCTGCTGTCGGGGGTGATGGGGGGCGTGGCGTACGCAGCCCTGGAACGCCGGGGGGCGCCCGAACCGGCGGCTGAACCCGCGATCAGCGTGCCGACGCCGTAACGCGGGAGGCCGGGCTCGGAAGTTCTGCTTCCGGGCCCGGCCTCCACTCCTACTGGGTCAAGCCCTCAGCCGAGGTCATGCATCCAGCCGTGCTTGTCCTCCGACGTGCCGCGCTGCACGTCGAGCAGCGCCTCGCGCAGCTTCATCGTGACCGGGCCCGGCTCGCCGCCGCTCTGGGTCCACTCGCCCGAGCGGCACTTGACCGTGCCCACGGGGGTGATCACCGCGGCCGTGCCGCACGCGAAGACCTCCGTCAGCGTGCCCTCGGCCGTGTCCGCCTGCCACTGGTCGATCGAGATCCGCGCCTCCTCGGACTTGAAGCCGAGGTCCTGGGCGACCGTGAGCAGCGAGTCGCGGGTGATCCCGGCGAGCAGCGAACCGGTCAGGGTGGGCGTGACGATCTTGTCCCCGTACACGAAGTACAGGTTCATGCCGCCGAGCTCCTCGACCCACTTGTGCTCCACGGCGTCCAGGTAGGCGACTTGGTCGCAGCCCTTCTCCGCGGCCTCGGCCTGCGCGAGCAGGGAAGCCGCGTAGTTGCCGCCGGTCTTGGCGTCGCCCACGCCACCGGGGACGGCGCGCACGCGGTCCTCCGACAGCCAGATGGAGACGGGCTTGACGCCACCGGGGAAGTACGCGCCCGCGGGCGAGGCGATGACGATGAAGAGGTACTCGTTGGCGGGCTTCACGCCCAGGCCGACCTCACTGGCGATCATGAACGGCCGCAGGTAGAGCGACTCCTCGCCGCCGTGCGCCGGCACCCACGCCTTGTCCGCCTTCACCAGCGCGTCGCACGCCTCGATGAACGTCTCGACCGGCAGCTCCGGCATCGCGAGCCGCCGCGCCGAGCGCTGGAAGCGCCGCGCGTTGGCGTCGGGGCGGAACGAGGCCACCGAGCCGTCGGGCTGCCGGTAGGCCTTCAGGCCCTCGAAGATCTCCTGCGCGTAGTGCAGGACGTTGGTCGCCGGGTCGAGGGAGAGCGGGCCGTACGGCACGAGCTGGCCGTCGTGCCAGCCGCGCCCCTCCGTCCACTTGATCGTCACCATGTGGTCGGTGAAGTGGCGGCCGAACCCGGGGTTGGCCAGGATCGCCTCGCGCTCCGCCTTGGACAGCGGGTTCGAGGTGGGCTTGAGCTCGATCGTGGGTGTCGGCGTCGTCGTCATGAGTACTAGTCCTTCACGGTGTGATGGTGACGGACCGCGCTCACGCCAGTACCTGTCGTACTAGGACGTCCGAGTAACCCTGCATTCCGCGGCCCCACGTTCGATTATCGCTCGCGTGGCGCCGAGGAAGAAACAGCGTGAATGCGGCCCAGGGGTCGATGGTGGCACCCGGAGCCGCATACGAGAAGCCGCCGGGTGGTGAACCAGACCCGGCGGCTTCTGTGCAAAAGGGTGAGCCGCCGGGTCAGCCGGCTACTCGTACGGCGAGCGCGTCGCCGATCTGCTCGGTGGTGCGGACCGTGTCGCCGCGCTCCGCGAGGTCCGCGGAGACCGCGGTCTCGATGCGCGCCGCCTGGTCCTCGTAGCCGAGGTGACGCAGGAGCAGCGCGACGGACAGGACGGTGGCCGACGGGTCGGCCTTGCCCTGGCCCGCGATGTCCGGCGCGGAGCCGTGCACGGGCTCGAACATCGACGGGAACTCGCGGCTCGGGTTGATGTTGCCCGAGGCCGCGACGCCGATGCCGCCGGAGACGGCGGCCGCGAGGTCGGTGATGATGTCGCCGAAGAGGTTGTCGGTGACGATCACGTCGAAACGGCCCGGGTCGGTGACGAGGTAGATCGTCGCGGCGTCGACGTGGATGTAGTCGGTGGTGACGTCCGGGAACTCCTTCGCCACCTCGTTGAAGACGTTCGTCCAGAGGTGACCGGCGTACGCGAGGACGTTGTTCTTGTGGACCAGCGTCAGCTTCTTGCGCGGGCGGGCCTGGGCGCGGGCGAAGGCGTCACGGACCACGCGCTCCACACCGAAGGCGGTGTTGACGGAGACCTCGGTGGCGACCTCGTGCGGGGTGCCCGTGCGGATCGAGCCGCCGTTGCCCGTGTACGGGCCCTCGGTTCCTTCCCGTACGACGATGAAGTCGATCTCGGGCTGGCCCTTGAGCGGGGTCGCCACACCCGGGAGCAGCTTCGAGGGCCGCAGGTTGACGTGGTGGTCGAAGAGGAAGCGGAGCTTCAGCAGGAAGCCGCGCTCCAGGACGCCGGACGGGACCGAGGGGTCGCCGATCGCGCCGAGGAGGATCGCGTCGTACTGCTTGAGGGCCTCGACGTCGGCGTCGGTGAGGGTCTCACCGGTCGCGTGGTAGCGCTTGGCGCCGAAGTCGAACTCCTTGGTCTCCAGCTTCACATCCTGCGGGAGGACGGCATTGAGGACCTTGAGCCCCTGGGCCACGACTTCCTGGCCGATTCCATCACCGGGGATCACTGCGAGATTGATGCTGCGAGACATGCCAGCAGCGTACGCGTCGTCCCACGGGATGACACTCGCAGTCCGGCATGCGGACACCCCTGGTCACGCCATGGGTGCGTCACCACATGGCCACCCGGCCTTCACCCGCAGGCCTGGCGGGAGTTGGGAGTCACCGGGAAGTTGTATGGACATGGACACCCCCAACGTCGGCATACCGGAGCGGCTCGCGGCCGGGATGAGCATGCCGGAGCAGCACGAGTACCTGCGCAAGAGGCTGTCCCGGCGCAAGGTCCTCGCCGGTTCGTTCGCCGCGGCCGGGACGGCCGGCGGCATCGGCCTGCTCGCGGGCAGCTCGGGCGGCGCGGGCAGCGCCCACGGCGAGAGCGCGTCGGCGTCGAGCCCCCTCACCACGACGTCCGCGCCGTCCGCGCCGGTCAAGGTCGACGGCAGGCTGGTGGCGCCCTTCGCCCGGCATCTCGCCTTCGGGGCCGACCCGAAGACGCAGATGCGGGTCTCCTGGCAGGTGCCCCTCGCGGTCAAGTCCCCCTATCTGCGGGTGGGATTGCAGCCCTGGGAACTGAGCCGGAAGATCGAGGCGGAGGTGCGTGACCTGCACACCCCGTCCCTGTCGAAGAAGCTGCCCGCGGTCGAGCAGTACTACCTGCACGCGGCGCTCGACGGCCTGCGGCCCGGCACGACGTACTACTACGGCGTCGGCCACGACGGCTTCGACCCGGCGTCGCCCGAGCGGATGGCGACGATCGGCTCCTTCCGCACGGCGCCCGCGACAGCGGAGAGGTTCGTGTTCACGGCCTTCGGCGACCAGGGCGTCAGCTATCACGCGCTCGCCAACGACCAGTTGATCCTGGGCCAGAATCCGTCCTTCCATCTGCACGCGGGCGACATCTGCTACGCGGACAGCACCGGGCACGGCAAGGAGTCCGACACGTACGACGCCCGCGTGTGGGACACCTTCCTCGCGCAGACGGAGTCCGTGGCGAAGTCGGTCCCCTGGATGGTGACGACCGGCAACCACGACATGGAGGCGTGGTACTCGCCGAACGGTTACGGCGGCCAGTCCGCCCGCTGGTCGCTCCCCGAGAACGGCTTCGACCCCGAGAAGGCGCCGGGCGTCTACTCCTTCACGTACGGCAATGTCGGCGTCGTCGCGCTCGACGCGAACGACGTCTCGTACGAGATCCCGGCCAACAAGGGCTACACGGACGGCAAGCAGACGGCGTGGCTGGACAAGCGCCTCGGCGAGCTGCGGGCGGACGGGACCGTCGACTTCGTCGTGGTCTTCTTCCACCACTGCGTGTACTCGACCGCGAGGCACGGGTCCGACGGCGGGGTGCGCGACGCGTGGCTCGAGCTGTTCACCAAGCACCAGGTGGACCTGGTGATCAACGGCCACAACCACGTCTACGAGCGCACCGACGCGGTCAAGGGCGGCGAGGTCGGCAAGCCCGTGCCGGTCGGCGCGTCGACCGATCCGACGCGCGACGGCATCGTGTACGTCACCGCGGGCGGCGCGGGCAAGGACCTCTACGACTTCCCGGACGGCGTGAAGGACAGCTACGAGGGCCACGCAGACGACCGGGACGCGATCCGGACGTTCCACTGGACCAGGTCGCGCCGGCGGGACCCGGACACGGTGGAGTGGTCACGGGTGCGGTACACCGGCTTCTCGTTCCTCGCGGTGGAGGTGACGGCCGGCGCCCGCCCGAAGCTGTCGGTCTCCGCGCTCGCCGAGAGCGGTGAGCGCGTGGACCACTTCGAGGTGATGCGCGGGGCTCAGTGACCCGTCTCGCCGCCGTTGTCCCTGCGGTCGAGGGCGCGCTGCAGGGCTGCGGCGGCCTTCCTGCGGTCGGAATCGCTGGTACGGGAGGCGTGGCGGACTCGGCGTGCGGTCGTCTCGGCCATGGGAGATCCACTCCTTGAGGGAAGGGGGTACTGGTACTGCGAGACGCCGGAGAGGCGGGGAGCGACGGAGCCACAGGGGTTGCCTGCACGGGGCTCCGGCTCACGACCGCCATTCGCTTGATCGAGCGAGACGTTCGGCTCCTACAAAGCTAAGCGAGGACGGAGCGTCTGTCTCCACAATTACTCGGACTTCCTACTATCTGAGACGGCCTTCCTTGCCTGCCCCTCCTTTGGCGGCTCTGAGCTCGCGGATGAGAGCCTGCACGGCGAGCGTGGAGGCCAGCTCAGGCGTGGTGACGTAGCCCACGGAACGCGACGGGCGCTCCGGACCGAGATCGGTGATCTCGATTCCGTCGGGTGCTCCGTTCAGCGAGAGCGCGGGCATGATCGCCATGCCGTGACCCCTGCTCACCATCGAGAGCACCGCTCCGTCGTCCTCGGTCAGCACCGTCGCCTTCGGGATCCAGTCCTGTCCGGCCCACCACTGCCGGGTGTAGGAGCCGCAGTTCTCGTGCCAGTCCACGAGGGGCAGGGAGCGCGGGTCGGGGTGCCCCGCCGGGTGCACCAGCGAGTAGGGCTCCTCGATGAGGACGTCACCGATCAGCCCGGCGGGCACCGGCGAGGTCGCCCCGATCGTCGCGATGCCCACGTCGGCCCGCCCCTGAGCGACCTCGCCCGCGGTCCCGGCCCCCAGTTCGCGGACCACGCGCACTTGTGGCTCGATGCCGGGATGGCGGGCGGTGAGCCGCTCCAGGACGGGCGGCAGCAGATACAGGGCCACGCTGCGGAACGCGGCGATGCGCAGCACTCCCGTGACCGTGCCCCGTACGGCGCCGCGGGCCTCGGCGGCGAGGGTGTCCAGGAGCCGCAGGACACGGCGGGCGTGGGCGGCGGCGGCAGCGCCGGCCGGGGTCGGGGTCGCGCCCTTGCGACCGCGCTCGAAGAGGACCGCCCCGATCTTGCGTTCCGTGCCGCGGATGGAGTGCGAGACGGCGGACTGGGTCACCCCGAGCGCCTCGGCCGCCGCCGAGAACCCGCGCTCGCGGTCGACGGCCACGAGGATGCGCAGCTCGTGCGGGGCCAGGTCGGTGGCGAGGGTGGTCGCGTTCGGCGTTCCGGCGTACGGCGGTCCGGTGTTCGGCGTTCCGGCAGCGCTCATCGGGGGTCCCACCTGCTTCTATGAGGGCTCTTCATGGTTCGGGCCGTTCCATGAGCGCAACCCTCTCCCCGGCCCCCGCATTCCTCCGTACGGTCACCGCCATGACCGAGACCGCGCTCACCGTGCACCAGACCGCCCGCCCCCACGGCTTCCCCACCCGCGACCACTTCGCCTTCGTCGAGTCGGCGCTGCCCCAACCCACGCCGGGCACCGCCCTCGTGGAGAACCTGTACTGGTCGGTGGACCCCTACCACCGCGAAATGATGGACGGGGACTTCGCCCTGAACGCGCCCATGGAGGGCCGCACCCTCGGCCGCGTCATCGAGTCCCGCGACCCCGCGCTCCCCGAGGGCGAGATCGTCCTCCACCGGCAGGGCTGGCGCACGCACACCGTCGTCACCCCCGAGGAGGCACGCTCCGTCCCCCGCTTCGAGGGCGTACCGCTCTCCGCGCACCTGAGCATCCTCGGCGGCACGGGCCTCACGGCGTACGTCGGCCTCACCCGCATCGCCGAACTCCGCGCGGGCCAGGACGTGTTCGTCTCGGCGGCGGGCGGCGGCGTCGGCACGGCCACCGGGCGGCTCGCCCGGCTGATGGGCGCGGGGCGGCTCGTCGGCAGCGCGGGCACGGCGGCGAAGGCGGCGTACCTGACCGAACACGTCGGCTACGACGAGGTCTTCGACTACCACGCGGGCCCGACGGCCGAGCTGCTCGCGAAGGCGGCGCCCGACGGGATCGACCTCTACATGGACAACGTCGGCGGCGAACACCTGGAAGCGGCGATCTCCTCGCTGCGCGAGTTCGGACGGATCGTCCGCATCGGCACGATCGCCCAGTACAACAGCACCGGCACGCCGTACGCCCTGCGCAACCTGCCCGACATCGTCGAGAAGAGCCTGCGCATGGAGGGCTTCCTGGTCCGCGACCACTACCCGGTGCGGGAGGAGTTGTACGAGTTCGTGGTGCCGCATCTGCAGAGCGGGCGCGTCGGGCTCGACGAGACCGTGGTGGAGGGCTTCGGCAACATCGTGGACGCGTTCCTGGGGATGTTGCGGGGCGAGAACCTCGGCAAGATCATCGTCTCAGCCCAGAAGGCGCCTGGAAAGCGCCTGGAAACCGCCTAGAAGACGTCCCCGTCACGCCAGTCGATGAGGAGTTCGTGCGCCGGGTCGAGGTCGGCGCCCCACAGGAACGGGGGCTCCTCGTCCGGCATGGGGACCACGCCCTGCGGGCCGAGGGTGCCGACCGCGCCCTTCCACCGCTGCCAGCCACGCCCGAGATAGAGCCGCTCCCCCTCGTCCGAGGCGGAGAGCGCGCCCAGGACGTACGCCCGGTCGATCACCCGCTCCAGGGCGCCCATCACCTGCCCGCCCAGGCCCCGGCGCTGCCGGTCCGGGCGGACGGCGACCGCCTCGACGTAACCGACGCGCAGCGAACGGCCGTCGTGCAGGATGCGGCGCTGTACCACGGAGCCGTGCGCGAGGAGGAGGCCGGAGTCGTCGTGCACCAGGGCGTGCATGCCGCCGAGGCCGTGCTCCCAGTCCTGGTCGCTGAAGTCCCCGTCGAACGCCTCGTCCATCAGGGTGCGGGCGGCGCGGAGTTCGTCCGGGTCGAGGTCGCAGGTGTGGGCCGTACGCAGCGTGGTCACCTCTCCACCGTACTCAGGCCATATCTGAGTACGCACGCCGATTTCCCCGCGGCGGGGCGGCGGCAGAGTCAGTGCCATGAACGGCCTCTACGCTCTCAAGCCCTGGTACGCGGACCGGTTGTCCGGCGTACGCGGCGCGCTCGCCCGCCGCGAGGTGTCGCCCGACACCCTCACCGCGGCGGGTGTGCTCTGCGCGGCGGGCGCGGCGGCGGCGCTCGCCTGGCTGCCGGTGCCTTTCGCGGCGCTCCCGGTGGCCGTGCTGCTCGCCGCGCGCCTCGCCTTCGCGAACCTCGACGGAGCGCTGGCCCGTGACACGGGCCGCACGACGCGGCGTGGCGCGCTCCTGAACGAACTGGGCGACCGGGCAGCCGACCTGGTCATGCTCGCGGGCTTCCTGACGCAGGCCCCGCTGTGGCTAATGGCGACGGCGGGTCTGGCTGCGACGCTCCCTTCCTGGGTGTCGCTCGCGGGCGCGGCGGCGGGCGCGTCCCGCCTGAACGGCGGCCCGGTCGGCAAGACGGAGCGCTGCGCCCTCGTGGTCCTCGCGGCGGCCAGCGGGTGGTTCGTGCCGGTGCTCGTGGTGATCGCCGCGGGCTCGGCACTGACGGCGGGGCTGCGATTCGCGCGGCTGTGGCGGGAGTTGGGCCAAGCTCCCGCGGGGGGCCGGCGATGAGCGCCGCGTTCATCGCCGGGGAGGCCGCCGGGCGTGCGGTGCCCGTGGTGGCCGGGGTGCTCGGCGTCGGCGGGGTGGCCGTCGCCGCGCTGCCCTCGCGGGTGCGGATGCGGGCCGAGCTGCGCAAGCGGTGGCGTACCTGGGCGCTTGCCGCGCCGCTCTTCCTCGGGGCGTTCTTCCTCGGCGGGGCGGGGGCGTTCGCGCTCGCGGCCGGGCTCGGAGTGGTCGCCGTGGGCGAGTACGCGCGCATGGCGGGGCTCCCCCGGGGCGAGCGGGCCGTGCTCACGGTGTCGGCCGTGGCGGTGCCGGGCATCGCCTGGGGCGCGCCCGGCGCCCTCGACCTGCGGACGGCGGGCGCGCTGCTGATCGCCGCCGCCGGGGTGGCCCTCTTCGCCGGGGACGGCGCGCAGGGCTTCACGCGGGCGAGCCGTACGGCCTTCGGGCTGCTCTGGATTCCGGTCTCGCTGAGCGGTCTCGTGCTGCTCGGCGACACGGCCGTGGCGGTGGGCGTCGCGGTGGCGTTCGGGGATGTGGGGGCGTGGTGCGGGGGTACGGCCCTCGGCCGCAGGGGGCTGCTGTCCCGGCCGCTCTCGCCCCTCTCCCCCAACAAGACCTGGGCGGGCGTCGCGGGAGCCGCCGCCGCGACTGCCGCCGCGCTGGTCGCGGTCGGCGCGTTCTCCCCGGTGCTGTGGGCCGCGGTGCTCGTCGGCTGCGTGCTCGGGGATCTCCTGGAGTCGATGGTCAAGCGGGAGGCCGGCGTGAAGGACGCGGGGAGCTGGCTGCCGGGGTTCGGCGGCCTGCTCGACCGGATCGACTCGTTGCTGGTCGCGCTGTTGCTGACGATGGTGGTGACGCTGTGAGGACCCGTACGAAGCATCCGGCCCGTCCGGCCCGTCCGGCTGCCGCGGACGAACGCGGCGGAGCCGGTGACCGACGGCGCCCGAAGCGTGGCGCGGCCCGCGTCCGCCGAGCCCTCTGGTGGACGCTGCTCACCCTCACCGGAGGCGTGGAGCGGCGCGGTCAACTCCCGCCCGGCGGCTGCGTGGTCGTGGCGAACCACACCTCCCACGCGGACACCGCCGCCCTGCTCGCCGCACTGGACGCCCGCCACGCCCCGGCGATCGGCGCGGCGGCCGACTACTGGTTCGCCTCCCGCTGGCGCAGCCGCGTCTGCAGCCGCCTGGCCGCCGGGTTCCCCGTGCGCCGTACCGGAGGCGGCATGGAGGACCTCCTGCACCACACGGACGCCCTGCGCGCGGGCGCGGCCGTGGTCCTCTTCCCGGAGGGCACCCGCGCCAGGGACGGCGAGCTGGGCGCCTTCCACAGGGGCGCCCTGGTCCTGGCCCGGCAGGCGGACGTGCCCGTGGTGCCGGTCGCCATCGCGGGCACGGACCGCCTGCTGCCCAAGCACGGCAGGCTCCGCCCCGCCCTGGTGCGGGTCGCCGTCGGTGAGCCGCTGCCCGCTTCGGCCACCCCTGAGGAGGCTCGCGACGCGGTGGCCGCACTGCGTCGCCGTACGACGGAGGAGCCCCTCGCCGACTCCCCCGCGCGCAAGCGCGTCGCGGCGGTAGCGGCCTCCCGCGGCGGGCTCGCGCTCGGCTTTCTCTGGGCCTTCGCGGAGGCGTTGAGCTGGCCCCTGATGCCGGAGCTGTTCCTCGCCATCGCCTGCGTGGCAGTGCCGCGCCGGGCCCTGAAACTGTCCCTGGCCGCCCTTGCGGGCAGCCTGGCGGGCGGGCTTCTCGCCCTCCAACTCGCCGCGTCCGGGACACAGTTGCCGCACCCGCTCACCACGGACCGGATGCGCGCCGAGATACGCGCCGAACTCGCCGCCGAAGGCGCGGCGGCCGTCCGCCACCAGCCCTGGAACGGCATCCCCTTCAAGGTGTACGCACGCGAGGCGGGCCGCGCCGACATCGCGCCGCACGACTGGCTGGCCCACTCGGCACTCTCCCGCGGCTCCCGCACCCTCACGGTGGGCCTCGCCTTCGGGGCCTTCGGGTTCCTCGTCCACAGGCTGCGGCGGTTCTACGGGCTGTATCTGGCCTTGCTGGGGGGCGGATTCACGCTGGGGCTCTCATTGATCGTGACGGGATGGAGCTGACCGGGGCACACTCGGGACCATGGCTGACGAGACCGCAGAACGGCCCTGGACCCCCATCCACGGCGAGCCCTACCGCTCCGTTCCGTACCGCCCCGAGCGCATGCCCGAGTCCCAGTCCCTGTCCCGGTCCGCCGAGTTGCGCGAGCGGATGCGAGAGCGCCGCACGGTGCGGCAGTTCGCCCCGGACCCCGTGCCCGCGCAGGTCGTGCGGGACGCCATCGCGTGCGCGGCGACCGCGCCGTCCGGGGCGCACCAGCAGCCGTGGACCTTCGTCCTCGTCCAGGACCCCGAGGTGCGCCGCCGTATCCGCGAGGCCGCCGAGCACGAGGAGCGCGTCTCGTACGACGGGCGTCTGGGCGAGGAGTGGCTCGCGGCCCTGCGCCCGCTCGGCACGGACGAGGTGAAGCCGCATCTGACGGACGCGCCCGCGCTGGTCGTCGTCTTCCAGCAGCGCTACTGGCTGGGCGAGGACGGCACCAAGCACAAGCACTACTACGTCGACGAGTCGGTCGGCATCGCGGTGGGGATGCTGCTGTCCGCGCTGCATCTGTCGGGCCTCGCCGCGCTGATCCACACGCCGAGCCCGATGCGGTTCCTGTCGCAGGTGCTCGGCAGGCCGGAGAACGAGAAGGCGTTCGCGGTGATCCCCGTGGGCTATCCGGCACCGGACTGCCGGGTCCCCGACCTCGTGCGGAAGTCCCTTGATCAGGTGCTCGTGGAGGTCTGAGCGGAGACCAACAGGCTCTTGAGGGACGGGTAGTCGGTGTAGCCCTCGGCACCGTGGGTGTAGAGGTGCTTCGCGTCGATCTCCTGGAGCGGCGCGCCCACCGCGAACCGCTCCGGAAGGTCGGGGTTGGAGATGAAGGCACGGCCGTACGAGACGAGGTCCGCCAGGCCCGCGGCCAGGACCGCCTCGCCCGCCTCCCGCGTGGTCGGGTCGCCGTTCTCGCCGACGTTGCCGATGAGGGTGCCGTGCCAGTGGGGGCGCAGGTCGGTGAGGGCCGGGTAGCGGTCGTTGTCGGTGAGGTGGAGGTAGGCGAGGCCCAGGCCGTCGATCTCGTCGAGCAGCGCGCGGTAGACGGGGCCGGGGTCCGCCTCCGCCATGCCGAACTGCGGGTTGCCCGGCGAGAGGCGCAGGCCCAGGCGCTCGGCGCCGATGGCGTCGGCGACCGCGCGGACGACCTCCACGGCGAAGCGGATGCGGTCGGCGATCGTGTTCCTGCCGTACTCGTCGTCACGGAGGTTGGAGTTGTCCGCGAGGAACTGGTGGATCAAGTAGCTGTTGGCGCCGTGCAGTTCGACGCCGTCGAAGCCCGCCGCGATGGCGTTGCGGGCGGCGTCGGCGAAGTCCCGGACCGCCGTGTGGATCTCGTCGACGCTCATCTCGCGCGGGGTGACCGGGTCGGCCTTGGCGCCGTCGCGTACGTGGACACGGCTCGGGTCGACGAGTACGGCGGACGGCGCCGCGGGAACGTCCTCGTCGATCCGGGACAGCGGGTGTCCGTGCCTGCCGCCGTGCATCAACTGGGCGTAGATGCGGCCGCCCTCGGCGTGCACGGCCTCGGTGACCCGCCGCCATCCCTCGATGTGCGCGGCGGTCTCCAGGCCGGGGAAGCGCCAGCCGCTCTGGCCCCGGCTGCTGGGCCAGATGCCCTCGGTGACGATGAGACCGGCGCTCGCGCGCTGGGCGTAGTGGTCGGCGACCACCGGCAGCGGGGTGCCGTCCTCCGTGGCGCGGTGGCGGCTCATGGGGGCCATGACGATGCGATTGGGCAGGCGCAGGCCGTGGGCGGTGGGGGCGGAATACGGTGTGAGGAGCTTGGTGTTCGTCATGCCGGAACGGTAGAAGCTGACACCGGTGTCAGATTCAAGTGCGGAGGTACTTCAAGTGCGGAGGTACGCGTGACATGAGGATCGGCGAGCTGGCGAAGCGTACCGCTGTGAGCGAGCGGTCCCTGCGCTACTACGAGAAGCAGGGCCTGCTGCACGCGGAGCGCACACCGGGCGGCCACCGCGACTACCCGGAGTCCGCGGTCGACCGGGTCGTCCACATCCAGGAGCTGTTCGCGGCGGGCCTGTGCAGCGCGAAGATCGTGCAGTTGCTGCCCTGCATGCGGGACCAGGACGGCGGCCCGTCGGAGAAGGCGACGCCCTGGCTGGTGGAGGAGCTCTCGGTGGAGCGGGCACGGATCGACGGCATGGTCGAGGAGCTGCTGCGGGCCAGGGACGTGCTGGACGAGGTGATCACCGCGGCGGCGGGGAAGAGCAACGCCTAACCCTTTAAAGCGCGTTGACTGGTTATGTCGACGCGTGCTCTACTCATCTCCGAGGCAACCATCAAAACGCGCTTGAGGGGTTAGAGATGAGCAACAGGACGCATCACCGCTCCATCACCGTCCGGGGCCACGAGATCGCCTACCGGGAGGCCGGCCGCGCCGACGCCCCCGTCCTCCTCCTGCTGCACGGCTTCCCCTCCAGCTCGCACATGTTCCGCGACCTCATCCCGCTCCTGGCCCACCGCTACCGCGTCATCGCCCCCGACCACCTCGGCTTCGGCCGCTCCGCCACCCCGTCCGCGGACGACTTCACGTACTCCTTCGCCGAACTCGCCGACCTCACCGCGGAGTTCACCGAGAAGCTGGGCCTGACGCGTTTCGCGCTCTACGTCCAGGACTACGGCGCACCCATCGGCCTGCGCCTGGCCCTCGCGCACCCCGAGCGCGTCACCGCGATCGTCACGCAGAACGGCAACGCGTACGAGGAGGGCCTGGGCACCGAGGCCTGGGCGCCCGTGCTCGCCTACATCGCGGACCCGAACGAGAAGACCGCCGCGCCCGTACGGGAGATCCGCTCCCTCGAAGGCATCAAGTGGCAGTACACGCACGGCGTCGTGGACCCGACCCTGGTCAGCCCCGACGCCTGGCTGCACGACGCCGCGCTGATGGCGCGCGAGGGCCAGGACGAGATCCAGCTCTCCCTGATCGGCGACTACGGCAGCAACATCGAGCTCTACCCCGCGTTCCAGGAGTACTTCCGCGCCTCCCAGGTCCCGCTGCTCGCGGCCTGGGGCGCCCACGACGAGATCTTCGTGCGGGGCGGCGCCGTCGCCTTCCTCCGCGATCTGCCGGAGGCCGAGGTGCACCTGCTGCCCGCCGGCCACTTCGCCCTGGAGACCCACGCGGCGCAGATCGCCGGACTGATCGACGACTTCCTGACCCGGCGCCTCGACGCACAGGCCCGGTGAACAGCACCGCCCCGGTGAGACAGCACCGCCCCCGACCGGGGTGGGGCCCAGGTCGGGGGCGGGGTTCAGGGGGGCCGAGGCCCCGGGGTGGGCGTCAGCCCATGTGCGGGTACGTGTAGTCCGTCGGCGGGACCAGCGTCTCCTTGATGGCGCGGGTCAGCGTCCAGCGCTGCAGGTTCTGCGGGGCGCCGGCCTTGTCGTTGGTGCCGGACGCGCGACCGCCGCCGAAGGGCTGCTGGCCGACGACGGCGCCGGTCGACTTGTCGTTGATGTAGAAGTTGCCCGCCGCGTAGCGGAGCTTCTCCATCGTGTACGCGGCCGCGGCACGGTCGCCCGCGATGACCGAGCCGGTGAGGGCGTAGTCCGACGCCGACTCCATCTGGGTCAGCATCTCCTCGTACTTGTCGTCCTCGTAGACGTGGATCGCCAGGATCGGGCCGAAGTACTCGGTCGTGAAGACCTCGTTGGCCGGGTCCGAGCACTCGACGACCGTCGGACGGACGAAGTAGCCCACCGAGTCGTCGTACGTGCCGCCCGCGACGATCGTGCAGGTCGGGTCGGCCGCGGCGCGGTCGATGGCCGCCTTGTTCTTGGCGAACGCGCGCTCGTCGATGACGGCGCCGATGAAGTTCGACAGATCGGTGACGTCACCCATCTTGATGCCGTCGACCTCGGCCGCGAACTCCTCCTTGAAGCCGTCGTTCCAGATCGAGGCGGGAACGTACGCACGCGACGAGGCGCTGCACTTCTGGCCCTGGAACTCGAAGGAGCCGCGGGTCAGGGCCGTCTTGAGGATCGCGCGGTCGGCGCTGGGGTGCGCGACGACGAAGTCCTTGCCGCCGGTCTCGCCGACCAGGCGCGGGTAGGTGCGGTAGTTGGCGATGTTCTCGCCGACCGTCTTCCACAGGTGCTGGAAGGTCGGGGTCGAGCCGGTGAAGTGGATGCCCGCCAGGTCGCGGTGGGTCAGGGCCACCTCGGAGACGGCCTTGCCGTCACCGGTCACCAGGTTGATGACGCCCTTGGGCAGACCGGCCTCTTCCAGGAGCTGCATGAGCAGCACGGCGGCGTGCGTCTGCGTCGGGGACGGCTTCCACACGACCACGTTGCCCATGAGGGCCGGGGCGGTGGGGAGGTTGCCCGCGATGGCGGTGAAGTTGAAGGGGGTGATCGCGTAGACGAAGCCCTCGAGCGGGCGGTGGTCCAGGCGGTTCCAGACGCCGGTCGCGTTCGCCGGGGGCTGCTCGGCGAGCAGGTCACGGGCGTACTTGACGTTGAAGCGCCAGAAGTCGATGAGCTCACAGGGCGTGTCGATCTCGGCCTGCTGGGCGGTCTTCGACTGGCCGAGCATCGTCGAGGCGGCGAGCGTCTCGCGCCACGTCGTGGAGAGCAGCTCGGCGGCGCGCAGGATGATCGCGGCGCGGTCGTCGAAGGACATCGCGCGCCAGGCCGGGGCGGCGGCGAGGGCGGCGTCGATCGCGTCCTGGGCGTCCTGCTGCGTGGCGCCGCGGCCGGTGCCGATGACGGCCTGGTGGTTGTGCGGCTGCACGACCTTGAAGGGCTCACCGCCACCGAGGCGCTTGACGCCACCGATGGTCATCGGCAGCTCGATGGGGTTCTCGGAGAGCTCCTTGAGCTTGGTCTCGAGGCGGGCACGCTCCGGCGAACCGGGCGCGTAGCCGTGCACCGGCTCGTTGACCGGCGCGGGGACCTGGGTGACGGCGTCCATGAGTTCCGTATCTCCTTTGGGGGGTCGGGGGAAAGGGAGCTCAGCCCTTGTGGGGAATCAGCCCTTGGTGAGGATGGAGCGGGCGAAGAAGAGCAGGTTGGCCGGCTTCTCCGCGAGGCGGCGCATGAAGTATCCGTACCAGTCGGTGCCGTAGGCGGTGTAGACGCGCATCCGGTGGCCCTCGGCCGCGAGCCGCAGGTGCTCGTCGCTGCGGATGCCGTACAGCATCTGGAACTCGTACTCGTCCAGTTTGCGCCCGGCACGGCGGCCGAGCTCCTGGGCGATGGAGATCAGACGCGGGTCGTGGGACCCGATCATCGGGTACCCGTCGCCCTCCATGAGGATGCGCATGATCCGCACGTACGCCTTGTCGATCTCGGCCTTGTCCTGGTACGCGACCTCGGCGGGCTCCTTGTAGGCGCCCTTCACGATGCGGACGCGGCTGCCCGCGGCGGCCAGGCGGCGGGCGTCGTCCTCGGTGCGGAAGAGGTAGGACTGGATGACGCAGCCGGTCTGCGGGAAGTCCTTCCGCAGCTCCTCGTGGATGGCGAACATCGAGTCGAGGGTGGTGTGGTCCTCGGCGTCCAGGGTGACCGTGGTGCCGATGGCGGCGGCGGCCTCGACGACCGGGCGGACGTTGGCGAGGGCGAGCTCGTGGCCGCCTTCCAGCGCCTGGCCGAACATGGACAGCTTGACGGACATCTCGGCCTTGGTGCCGAGGCCGAGGTCCTTGAGGCGCTCGACGAGCTCCAGGTAGGCGTCGCGCGCGGCGGCGGCCTGCTCGGGCGTGGTGATGTCCTCGCCGACGACGTCGAGGGTGACCTCGAGGCCCTTGTCGGCGGCGTCCGTGATGATCGGCACGACCTGGTCCACGGTCTCACCCGCGATGAAGCGGCTTACAACCTGCTTGGTGCCCGGGGCCGCAGAGACGAAGCGGCGCATCTGGTCGCTGCGCGACGCGGCGAGGATCACGGGACCCAGCACGGGCACCTCCACGGAGAGTAGAAACGGGGCCGTACCTGGATATGCGGAACGAAGCGGTACGGCACGGAGAACCACCGTGAAACTTAAGGATCCCTCCGATCCGGGGCCATCGACACCTGTCACGCATCCGTGCCCTGGATCTCAGACATCTGTCTGAAGCGGGGGGCGAACTACGTCAGAATGGACAGCGTGAAAGGCGATTACCAGGAACTGGTCGACGAGATCTCAGCCCTGCTCGGCGCGCCCGCGACGCTGGAGAACCGCGATTTCGAGCTGATCGCCTTCGGCGCGCACGACAGCGGCGGCGACAGCGACTTCGACGCGGCGGCGCTCGACCCGGTGCGCACCCGCTCGATCCTCACGCGCCGCTCGACGGCGGGGGTCCGCACCTGGTTCGAGAGCTTCGGCATCACGCGCGCGACGGGGCCGGTCCGTATCCCGCCCACTCCGGAGGCGGGCGTCCACCGCGGTCGGATCTGCCTTCCCGTACGGCATCGGGGGTTCGCCCTGGGTTACGTATGGCTGCTCGACGACGATCCGGGGCCCACGGACGCCCAGCTGACCGCCGCCATGGAGGTCGCCGCCCGCATCGGCGCGCTGCTGGCCGACGAGGTGCAGGCGGGCGCCGATCTGACCCGGGAGTTCCGGGCCGTCCTGACCGCCGAGCGCGGCTGGCAGCGGGACATGGCCGTGGCAGACCTACGCACGGCACTCGGCCCGCGCGGCGAGGGCCTGCACACGGTGGTGTGCGTGGCCCCCTGGCCTTCCCCAAGCTCTCGGCTTCGCTCGAGCAGGGGATACCCCAATGCCGACCCGGACTCCGCCCCTTCCGTCCGTACGGTGCAGGGGGCGACGGCCCTGTGCACGGTTCCCTGGGGCACGGCGGGCCAGAGCCTCGCGGTCCTGGTCCGGCTGCGCTCGGCGGACGTACCCACCCCGGCGGTGTCGGCCGCCATGCGGCTCCTGGACGGGGCGAAGGACGCGGCGGCGGGCATCGCGAACGCCCGCCACGGCCTGGACGAGCTGGGCGCGGCCTGGTGGGAGGCGTCGACGGCGGCCCGCGCGGCCCGCGCCGAACCCCGCTTCGCTCCCGTGGCCCAGTGGTCGGAGGTGGGCCCCTACCGCCTCCTGACCTCCCTGCCCGCGGAGGCGGCACAGGACCCGGCGGCCCGCGCCCTGCTCTCCCCCGCCCATCGCGAACTCGCCCGCACCGCCGAGGTGTTCCTGGACTGCGCGGGCCAGGCGGGCCGAGCGGCGGCGGAGCTGGGAATCCACCGCCAGACGCTCTACTACCGCCTCTCGCGCGTGGAGCAGCTCACGACCCTGGACCTGGACGACGGCGAGGACCGCCTGCTTCTGCACATGGTTTTGAAGGCGTCCCGGCTCTAGCGGCCGCGTCAGTCCTCCGACGCCCGCCCCATGACCCGCCGCATTCCCTCGGTGAGCTGCTCGGCCGTGGTCGCCGACCGCGGGTCGAAGAGCCACTGCACCATCAGGCCGTTGAGCAGGGTCGTGTAGAAGCGCCCTTCGGTCTCCACCACGTCGTCGGGGATGCCGCTCTCCTCGATCCCGGTGAAGGCCGCGGCGAGCCCGCTCCGGCCCTCCCGTTGCGCCTTCACCAGCAGGTCGCGCACCCCGGCGAGGCGCTCTCCCTGGGTGATGACCTCGAAGGTCAGCATCCAGATGGAGCGGGACTGGGGAAAGTCGCGCAGGATGTTCGACCAGACCTGCTCGAAGCGCTCCAACGAGCCGCCCTTCGCACCGGCTACCTCTCCGGCGGGAACGTCGTCCGAGCCGGCGCCGGCCTTCTCGACCAGGGCGATGAACGCCTCCACGAGGAGCGCGTCCTTGGACCCGTAGTGGTAGCCGATCGACGCCAGGTTCGTGCCCGACTCCTTCACGATGTCGCGGGCCGTCGTACTCACGAAGCCCTTCGCCAGCAGGCAGCGCTTGGCGCCTTCGAGCAGATCCTCACGGTGTCCCATGCGTGCCAGCGTACCGCCCGTCCATACGCCCGTACTAGACGCACGTTTTATACAGTCGTACTAGACAGACGTATAAGACACTCGTACAGTCCTCGTCATGACGAACTCGACGCACGACCAAACGAATTCGGCGGTCCCCGAGCGCGCGGGCCGCAAGGAATGGACCGCTCTCGCCGTCCTGATGCTGCCGCTGCTCCTGGTCTCGATGGACGTCTCGGTCCTCTACTTCGCCATCCCGGCCATCAGCGCCGACCTGGAGCCGAGCGGCACCCAGCAGCTGTGGATCTTCGACATCTACGCGTTCGTCCTCGCGGGACTGCTCATGACCATGGGGTCGCTCGGCGACCGCATCGGCCGCCGCAAGCTGCTCATGTTCGGGGCGCTCGCCTTCGGCGCGGCTTCCCTGACCGCCGCCTACGCGGACAGCGCCGAGCTGCTCATCGCGGCCCGCGCGGTCCTCGGCATCGGCGGCGCGACCCTGATGCCGTCCACGATGGCCCTCGTCCGCACCATGTTCCGCGACGCCGGGCAGCGCGCGAAGGCGATCGGCATCTGGTCCGGCGTGATGGTCGCCGGGGTGGCGCTCGGCTCCGTGATGAGCGGCATCCTCGTCGAGCACTTCTGGTGGGGCTCGGTCTTCCTGGTCAACCTGCCCGCGATGGTGCTGCTCCTGCTCCTCGCCCCGGTCCTCATCCCGGAGTCCAAGGACCCGCGGCCGGGCCGGTTCGACCTGCTGAGCGTCCCGCTGTCCATGGCCGCAGTGCTGCCCGTCGTCTACGGCGTCAAGGAGATCGCCGCCGAGGGTCCCGATCCCGTGTACGTCGCGTCGCTCGCCGTCGGACTCGTCTTCGCCGCCCTCTTCGTGCACCGCCAGCGCACGACGGAGTCCCCGCTGATCTCACCCGCGCTGTTCCGGGGCCGCGGTTTCGCCCCCGCCGTCCTCCTGAACCTCGTCTCCACGCTGGCGATGATGGGTTCGGCCTACTTCACCACCCAGTATCTGCAGTCGGTCCTCGGCAAGAGCGCCATGGAAGCCGCCTTGTGGGCCCTGCTCCCCTCGGTCCTGATCGGCTTCGCCGCTCCGGTCGCCACGGCCATGGTGCAGCGCGGGATCAACCGCGCCCACGTCGTCTCGTCCGGCTTCGTCGTCTCGGCGTGCGGCTTCGGCCTGTTGACCCTGACCGGCACGGACTCGATGTGGACGGTCCTCACGGCGGCCGGGCTCCTCGCCTGCGGCGCCGTGATCGTCGGCTCGCAACTGACCGATCTGGCCCTGGGTTCGGCCCCGGCGGAGAAGGCGGGCTCCGCCTCGTCGCTCCTGGAGACGGGCCAGGAGTTCGGCGGCGCGCTCGGCATGGCCCTGCTCGGCTCCATCGGCAACGCGGTCTACCGGAACGAGATCCCGGAAACGGCCCCAACCGAAGCGCACGAGACGCTCGGCGGCGCGCTGGCCGTGGCGCAGGAGATGCCGGACAAGGCGGCTGCCGCCCTGCTCGACACGGCACGGGAGGCGTTCACGAGCGGGATGCATGTCGCGGCACTCGCGGGGGCGGTGCTGCTGCTCGCGTCGGCGGTACTGGCGTCGGCGGCACTGCGGCGGTCCGAGCCCGCACGGCAAACGCCGGACGAGCTGGAGATGTCCAGCCCGTCCGGCGTCTGAGGACGAAAGCGGCGGAGCCGGTGATGTACCGGCGGCCGATGCTTCGGGGTGCCCTAGTCGGTCAGGTTCACCGCGCGCGCGGACTCCGCGCCGATCTCCTCGGCCAGCTCGTTCAGCACCGCCTGCGGCACGGTGTCGTCCACGGTCAGGACCGCCAGCGCCTCGCCGCCCACGTCGGCGCGAGCGACCTGCATGCCGCCGATGTTGATGCCGGCCTCGCCGAGGACGCGGCCGACGGTGCCGACGACACCGGGACGGTCCGCGTACCGCAGGACGACCATGTGCTCGGCGAGCGCCAGGTCCACGTCGTACCCGCCGATGGCGACGATCTTCTGCAGGTGCTTCGGGCCGGCCAGCGTGCCGGAGACCGAGATCTCCTCGCCGCCGGTGAGCGTGCCGCGCACCGTCACGACGTTGCGGTGGTCCGGGGACTCCGAGCTCGTGGTGAGGCGGACCTCGACGCCACGCTCCTGGGCGAAGAGAGGCGCGTTCACGTAACTCACGGTCTCGTCGACGACATCCTCGAACACGCCCTTGAGCGCGGACAGTTCGAGCACCTTCACGTCGTGCTGGGTGATCTCGCCGTACACCTCGACGTCGAGGCGGGCCGCCACCTCGCTCGCGAGGGCGGTGAAGATGCGGCCGAGCTTCTCGGCGAGCGGCAGGCCGGGACGCACGTCCTCGGCGATGACGCCGCCCTGGACGTTCACGGCGTCCGGGACCAGCTCGCCCGCGAGCGCGAGGCGCACGGACTTGGCGACGGCGATACCGGCCTTCTCCTGCGCCTCGTCCGTCGAGGCACCGAGGTGCGGCGTGCAGACGACCTGGTCGAACTGGAAGAGCGGGGAGTCCGTGCAGGGCTCCTTCGCGTACACGTCCAGACCGGCGCCCGCGACGCGGCCCTCCTTCAGCGCGGAGTACAGCGCCTCCTCGTCGACGATCCCGCCGCGCGCGGCGTTGACGATGCGGACGGCCGGCTTCACCTTGTGCAGGGCCTCGTCGCCGATCAGACCGACCGTCTCGGGGGTCTTGGGCAGGTGCACGGTGATGAAGTCCGAGACCTCGAGCAGCTCGTCGAGCGTGAGGACCTTGACGCCCATCTGCGCGGCACGCGCGGGCTGCACGTACGGGTCGTAGGCGACGACCTTCATGCCGAAGGCGCTCATGCGCTGGGCGACAAGAGCACCGATGCGGCCGAGGCCGACGACACCGAGGGTCTTCTCGGCGAGCTCGACGCCCGTGTACTTGGAGCGCTTCCACTCGCCGGCCTTGAGCGCCTGGCTGCCCTGGGGGATGTTGCGGGCGGTGGCGATGAGCAGGCCACAGGCGAGCTCGGCTGCGGTGACGATGTTCGAGGTGGGTGCGTTCACCACCATGACGCCGGCCTTGGTGGCGGCGGACACGTCCACGTTGTCCAGGCCCACGCCCGCGCGGGCGACGACCTTCAGCTTCTTGGCGGCCGCGATGGCCTCGGCGTCGACCTTGGTCGCGGAGCGGACCAGAATCGCGTCGACGTCGGCGATGGCGGGCAGCAGCTCGGCGCGGTCCGCGCCGTTGCACTGCCGGATCTCGAAGTCCGGGCCCAAGGCGTCGACAGTGGCGGGCGACAGCTCTTCAGCGATGAGTACGACCGGTTTGCCGTTGGCAGCAGTGCTCACGTGAGTCCTCACAAGTCCAATGCGGACGGCCGTCCCGACGGCCGCATGCGGTGTCGCTTAGCCGCGTGGAAGACGCACGACGCTGTGGGCCCGACGCGAATATTGAAAGCAGTCTAGTGGCGCGAGGGAGGCCGTCTTACGCCTCCGCGGAAGGATCACTCGTCCGTGGCTGGACGAGGTGGACAACGCCGGAGGGAGATCGCCCCCTCCGGCGTTTTCCGGGTGCCTCAGGCCTCTTCGTTGACCCAGGACATCAGCTTGCGGAGCTCCTTGCCGGTGGTCTCCAGGAGGTGCTCGGAGTCCGCGGTCTTGTACTCGTTGTACTTCTTCAGACCGCCGTGGTACTCGTCCATCCAGTTCTTGGCGAACGTGCCGTCCTGGATCTCGGTGAGGACCTTCTTCATCTCGGCCTTGGTGGCGTCCGTGATGATGCGCGGGCCGGTGACGTAGTCGCCCCACTCGGCGGTCTCGGAAATCGACCAGCGCATCTTCTCCAGGCCGCCCTCGTACATGAGGTCCACGATCAGCTTCAGCTCGTGGAGGCACTCGAAGTACGCGATCTCCGGCTGGTAACCGGCCTCGGTCAGCGTCTCGAAGCCCGCCTTGACCAGCGCCGCGGTGCCACCGCAGAGCACGGCCTGCTCGCCGAACAGGTCGGTCTCGGTCTCCTCGGTGAAGGTCGTCTTGATGACGCCCGCACGCGTGCCGCCGATGCCCTTGGCGTACGAGAGAGCCAACGCGAAGCCGTTGCCGGTCGCGTCCTGCTCGACGGCCGCGATACACGGAACGCCGCGGCCCTCCTCGTACTGACGGCGCACCAGGTGGCCCGGGCCCTTGGGGGCGACCATGCAGACGTCGACGCCCTCGGGGGCCTTGATGAAGCCGAAGCGGATGTTCAGGCCGTGACCGAAGAACAGCGCGTCGCCGTCCTTGAGGTTGTCCTTGATGGACTCCTCGTAGACCTGGGCCTGGATCGGGTCCGGGACCAGGATCATGATGACGTCGGCCTCGGCGGCGGCCTCCGAGGGAGTCACCACGCGCAGGCCCTGCTCCTCGGCCTTGGCCTTGGACTTGGAGCCCTCGTGCAGACCGACGCGGACGTCGACACCCGAGTCACGGAGCGACAGCGCGTGGGCGTGGCCCTGGCTGCCGTATCCGATGACCGCGACCTTGCGGCCCTGGATGATGGACAGGTCGGCGTCGTCGTCGTAGAACAGCTCGGCCACTGGAAATCTCCTATGTGTGCTGGTGTTGCGACCCACCGTACGGCGGGCGGGGGGAAGAAAGTTTTCAGGTCTCGCCATACGGGCGGGACCGGCGCATCGGGGCGGTTGGTTCAGGCCGAGCGGTCGAGCGCCCGCAGGCTGCGGTCCGTGATGGAGCGGGAGCCGCGGCCGATGGCGATGGTGCCGGACTGGACGAGTTCCTTGATGCCGAAGGGTTCCAGCATCTTGAGCATCGCCTCCAGCTTGTCGCTGGAGCCGGTGGCCTCGATGGTGACCGCCTCGGGCGAGACGTCCACGGTCTTGGCGCGGAACAGCTGGACGATCTCGACGATCTGCGAGCGCGTCTCGTTGTCGGCGCGGACCTTGGCGAGGACCAGTTCGCGCGCCACGGCGCCGGCCGGCTCCAGTTCGACGATCTTCAGGACGTTGACGAGCTTGTTGAGCTGCTTGGTGACCTGTTCGAGCGGCAGGTCCTCGACGTTCACGACGATGGTGATGCGTGAGATGTCGGGGTGCTCGGTGACGCCCACGGCCAGGGAGTCGATGTTGAAGCCGCGGCGGGAGAACAGGGCGGTGATCCGTGCGAGGACACCGGGCTTGTTCTCGACCAGGACGGAGAGCGTGTGCTTGGTGGACATGACTCGTGGTCTCTCTTTCGCGTCCGGTCTCAGTCGTCTTCGTTGTCGCCGAAGTCGGGGCGGACCCCGCGGGCGGCCATGACCTCGTCGTTCGAGGTGCCGGCGGCGACCATCGGCCACACCTGGGCGTCCTCGTGGACGATGAAGTCGACCACGACGGGGCGGTCGTTGATGGCGTTGGCCTCGGCGATGACCTTGTCGAGGTCCTCGGGGCGCTCGCAGCGCAGCGCCACGCAGCCCATCGCCTCCGACAGTTTCACGAAGTCCGGGACGCGGGTGCCCTTGTTGGGGCCGATGTCCTCGGGACCGCTGTGCAGCACGGTGTTGGAGTAGCGCTGGTTGTAGAACAGCGTCTGCCACTGGCGGACCATGCCGAGGGCGCCGTTGTTGATGATGGCGACCTTGATCGGGATGTTGTTCAGGGCGCAGGTGGTGAGTTCCTGATTGGTCATCTGGAAGCAGCCGTCGCCGTCGATCGCCCAGACCGTGCGGTCGGGGGCTCCGGCCTTGGCGCCCATCGCGGCCGGGACCGCGTACCCCATCGTCCCTGCGCCGCCGGAGTTGAGCCAGGTGGCGGGCTTCTCGTACTGGATGAAGTGGGCGGCCCACATCTGGTGCTGGCCGACGCCCGCCGCGAAGATCGTGCCTTCCGGGGCGAGCTGGCCGACGCGCTCGATGACGTGCTGCGGGGAGAGCGAACCGTCCTCGGGCTGGGTGTAGCCGAGGGGGTAGGTGTCGCGCCAGCGGCTGAGGTCGGCCCACCAGGCGGAGTAGTCGCCCTGCACCCCGGCGGTGTGCTCGGCCTGGACCGCCTGGATCAGGTCGGCGATGACCTCACGGGCGTCTCCGACGATCGGCACGTCGGCGGCGCGGTTCTTGCCGATCTCGGCCGGGTCGATGTCGGCGTGGACGATCTTCGCGAAGGGCGCGAAGCTGTCCAGCTTGCCGGTGACGCGGTCGTCGAAGCGGGCTCCGAGGGCGACGATCAGGTCGGCCTTCTGCAGCGCGGTGACGGCGGTGACCGCACCGTGCATGCCCGGCATTCCCACGTGCAGCGGGTGGCTGTCGGGGAATGCGCCGAGCGCCATCAGGGTGGTGGTGACGGGCGCTCCGGTCAGTTCCGCGAGGACCTTCAGCTCGGCGGTGGCCTGGGCCTTGATGACGCCGCCGCCGACGTAGAGCACCGGCCGCTTGGCGGTGGTGATCAGCTTGGCGGCCTCGCGGATCTGCTTGGCGTGCGGCTTGGTCACCGGGCGGTAGCCGGGCAGGTCCTGGGTGGGCGGCCACTGGAAGGTGGTCTGCGCCTGGAGCGCGTCCTTGGCGATGTCGACCAGGACAGGGCCGGGGCGGCCCGTGGAGGCGATGTGGAAGGCCTCCGCGATCGTCGCCGGGATGTCCTCCGCCTTGGTGACCAGGAAGTTGTGCTTGGTGATCGGCATCGTGATGCCGACGATGTCCGCCTCCTGGAAGGCGTCCGTGCCGATCGCCTTGGAGGCCACCTGGCCGGTGATCGCGACCAGCGGGACGGAGTCCATGTGGGCGTCGGCGATGGGGGTGACGAGGTTGGTGGCACCGGGGCCGCTCGTCGCCATGCACACCCCGACCTTGCCGGTGGCCTGCGCGTAACCGGTGGCGGCGTGGCCCGCGCCCTGCTCGTGACGGACCAGGACGTGACGGACGCGGGTGGAGTCCATCATCGGGTCGTACGCGGGAAGGATGGCGCCGCCGGGAATGCCGAATACCGTGTCGGCCCCGACTTCCTCGAGAGAACGAATGAGGGACTTCGCACCCGTGACGTGCTCGACGGGGGCGGACTGCTGTCCTGAGGATCGGGGCCGCGGCTGCGGATGGTGGGCCCCGGTGGCCTGCTCGGTCATCGGCATTCTCTTCTCGAAGCTGAGGGTTTTTGCGGGGTGTTTGCGGGGATTTGGCAGGTGCCTGTGCAACAAAAAACCCCTCGTGCCGTGAGGCAAGCGAGGGGAGCGCGTCGGAGCGGGTTGCGGGGATTCCGGAGTTCGGACCGGTGATTCCCAGCTTCAGCCGACGCGCTTTCCAAGTACGAGAATTCGGGTGCGCATGGCATTGACCCTCTCCCCGGCGCACTGTGCCTGTCAAGTAGGTGGGACGGGGGTCTCATTATGTGAGCGGGCGAAGGACTCGACACCTCCTCCGTACGCCACCGGCGGGCCGCCCGCGAGGACCGGCTCCGCGGGCCCGTGCGGGACGGGATACCGCCCGATCGACAGCGCGCGGCGCAGGCGGTACTCGTCGAGCGGACCGGAGAACGCCATGCCCTGCCCGTGCGTGCAGCCCATCGCGCGCAGGGCGATGACCTGCTCCGGGAGGTCGACCCCGTCGGCCACCGAGCACAGCCCCAGATCGGTGGCGATGCGCAGCAGACCAGAGGTGATCTTGTGCAGCCGCGCGGACTCGACGACGCCCTCGATGAGGCTGCGGTCCAGTTTCAGTACGTCGACGGGGAGCCGCCGCAGTGCGGTGATGGCGGCATAGCCGCTCCCGAAGCCGTCCAGGGCGATCCGTACGCCGAGCCTGCGCAGGGAGGTCAGCCTGCGCTCCAGGTCGTCGAGCGATACCCGCGGGTCGCTGTCGGCGAGCTCGATGATGAGCGCCCCGGAGGGCAGTCCGTACCGCGTGAGGAGCGCTTCGATGGACCCCATCGGCATGGAGCGGTCCAGGAGGCGCCGCGCGCTGATCCGGACCGCGACGGGCGTCGCATGACCCGTACGGCCGCGCTCGGCGGCCTGCTGGACGGCCTCCTCGATCATCCAGCGGCCCAGCTCGGCGGTGCGGGCGCCCTCCTGGGCGTCCGAGGAGTCGGCCACGCGCAGGAACTCGGCGGGCGTGAAGAGGATGCCCTGCGCCGAGCGCCAGCGCGCCTGGGCGGCGACGGAGGTGATGCGTCCGTCGTCCAGGGAGACCACCGGCTGGTGGAGCAGCGCGAACTCGCCGTCGTGCAGGGCGGTGCGCAGCCGGGTCGCCAGCTCCGCCTTGCGCACGACGTCGGCCTGCATCTGGGGTGCGTACAGCTCGACGCGGCCCTTTCCGGCGGCCTTGGCGCGGTACATCGCGAGGTCGGCGTTGCGCAGGAGTTCGCCCGCGCCGATACCTGGTTCGGCGAAGGCCACGCCGATGGAAGCCGCCACGCGTACGTCGTTCCCGTCGATCGCGTAGGGCTGGGAGAGGGTGATTCTGAGACGGTCGGCCAGTTCGTAGATGTGCTGCTCGCGTGCGGCCTGGTCGCGGGTGCCGTCACCCACGATGAGCGCGGCGAATTCGTCGCCGCCAAGCCGGGCCGCGCAATCCCCGGACCTGACGGCCTCCTGAAGGCGGCGGGCCGCCTGGATCAGGAGTTCGTCTCCTGCTTGGTGGCCGATGGTGTCGTTGACCGCCTTGAATCCGTCCAGGTCGATGAAGAGCACGGCCGTGCCCCGGTCGGTGACCCTGCGGCCGGTGAGCGCCTGGCCCACCCGGCGGGTGAACAGGGAGCGGTTGGGCAGGTCGGTGAGCGGGTCGTGCTCGGCGTTGTGCTGCAACTGCGCCTGGAGGCGGACCCGTTCGGTGACGTCGCGGCTGTTGAAGAGGAGTCCGCCCTGGTGGCGGTTGACCGTGGACTCCACGTTCAGCCAGTCGCCGTGGCCGGACTTGAAGCGGCACTCGATACGGGTCGTGGGCTCTTCGGCGGGGTTCGCGGTGAGGAATCTGCGGACTTCGTGGACCACGCGGCCCAGGTCCTCGGGGTGCATGAGCGAGGCCAGTTCGGAGCCGACGAGTTCCTCGGCCTCGCGGCCGTAGACCCCTGAGGCGGCCGGGCTGACGTAGTGGAGTATGCCGTTCGGTGCGGCGATCATGATGACGTCGCTCGAACCCTGGACCAGGGAGCGGAAGTGGTTCTCCTTCTGGGCCAGTTCCTGGGTGAGGGTGATGTTGTCCAGGAGCATGATGCCCTGGCGCACGACCAGGGCGAGCACGACCGTGCCCGCGGTGAAGAGGACCACCTCGTCCACGCTGCGGCCGCTGAGCACGTTGTAGAGGATTCCCAACGTGCAGACGGCGGCGGCCAGATAGGGCGTCAGCGCCGCCAGCGAGCCGGCGATGGGCCGGGTGGGGGCGGACCGCGCGTCCTTGGGGCCTTCGTCGCGCCGCACGCGCGCGTGCTGTTGCGCGTCGTCCCCCTGCTTGTGCCAGGGCACCGCCCAGGGTGCGTACGCGAGGAGCAGGGAGCCGGCGAACCAGCCCGCGTCCAGCATCTGCCCCGAGCGGTAACTGGCGTGCAGGAGGGGCGAGGTGAACATCGCGTCGCACATGACGGTCAGCGCGAGGGCGCCGATCGCCGTGTTCACCGCCGTGCGGTTGGCGGACGAACGTCTGAAGTGCAGCGCGAGGACCATGCTGACCAGCGCGATGTCGAGAAGCGGATAGGCGAGCGAGAGCGCCGCGTGGGCGACGCTCTGGCCCTCGAACTGTGCCGTGTGCGCGAGCGCGAGGCTCCAGGAGAGCGTGAGCAGTGAGCCGCCGATGAGCCAGGCGTCAAGGCCCAGGCAGACCCAACCGGCCTTGGTCACCGGGCGCTTGGCGAGCACGAGCAGGCCGATGATGGCGGGCGGCGCGAAGCAGAGGAAGAACAGGTCGGCGAGGCCGGGGCTCGGCACCGGCTGCTCGAGCACGACCTCGTACCAGCCCCATACGCCGTTGCCCAGGGCCGCCATCGCGGAGGAGAGCGCGAACAGCAGCCATGCGGGTCGAAAGCGGCTGCGACGGGTGCGTGAGTAGCGGAAACAGGAGACCGCGGCGGCCGCCGCCGCGATGCTCAGACCGAAGTCGCCCATGATCAGGGCGGCGCGGGGTGATCCCCAGCCGAACGCGGCCCCGGTGGCATACCCGCCGCAGAGCACGAGGAGTGCGATCTGCGAGGCCAGGCCCGCGCCGGAGGCGGGGCGCCGGGTCAGCGGCGATCCGGGCGGCATCGGCGCCGTCAGCCCTCCGCCGCCCTCCAGAGCGGTGGCGGGTGACGGGCGGGTGCTCACCGGGCCGCCCTGATCCGTGGAGCCGGTGCGTGTGAGAGTCGTCGTCGGCGGCCTCGCCGCGTCGGATGGTTCGCCCATTGGCCGTCCATCGCCCGTCGCCCCCCTCGCGTCTGCTGTCTCGTCCCCGGCGCCGACGAACTCTCCACGGCGCAGCCCCTGTCGGGACGATACACCAGTCTCGTCACTCAGGGACATAGCTTCTCTACGCTCCGTGACTGGCGGAGGTGTTGTGGACACGGGGCGCACACAAACAGGTGCGGAGTGTGCTCGAACGGTCCCTGAGTGACCTTGGTGTGGTCGCCTACTCGGTCGTGAGGACGACGTTGCCGAGGGGTTCCCCGGCCACGTAACGGGTCAGCTGCGCGACGAGCAGGCGCTTGGCGCGTGGCTGGAAGGCGGAGGTCGATCCGCCCACGTGCGGGCTGATGAGCACTCCAGGAGCCTGCCACAGGGGGTGACCTGCGGGCAGCGGTTCCGGATCGGTCACATCGAGGGCGGCGGTGATCCGGCCGCTCTCCAGTTCGACCAGGAGCGCTTTGGTGTCGACGACGGGGCCGCGCGCGACGTTCACGAGCAGCGCGCCGTCCTTCATGCGGGCCAGGAAGTCGGCGCCCACCAGGCCTCGGGTGGTGTCGGTGAGGGGCGTGGAGAGGATGACCACGTCGGCGTCGGGCAGCAGCGACGGCAGTTCGGCGAGCGGGTGCACGGGGCCGCGCTCCGTGGCACGGGCAGAGCGCGCGACGCGCGCCACCCGCGCGCACTCGAAGGGGGTGAGCCTGTCCTCGATGGCGGAACCGATCGATCCGTATCCGACGATCAGCACGGACTTGTCGGCGAGCGCCGGATAGAAGCCGGACCGCCAGTCCTCCTGCCGCTGCCCTTCCACGAACCGGGGGATGCCCCGCAGCGAGGCGAGGACCAGGGCGAGCGTCAGCTCTGCCGTGCTGGCCTCGTGCACTCCCTTGGCGTTGCACAACCGCACGCCGGGCGCCAGGTGTTGGAGCCCGGACCGCATCTGGTCGACGCCCGCGGAGAGGGTCTGCACGACGCGTACGGAGGTCATCTCCGGCAGCGGCCGTACGGCGATCTCCGGACCCTTCAGATAGGGCACCACGTAGAACGCGCAGTCGGCCGGGTCCGCGGGGAAGTCCGGGCCGCCGTCCCAGAAGCGGTAGTTGATCCCCGCTTCGGCCGCCCGGGGCAGGCCTTCGATCTCGTCCTCGGCATAGGGGAGCCATACATCTGTCGTCATGGTCAGGAGGCTAATGCGCGGAGGCCGCACGCCGCGTGGAGGGAGGCAGAGGTTACGTTGGGGGCCGCTCGGACATGAGGTGGGAGGGCACGGCCAGGTGGACCGCAGGACGATCGGCGCGGCAGCGCTCGAGGTGGGTGCGGTCGGGCTCGGCTGCATGCCGATGAGCTGGGCGTACACCGGCTCGCGGCAGCGGGGCGAGGAGTCGCTGCGCACCGTGCACGCCGCGCTCGACCAGGGCTCGCCCCTGCTCGACACCGCGGACATGTACGGGCCGTTCACCAACGAGCTCCTTGTGGGCAGGGCGTTGAAGGAGCGGCGGGCCGAGGCCTTCGTGTCCACCAAGTGCGGGCTGCTCGTGGGCGAGCAGCACATCGTGGCCAACGGCCGCCCCGGTTATGTGAAGCGGGCCTGCGACGCTTCGCTGCGGCGCCTGCAGACCGAGACGATCGACCTGTACCAGTTGCACCGCGCCGACCCCGAGGTGCCCGTCGAGGAGACGTGGGGCGCGATGGCCGAGCTCGTCGCCGCCGGGAAGGTGCGGGCGCTCGGGCTGTGCGCGGTGGGGGCGCGGGCCTCGCGGCGCGAGGGCAGGGGGCTGCACGAGGGAACGATCCGGCAGCTGGAGCGGATCCAGCAGGTCTTTCCGGTCAGCGCGGTGGAGGCGGAGCTCTCGGTGTGGTCGCGCGAGGCCCTGGAGGCGCTGCTGCCGTGGTGTGCGGCGCGCGGGATCGGCTTCCTGGCGGCGATGCCGTTGGGGAACGGTTTCCTCACGGGGACGCTGACGCCGGGGCAGGGCTTCGAGCCGGACGACCTGCGGGCCCGGCATCCGCGGTTCACCGCCGAGATGATGGCCGCCAACCAGCCGCTGGTGGTGGGTCTGCGCCGGGTGGCCGAGCGGCACGGGGCGACCCCGGCGCAGGTGGCGCTGGCGTGGGTGCTCGCGCAGGGCCGCGACGTGGTGCCGATCCCGGGGGCCAAGCGGGAGCGGTGGGCGGTGCAGAACGCGGGGGCGGCGGGGGTACGGCTGACCGGGGCGGACCTGGCCGAGATCGCGGCGCTGCCGTCGGCGATGGGATCGTGGGAGTGACGTCCGCTCGGCGATGACGTCCGCTCGCCGCATTTGCGGTCGCGAGACGGTGGAGCAAGGTTGGGAACCTGCGGGGCCCGAGCGGTGTATGAACAGTAGAAGCGCTGCGTCGAAGGGAACCTGATCGTGCAACGGACTGCTGTCACGGCCGCATTGGCTGCCGCCGCCCTCGTGCTCACGGCCGGTTGCTCGTCCGGGGGCTCGGACACGCCGGACAACGGAAAGAGCGCCGAGTCGAGCCCTGCGAAGTCGAAGGGGCCGGAGGGGACGCCCTCGGGCAAGCCGCGCGCCGGCGACGCCCCTCCGAAGAAGGGCTCGGCGTCGGTCACCAAGACACTCACCGAGGACCTGAAGTCACCGTGGGGCCTCGCACCGCTGCCGGGCGGGGACCTGCTCGTGTCCTCGCGCGACGAGGGGACCATCACCCGCGTCGACGGCGAGACGGGCAAGAAGACGGAGCTGGGCTCGGTCCCCGGTGTCTCCCCCGCAGGCGAGGGCGGCCTGATGGGCCTGGCCCTCTCTCCCTCGTACGCATCGGATCACATGGTCTACGCGTACTTCACCACCGAGTCGGACAACCGCATCAGCCGCATGCTGTACGACGAGAAGAAGCCCTCCGGCAAGCAACTGGGCGCGCCCGACACGGTGTTCAAGGGCATCCCCAAGGGCGTGGTCCACAACGGCGGCCGGATCGCCTTCGGCCCGGACAAGATGCTGTACGCGGGCACGGGCGAGACGGGTGACACAGGTCTGGCCCAGGACAAGAAGTCGCTGGGCGGCAAGATCCTGCGCCTGACCGCGGACGGCGACCCGGCCCCCGACAACCCCTTCGAGGACTCCCCCGTCTATTCGTACGGCCACCGGAACGTGCAGGGGCTGGCCTGGGACGAGGAGAAGCGGCTCTGGGCGGCGGAGTTCGGCCAGGACACCTGGGACGAGCTGAACGAAATCAAGGCCGGCGGCAATTACGGCTGGCCGGAGGTCGAGGGCAAGGGCGACGAGGAGGGGTACGACGACCCGGTGGCCCAGTGGAAGACCTCGGAGGCCTCCCCCAGCGGCATCGCCTACGCCGAGGGGTCGATCTGGATGGCGGGCCTGCGCGGTGAGCGCCTCTGGCGCATCCCGGTTCGCGGTGTGGACGGCACCGTGGAGCCCCAGTCCTTCCTGGAGGGCAAGCACGGCCGCCTGCGCACGGTCGTCGCCGCGGGCAAGGACAAGCTGTGGCTGGTGACGAACGAAACGGATTCCCGGGGCACCCCGGAGAAGGGGGACGACAAGATTCTTGAGGTGAAGGTGAAGTAGGGGCGATGTAGGCGCGGGGCTAGCGCTCGTGCGCGGTGTCCGACGCGGTGTCCGACGCGGGGTTCGCCGCAGTGCCCGGCACGGGGTCCGGGGGCGTGACGGCTGCGTCGGCGGGCTCCTGGGTCGGCTGCTGCGGGACCCTCACCACCACCTTGCCGGAGGTCAGGTCTATGGGGCCGCGGCTCGGGTCGCCGTCGGCCACGTCGACCCGGCTCAGCTCCAGCCGCTTCTGCTCGTCGTCCGTGTGTTTGCGGCCGGGCTGGAACAGCTCGATCGGGTTGAACACTGCGCCTCCTGGCGGCCGGGTTCCTCCTTCCAGCGTAAGCGAGCGGCCGCGAAACCCACCGGGGGCGGGAAAGCGCAGGTCAGCCCAGGGACTGTGCGCGGTCCGCGGGGAACAGGCGCAGGCGGTGGGCCAGGGCCGCCGCCTCGCCCCGGCCGGCCACGCCCAGCTTGGCGAGGATGTTGGAGACGTGGACGCTCGCCGTCTTCGGGGAGATGAAGAGCTCCTCGGCGATCTGCCGGTTGCTGCGGCCCGCGGCGACGCGGCGGAGCACGTCACGCTCCCGGCTCGTGAGGCCGAGTGCCTCGGCGGGGTCGACCGGCGTGAGGTGGGGGCCCGCGGTGGGGTGACCGTCGTCGTTCAGGACGAGGCGGGCACGCTGGGCGAGCCCGGCGACGGCCTCGGCGAGGGGCCGGGCCCTCAGTCCTTCGGCGGTCTCGAGGGCCTGTCGCAGCAGCCCGGCGGCCCGCTCGCGATCCGCTTCGGTGCCCGTCCCCGCGGTGGTCGCGAGGAGGGACTCGGCGAGGCGGAGGCGGACCCGCGCCAAGTCGTAGGGGCGGCCGAGGGGTTCGAACGCGGTGACCGTGGCGGACCAGTCGGCGGGGGTGTCGCGGTCCTCGGCCCGCAGGAGTTCCGCGCGGACCCACTTCTCGTGGGCGACCCAGACCGGCACGGGCGAGGGGAGGTTCTTGGCGACCCGGCGGATGCTGTCGACGGTCTCGGCGCGGCCGGGTTCGGCGGCGGGCAGGCCGCGCGTATCGGCCTCCGAGGTGGCGGCGGCGAGCAGCAGGGGCCAGGTGTAGCGCTGGGTGCCGGGCGGGAAGCCCACGGCCAGGGCCCGTTCGAGCTCGGCGCGTGCCTCGGCGACTCCGGCCGCGCGGTCGGGGTCGGCGGCGGCGATGCCGATGGCGGCGGTGACCATGGGCAGGGAGTACTGCGGCATCAGGTCGTGGGAGCCGTAGTGGGCGCGGGCCGTGGCCAGTTGGGCGGCGGCTTCGGCCGTGTCACCGCGGCCGAGGGCGACAGAGGTGAGCTGCAGGGCCGCGCCGCCCCGCGGTTTGACGCTGAGCGCGCCGCGGCGGGCGGCCTCGGAAGCGTCGACCGCTTCGTCCCAACGCCCCAGTGAGACAAGGGTTTCGGCCTTGTTGACCTGGACCCAGCTCTCGGTGTCCGTGAGGCCGTACTTCCGGCAGAGCGCGAGGCCCTGCTCGCTGACCTCCAGGGATTCGAGGGAGCGGCCCGCCCCTTCGAGCACGGACGGCAGGTTGACGTGGATGTGCGGGATGCGGGAGACGAGGCCGGGCGGCGCCATGCAGCGGTCCCTCACCTCGTACATCTCCGCGAGCCCCTGTTCGACGTCGCCCGCGTCGACCATGAGGCCGCCGAGGATGAGCCGGGCGTTGAGTTCGGTCTCCTCGGCCTTGACCATCCGGGCGTATTCCACCGCGCGTTGGGCCGCGGCCAGGGTCTCGGCGCCGGGGTTGTGGAGCATGCCCCAGGAGGCGACGTTCGTGAGGACCTCGGCGTGCACCTCGGACGGCGGGAGGCCGCGGACCAGGTCCTGCGCGGTGGCGATCTCCGCCCAGCCGTCGCCGCGGGCGAGCGTCGAGGTGAGCCGGGAGCGCTGGATCCAGAACCAGGCGGCGCGCAGGGGGTCCTGCTCGTCCTCCAGGAACCGCAGCGCGCGCTTGGTGATCTTCAGGGCGCGTTCCCGCTCCCCGCAGAGGCGGCCCGCGACGGCTGCCTCCGCCATGAGGTCGAGGTAGCGCAGGGGGGTGGTGGCGGGGTCGCAGCCGCAGGGAGGGTAGACCTCGGCGTAGTCGAGGGGGCGCAGGGCGAGGCGGATGTCCTCGGGTGCGTCGTCCCACAGCTCCATCGCCCGTTCGAGGAGCCGCAGTTGCTCGGAGTACGCGTAGCGGCGGCGGGCCTCGACGGAGGCCCGCAGGACCGCGGGGAGAGCCTTCGCGGCGTCGTGTGCGTGGTACCAGTAGCTGGCGAGGCGGGCGGCGCGCTGGTCGGCGGCGACGAGCGAGGGGTCGGCCTCCAGGACCGTGGCGAAGCGGCGGCTGATCCGGGAGCGCTCGCCGGGCAGCAGGTCGTCGCCCACGGCCTCGCGCACCAGGGAGTGCCGGAAGCGGTAGCCGTCGCCGTCGGGCGACGGCAGCAGGATGTTGGCGCCGACGGCGGCCCGCAGCGCCTCGATCAGGTCGTCCTCGGCGAGGCCCGCGACCGCGGCGAGCAGCGGGTACTCCACGGTCGAGCCGCCTTCGGCGACGATCCTGGCCACCCGCTGGCTGTTCTCGGGCAGCTCCTCGACGCGTACGAGCAGGAGATCGCGCAGGGAGTCCGTGAGGCCGGCGCAGCTGCCGCCGTGCGTGGCGACCGCGAGCTCCTCGACGAAGAAGGCGTTGCCGTCCGAGCGCTCGAAGATGTCGTCCACCAGCTTCTGCGCGGGCTCGGCGCTGAGGATTCCCGCCATCTGGCGGGCGACCTCGCTCTTGCTGAAGCGGGACAGTTCGATGCGCCGCACCGTGCGCAGGCGGTCGAGTTCGGCAAGGAGCGGGCGCAGCGGGTGGCGGCGGTGGATGTCGTCGGCGCGGTACGTCGCGACGACGACGAGGCGGCCGCTGCGCAGCGTGCGGAAGAGATAGGCGAGGAGGTGGCGGGTGGAGGCGTCGGCCCAGTGCAGGTCCTCCAGGGCGACGACCACCGTGCGGTCGGTGGCCAGACGCTCCAGGAGGCGGACGGTCAGCTCGAAGAGGCGGGCCATGCCCTCCTCGTCGTGCTGGGCGTCGGTGCCACGGCGGCGCTGCGGCGCCTCGCCGAGTTCGGGCAGGAGCCGGGCGAGCTCGCCCTCCTGGTCGGCGGCAGCGGCGTCCACCTCGTCGGGCAGTTGGCGGCGCAGGGAGCGCAGGGCGCTGGAGAAGGGGGCGAAGGGCAGGCCGTCCGCACCGATCTCGACGCAGCCGCCGAGGGCGACGACGGCGCCTTCGGCGCAGGCCGCCGCGGTGAACTCCTCGATGAGGCGGGTCTTGCCGACGCCGGCCTCGCCGCCGAGCAGCAAGGCCTGCGGCTCGCCCGTGCCGGGGGTCGTCCCCTTGGCACGGGCGAGCGCGTCTTTCAGTACGCCCAGCTCGTCGGAACGGCCGACGAACACGGGGCTTACGGACCTGGTCTCCACAGCGGTGAGCATTGCACAGGGTGAGTGCTCGGTGGCAGCGGATATCCCGAGGGCAGAGACGGCCGCTCCGGGCGCCGCTCCAGCCGGCGCCCCGCGCGCCCCCGCCGCCCGCATCACGCGGCCCGGGAGAAGAGGCTTCTCCATGGGGCCGGGCTCACCCGCCCCTCGGTTCCGTGGCGGGCGGAACGGCGGGCGGTGCGGGCCGCCTTGGCCTCGCGGGCCTCGCGCAGGAGACGGCGGCGGTCGGCCTCGCGGGCGAGCTCGGCGGCGCGCAGCTGGTGCATTTCGTACTCGAACATGAGAACTCCCTGGCTTCTGAGTGGTTGCTGTCTTCCTTCTGACCGCTACTTTCGTCTGCCAGGGAGGGGTGGCACATCGGGAGAGTGCCGCATCTTGAGGGGCCAAGGGGCCTTAGGAGGGTGGGAAGGGGCCTTAGGGCTCTCGTTCCCCAGGCACGCAAAAAGCCGGAGGGGCTGCGATGCAGCCCCTCCGGCGTCCTGAGTACCTAGCCCGCCGTCAACTCGCCGACGGCAGCCCGTAGATCAGGTCCGAGTACTTGGCGATGGCAAGGAGCAGGCCGATGACGCCCAGGGCGACGCCCGCCCACGCGACCGACTTGATCCACGGCGCCTGCACCTGGTCGGGCGCACCGAACGCGGGCCTGACCAGGACGACGAACCCGACGACCAGCGCGGCGAGCGCGAAGGCGCCGGCGATCAGCGCCGTGACCTGCCAGGAGTCGCCGTACAGGGCCTGGATCTGGTCGGCGACGCTCGCCGACTGCTTGGTCTCCAGCTGCCCGACGATGTTCGAGCGCGCCGCGGCGACCGTGCCCAGCCAGCCGCCGGACAGGCCGATCACGCCGAGAGCGGCGGAGACGACGGCCGCGGCACCCTGGAACACGCCGGTGGACTTGGCCGGGGCGACCTCTTCCACCACGACGAGCTCGTCGGCGTCATCGGCCTCGACGGCGTCCGCCTTGGTGGCGTCCACCTTCGTGGCGTCCTTGGTGTCCGCCGTGTCCGCCGTGTCCCCGGTGGCCGCGGCCTCCGGCTCCGCGGGCTTCGCGGCCGCCTCGGCCGTGGTCTCGTCCTCTGTCTTAGTTCCCATGCCCCGCACCGTACGGACGGAGTCTGAGAGCTTTCTTAACGAGCCGCCGAGCCCCCGGCACCCGCCGTCTCACGCGCCTCGCGCGCGGTGCGCCACTCCGAGGCGAGCACCGACCACACCTCCATGTCGTGCCGCACCCCCTGCCAGGGGAAGCTCTCCCGCAGCACCCCGTCCTTGGTCATGCCGAGCCGCTTGGCGACCGCGATGCTGGGGTTGTTCGCCGTGGACACGAGCCACTCCACGCGGTGCATGCCGCGCTCGTCCACGGCCCAGTCGATGAGCACCCGGCTCGCCCTGGTGATCAGACCGCACCCGGCGGCCGAGGGCTCCAGCCACACGCCCACCTCGCAGCTCTCCATGGCCGTGTCGAAGATCCGGAAGAGCACTCCCCCGACGAGCGTGCCGTCCAGCCAGATGCCGTACAGGCGGCCCGTGTCGGCGGCCTGCCGGTCGGCGAACATCTGGAGCAGCTCCCGGGCCGAATCGAGGTCCTTCACCCGCACGGTCAGGGGCACCCAGGGCCCCGCGTACTCCCGCGCACGCTCGACGTGCTCCAGGAACTCCGTTGCCTGCCACGGCTCGATGGGCCGCAGCTCAGCGCCCTCGCCCAGCGATATCGCGAACATCCCGCTCCTTCAGTCCGTCCGGCAGTACGGGGATCCTCGCACCGGGGACGGAATTACTCGAACGACATTCCGGCGGCTCGATGCTGATGCGCGGCAGCAGGCGGTCGAGGCCGCGCGGCAGCCACCAGTTGGCGCCGCCGAGCATGTGCATCAGGGCGGGCACGAGCAGGGTGCGCAGGACGAAGGCGTCGAGCGCGACCGCGGCAGCGAGGCCGATGCCGAACATCGCGATGACCCGGTCGCCGCTCAGGACGAAGGCGAGGAAGACCGAGATCATGATGACCGCGGCGGAGTTGATCACACGGCTCGTCTCGGCGAGGCCCACGCGGACGGCCCGCCGGTTGTCGCCGGTCTCCAGCCACTCCTCGTACATCCGGCTGACCAGGAAGACCTGGTAGTCCATCGAGAGCCCGAAGAGGACCGACACCATGATCACGGGCAGGAAGGGTTCGATCGGTCCGGCCGAGCCGAGGCCGAGCAGCTCACTCCCCCAGCCCCACTGGAAGATCGCGACGACGACCCCGAAAGCGGACGCCACCGCGGCCACGTTCATCGCGGCGGCTTTCAGGGGGATGCCGATGGACCGGAAGGCGAGAAGGAGCAGGACGCAGCCGAGCCCGATGACCACGCCCACGAAGAGCGGCAGCTTGCCGACGATGATCTCCGCGAAGTCGTCGTAGCTCGCCGTGACACCGCCGACCCGCAGGTCCAGCGAGGTGTCGGCCTCGGCCCGCGGCAGCACGTCGTCGCGCAGCCGGTCGACGAGATCGCTGGTCCGCTGCGACTGGGGGGACGAGTCCGGTACGACGGTGACGTGGGCGACCGTGCCGTCGGCGCCGTACGTGACGGGGCTGACGGAGGCGACGCCCTGGGTCGATTCGAGCGTGTCGCCGAGGTTGGTGAGGGCGAGGCGGTCGCCCGCTCCGTCGACGTGCGTGACGAGCGTGAGGGGGCCGTTCACGCCGGGGCCGAAGCCGTCCGCGAGCAGGTCGTAGGCCTGCCGGGTGGTGGCGGACGCCGGGTTGTTGCCCTGGTCGGAGGTGCCCAGGTGGAGGGAGAGCGTGGGCAGGGCGAGCACCGCCATCACGGCGACGGCGACGCCGCCGAGCAGCTTCGGGTGCCGCTCGACGAAGGCGGACCAGCGGGCGGCGAGGCCGGTGGGCAGCTCCGGGGCCGGGCCGTGTTCGGCCAGGGCGCGCCGTTCGCGGCGGCTGAGCGCGCGCGGCCCGATCCAGGACAGGAGCGCGGGCAGCAGGGTCACCGAGGCGGCGACCGTGAGGAGCACGGTCAGCGAGCCCGCGATGGCGACGCCGTTGAGGAAGCTGAGCCGCAGGATGAGCATGCCGAGCAGCGCGATGCACACGGTGGCGCCCGCGAAGACGACCGCGCGCCCGGTGGTGGCGACCGCCCGCTCGGCGGCGACGGCCACCGGAAGGCCCTGTTTGAGGCCCTTGCGATGTCTGGTCACGATGAACAGCGCGTAGTCGATGCCGACGCCGAGCCCGATCAGGGTGCCCAGCATCGGGGCGAAGTCCGCGACGGTCATGACATGCCCGAGCAGCACGATGCCCGCGTAGGCCGTGCCGACCGACACCAGCGCCGTGGCGATGGGCAGGATCGAGGCGGCGAGCGACCCGAAGGCGAGGAAGAGCACCACGGCGGCGACGGCGACGCCGACGATCTCGGCGGTCTGCGCGCTCTTGGACTCGGTGAGCGCGACGGCGCTGCCGCCGAGCTCCACCTCCAGGTGGTCCGAGTCGGCGGCCTTCGCGGCGTCGACGAGGGCCTGCGCGTCCGCCTTGTCGATGGCGTCGGCCTGCTCGTGGAAGGTGACGGTCGCGTACGCGATGCGCGCGTCGCCGCTGATCTGCGCGGCGCCGTGCTGTCCGTACGGGCTGCTGACGGAGGCGACAGCCGGCATGCCCTCGATGCGGTCAAGGGTGCCGGTCATCGTCTGCTCGACGTCGGCGGCGCGCACCGTGGTGCCCGCCTCGGTCCGCCAGACGACGGTGTTGCTGTCGCCGCCGAGCCCCTCGAACCCCTCGTTCAGGAGCTCGGTCGCCCGGCCGGACTCGGTGCCCGGCACCTCGTAGTCGTTCGAGTACGCGGAACCGGCGAGCGCCGCGGCGCTCGCGGCACCGGAGAGGGCGATGAGCCAGAGCAGTACTGCGAGGAGGCGGTGCTTCACACACCACCGTGCGAGTGCTGCCACTGACCTGCTCCCTGGGGTGGTTCGTGGATCTTTATCGGGAACAGCCGTGAATGAACTGAACAGCCCGCAAAGAACGTATGAGCGGCGACATGTGCGCCAGAGACACTTTGACAGGGCCTTAAGATCGTTGGTCCGGTTCGTGGGTTTCCTCACAAGAGCACAAAGGGTGTGCGAGGCCCCACCGGGACCTCGCACACCCTGAGAAGTGAGGGCTTCAGCCCGATACGCTCGCGCGTCCGTTCTCTATGTGCCCCATCAGACGGCGCCGAAAGGCGGGCTCGCCCGCGGACGTGACCTGGAAGTCGTACCAGCCGTGCTCGTCGTCCGTCTGCCAGGCGATCGTGCGGCTGCTGCCCGCCTTCACCCGGACGATCCTGGTCCGCTTCCTGACGTCGCCCTCGTCCACGTACCCGAGCGGCTTGACCGTGAAGACGAGCTCCTTGCGGCCCCGGTTGGCCAGGGTCACGTGGAGCTCGCGGCGGGTGATCGCGGAGGCGAGCTGCGCGCCGCCGTCCTTGCCTCCCGCGAACTCGCGCCGGAAGCCGTTCGGCCCCGTGATCGTGAAGGCGTACGCGTCCTTGGCCACCGGCACGGTCCAGGAACCCTCGCGGACGACGTCCTGATGCTGCGGGACCGCGAACTCACCGGCGTACGGGTAGAGCGCGAAGTGCACGCTGGAGCGGCCGCCGTTGCGCAGCCGCACGGAGAGGGCGCCGTCGCGCCCCGGCTTCACGTACGCGTCGGGCTGGTAGGGCAGCGGGCGTGCGCGGCGGGTGCCCGGCTCCTGGACCGGCATGGACTGCTTGAGAGGCGGCTGCGGCGACCAGCGGCCGCTGAACTCCGGGATGGCGCCGGGCTGCTCGACCTCGGGCTGCCGGTGGCCGCGCCGGAAATCGAAGGCGCCGGTGAGGTCGCCGGTGACCTTGCGGCGCCAGGCGCCGATGTTGGGTTCCTTGACGCCGGTCCACTTCTCCAGGAAGCGCACGACGGAGGTGTGGTCGAAGACCTCGGAGGTGACGTAGCCGCCGACGGTCCACGGCGAGACGACGAGCATGGGGACGCGCACGCCGAGGCCGGTCGGCTTACCGTCCCAGCGCTCCTCCCGCTCCTCGGCGCTGTCGCCGCCGGGCACGGGCGGCGGGACGTGGTCGAAGAAGCCGTCGTTCTCGTCGTAGTTGATGAAGACGGCGGTACGCCGCCAGACCTCGGGGTGCGAGGCGAGGGCGTCCAGGACCTTGTAGACGATGGTCGCGCTGTGGATCGGCGAGGAGACGCTGGGGTGCTCGGAGTCCAGGGCGGACGGCACCAGGTAGCTGACCTTGGCCAGCTTGCCGCCCGCGACGTCCTTGGCGAACTCCTCGGCGAGCTTGCCGGTGGGCACGCGCCGCAGGCCGCGCTCGAACAGCGACCTCTCCGCCTTGGTGAGGGTGGCGACGCCCTCCTCCAGGGTGGCGAGCAGCTTCGCTCGCTCGGCCTCGTCCTTGGCGTCGCGCACCTGGGCGTAGAAGGCCTCCATGAAGGTGAGGCCGGTCTTGGCGAGGACCTTGCGGGCGATGGCCTTGAAGGTGGTGAAGAACTCGATCTGGTTGTCGGTGAAGTTCTCCCACTCCGTGTACGTCTGCCAGCTCACGCCCGCCTTTTCGAGCCGCTCGGCGTACGTCCCCCAGTCGTAGCCGGGGTGCTTGCCCTCGTCGTACGCGTCGTTGCCGACGGCGCGCTTGCCGTTCGCCTCGTAGCCCGTCTTGCCGCTCCACAGGTGGTTGCGGTTGGGGCTCGTGGAGGTGTGGACGGAGGAGTGGTAGGCGTCGCAGACGGTGAAGGTGTCGGCGAGTTCGTAGTGCAGCGGGATGTCGTCGCGCGTGTAGTACGCCATCGTCGCGGCGGTCTTGGCGGTGATCCAGCCGTCGTTCCAGCCGTCGTGCCAGGCCTTGGCGCCGCCGCTCCAGGAGTGGTCGAGGGCGCCGATGTACTGCAGGTCCTTCTTCTGCGCGGCGGCGGCCTCCCGGACCGGGAAGGGCATGACGGTGCGCAGGGCGCCGGGCTGCTCGAACACGGACTTGCCGCTCGGGAGCCGGACGGCGTTGCGGTCGCCGAAGCCGCGTACGCCGCGCAGGGCGCCGAAGTAGTGGTCGAAGGACCGGTTCTCCTGCATCAGGATGACGACGTGCTCGATCGAGTCGAGCCCGCCGCTGCCGGGTTTGTGCCGGTCCTGCGCCAGTGCCTGCTGCAACGACGGCGGCAGGAAGGATCCGACGGCGGCGGCGCCGACCGCGCCACCGCCGACCGCCATCAGTCGCCTGCGCGAAATCTCGGGGGACACGTAACGACCTCCAGTCGACGGCCAATGGTTCTCCGCTGATCCATTGGCCTACTCGGCGGGACGCTAGTGAAGTCCGGTATCCGTGTGAAGACTTGGGGACGAAGTCGGTATGAACGGATGCCCGGGGCTCAGGCGCCGATCAGCAGCCCCGCCCACAGCGCGACGGTCGACGCCGCCAGCGTGAGGGGCACGGTCAGCACGCCGAGGCGGGTGAAGGTCCCCAACTCGGCGTCCGTGCCGTGGTCGTGCAGGATGCGGCGCCACAGCAGGGTGGCCAGCGAGCCGACGTACGTCAGGTTCGGGCCGATGTTGACGCCGATCAGGGCGGCGAGGACGGGGCCGGGGCCCGCGGGCGCGACGGCGGGCAGCAGCGCCAGGATCGCCGGCAGGTTGTTGATGAGGTTGGCGAGCACGGCGGCGAGGCCCGCGATGGCGAGGAGGGCGGGCAGCGAGGCGCCGTCCGGCAGAATCCACTCGATCCCGGAGCCGAGGCCGTTGTCGACGACCGCCTTGACGACGATGCCGAGCGCGAGCACGAACAGGCAGAACAGCGGGCTCGCGGAGCGGACGAGAGCGGTGGCGCTCGTACGTCGTCGCAGGAGCGCACGGACCGCGAGCACCGCGGCTCCGGCGAGGGCGGCCCACAGGGGTTCGACTCCGGCCAGCGAGGTGACGACGAACCCGGCGAGCGTGAGCCCGAGGACGACGAGCGTGAAGACCGGCAGGGGGGTCGGCTCGGCCTCCTTGGGCTCAAGGGCGCCCGCGTCCAGATCGGCGGCGAAGTACCGCCTGAAGGCGAGGTATTCGATGCCGATCGCGACCAGCCAGGGCAATGCCATCAGGAACGCGAACCGGGTGAAGGTGAGACCGCTGGCGGTGAGGGCGAGGAGGTTGGTGAGGTTGGAGACGGGCAGTAGGAGCGACGCCGAGTTGGCCAGATGGGCGGTGGCGTAGACGTGCGGGCGCGGCCTCGCCCCGACGCGGGCCGCGGTGGCGAAGACGACCGGCGTGAGCAGGACGACGGTGGCGTCGAGGCTGAGCACGGCGGTGACCGCCGCGGCCACCCCGAAGACCCCGCCGAGCAGCGTCCGGGTCCGCCCGCCGCAGATCCGGGCGACGAGGTCCCCGGCGGCGGCGAAGAGCCCGTCATCCGCGCAGAGTTGCGCGAGCACGAGCACAGCGGCGAGAAACCCGACCACGGGCAGCAGACTCTGGACCTCGGCGAGCGCGTGCTCCGGCGAGACGGCCCCGAGCCCCACGACGATCCCCGCGGCGGGCAGCGCGGCGACGGCCTCCGGCCACTTCTTGGGCCGTATGACGGCGAACGCGAGCACAGCGAGAAGCAGGCCGACGGAGAGGATTTCGGCGGTGACGGTGTTCAGGGGGGACGCTCCGTGGCCCAGTGGGGGGGCGAACAGCACCCCGCCCACCCACTCGATCACTCCGGGGCAATCGGGTGGGTGGGCGGGGCAGATCCGCCGCGAAACGGCGGTTCAGGCCGTACCGGCGAGAGGGCTCAGCCCTCCACGCCCAGCTTCTGAAGGATCAGTTCCTTGACGCGGGCCGCGTCCGCCTGGCCCCGGGTGGCCTTCATGACCGCGCCGACCAGCGCGCCGGCCGCGGCGACCTTGCCGCTGCGGATCTTGTCCGCGACCCCGGGGTTACCGGCGATCGCTTCCTCCACGGCAGTGGACAGCGCGCCCTCGTCCGAGACGACCTTCAGGCCGCGCTTCTCGACGACCTCGTCCGGCGTGCCCTCGCCCGCGAGGACACCCTCGAAGACCTGGCGCGCCAGCTTGTCGTTCAGGTCGCCCTTGGTGACCAGCTCGGCGACCCTGGCGACCTGCGCCGGGGTGACCGGCAGCTCGTCGAGGGACCGGCCCGTCTCGTTGGCGTTACGGGACAGCTCGCCCATCCACCACTTGCGCGCGGCCGCCGAATCGGCGCCCGCCTCGATCGTGGCGACGATGGGGTCGACGGCACCGGCGTTCAGGATCGACTGCATGTCGTGCTCCGAGACGCCCCACTCCTCGCGGAGCCGGTTGCGGCGCACGCGCGGCATCTCGGGGAGACCGGCACGCAGTTCCTCGACCCACTCACGGGCCGGGGCCACCGGCACGAGGTCGGGCTCCGGGAAGTACCGGTAGTCCTCCGCGTTGTCCTTGATGCGGCCCGACGTCGTGGAGCCGTCCTCCTCGTGGAAGTGACGGGTCTCCTGGACGATCGTTCCGCCGCTGTTCAGGACGGCCGCGTGACGCTGGATCTCGAAGCGCGCCGCACGCTCCACGGAACGGAGCGAGTTGACGTTCTTCGTCTCCGAGCGCGTACCGAACTCCTCGCGGCCGTGCGGCCGCAGGGAGAGGTTCACGTCGCAGCGCATCTGGCCCTTGTCCATCCGGGCCTCGGACACGTCGAGCGCCTTGATGACCTCGCGCAGCTCCGCGACGTACGCCTTGGCGACCTCGGGAGCCCGCTCGCCCGCGCCCTCGATCGGCTTGGTGACGATCTCGATGAGCGGGATGCCGGCGCGGTTGTAGTCCAGGAGCGAGTGCGAGGCGCCGTGGATACGGCCCGTCGCACCGCCCACGTGCGTGGACTTGCCGGTGTCCTCCTCCATGTGGGCGCGCTCGATCTCCACGCGGAAGACCTCGCCGTCCTCCAGCTGGACGTCCAGATAGCCGTTGAAGGCGATCGGCTCGTCGTACTGGGAGGTCTGGAAGTTCTTCGGCATGTCCGGATAGAAGTAGTTCTTCCGGGCGAAGCGGCACCACTCGGCGATCTCGCAGTTCAGCGCGAGACCGATCTTGATGGCGGACTCGACGCCGATCTCGTTGACGACCGGCAGCGCGCCGGGCAGTCCGAGACAGGTCGGGCAGGTCTGGCTGTTGGCGTCCTGCTTCAGCTCGGTGGAGCAGCCGCAGAACATCTTGGTCTTGGTGCCCAGCTCGACATGGACCTCAAGGCCCATGACGGGGTCGTACGTCGCGAGGGCATCCTCGTACGACACCAGGTCAGTCGTGACAGTCACGGTGAAACTTTCCCTCTCAACCCAGCAGGACGTCGTCGTCGCCGAGCTTCTTCAGCTCGCGATAGAGCAGAGCAAGACCGGTGACGATGGCGGCGGCGGAGACAGCGGCGTCGATGAGACGGAGCGTGTCGTTCTCCTTGCGGGCCAGCCTGGCCTGCTTGACGACCGAGATCGCGCCGAAGGCGGTGGTGCCCATCGACAGGTACGCGCCGGGCTTGGACTTCTTGAAGCCCTGGGCCTTGGCAGTCATAGGACTCATAGTGACGGTGCCTCCTCAAGCAGCGGGTGACCCCACCTTTCCACGAAGGCGGCCTCTACGGCAGCGCCGACCTTGTAAAGCCGGTCGTCCTTCATGGCCGGGGCGATGATCTGCAGTCCGACGGGCAGGCCGTCCTCCGGCGCGAGACCGCAGGGCAGCGACATGGCGGCGTTGCCCGCCATGTTCGACGGGATGGTGCACACGTCCGCGAGGTACATCGCCATCGGGTCGTCGGCGCGCTCGCCGATCGGGAAGGCGGTGGTGGGCGTCGCGGGCGAGACGATGACGTCGACCTGCTCGAAGGCCTTCTCGAAGTCCTTCGTGATCAGCGTGCGGACCTTCTGGGCGCTTCCGTAGTACGCGTCGTAGTAGCCGGAGCTCAGCGCGTACGTGCCCAGGATGACGCGGCGCTTGACCTCGTCGCCGAAGCCCGCCTCGCGGGTGAGCGCGGTGACGTCCTCGGCGGACTTCGTGCCGTCGTCGCCGACCCGCAGGCCGTACCGCATGGCGTCGAAGCGCGCGAGGTTCGAGGAGCACTCGGAGGGCGCGATCAGGTAGTACGCGGAGAGCGCCAGGTCGAAGGACGGGCAGTCCAGCTCGACGATCTCGGCGCCGAGCTCCTTGAGCAGGGCGACCGACTCCTCGAAGCGCTGGACGACACCGGCCTGGTAGCCCTCGCCCGCGAACTGCTTCACGACGCCGACGCGCATGCCCTGTACGGAGCCGTTGCGCGCCGCTTCGACGACCGCCGGGACCGGGGCGTCGATGGACGTCGAGTCGAGCTCGTCGTGCCCGGCGATGACCTCGTGCAGGAGGGCCGCGTCCAGGACCGTACGGGCGCAGGGCCCGCCCTGGTCGAGGGAGGACGAGAACGCCACCATGCCGTAGCGCGAGACGCCGCCGTAGGTGGGCTTGACGCCGACCGTGCCGGTGACGGCCGCGGGCTGGCGGATGGAGCCGCCGGTGTCCGTGCCGATGGCGAGCGGGGCCTCGTACGACGCGAGGGCGGCGGACGAGCCGCCGCCGGAGCCGCCGGGGATGCGGGTGAGGTCCCAGGGGTTGCCGGTGGGGCCGTACGCGCTGTTCTCGGTGGAGGACCCCATGGCGAACTCGTCCATGTTGGTCTTGCCGAGGATGACGACGTCGGCGGCCTTCAGCTTGCGCGTGACGGTCGCGTCGTACGGCGGGATCCAGCCCTCGAGGATCTTGGAGCCGACCGTGGTCGGTACGCCCTCGGTGGTGAAGATGTCCTTGAGCGCGAGCGGGACGCCGGCCAGCGGGCCGAGCTTCTCGCCGCTGTCCCGCTTGGCGTCGACGGCGCGGGCCTGCGCGAGCGCACCCTCGCGGTCGACGTGCAGGAAGGCGTGCACCTTCTCGTCCACGGCGTCGATGCGCGCGAGGTGGGCCTCGGTGACCTCGACGGCCGTCAGCTCGCCGGAGGCGACCTTCGCGGCGATCTCGGCGGCGGTGAGCCTGATGATGTCGATCTTGCTGTCCGTCATGGTGGTTAGTCCTCCCCCAGGATCTGCGGCACCTTGAAACGCTGCTGCTCTTGGGCCGGGGCGCCGGAGAGCGCCTGCTCGGGGGTGAGCGACGGACGGACCTCGTCCGCGCGCATGACGTTCGTCAGCGGCAGCGGGTGGGAGGTCGGCGGTACGTCTTGGTCGGCGACCTCGGAGACGCGGGCGACCGCGCCGATGATGTCGTCGAGCTGTCCGGCGAAGTGGTCGAGCTCCTCGTCCTTCAGCTCAAGACGTGCTAGGCGGGCGAGGTGGGCGACCTCCTCGCGCGTAATGCCAGGCATGCGGCGATCCTCTGGGGGTGAGTGTGTGGTTTGTGGCCCCAATCCTATGGGGCCGCACCCCGTGCCCGTGAAACGGATTGCCCCGGCCGGGCCGGGCCGCCTTCTCGCGGGGCCCGCCCGGCCTACTTCGCGATGTCGGCCCCGGCCTCGGCCTCCGCCGCGGCGGCCGCCTCCTCGGCGGCGACGTCGACGGGGCGGCGCCACCCGCGGGAGCCTCTGGCCCGCAGCCAGGCGGTGGTCTCGTCCGGCGGCATCGCGGCGGCGACCAGCCACCCCTGCACCGCGTCGCACCCCAGGTCGCGCAACCGCTCCCACGTCTCGTCGTCCTCGACGCCCTCGGCGACGACGAGCAGCCCCAGGGAGTGCGCGAGGTCGACCGTGCAGCGGACGATCTCCGCGTCCTCGTTGTCGACGGCCAGGCGCGCGACGAACGAGCGGTCGATCTTCAGTTCGCTCACCGGCAGCCGCCGCAGGTGCACCAGGGAGGAGTACCCCGTGCCGAAGTCGTCGAGCGACATCTTGACGCCGTGGCCGGTCAGTCCGGCCAGGGTGTCCGCGGCCCGCTGCGGGTCCTCCAGGAGGACGTGTTCCGTTATCTCCAGTTGGAGCGCTCCCGCGGGGACGCCGTGGCGGGCCAGGCGCGCGGCGACGGCGCCCGCGAAGCCGGGCGTGTGCACGTCACGCGGCGAGACGTTCACCGCGACGGGGACCTTGAGGCCCATCGCCTGCCACTTCGCCACCTGGCAGAGGGCCGTCTCCAGGACGTACTCCGTGAGGTGAGGCATGAGGCCGGAGGACTCCGCTATGGCGATGAACTCGTCCGGCGGCACCTTCCCGCGCTCGGGGTGCACCCAGCGCACCAGCGCCTCGAGGCCCGCCACGCGTCCGTCGAACTGGACCTTCGGCTGGTAGTGGAGCTCCACGTCGCCCGCGTCGAGCGCCCGGCGCAGATCGCCCAACAGGCCGAGGCGGTCGGGGGTGTTGGAGTCCCGCTTGGACTCGTACACCTCGACGCCCGTGCGGTCCCGCTTGGCCTGGTACATCGCGACGTCCGCCCGGCGGAGCAGCCCTTCGGCGTCCATGGCGTGGTCGGGGAAGACGGCGAGCCCGGCGCTGGCCTCCAGGACCAGCGTCAGGCCGTCGAGGTCGAGGGGTGAGCCGAGGGCGGCGACCAGGGACCGTGCCACGCGGGTGGCGGACGTCGTGGAGTCGGCGACGGGCAGCAGGACGGCGAACTCGTCACCGCCGAGCCGCGCGGCCTCCGCACCGCGCGGCAGGGCGAGCCGCAGCCGGTCGGCGATCTGCAGCAGTAAACGGTCGCCCGCGAGGTGACCGAGGGTGTCGTTCACCGACCGGAAGCGGTCCATGTCGATCAGCATCAGGGCCGACCGGGCCCCGATCCGCTCGGCGTCGTCCAGTGCCGTCCAGGTCCGTTCGAGGAGCCACTGGCGGTTGGGCAGGCCGGTGAGCGGGTCGCGCAGCTGCTCCTCGGCCCTGGCCCGCGCTATCCACAGCGTCGAGTCGAGCGCGACGAGGGGGATGGCGAACAGCGGCAGCAGTATGGGCGTCGAGGCGGCGACCACGCAGATCAGCGGCGCGATGCCGAGCAGCGCGACGCCGACGAGTCCCTGGCGGACCAGGGCCGTTCGGGTGACCGTGGGCAGGGCGCCGGTGCGCGGCGCGTGGACGTACCAGAGCAGGACACGGGTGACCACGAGGTACGCCGCGGCGGCGAGGGCCACCTCGGGGGCGGAGTACAGGTCCCAGGTCTCGGGCAGCCAGGGCGACTCCGTCGTCGGGGCGGTGCCGAACGCGGCCATGGCGAGCGCGCCCGCGCCGATGCCGAGGATGTCGACCGCGCCGTGCAGGATGCCCTGGCGCCAGCGGTGGCGGCGGGCGACGCCGACGAGGACGACGACGGTGAGGCTGACCATTCCGGCGGGCACCCAGCCGTACAGCAGGAGGACGGCGACCGTGAGCGCGCCGCCCGATCCCGTGCCGCCCCACCAGCGGTCGCGGCCGAGCGCCACGAGATGGCCGACGATGAGGCCCGTGAGGACGGCGAGGGACCAGCCGACCGTGCCGGAGGGGAACAGGTCGCCCCGTCCGGTGAACGCGTGGAAGAAGCCCGTGCCGAGCACCACCGCGGCGAGCGTCACGACGACAACCGGAAGCACCGGCCAGGGGTCCCGCTCGCTCGATCCGTCGTCCGGGCCGTGCGCCTCGGCGCCGCGCCAGAGCGGCCTGCGCCGCCCCTCGACGCCGGTCTGGGTGGAGCAGGGCCCCGCGTCCCGTCCACCCGCGCTCTCGCCGACACCGAGCTCCTGCGTGCCGTACCCGCCGACGGTGCTCCATGCGCGTTCGCGCCGCTCAACTGGGGTGCTCGGGACGGCGGAGCGTCCTCTCTCGACTTCCTGCGTCTCCCGTGCCGCTCTGCGTCCGCTGAGCCACGCGCCCGGTCCGCGCCGCAGGCGCGCGCGCAGCCGGGAGTCCGGTGCGGCGCTCTCGGTCGGTTCCATTCCCGTCCCTCTCACAGCCGGCGGTGCCCAAGCCACGCGGACTCGCTCCAGAAGTCAGCCGCGTCTGAAACTCCTTCCCCGTGCTCCCTATGAGCAGGGGATACCCCAATCGCAGCGGGGCACGGCAGGCGCACACCTCAACAGTAGGCCGCAGAAGGCTTCCACGGGCAGCGGTCCACAACGGTTGCCCGAATGCGACCCGGCCACCCGTATGCATCTGGTATGCGCTGAACGGGTGGCCTTCAACCGCTACTCCTCGGTCGGAAGCGCGACTTCCGCCGCCGCGTCCGGTCCCTGTTCCAGCAGGACGGCGAAGCCTTCCTCGTTGAGAACCGGAACCTTGAGCTGCATCGCCTTGTCGTACTTCGAGCCGGGGTTGTCGCCCACGACCACGAATGCGGTCTTCTTCGAAACGGAACCGGTGACCTTCGCTCCCCGGCTCTGCAACGCATCTTTTGCGCCATCCCGCGTGTGGTGCTCCAGCGTTCCGGTCACGACGACGGTGAGGCCTTCGAGCGGTCGCGGCCCCTCGTCCTGGCCCCCGCCCTCTTCCTCCATGCGGACCCCGGCGGCCCGCCACTTGCGCAGGATCTCCCGGTGCCAGTCCTCCTCGAACCACTGCTTCAGGGAGGCGGCGATGGTCGGGCCCACACCCTCCACCGCGGCCAGCTCCGCCTCCGTGGCCTGCTCGATCCGGTCGATGGACCGGAACTCGCGGGCCAGCGCCTCGGCGGCGACCGGGCCCACATGCCGGATGGAGAGGCCCGTGATGATCCGCGCGAGCGGGCGCTCCTTGGCCGCCGCGATGTTCTCCAGCATGGCCAGGGCGTTCTTCTTGGCCTCGCCCTGCTGGTTGGCGAAGACCGTGGCGATCTTCTCCTCGCCCGTCTTCGGGTCCCGCTTGGGCAGACCGCTGTCCTGATCCAGTACGTACGCCTTGATCGGCAGGAGGCGCTCGATGGTGAGGTCGAAGATGTCGCCCTCGTCCAGGACCGGCGGCTGTGACGGCTCGAGGGGCTTGGTCAGCGCCGCCGCCGCGACATACCCGAAGTTCTCGATGTCCAGGCTCTTGCGGCCCGCCAGGTAGAAGAGACGCTCGCGCAACTGGGCGGGGCAGGACTTGGCGTTGGGGCAGCGGAGGTCGATGTCGGCCTCCTTCATGGGCCGCAGCGCCGTCCCGCACTCGGGGCACTCGGCGGGCATCACAAACTCGCGCTCGGTGCCGTCGCGCAGGTCCACCACCGGGCCGAGGATCTCCGGGATGACGTCGCCCGCCTTGCGCAGGACGACCGTGTCCCCGATGAAGACGCCCTTCTTCTTCACCACGTCCTGGTTGTGCAGGGTCGCGAACTCGACCTCGGAGCCCGCGACCGTGACGGGCTCCACCTGGGCGTACGGCGTGACGCGGCCGGTGCGGCCGACGCCCACGCGGATGTTCACCAGCTTGGTGTTGACCTCCTCGGGGGCGTACTTCCAGGCGATCGCCCAGCGGGGCGCGCGCGAGGTCGAGCCGAGGCGGCCCTGGAGCGGGATCTCGTCCAGCTTCACGACCACGCCGTCGATCTCGTGCTCGACGGAGTGGCGGTTCTCGCCGAAGTACGTGATGAAGTCCCGTACGCCGTCGAGCCCTTGGACCACCTTGTTGTGCTGGGCGGTGGGCAGGCCCCAGGCCTTCAGGAGTTCGTAGGCGTGGCTGAGGCAGTCGATGTCGAAGCCCTCGCGGGCGCCGATGCCGTGCACCACCATGTGCAGCGGGCGGGTGGCGGTGACGCGCGGGTCCTTCTGGCGCAGTGAACCCGCCGCCGCGTTGCGCGGGTTGGCGAAGGGCTTGTCACCGGCCTCCACCAGGCGGGCGTTGAGCTCCTCGAACTTCTCCATGGGGAAGAAGACCTCGCCGCGGATCTCGACCAGGGCGGGGATCTTGTCGCCCTTGAGGCGGTCCGGGATGTCCGCGATCGTGCGGACGTTCGGAGTGATGTCCTCGCCGGTGCGGCCGTCGCCGCGGGTGGCCGCGCGGGTGAGCTTGCCGTCCTCGTACGTGAGGTTCACGGCGAGGCCGTCGACCTTCAGCTCGCACAGGAAGTGGTGGTCGCCGGTGCCGACCTCCTTGCCGACGCGGTCGGCCCAGGCGGCGAGCTCCGCGTCGTCGAAGGCGTTGTCCAGGGAGAGCATGCGCTCGCGGTGCTGGACCGAGGTGAACTCGGTCTCGTACGCCCCGGAGACCTTCTGGGTGGGCGAGTCGGGCGTGCGCAGCTCGCTGTACTCCTCCTCCAGGGCCTCAAGCGAGCGCAGGAGCTTGTCGAACTCGGCGTCACTGACGACCGGTTGATCGTTCACGTAGTACCGGAAGCGGTGCTCCTCGATCTGTTCGGCCAGCTGGGCATGCTGATCCCGTGCCTCGGCGGGCACAGAGCCTTGCTGTTCGACAGCCACCGTTACATCCTCCCGTTACGTCATACCCAATTACTCAGGGTTGTCCGCGAGTGATCTCGCCGCCCGGGCGCAGTGGGCGAGCACCGCGCGTGCGTACGCGGGAGAAGCCCCCGCGAGGCCGCACGACGGAGTGACCACGACCGACTCCGCGAGAGAACCCGGATTCAGCCCCAGCCTGCGCCACAACGTCCTGACACCCATGACGCTACCGGCAGGGTCTGACAATGGGCCGTCCACGCCCGCCACGACACCGGCGAAGAGCTTCGTGCCCCCCTCGACGGCCTCACCGATCGCCTCGTCGTCACGCTCGGTGAGCAGCGAGAAGTCGAACGAGATCGCGTCGGCGCCGGCCCGGCGAAGGAGCGCGAACGGCACGTCCGGCGCGCAGGAGTGCACGACGGCGGGCCCGTCGTGCACACCGAGCACCTCCCGCAGGGTGCTCTCCACGAGCTGGCGGTCCACGGCGCGGTGGGTGCGGTACTCGCTCGCGGTCTTGATGTGCCCGCGCAGTACGCCGATGAGCGAGGGCTCGTCGAGCTGGAGCACGACCTGGGCGCCGGGGATGCGGCGGCGTACGTCCGCGAGGTGGGCGCGCAGGCCTTCGGCGAGCGATCCGGCCAGGTCACGGCAGGCGCCGGGGTCGGAGAGCGCGGCCTCGCCGTTCTTCAGCTCCAGGGCGGCGGCCAGCGTCCACGGCCCGACGGCCTGCACCTTGACCGGCCCTTCGTACCCCTGGGTGAACTCCTCCAGGGCGTCCAGGTCCTCGCCGAGCCAGGCCTTCGCTCGGCGCGTGTCGCGGCCCGGCCGGTCGCCGATCCGCCAGCCGCTGGGCTCCACGCGCGCGTAGAGCTCGACCAGCAGTCCGGCGGTCCGTCCGATCATGTCGGCGCCGGGCCCTCGCGCGGGCAGCTCGGCCAGATACGGGAAGTCCTCGAAACTGCCGGTGACGGTCTTCGCGGCCTCGCGGGCGTCACCACCGGGCATGGACCCGATGCCGGTGGCCGGGCCCCAACTGATCGCGTTCACTGTCCGGGCCGCACCGTCAGGTCGTTGACCTCCGCGTCGCGCGGCAGGTCGATGGCCATCAGGATCGTCGTGGCGACGGACTCCGGGTCGATGAAGCGGGAGGGGACGTACTCCTTGCCCTCCTGCTGGTGGACCTTGGCCTGCATGGCGCTCGCCGTGCGGCCCGGGTAGACGGAGGTGACACGGACGCCGTTCGCGTGCTCCTCGCCGCGCAGGGAGTCCGCGAGGGCCTTGAGGCCGTGCTTGGAGGCGGCGTAGGCGGACCAGGCGGGGCTCGCGCTCAGACCGGCGCCGGAGTTCACGAAGACCACGTGGCCCCGGGTGGCACGCAGTTGGGGCAGGAAGTGCCGGGTCAGTTCGGCGGGGGCGATGAGGTTGACGTTGAGCTGGTGGCGCCAGGTCTTCGGGGTGAGGTCGCCGACCGGGCCCAGGTCGACGACGCCCGCGATGTGCAGCAGCGAGTCCACCCGCTCGGGCAGCGACTGGTGGCCGAAGGCCCAGGAGAGCTTGTCCGGGTCGGAGAGGTCGCCCACGAGCGTGGACGACCCGGGGAACTGCGCCGCGAGTTCCTTGGCACGGCCCGCGTCCCGTGCGTGCAGGACGAGTGCGTCGCCGCGTGCGTGGAGGCGGCGGGCCACGGCCGCGCCGATGCCGGAGCCGGCCCCGGTGATCACATGTGTTGCCATGCGCCCATCGTCGCACCCCGGCGGGTACGGCTCAGCGCGTGCCCATGCTCTCCTCCAGGTAGGCGAGGGCACCCACGGGCTCCTCGGCGAAGAAGACGAGGCCGGTCAGCGGAACCGGCAGGAAGCCCTCGTCCTCCATGCGCTGGAACTGCTCCTTCAGGCCGTCGTAGAACCCCGCCGAGTTCAGCAGGACCACGGGCTTCGTGTGCTTGCCGTGCTTCTTCAGCTCAAGAATCTCGGTGGCTTCATCCAGCGTGCCGGTACCACCGACCATGATCACGATCGCGTCGGACTTCTCCAGGAGCAGCGCCTTGCGCTCGGCGAGGTCACGCGCGATCACCATCTCGTCGGGCGCGGTGACAGCCCGCGCCTTGGCGGCGAGAAAGTCCACCGAGACCCCGACGAGCCCCCCGCCCGCCTCGTGCACCCCGTCGGCGACGACCTTCATCAGACCGCTCTCCGAACCGCCCCACACCAGGGTGTGGCCGCCCTTCCCGAGCAGTTCGGCGAACTCGCGCGCGGGGCGGGTGTAGCGCTCGGGAAGGTCGGCCGCGGAGAGAAAGACGCAGATGTTCATGGCCTCACCGTACGATCCGGCACAGACTGGGCGGGACGCGGCCGTTCACAGAGCCTGATGGCTCACAGCCTGATCGAGCACAGAAGGAGAACACGGTGACAGCAGGGCACAAGATCACCATCGAGCAGGGCACCGATCACGTACGGGTGGTGCGGGACGGCCAGGTCGTGGCCGAGAGCAGCCGCCCGCTGCTCCTGCGCGAGACGGGCTACCCGGTGCGGTACTACCTCCCTCCGGAGGACGTACGCACCGACCTCCTCACCCCCTCGGACACGACCACGTACTGCCCGTTCAAGGGAACGGCGTCCTACTGGTCCCTGCCGGGTGCCGAGGACGGCAAGGACGCAGTCTGGGGCTACCCGGAGCCGAAGGACGCGGTGGCCGAGATCAAGGACCACTTCTGCTTCTACGAAGTAGAAGCAGTGAAGTAGAAGGCGGGGGGTCAGGCCGCGGCCGTGACCCGCTCCGTCGTCGCGATCGTCGCCGACCCCACCACGCGCGTGCCGTCGTAGAGCACGATCGCCTGGCCGGGGGCCACGCCGCGTACGGGCTCGTCGAAGGTGACGCGCAGCTCCGTGCCGTCGACCAGCTCGGCGCGCACCGGCGTCTCGCCGCCGTGCGCCCGCAGCTGCGCGGTGTACGTGCCGGGCCCCGTGGGAGCCGCGCCGCACCAGCGGGGCTTGATGGCGGTCAGAGCCGATACGTCCAGCGCGTCCGCCGGGCCCACCGTCACGGTGTTGTGCACCGGGGAGATGTCCAGGACGTAGCGCGGCTTGCCGTCGGGGGCGGGGGTGCCGATCCGCAGGCCCTTGCGCTGGCCGATGGTGTAGCCGAAGGCGCCCTCGTGGGTGCCCAGCTTGTTGCCGTCGGCGTCGACGATGTCGCCCTCCGCCTTGCCCAGGCGGTCCGCGAGGAAGCCCTGGGTGTCGCCGTCCGCGATGAAGCAGATGTCGTGGCTGTCGGGCTTCTTCGCGACGGCGAGGCCACGCTCCTCGGCCTCCGCGCGGATCTCCTCCTTGGTGGTGAGCGTGTCACCGAGGGGGAACATCGCGTGGGCGAGCTGGCGGTCGTCCAGGACTCCCAGGACGTAGGACTGGTCCTTGGCCATGTCTGAGGCCCGGTGCAGCTCGCGCGTGCCGTCCTCGTTCACGACGACCGTGGCGTAGTGGCCGGTGACGACCGCGTCGAAGCCGAGGGCCAGGGCCTTGTCCAGGAGCGCGGCGAACTTGATCTTCTCGTTGCAGCGCAGGCACGGGTTGGGGGTGCGCCCCGCCTCGTACTCGGCGATGAAGTCCTCGACCACGTCCTCGCGGAAGCGGTCGGCCAGGTCCCAGACGTAGAACGGGATGCCGATGACGTCCGCGGCGCGGCGGGCGTCGCGGGAGTCCTCGATGGTGCAACAGCCGCGCGCGCCCGTGCGGAACGATTGCGGGTTCGCCGAGAGCGCCAGGTGCACTCCGGTCACGTCGTGCCCGGCTTCGGCGGCGCGCGCGGCGGCGACGGCGGAGTCCACGCCGCCCGACATGGCGGCGAGCACGCGGAGGGGGCGGGGGTGCTGCGGGGTCCGGTTCTCAGTCATAGCTCTAACAGGGTACGGGCCCGCGGGAACCAGCCGCCCGTGAGTAAGCGTTGACGATCACATGGGGGACGAACAGGACTCGACAGCGGAGCAGGGCCAGAGGCGCCGGGGCGTCAACCGGCGGACGCTCCTGATCGGCGGCGCCGCGGCGGCCGTCGGCACGGCCGTGCTCGCGTCGGACGAGCTGGGGCGCCTGTGGTGGCGGATGCCCGGCGTGGTGAAGAAGCGCAAGGAGGGCGAGGTCGACGCCAAGGGCGCGCAGTGGATAGCCGCGTCCGACTACAACTGGCGCCGCGCGGACCGCCCCGACGACTACGGCATCGACATGGTCGTCATCCACGTCGTCCAGGGCGGGTACGCGACGGCGCTGAGGGTGTTCAAGGACCCCGGCCACGGCGCCGCGGCCCATTACGTGGTGCGCAAGGACGGGCACGTCGCCCAGATGATCCGCGAGCTGGACGTGGCGTTCCACGCGGGGAACAAGAGCTACAACGAACGGAGCATCGGCATCGAGCACGAGGGCTTCGTCGACAAGAAGTCCTCGTTCACCGACGCGATGTACGAGTCGTCGGCGCGCCTGACGGCGGGCATCTGTGAGCGGTACGACATCCCGGTGGACCGCGAGCACATCATCGGGCACGTGGAGGTGCCGGGCACGGACCACACGGACCCGGGGCCGCACTGGGACTGGGATCGCTATCTGAAGCTCGTCACCAAGGCCCGCGCGGCCCTCGAATGAGGTGACCTAGCGCAGGTGCACCGGCAGCGACTCCACCCCGTACACGATGGACAGCTTGCGGAAGGAGAGGTCCTCGGGGGCGACCGCGAGCCGCATCTGGGGGAAGCGCTTCACGAGGGCCGGGTACGCGGCGCGCAGCTCCATGCGGGCCAGCTCGGCGCCTATGCAGCGGTGGATGCCGTAGCCGAAGGCGAGGTGACCCGAGGCCTTGCGGTGCGGGTCGAAACCGCCGCCGTCGGGGGTGTACTTGGCGTCGCGGTTGCCGCCGCTCAGGGAGCACAGGACCAGGTCGCCCTTGGGTATGCGTACGCCGGCCACTTCGATGTCCTCGCGGGCGAAGCGCGGGAAGGCCACCTGCACGACGGTGAGGTAGCGCAGCGCCTCCTCGACGAAGGGTGCGGCCGCCCCGTCGTCCTCGCGCAGCCGCGCGGCGGTCTCCGGGTGCTGCAGGAGGAGCAGGGAGCCGAGGGCCACCATGCTCGCGGTCGTCTCGAAGCCGCCGGTGAGGACGCCGTCGGCGAGTCCGGCGAGCTCCTCGTCGCCGACCGTGTCGCCGTGCTCCTTCACGATCATGCCGAGCAGTCCGTCGCCCGGGTTCTCGCGCTGCTTCTTGACGACGTCCCGGAAGTAGGAGAGCGAGGCGGATATCGCGCCGAAGGGAGCGGTCGCGCCGCCGAAGAGGTCGAAGCGCTCCATGGCGAGCTGCTGGAAGTCGTGGCGGTCCTCGTAGGGCACGCCGAGCAGCTCGCAGATCGTCAGGGAGGGGATCGGCAGCGCGAAGGCCTGGACGAGGTCGACGGGCCCTTCCGCGGCCTCCATCGCGTCGAGCCGCTCCTCGACGATGGCCTCGATCCTGGGCGTGAGGCGGCGCAGCCTGCGCATCGTGAACTCGGGCGTGAGGATGCGGCGCAGATGCGTGTGGACCGGGGGGTCGCTGAAGCCGAGGCCGCCGGGGTGGTGGTCGTCGACCACTCCGGCGTTGCCCGCGAGGTTCATGAAGTCGTTGCTGAAGCCGTCGGTCGCGCCGAGGACCGCCTTCACCTCGTCATAGCCGGTGACCACCCAGGCGTCCATGCCGAACGGCAGCGGCACCTTGGATATCGGCTGCTCCGCCTGGTGCTCGGTGAGGCTTGCGACCGGGTCGAGCCCGTCGCGGCGCATCGGCGCGAGCAGGGGCTCCGGCAGCTTCGAGATGGTGGAGGCGCTGATCCCGTTCCGCTGGATCCGGGAGAGGTACATGCGTCCGAGCCGCGCGGCGATGCGAGAGCGGAGGTTCGCCTTCAATGTGAACTCCAGGAGGGGTGGTCGTGCAGCCCCGAAGAGGGGGTTGTCGTGCGGCCCCGAACGCGCGGAGCGGACTCGCGAGCGGCAAGCATAGATCGACGGGCTGTGGGCCTCGTCGCCCGCTCCCGCGCCTGTCCGGCCTATAGCGGCCGAAACCGGCATCAACTCAGGGGGAGGTCAGCGCAGTCCGGCGTTAGCCTCATCACGTACTGCCGTAAAGCGGGCAGGTCTTGAAGCGGGCCGGTCTGCAAGCGGGCAGGTCTCACAGCGAGCAGGTCTCACAGCGGGCAGCTCCCGGCTCAGCTCAGTCCCGCCGTCCGCGCCCGTTCCACCGCCGGACCGATCGCCTGGGCCACCGCGGCCACGTCCGCCTTGGTCGAGGTGTGCCCGAGGGAGAAACGGAGCGTGCCGCGGGCCAGGTCCGGGTCGGTGCCGGTGGCGAGCAGGACGTGGCTCGGCTGGGCCACTCCCGCCGTGCAGGCCGAGCCGGTGGAGCACTCGATGCCCTGCGCGTCGAGCAGCAGCAGCAGGGAGTCCCCCTCGCAGCCGGGGAAGGTGAAGTGCGCGTTCGCGGGCAGCCGGTCGACCGGGTCGCCGCCCAGGATCGCGCCGGGGACCTCCGCGCACACCGCGGTGATCAGGTCGTCCCGCAGGCCGCCGATCTCCCGGGCGAACCACTCACGCTGCCCGGCGGCGTGCTGCCCCGCCACGGCGAACGCGGCGATGGCGGGCACGTCGAGCGTCCCGGAGCGCACATGACGCTCCTGCCCGCCGCCGTGCAGCACGGGCACGGGGCTGTACTCGCGGCCCAGGAGCAGCGCCCCGATGCCGTAGGGGCCGCCGATCTTGTGCCCGGACACGGTCATCGCGGCGAGCCCGGACGCGCCGAAGTCGACGGGGAGCTGGCCGAAGGCCTGCACCGCGTCGGCGTGCAGCGGGATGTCGAACTCCCCCGCCACGTCGGCCAGTTCACGGATCGGCTGGACGGTGCCGATCTCGTTGTTGGCCCACATGACGGTGGCGAGGGCGACGTCGTCGGGGTCGCGCTCGATCGCCTCGCGCAGCGCCTCGGGGTGCACGCGGCCGTACGCGTCGACGGGGAGGTATTCGACGGTGGCGCCTTCGTGCTCGCCGAGCCAGTGCACGGCGTCGAGGACGGCGTGGTGCTCGACGGGGCTGGCGAGGACGCGGGTCCGCGCGGGGTCGGCGTCGCGCCGCGCCCAGTACAGGCCCTTCACGGCGAGGTTGTCGGCCTCGGTGCCGCCCGCGGTGAAGACGGTCTCGCTGGGGCGCGCGCCGAGCGACTCGGCGAGCGTCTCTCTGGCCTCCTCGACGGTGCGACGCGCCCGCCGCCCCGCCGCGTGCAGTGAGGAGGCGTTGCCGGTGACGGCGAGCTGGGCGGTCATCGCCGCGATCGCCTCCGGGAGCATCGGAGTGGTCGCTGCGTGGTCGAGGTAGGCCATGGTGGGCACGATTCTACGAGCCTCGCCGGGCCCCGCGTCCAAGCGGTGTCAGCCCGCGAGACCCCAGGACACGGTGTTGTCCATGGCCATCAGCACCGCGAGGACGACGAGATCGGCCACACCGAGCCCGAGCCCGAGCATCGCGCGGCCCTTTCGGCTGGTCCCCCGCAGGAGCGCCATGCTCGCGAGGACGATCGCGATCGGGCCGAGGAAGAGGTTCAGGACGAGCAGCCCGAGCAGCCCGAGGACGAACGAGGCGACGGCCATGCCGTCGGTGTCGCGCCGGCCGGTGGGGGCGGGGGCGGAGGCGGGAGAGGTGGAGCCGGCGTCGGAAGCAGCCTTGGGCCTGGTGGTCGTGAGTGCCATGGTGCGACTCCTTTCAGGGGCCGTGCGGATCGGTCAGGAACGCGGTGGCGCGCTCAGAAGTGACGGCGCGAGCGTCGCTCGCGGATCGCGAACACCATCAGCCACACGCCGATCACGACGGCGGCCACGAGGCTGACGGGGAGCGGCGCGTGGGCCACGGAGCCCATCGCGACACCGAGCAGCAGGAGGGCGGCTACGAGGAACAACATGGGATGCCTCTCGTCGGGAACTTCGGTGAACGCTTGTGGTAACAACTGTTCACTGACATAGAGAGTACCGCCTCTCCGGCTTTCCAATCCCGGAGAACAGTTGTTAACTGCATGGCATGAGTCACACTCTCGGCATCCGGCAGGCCCAGAAGCAGAAAACCCGGCAGGCACTCCTCGACGCGGCGCTCCAGCTCCTCGAGGAGCAGAGCCTGAGCAGCCTGGGACTGCGCGAGGTCACCCGTGCCGTGGGCGTGGCCCCCACCGCCTTCTACCGGCACTTCCACGACATGGCCGACCTGGGTGTGGCGCTGGTCGAGGAGGCGCTGAGCAGCCTGCACACCACACTCGTCTCGCTCCTCGCGGCGACCGGCGACAGCGGCGCGGACAGCGACGGCGAGGAACGCATCGCGGCCACGGTCGAGTTGATCGTCGCCTATGTGCGCACACATCCGGCGCACGTCCGCTTCATCGCGCGCGAGCAGCACGGCGGGGTACAGGCCGTACGGTCCGCGATAGGCGATCAACTCACCCTGTTCGCCCAGGAGGTGAAGGCCCAGTTCGCCCTGGAGCCGACGTCCGCGGGCTGGGACGACGACGATCTCCTGATGCTGGCCAGGATGTACGTCGACCACATGGTGATGACCGCGTCCGCCCTCCTGGAGGCGGCGCCCGGCACCGAGGAACAGGTGGCGGCGGGCGCGCGCAGGCGACTGCGCCTGGTCGCGCTCGGGCGGCGGCACTGGCTGGACGAGCAGTGACCGGGGACGCGGCACGGCCGACGGCCACGAGCCTCGCCCCCCTTGCCTCGCCACGCGTGTCCCGACACGCTTGTCTCGACACCCTCGTAAGGAGCTACTAGCCTTACGGTCATGACGACCGATCGCGACTGGACACTCGACCAGACCTTCGCGGGACCGACCGGCGCCGTCCGCTGGACCGCCCTCGGCCCCACGGACGCACCGCCCGTCGTCCTGGTCCACGGGACCCCTTTCTCCTCGTACGTCTGGCGGGGCGTGGCCCGCGCGCTCTCCCGCGAGCACCGCGTGTACGCCTGGGACCTACCGGGTTACGGCGCCTCCGAGATGCGCTCGGGACAGGACGTCTCCCTCGCCGCGCAGGCCCGCGTCCTCACCGAACTCCTCGCCCACTGGGGTCTCGACCGGCCGACGGTCGTGGCCCACGACTTCGGCGGCTGCGTCAGCTTGCGCGCCCACCTCCTGCACGGCGCCCGCTACGAGCGTCTCGCGGTCGTCGACCCGGTGGCCCTCGCCCCCTGGGGCTCCCCCACCTACCGCCTGCTCGGCGCGCACGCCGACGTCTTCGCCCAGCTGCCGCCCGCCCTGCACGAGGCACTCGTGCGCGAGTACGTCGGTTCGGCGAGCCACCGCGGCCTGCACCCGGCGGTGCTCGACCGCCTGGTCGAGCCCTGGTGCACCGAGGAGGGCAGGCCCGCGTTCTACCGGCAGATCGAGCAGAACGACCAGCGGTACACGGACGAAGTCCAGGGACGCTACGGGGAGTTGGACCTGCCCGTCCTCATCTGCTGGGGCACGGACGACACCTGGATTCCGGTGGAACGCGGCCATGAACTCGCCAAGCTGATCCCCGGCGCCGAGCTGCGCCTGATCGAGGGCGCGGGACACCTCGTACAGGAGGACGCGCCCGCCGAACTCACCGGCGAGCTGAGCCGCTTCCTGCGTACAGGTCACTGACGGCGGCCGCGGCGCCCGCCAGCTCGGCGCGGACCTCGGGCGGCGACAGGACTTCCACACTCGCGGCGAACGGGAGCAGCGTGCGCGCGTCACCGATGTCACCGAACCCGAGCCGGACAGTGATCCACTCGCTCTTCCCGTCGTCCTCGGGAGGCGCGCTCAGGAACTGCCCCTTGAGGCGCAGGAACTGGGCGTAACGGTCCCGCGCGACCCGCGCCGTCACGGCCACGCCGACCGGCCGGTCCTCGACCTGGCGCTTCAGGACGCCCCAGACATCGGCCAGTTCGACGCCGGGTCTGCGCCGGACGGGCTGGTCCGTGAGGGTCGCGGCCCGCACCCGGTCGGCGCGGAAGAGCCGCGGGGAGCCGCGCCGGTCGGCGACCAGATACCAGACGCCCGCCTTGGAGACGAGGCCGTACGGATCGACCGTGTAGGCGCTCGGCTCCGCGTCGCCGCTGTGCCGGTAGCGCAGCCGCAGCCGCCGGTCACTGAAGACGGCGTCCTGCAGTACGTCGAGATCGACGGTGACCGGATCCGATCCGTGGGGTCCCGGCATCCAGCGCGCCGAGTCGACGAGGATGCGCCGGCTCGTCAGCTCGGCGGCCGGGCGGTGCGGTGCGGGCAGCGCCGCCATGACCTTGCGCAGCGCGGAGCCGAGCGCCTCGTCGAGCCCGAGCGCGGCGTGCGCGCCCTGCGCGGCCAGGATGAACAGCGCGCGCGACTCGTCCGCCGTGAGCCCCGTGACGTCCGTACGGAAGCCGGGCAGGAGCGCGATGCCGCCGTGCCGCCCGCGCTCCGCGTAGACCGGGACACCGGAGGCGGAGAGCGCCTCGATGTCGCGGTAGATGGTGCGTACGGAGACTTCGAGGCGGTCGGCTAGTTCATGGGCGGGGACCTGCCCGCGGGTCTGGAGCAGCAGCAGGATCGAGAGCAGCCGGTCGGATTTCACCCGGTCAAGGATGGCCTGTCGGCCCTCCGCGGATCATGCTTATGATTCAGGAGTGTTCGATTCCCGGCACATCAGGTCATTCCATGAAGTGGTCCGGACCGGCTCCTACTCCGCCGCCGCCCGCTCGCTCGGCTATACGCAGCCCGCGATCACCCAGCAGATGAAGGCGCTCGAACGGTCCGTCGGCACGGTCCTGTTCACCCGCGTCGGCCGCAGGATGCGGCTGACCGAGGCGGGCGAGGCGCTGTCCCGGCACGCGGGGATCATCCTCGGCAACATCGACGCCGCCCAGCAGCAGATGAACGCCATCACGGGCCTGCGCACCGGCCGCGTCCGCATCTGCGCCTTCCCCAGCGCCAACGCCACCCTCATCCCCGAGGCCCTCTCCCGCCTCGCCGCGAGCCACCCCGGGGTGCGCGTCGAACTCCAGGAGAACGAACCGCCGGAATCCCTCCAGCGTCTGGTGGACGGCGACTGCGACGTCACCCTGGCCTTCCACTATCCCGGCCTGCACGAGGACGTACCGGACGAGGTGGTGGAGATCCCGTTGATGGAGGACCAGTTGACGGTCCTCATGCCGTCCCGGCACCCACTGGCCCGGCGCCGTTCCGTCCGGCTCGTCGACCTGGCGGGCGAGCGCTGGATCGCGGGCTGCCTGCGCTGCCGCGCCAACTTCCTGCACGAGTGCGCCGAGCAGGGCTTCACCCCCGACATCGCCTTCACCACGGACGACAACCTCGTCATCCAGAGCCTGGTCGCCGAGGGCCTCGGCATCGCGATGATGCCGGGGCTCGTCCTCGACTTCCTGCGCCACCGCCAGGTGACGGGCCGCGCCCTCGACCCGGCGTCACGGCGGCAGGTCTCGGCGTACGCGCTGCGGGAGCATCTGCGGATTCCGGCGACGGCGCTGGTGCTCGATGAGCTGAAGGCGGTCGCGGCGAACCGCGTGGGCTGCTGAGGCGACCCGCTCCCCATCCATAAGGAAAAGTTGGGGAGTGGCTTAGAAACTGTCGTTGGACGTGATGGAAGGGCGGCAGGACGCTGCCCCTATGAGTGCCTCCACCACCGCGTACCGAGCGGCCCGCACCACCGGGCGTCTGGACGCCCTCGTCTCCGGCGTACGCGAGGCCGTCGGCCGGGGGCTTCCGCCGGACCTGACGGCGTACCTGGTCGGCGAACGACTCGCGCCGCACCTGGGCGCCGCCGACCTCCTCACCGACGAGCAACGCTCCGGTGACCCCGAGCGCTACCGTCAGCATCTGCTGCACGCCGAGCACGACGGCAGCTTCTCGGTGGTCGGCATCGTCTGGCTGCCGGGCCAGCACACGCCGGTCCACGACCACGTCTCGTGGTGCGTGACCGGCGTCCACGAGGGCGTGGAACACGAGCGGCGCTACCGCCTCGTCCCGGCGTCGCCCGACACCCGTGCCCGGCTCGTCGCCACCGAGGACCTGGTCAACCGGCAGGGCACGGTGTGCGGTTTCGCGCCCCCCGGTGACATCCACCGGGTCTGGAACGGCGGCACGGGACGGGCGGTCTCGCTCCATGTGTACGGCGCGGACATCTCCCGCCTGGGCACCAGCGTGCGCCGGATCTACGAACTGCCGGCCGACCACTGATGGCGCTCCTGGGACAGCGTCAGCAGATCTCTTCGGCCGCGCCTCCCGGGCCCCGCCCGCTGCCGGGCCTCGCCCTTGCCGCACTCGGGGTCGCCGTGGCCTGGGCGACGCATGCCCTGATCCCGGCCGTGCCGATGCTGACGGCGGCGGTGGCGCTCGGCCTCGCGGCGGCGCATGTGCCGGGTGTGCGCGCGGTCGTACGAGGCCCCGGCAAGGCGGGGCTCTCCCTCGCCGGGAAGCGGCTGATGCGGCTCGGCATCGTGCTGCTCGGCCTGAAACTGAGCCTGGACGATGTCATCGGCCTCGGCTGGGCGACGGTGGTGATGGTGCTCGGGGTGGTGGCGGCGACGTTCTTCGGGACGTGGTGGCTCGGCCGCCGCATGGGACTGCCCGGCGACCAGCCGCTCCTGATCGCCACCGGGTACTCGATATGCGGGGCGTCCGCGATCGGCGCGGTCAGTGAGGCGACCGAGAACGAGGAGCGGGACGCGGCGGTCTCAGTGGCGCTCGTGACACTGTGCGGGACGCTCGCCATCGCCGTACTGCCGCTGCTGCAGGGGCCGTTGGGGCTGAGCGACGCGGAGTTCGGCCGGTGGGCCGGGGCCGGTGTGCACGACGTGGGGCAGGTGGTGGCCACGGCGCAGGCTGCCGGGCCTGGTGCGCTGGGCGACGCGGTGCTGGTGAAGCTGATGCGGGTGGCGATGCTTGCGCCACTGGTGGCGGGGGTGGCGTTCGCCTTGCGGGGGCGTGCGGCTGCGGCTTCGGGCGGGGCGACCGCCCGTCGACGTCCCCCTCTGCTGCCGCTGTTCGTTGCCGGGTTCCTGGTGATGGTGGCGGTGCGGAGTACGGGGTGGGTGCCGGGGTCCGTACTGGACCTGGCGGGCCACGTCCAGGAACTACTCCTGGCGGCGGCCCTGTTCGGCCTGGGCTCGGCGGTGGACCTGCCGTCGCTGAGTCGAACCGGGGGGCGGGTGGCGGGGCTTGGGTTGTGTGCGTGGGTGGTGGTGGCGGGGGTTTCGTATGGGGGCGTGCGGCTGGTGGGGTAGGGGATTTGTCCCCAACCCCGCCCCTTCCCGAAAACCCGCTCGGCGCGGGAGCCCTCCTCAAACGCCGGAGGGGCTGAAAGATTCAGCCCCTCCGGCGTTTGAGGAGCGGGGTCTGGGGCGGAGCCCCAGCTTCGGGAAGGGGTGGGATTGGGGAGAGCCCCGCAGGGACCCGCCCCGGCCTCAGCCCAACCGCACCCGCGCCAACTGCCGCGACTGGGCCACCAGGCGGTCCTCCGCGTCCCAGACCTCCGCGTCCTCCTCCAGGAAGCCCCCCGCGAGGTTCCGCGTGGTGATCGAGACCCGGAGAGGACCCGGCGCAGGCTTCGCCCGGACGTGGACCGTGAGTTCAACCGTCGGCACCCAGCCGGAGATCCCCAGCTCAAAGGCGGTCGGCGGCAACGCGTCCACCGCGAGCAGCAACGACAGCGGATCCGCGTCGCGGCCGTCCGCGAGGCCGAACCAGGCGCGCATCTCCCCCTTGCCGGAGGGCTGGCCGAGGGCCCACCCCAGGGTGGAGGGGTCCAGCTTCAGGAAGAGCCGGTCACTGATCGCGGAGCTGCCGGGCACCGGCCGGTGGTCCGGAGCGTCCTGGGGGCCGAAGCACTGCTCCAGCGGCGGCAGCGCCGGCGGCTTGGCCGTCGTACGGACGTCCTCGGGAAGGCCCGCCAGGTCTCCGTACGAGGCGAGCACACGGATGCGTTCGACCTCGCGCCCCTCCTCGTCGTACTGGAAGAGCGAGGCCTGCCCGGTCGACAGGGTGCGCCCGGCACGTGCCGTGTCCGTGCGGATCACGGCGGGCCCGGGGTGGGACGCCGTCAGGTAGTGCGCGGAGACCGTGAAGGGGTCCGGGTGCGGCAAGGCGTCCGCGAGCGCGCGGCCGAGGACCGCGAGGAGATAACCGCCGTTGACGGCGTTGATGATCGTCCAGCCCGCGGAGAGATCGATGTCGTAGACACCGGGCTCCCGCCGGGTGACCGCGGTGTCGCGGTCGAACTCGCTGTCGCCGATGCTCGCGGGCACCGCTGCCGGTATGGATGCTGCCTCTGCCATACCGGCAACGTACAACAAGTAATTACTGAGCGGTAGCTTTTTCTGTCGGGCCGCTCCCCTGACCCGCTTCCTCTAGCTCGCCTCCTCCACCTCGACCGCGGTGGACCGGCGGTGCCAGGCCCGGGGCGCCCGCCAGTGGTACCGCAGCGCGAGCAGCCGCAGGACGAAGGTCGTGATCACGGCGAGGCTGCTGGTGAAGGCGTTCACCATGTCGTAGTTGATGCAGAGCGCGACCATCGCGGATCCGACGATGGCGGGCACGGCGTACAGGTCACGGTCCCAGCGCACCAGGGAGGGCACCTCGTTGGCGATGATGTCGCGCAGCACGCCGCCGCCCACCGCGGTGGCGAGCCCCAGGGCCGCCGACGCGGTGAGGCCGAGGCCGTAGTCGTACGCCTTGGTCGTGCCGGTGACGCAGAAGAGGCCGAGGCCCGCGGCGTCGAAGACGTTCACCGCGAGCTGGGTGCGCTCCACCTCCGGGTGCAGGAAGAACACCAGGGCGGCCGCGAACAGCGGCGTGATGAAGTAGCCGAGGTCGACGAAGGCGGCGGGCGGCACCGCCCCGATGACCACGTCCCGGAAGATCCCCCCGCCCAGCGCGGTGACCTCGGCGAGCACGACGATCCCGAAGACGTCGAAGTTCTTGCGTACGGCGAGCAGGGCGCCGGAGATCGCGAAGACGAAGATCCCGACGATGTCGAGCGCGTGCTGGACGGAGGGACTGAACAGATCCTGGATCACGCGACATTCTTACCTGCCCGCCGTCACGGGCCTCACCAGGGCGGAGCCGCGCGGCGGCAGCGGCGCCCGCGGCGGTTACAGGGCGGGCTTGCCCTTCGTGAACAGCCACGTCTCGAACAGCGCGTCGAGCTGCTTGCCCGAGATCTTCTCGGCGAGCCGGATGAACTCGGCGGTGGTGGCGTTGCTGTAGCGCTGCTGCGCGGCCCAGGCCGGGAGCAGCTTGAAGAACGCCTTGTCACCGATGCGCTCACGCAGCACCTGCAGCGTCATGGCGCCGCGCTGGTAGACGGCGGAGGCGAACATCGTGTCGCGCTGCGGATCGCCGACGACGATCTGCCAGAAGGGCGCGTCGGCGGGGCGTGAGTTGTAGCCGGCGAGAAAGGCCTCGCGGGCGGTCTGGGTGCCCTTGTGCTCGCTCCACAGCCACTGGGAGTAGGTCGCGAAGCCTTCGTTGAGCCAGATGTCGTTCCACTTCGCGGGCGTGACGGAGTCGCCGAACCACTGGTGGGCGACCTCGTGGGCGATGGTCGACTCGCTGCGGATCGCGGAGTACACCGGCTTGGTCTGGGTCTCCAGGGAGAAGCCCGCCTGCGGCATGTCGTCGACGATCGCGCCGGTCTCCTCGAAGGGGTAGGGCCCGAAGATCTTCGACCAGTAGTCGGTGACCTCGGCCGTGACGCCGTACACGTCGACGTTGTTGCTGTTCTCCAGGACGGGGTCGATGGCGACGTAGATCGGGGTGCCGCCCGGGGTCCTGCCCTTCTTCACGTCGAACTTGCCGATGGTCGCGGTCGCGAGATACGTCGCCATGGGCTTGGACTCGCGCCAGTGGGCGACGGTCTGCCCGCCCTTGGTGTACCTGTCGACGAGCCGGCCGTTGGAGACGCCGGTCAGGCCCCTGGGGGCCTTGATGCGGATGTCGAAGGCGGCCTTGTCCGAGGGGTGGTCGCTGGCGGGGAACCAGGTCGAGGCGGCGTTGGGCTCGCAGGCGACGAAGACGCCGTCGGTGGTCTTCATCCAGCCGTAGTCGGAGCCGAAGACGATGGGGCCGCTCAGCGGCTCGGGCACGCCGCCGTAGGTGACGATCACGGTGAACGTCTTGTGCTTGCGCAGGTGGTCGCGGGGGCTGATGCGGATCTCGTCGCCGTCGCGGGTGAACTTCGCGCGTCTGCCGTTCACCTCGATCCTCGTCACCTCCAGTTTCTGGAGGTCGAGGTGGAAGGAGGAGAGGTTCTGGGTGGCGCGCGCGGTGATCGTGGTGCGGCCGTCGAGGCGGTCGGTGTCGGGGTTGTACCCCACGTCGAGGCCGTAGTGGCGTACGTCGAAACCGCCGTTGCCGAGCAGCGGGAAGTACGGGTCGCCGACGCCGGGCGAGCCGGGGTGCGGTGCGGGTGCGGCGGCGATCAAGCAGAAGGAGGCGGCGGCTGTGGCCAGTGCCCCCAGACGTGCCGAACGGGAGAGTGCCATGAGTCATCCCTTCGCGCGTGTTCCGGTGAGACGGACACGCAGACTCTGCACTCTCCCGTATGGGCGTGTACATGACCTGGTGACTGATTTTTACCAAGTCATCAGGCGCTACTTGTCAGTTGACCCCTGACCCTCGGACTCCGCTTCCGGAGCGTCCTTCGAGGCGGTCTCGGCGGTGCCCTTCGGGGCGGCCACGGCGGTTTCCGGCGCGACGGTCTTCTTCGGGGCCGCGGCCTCCTCGGCCGTCTCCTCCGCCTTGCTCACCACCGACACCACCTCGATCGCCTCCGTGGCGACCTGCAGCAGCTTGGTGTCGCCCGGCTGCTGGTCCTCGGCGTTCTCCGGGTGGTGGCACGCCACCTGGTGGCCGGAGGCGAGGGGGATCAGCGGCGGCTCCGTCTTCGCGCAGATCTCCGTGGCCTTCCAGCAGCGCGTGTGGAAACGGCAGCCGGTGGGCGGGTCGATCGGCGAGGGGACGTCACCGCGCAGCAGGATGCGCTCGCTCTTGACGCCGCGCCGCTTGGGATCGGGCACGGGCACCGCGGAGAGCAGCGCCTTGGTGTACGGGTGCATCGGCGTGGAGTAGAGGTCCTTGCGGTCCGCCAGCTCCACGATCTTGCCGAGGTACATCACCGCGATGCGGTCCGAGACGTGCCGGATGACCGAGAGGTCGTGCGCGATGATCACGTACGTGAGACCGAGCTCGTCCTGGAGGTCGTCCAGGAGGTTGACCACCTGGGCCTGGATGGACACGTCCAGGGCGGAGACGGGCTCGTCGGCCACGACCAGCTTCGGCCGCAGGGCCAGCGCACGCGCGATGCCGATGCGCTGACGCTGACCGCCGGAGAACTCGTGCGGGTAGCGGTTGTAGTGCTCGGGGCTGAGCCCCACCCGCTCCAGCATCTCCTGCACGGTCTGCTTCAGGCCGCCCTCGGGCTTGACGCCCTGCAGCTTGAACGGCGCACCGACGATCGTGCCGATGGTGTGCCGCGGGTTCAGCGACGAGTACGGGTCCTGGAAGATCATCTGCACGTCGCGGCGCAGCGGCCGCATCTTGCCGGTGCCCAGGTGCGTGATGTCCACGCCCTCGAACTCCACGCGGCCCGCGGTCGGTTCGAGCAGACGGGTGATCAGGCGGCCCATCGTCGACTTGCCGCAGCCCGACTCGCCCACGACGCCCAGCGTCTCACCGGGACGCACGTCGAAGCTGAGCCCGTCGACCGCCTGGACGGCCGCCACCTGGCGCTTCAGCAGCCCCTTCTTGATGGGGAAGTGCTTCACCAGGCCGTCGACCTTGAGCAGCGGCTCGACCGAGCTCTTCGCCTGCGCCGGGATCGTCATCTCCTGGCCCTTCGCCTGGTCTTTCGTGTCGTCTTTCACAGCTTCGGCGCAATCTCTTCGGTCCAGATCCTGGTGCGCTCGTCCTGCGACATGTGGCAGGCGGTGAAGTGCCCGGGCTCGACCTCACGCAGGTCGGGGCGCTCACGGCGGGTGATCTGGTCCTTGGGGATGTCGGCGTAGGGGCAGCGCGGGTTGAAGGCGCAGCCCGTCGGCAGGTTGATCAGGCTGGGCGGGGAGCCCTTGACCGGCACGAGACGGTCCGTCTCCTCGCGGTCGATGCGCGGCATCGACCCCAACAGGCCCCAGGTGTAGGGGTGCTGGGGCTCGTAGAAGACCTTCTCCGCGGTGCCGCGCTCGACACAGCGCCCGCCGTACATCACGAGCAGTTCGTCCGCCATCTCGGCGACCACGCCCAGGTCGTGCGTGATCATGATGACCGCGGAGCCGAACTCCTTCTGCAGATCGCGGATGAGGTCGAGGATCTGCGCCTGGACGGTGACGTCGAGGGCGGTCGTCGGCTCGTCCGCGATGAGCAGCTCGGGGTTGTTCACCAGGGCCATGGCGATCATGGCGCGCTGGCGCATGCCGCCCGAGAACTCGTGCGGGTAGCTGTCGACCCGCTTGTCCGGCTGGGGGATGCCCACCCGGTCGAGCATCTCGACGGCGCGCTTGCGGGCGGTCTTCTTGTCCACCTTGTGGTGGACCCGGTACGCCTCGGTGATCTGCTGCCCGATGGAGTAGTACGGGTGCAGCGCCGACAGCGGGTCCTGGAAGATCATCGCCATCTCGCGGCCACGCAGCTTGCGCACCACGTCCGGGTCCGCGCCGAGCAGTTCCGTGCCGTTCAGCCAGATCTCACCGGAGAGCTGCGGCTTGCGGCTGCCGTACTGGCCGGCGGTGTGCAGGCCGAGGATGCCCAGCGAGGTGACCGACTTGCCGGAGCCGGACTCGCCGACGATGCCGAGGGTCTTGCCCTTCTCCAGCTTGAAGCTGAGCCCGTCGACGGACTTGACCAGGCCGTCGTCGGTCGGGAAGTGCACCTTGAGGTCGCGGACTTCGAGGAAGGCGGTGGGGGCGACCGAATCGGCGACGGGTTCTCCGACCGCCGCTCCGGTCTTGTGCAGTTCGGTCATCCCAGCCTCACTCGCGGGTCAATGACGGCGTACAGAAGGTCGACGACGAGGTTGGCGAGGGCGATCGCTAGCGAAGCGCACAAGGTGACGCCGAGGATCACCGGCAGGTCCTTGTTGCTGATGGCCTTGACCGCCTCCAGACCGAGCCCCGGCAGGTTGAAGGTGGATTCGGTGAGGACGGCGCCGCCCATGAGCACACCGAGGTCCAGACCGAAGACGGTGAGGATGGGCGTCATGGCGGAGCGCAGCGCGTGCCTCCTGATGACGACGGCCTCGCCGAGCCCCTTGGCGCGCGCGGTGCGGATGTAGTCCTCACCGAGCACTTCCAGCATGGTGGCGCGGGTGAGTCGCGCGTACATGGCGGCGTTGAGGAACGCGAGCACGATCCACGGAAGGATCAGGGTCTCGAACCAGATGTTGATCGGGTCTTCCGTGGTGAGGGTGTCCTCGATCTCCACCCAGCCGAGGGTGTGGACGAAGAGCCCCATCGCGATCATGCCGGTGAAGAAGACGGGCAGCGAGACGCCGGCGAGGGCGGTGATCATCGCCGTGCGGTCCCAGATGGTGCCGCGCTTGAGCGCGGAGAGCACACCGGTGGCGACACCGGCGACCAGCCACAGCACACACGCGCCGGCGGCGAGCGCGGCGGTGACGGGCAGGGCGTCCTTGAGGGTCTCCCAGACAGGTGCCTCGGTACGGAAGGAGTATCCGAAGCACGGGGCCGGGCAGTGGGTCACGTCGGTCCCGTTGGCGTAGTCACGCCCCATCGGGATGCCCTTGACGAAGTCCCAGAACTGGACGAGCAGTGGGTCGTCGAGTCCCAGTTTGATCCGGATGCCCGCGAGCTGCTCGGCACCGGACGACTTTCCGGCGAAGAGGACGGCGATGTCCTGTCCCGCCCACTTGGGCAGCATGAAGAAGACGGTGAAGGTCGCGAGCAGTACGACCAGCACCATGATGACAACGGCGATCAGGCGCCGGATGAGATAAGCAAGCACTGTGCGCGGCCCGGCGGTGGCCGGGACCCCCTTGTGAGGAGTCCCGGCCACCGCCCGGGGCCATCACCTGCCCTTCGGACTGGCGGGATTCGGCGGTGGGACGGCCTTACGGCGACTGACTGCTACTACTTCGCGTCGTTCACACCGAGCGAGACGTAGTCGTAGCGACCGCTGTACGCGGCGGACGAGTAGACGTTGGTCACTCGCGAGGAACGCCAGCTGATGTTCTTCTCGTAGAGGAACGGCATCCAGTAGGCCTTGTCGACGATCTCGTGGGCCAGGTCGGTGTAGATCTCACCGGCCTTGTCGGGGTCGACCGTGGCGATCGCGTCGTCGAAGAACTTGTCGATCTTCGGGTCGTCGATCTGCGACTCGTTGTAGTTGCCGTTCTCGTTGATGAAGCGGCTGTCGAACAGCGGCTGGGCGTAGCCCTGGCCGGTCGGGAAGTCAGGACCCCAGCCCGCCATCGTCATGCCGATGCCGCGCTTCTTCACGACCGCGGGGGAACCGGTGATGCTGGAGGAGTCGGCGCCGTCGATCTGGTCGACCTCGGCGTTGATGCCGACCTTCTTCAGCTGCTCCTGGAGCGCCGTGGCGGCGTCCACCTCGCCCGGCTGGTTGGTGCGCGCCGAGACCTTGGTCGAGAAGCCGCCCGGCTTGCCGCACTTCTTGAGCTCGGCCTTGGCCTTGGCGACGTCCGGCTTGCCCTTGCGCTCGGCGATGCCGTACGGGTCGTAGTCGTCGTGGCCCTTGATGGCCTTCGGGAAGACGCTGGTGGCGATCTCACCGGCGGCGACCGGGCCGCCTCGGGTCTTCTGCAGGCCCGCGAAGTCCGTGGCGTAGAAGACGGCCTTGCGGCAGGCCTCGTTGTCGAACGGCTTCGTCTTGGTCACCAGGGCGACGTAACGGACGAAGTCCGTCTGCATGTTGTCGACGTTGCCCTTGTGGTCCTGAATGGCGGTGGTACGACCCGACTGGGTCATGCCGGTGCCATTCATGTCGATGTCGTAGTCGCCTTCCATCAGGCGCTTGTCGTTCTCTTCGAGGTTCGCCGAGATGGTGACCTGGATCTTGTCCGGCAGCGCGGGACGGACCGGGTCGGACGACTTCTTCCAGTTATTGTTGCGGACCAGCGTGATGCTCTTGCCGGCGCTGTAGTTCTGGAACTTGTACGGGCCGGAGGAGAACGGGCGCTGGGTGTACTTGGCGCCGGTGTCCTCGGACTGCTTCACCGGGGTGCCCGACGGCATCGCGAGCATCTGCTCGAAGTCGCCGTTCTTCTTGGGCAGCTTGAAGATGATGGTCTTGTCGTCCGGCGTCTCGATCGCCTTCAGACCGAGCTTGTCCTTCGACTTGTCCTCGTAGGGGCCCTTGTACTCGCCCTTCGGGTCAAGCGTCGACTTCAGGTAGCCGGGACCGCCGGTGATGACCTTGGTCGCCCAGATGCGCTCGATGCCGTACTTGATGTCCTTGGAGGTCAGCGCCGAGCCGTCCTCCCAGGTGAGACCGTCACGCAGCTTGTACGTGTAGGTCTTGCCGTCGTCGCTGATCTTCGCCGTGGACTCGGCGAGGTCGGGGACGAGCTTGTTGGACGCGGCACCCGGCTTGGTGTCGTACGTGATCAGCGTGCGGGTGTAGAACCGCATGAAGTCCCACGTCATGCCGTAGTAGGCACGCTGCGGGTCGGCCGAGTCCAGGTCCTGCTTGGCGATGAACTTGAGCGTTCCGCCCTTCTTCGCCGACTTGTTCGCGACCTTGCCGATCGCCGCGTTGTAGCCGGCGCCCTTGCTGTCGTCGTCGTCGCTGCCGCCGCCGCACGCCGTGGTGGTCACCAGCGCCGCCACGACGAGGGCCGCGCCTGCGGTCAACCGTCGTTTAGAGGAACCTGTGGGCATTTCTCGCATCCTCCGAGATTCGCGGTCCCAGGCTTTGACTGCCTTGAGAACCATGGGAAGAGCCACCTGACGCTGCGGCAGGGGCAAGCCAGTTGGAGCTGTTTACCGAGTTCCCTTGGGGTCCAGGGCGTCGCGCAGCCCATCACCGAAGAGGTTGAAGGCAAGCACGGTCACGAAGATCGCCAGGCCGGGGAAGACCATGAACATCGGATCGTGCTCGTACGTCGCGAGGGCGTCCCGGAGCATGCCGCCCCAGGAGGCCGTCGGCGGCCGTACACCTGCGCCGAGGAAGCTGAGCGCCGCTTCGGTGAGGATGTTGGTGGGGATCATCAGGGTCGCGTACACCGTGATCGGTGCGATCAGGTTCGGCAGCAACTCACGGAAGAGGATGTGCCGTTGACCGCCGCCGAGGCTGCGGGCCGCCTCCACGTACTCGCGTTCGCGCAGGCTGAGGGTCTGGCCGCGGACGATGCGCCCGACGTAGGGCCAGCCGAAGAAGCCGATCACCAGGATCAGGACGGCGATGCGGACCCCGCTGCCGGTGAGGCCGAGCAGGTCGTCGGGGAGGACCGAGACCAGGGAGATCACGAAGAGCAACTGCGGGAAGGCGAGCAGCACGTCCATGACACGGCTGATCGTCGCGTCGACCCAGCCCCCGAAGTAACCGGCGATGATGCCGAAGAAGGTGCCGAGCGCCACGGCCACCACGGCGGCGAGGAACGCCACCAGGAGCGAGATGCGGGCTCCGTAGACGATGCGGCTGAAGACGTCGCGGCCCTTGTTGGGCTCTACTCCGAAGAGGAAGTCCCAACTCATGCCGCCGAACGCGCCCTTGGGCAGGTTCGTCAGGTCTTCCAGCTCTTCCTGATGAAACTCGTTGGGCGGGTGGCCCAGCAGGGAGACGATCAGGGGTGCGAAGACGGCGACAAAGACCAGGACGAGCACGGTGATGCCGCCGGCCAGAGCGACCCTGTCCCGCTTCAAGCGGTTCCAGGCGATCTGCTTGAGGGACCGCCCCTCGACCTTCTTCACCCCTGCATCAGCTGCGGGAGCGACGTCCGCTGTCGGGTCCGCGTCCGCAGGTGTGTCATGCAATGGTGCCGTCATCGTGGCAGGGACCCCTCTCAACCGGTGGTGACCGGCCCGCACTTGCCGCTGTAGCGACGTGATCAGTCCGTCGTACACAGGGGCGAAGCGCCCCTGGTGCGGGAGTCTTCATCGGGGTCGCGATCTGTTACCAGCCTTGACGGTGAATGGATGCGCAACCGTGATGCTGATCGAGGTGTTCCGTTATCCGGACGCACGTGAACGAGGGTCGAACACGGGGCAGTTGGGTCGCAAGGTGCCACGGGAGCCCATAGGCCCCCTCCACCATCAGAACGGACATCGTGACGGTCAGGGCAGGTATACGAGCCGCGGTGGCCGGTTCAAGGCCCTCTCGGGGAGGGGCGCGGCGCCGGTTCAGTACTGCGCGGGGTAGCCGTAACCGCCCGCGGGCGCCGGTGCGGGCTGGGCCTCGCGGTCGTAGAAGGGGCGCGCGTTGGCACGCAGCCACATGGCCACCGGGTCGTACTGGTCGGACATCGCGACCGTCGACACGGGCAGGCCGTCGGGGACCGCGGCGATCGACTGCTGCATCATCGTGCGCACCCCGTCGACCGACGCCGGCGAGGTGTCGTACACATCGAGACCGATGGCCAGATACGGGGCGCCGAGCGCGGGCTGCACCCAGGCGCGGCGCAGCGAGCGGACCGCGGGGGTGCGGTGGGCGTTCTGCGTGAGCAGGGCGTAGAACTGGGGGATCTCGATGGCCGGTTCGGTGAGCCTGAGCGGCCCCGCGGGCAGCAGGTCGAGGCCCGAGGCGATGCGCCGCAGGTCGAGCCAGGGGATGCCGACACCGCCGCCGGGCGCGTGGGGGTTCAGCCAGAGGCCGTAGTGGTCGGGGAAGAGGGTGCGGGCGATGTCGAGACCGCCGACCACCTCGTACGAGCGGTTCCAGCCACTGGCGGAGAGCTCCTGGGCCGAGGTCACGCACGGGGCGTAACCCAGGCCCTCGACCTCCATGTTCCCGTACTGGGCGTCGGGGGATCCGGCCTGGCCGTGCCAGAGCAGCATCCACACCTGGTCGGCGGCGAGCGCCCGCAGGAGCGCCTCGTAGGCGTCATAGCGCCCCGGCGTCACCTGGCGCAGCATGTGCTCGACCTGCCCGGCCGCAGCCGTGCCCGACGCACTCACCCTTAACCGCCCCTTCGCGATGACCCGCTGACCCGGTGGAACTCCGGCTCATGAAACCAGCTTATGCGGCGATCCTGACACCGACTTGACGTACGGCACCCTCACACACGTACCTGCACATGTCCTTACACATGTCCGTGCTCGTGTCCCGGTGTCCGGACGAAGAAGGTCCTGACGCGCTCGCGCATCCAGTCGGCGACCGGGTCCTGGGCCACGTCGAGCAGCACCAGGTTCACCGGCCAGGCCACCGGGGACTGCCCCAGTGCGCGGCCCAGGGCTTCCATCGGGAGCTCGCGCTCGTTGCCCTCCCAGGAGGTCAGTTCGACGCCGACGAACAGTGCGGGGTCACCGCCCTCGACGCTGGCCAGGCAGCGGCGGGCGCTCAGGACGACGCCGGTGGCCTCGAACTCGCGGGCGGCGGCGGACAGGAAGTCGACCGGGTCCTCCTGCCAGTCCGGTTCGAAGAGGCGTACGCGGCCGCCGGTCGCGGGGCCGTCCAGCGGGGTGCGCCCGGCGCGGCAGAGTTCGGCGACGGCGGGCGGCGGCAGCGGCACACCGACCGTGCCGTCCGGGTTGACCGCGATGCCCAGCTGCGGGGGCAGGCCGCGCGCGAACTCCACGGCGGGCGCCACGGTGCAGCCCATGCGCCCGCCGGTGGCCTGGTGGAACTGCTGCTCGGAGCTGAAGACGGGGACATAGGCCTGGCCGTCGATCTCCAGCGTGGGCAGGTCGAGGGTGCCGCTGTCCGGGCCCCCGCCGTTCGGCAGCGGGACCCAGACGTGGCTGCGGCCGAGCACCTCGACGATGCGGGCCCCCGCGGACGCCCGGGGCGCTCCGGGGGTGCCCAGGGATGCCGCGAGCACCTCTTCGAGTTCGTTGCCCGGCCATCCTCCGTAGGGATGGGCGTGCGCCTGCGCCGGAATGTCCATCTCTTCTAACCCCTGATCGGTCCCGCTCTGCCTGCGGCACGACCCTAACGCGGCGGGCGGCTCAGTCCCCGAAGCCGATCCCCCGCAGCACCCCGGCCGCCGTCCGGTCCAGAAGCACCGCCGAGCCGCAGCCGCGCGGCAGGTCGCCGCGCTCGGCGGCGCCGACGAGCCGGCCGACCGTCCTGCGGTGGCGCGCGAAGGCGTACCGCGACACGCCGCGCCCGCGCGCGAGCTGCCCCTCTATGGCGGTGTCCGGCGGCACGTCGAGCAGCAGCAGGTGCAGGGTGGTGCCGCGCCGCGCGGCCTCGCGGGCCAGCCAGCGGCGCACCCAGGCCTGGGTGCCGCAGTCGTGCACCACGACGCCCTCGCCGGAGCGCAGGGCCTTGCGCAGGCCCGCGTAGTGCGCGATGCGGACCAGCGGGCGGTACACCGCGTACGGCAGGAGGCTCGGCATGCGCCGGGCCCAGCGGTCGCGGGTGTCCTGCGAGTCGATGCGGGGGCCGGCGACGGCTCTGCGCATCAGCGTGGACTTGCCGCTGCCCGGCAGCCCGGAGACGACGATCAGATCGCCCTCGCCGAACGTGAGCCGGTACGGGCTGTGGCCGGTCCGCTGCCGCAGGTCGCGGACGACGGCCGCCGGCAGGGGGCCGCAGCTCTCCCTGGTGGGGGCGGCGGCCTGTTTGGGCAGGGCCACCCCTGTGTTGGTCGCGTAGACACTCGTCCTGCGCACCGTGATCGGCCTCCCCTTAGCGGTCACGTACCTGCTTCCCGCAGCTTCCCCGGCAAGTGTAAAGAGAAGGTAATGCGGCACAACAGCATTACTGGACTGGCACTGCCTTGTGACGCAGGCGCGTGCAATGATGTGCGCGCAAACTCCATACAGGCCGTTTGAATCCGCGCGGGAGAGTTCCCGGTGACCGTCGCACGACGCACCGGGGCGCCGAAGGAGCAAGTCCCTCCCTTGAATCTCTCAGGCCCCGTACCGCGCGGGCGAGGCACATCTGAAAAGCGGGCCGCCTGCGCGGCTCCACCCAAGGTGCAAGTCATGACCCTCATACGTACGGGTCGTGGTGAACCTCTCAGGTTCCGATGACAGATGGGGAGGATCGACCTCGCCCGTCATGCCCCTGGGAGTTCCACGAATGAGTACTGCCCCCCGTCTGACCGCACTCGATGCCGTGCATCGTGCGCTCGGCGCGACCATGACCGACTTCGCGGGCTGGGACATGCCGCTGCGGTACGCGAGCGAGCGCGACGAGCACAACGCCGTGCGCACCAAGGCCGGTCTCTTCGACCTCTCCCACATGGGCGAGATCACGGTCCGGGGGCCCGAGGCCGTGGACCTCCTGAACTTCGCGCTCGTCGGCAACATCGGCTCCATCGGTGTCGGCCGCGCCCGCTACACGATGATCTGTGCCGAGGACGGCGGCATCCTGGACGACCTGATCGTCTACCGGCTCGGCAAGCCCGAGACCCCCGAGTACATGGTGGTCGCCAACGCCTCGAACGCCCAGGTCGTGCTCGACGCGCTGACCGCCCGCGCCGAGGGCTTCGACGCCGAGGTCCGCGACGACCGTGACGCGTACGCCCTGCTCGCCGTCCAGGGTCCCGAGTCCCCCGGCATCCTGAAGTCACTCACGGATGCCGACCTGGACGGCCTCAAGTACTACGCGGGCCTGCCCGGCACGGTCGCGGGCGTGCCCGCGCTGATCGCCCGCACGGGCTACACGGGCGAGGACGGCTTCGAGCTGTTCGTCGCGCCCGGCGACGCCGAGAAGCTGTGGAACGCGCTCATGGAGGCCGGCGAGCCCGCGGGCCTGGTCCCCGCCGGTCTCTCCTGCCGCGACACGCTGCGTCTTGAGGCGGGCATGCCGCTGTACGGGCACGAGCTGACCGCGGAGCTGACGCCCTTCGACGCGGGCCTCGGCCGGGTCGTCAAGTTCGAGAAGACCTCGCAGTCCGACACCTTCGTGGGGCGCGCGGCGCTCGCGGCCGCCGCGGAGCGCGCCGAGGCCGCTCCCCCGCGCAAGCTGGTCGGTCTGATCGCTTCAGGCCGCCGCGTCCCGCGCGCGGGCTTCTCCGTGGTCGCCGACGGCAAGGTCATCGGCGAGGTCACCTCGGGTGCACCGTCCCCCACGCTGGGCAAGCCGATCGCCATCGCGTATGTCGACGCGGCGCACGCCACCCCCGGCAGTGAGGGTGTCGGCGTGGACATCCGGGGCACGCACGAGCCGTACGAGGTCGTGGCGCTGCCGTTCTACAAGCGCCAGAAGTGACACCCCGCACAACAGCCTCGTCCATCAGCACTCCCCCGCGTACAGGAGAATTCAGGTCATGAGCAACCCCCAGCAGCTGCGTTACAGCAAGGAGCACGAGTGGCTCTCGGCCGTCGAGGACGGTGTGGCGACCGTCGGCATCACGGAGCACGCGGCCAACGCGCTCGGTGACGTCGTCTACGCCGACCTGCCCGAGGCCGGTGCCGCGGTGACCGCGGGCGAGACGTGCGGCGAGCTCGAGTCGACCAAGTCCGTCAGCGACCTCTACTCGCCGGTCACCGGCGAGGTCGTCGAGTCGAACCAGGACGTCGTGGAAGACCCGTCGCTCGTCAACTCCGCCCCGTTCGAGGGTGGTTGGCTCTTCAAGGTGCGCGTCTCGGAGGAGCCGAAGGACCTGCTCTCCGCGGACGAGTACACCGAGTTCTCCGGCAGCTGAAGCCCCCCGAAGACCCTTAGGGACCACCTGATGTCGCTTCTCAACACCCCTCTCCACGAGCTGGACCCGGACGTCGCCGCCGCCGTCGACGCCGAGCTCCACCGTCAGCAGTCCACCCTGGAAATGATCGCCTCGGAGAACTTCGCTCCCGTCGCCGTCATGGAGGCCCAGGGCACGGTCCTCACCAACAAGTACGCCGAGGGCTACCCCGGCCGCCGGTACTACGGCGGCTGTGAGCACGTCGACGTCACCGAGCAGATCGCGATCGACCGGATCAAGGACCTGTTCGGCGCCGAGTACGCCAACGTCCAGCCGCACTCCGGCGCCTCCGCCAACCAGGCCGCCCTCTTCGCGATCGCCCAGCCCGGCGACACGATCCTCGGCCTCGACCTGGCGCACGGCGGCCACCTCACCCACGGCATGCGCCTGAACTTCTCCGGCAAGCAGTTCAACGTGGTCGCGTACCACGTGGACGAGGCCGGTCTGGTCGACATGGCCGAGGTCGAGCGCCTGGCCAAGGAGAACAGCCCCAAGGTGATCATCGCGGGCTGGTCCGCCTACCCGCGTCAGCTGGACTTCGCGGAGTTCCGCCGGATCGCCGACGAGGTCGGCGCGAAGCTGTGGGTCGACATGGCGCACTTCGCCGGTCTCGTCGCCGCCGGTCTGCACCCGAACCCGGTGCCGTACGCGGACGTGGTGACCTCCACCACGCACAAGACGCTCGGCGGCCCGCGCGGCGGCGTCATCCTGGCCCGCGACAAGGCGTTCGCGAAGAAGCTGAACTCGGCGGTCTTCCCCGGCTTCCAGGGCGGCCCGCTGGAGCACGTGATCGCGGCCAAGGCCGTCTCCTTCAAGGTCGCGGCCTCCGAGGAGTTCAAGGAGCGCCAGCAGCGCACCCTGGACGGCGCCCGCATCCTGGCCGAGCGCCTGGTGCAGGACGACGCGAAGGCCGTCGGCGTCGACGTCCTGTCCGGCGGCACGGACGTGCACCTGGTCCTGGTGGACCTGCGCAACTCCGAGCTGGACGGCCAGCAGGCCGAGGACCGCCTCCACGAGGTCGGCATCACGGTCAACCGCAACGCGATCCCGAACGACCCGCGCCCCCCGATGGTCACCTCGGGCCTGCGGATCGGTACGCCCGCGCTCGCGACCCGCGGCTTCCAGGAGGACGACTTCCGTGAGGTCGCCGACATCATCGCCGAGGCGCTGAAGCCGGGCTTCGACGCGGAATCCCTGAAGGCCCGCGTCACCGCCTTGGCGGAAAAGCACCCGCTGTACCCCAACCTGTAGCATTTTCGTACGCTTTCTTTCGTACGGACCTTCGGGGCACCGCGCACACTGGACAGTGAGGACAGTGAGTGCGGTGCCCCGGCCCATGCCCCGGCCCATGCCCCGGCTCACGCCCTGCTTTCTGCACCGCCCACCCGTCGCCCGCCACCACCCTCAACCGAGGCGCTGTCGCGCCGCTGAATGCTCTGGCAGACAACGGCGTCTACCAACCACTCTTGGAGTTTCTCGTGGCCCTCTCGGTCTTCGACCTGTTCTCGATCGGCATCGGCCCGTCCAGCTCCCACACGGTCGGTCCCATGCGCGCCGCCCGCATCTTCGCGAGCCGCCTCAAGAACGAGGGCCTGATGGCCCACACCACCGCCATACGGGCCGAGCTCTACGGCTCGCTCGGCGCGACGGGCCACGGCCACGGCACCCCGAAGGCGGTGCTGCTCGGCCTGGAGGGCGAGTCGCCGCGCTCGGTGGACGTGGAGTCGGCGGACGACCGCGTCGAGCAGATCAAGTCGAGCGGCCGCATCAACATCCTCGGCATGCACGAGATCGACTTCGACTTCGACGAGGACCTGGTCCTGCACCGCCGCAAGGCCCTGCCGTACCACGCCAACGGCATGACGATCTTCGCGTACGACCATGAGGGCGGCCTCGTCCTGGAGAAGACGTACTACTCCGTGGGCGGCGGCTTCGTGGTCGACGAGGACGCGGTGGCCGGCGAGAACCCGATCGTGCCGGACGACACGGTCCTCAAGCACCCCTTCCGCACGGGCGACGAGCTGCTGCGCCTCGCCAAGGAGACCGGCCTGTCCATCTCCGCGCTGATGCTGGAGAACGAGAAGGCCTGGCGCACGGAGGAGGAGATCCGCTCGGGCCTCCTGGACATCTGGGGCGTCATGCAGTCCTGCGTGTCCCGCGGCATGTCCCGCGAGGGCATCCTGCCGGGCGGCCTCAAGGTCCGCCGCCGCGCGGCCAACTCGGCGCGCCAGCTCCGGGCCGAGGGCGACCCGCAGGCCCGCGCCATGGAGTGGATCACCCTCTACGCGATGGCCGTGAACGAGGAGAACGCGGCGGGCGGCCGCGTCGTGACCGCCCCGACGAACGGCGCGGCGGGCATCATCCCGGCGGTCCTGCACTACTACATGAACTTCATCCCCGGAGCCGACGAGGACGGCGTGGTCCGCTTCCTCCTCGCGGCGGGCGCGATCGGCATGCTCTTCAAGGAGAACGCCTCGATCTCCGGCGCCGAGGTCGGCTGCCAGGGCGAGGTCGGCTCCGCCTGCTCGATGGCCGCGGGCGCCCTCGCCGAGGTTCTCGGCGGCAGCCCCGAGCAGGTCGAGAACGCCGCCGAGATCGGCATGGAGCACAACCTCGGCCTGACCTGCGACCCGGTCGGCGGCCTCGTCCAGATCCCGTGCATCGAGCGCAACGGCATGGCGGCGGTCAAGGCCGTGACCGCGGCGAAGATGGCGATGCGCGGCGACGGCAGCCACAAGGTGTCCCTCGACAAGGTCATCAAGACCATGAAGGACACGGGCGCCGACATGAGCGTCAAGTACAAGGAGACGGCGCGGGGCGGGCTCGCGGTGAACATCATCGAGTGCTGATTCCCGCCGCTGGGGTCCGCCACTGAGGCCCTCAGCGCGCCACGAACAGCGCCTCCGCGCCCACCGGCCGGTACCCCGCCGCCTGGAAGACCCGCACGCTGCGCGCGTTGCCCGGGGACTGCTGCGCCCATACGTGGGACGCGCCGGGCGCCAGGTGCCGGGCGGCGAGGGCGAGCGCTCGGCCCAGGCCCCGGTGGCGTACGTCCTCGTCGACCTCGATCGCCGCCTCCCAGCGCCCGGCGAGTCCCCGGCCGAGGACCAGCACCCCGCCCCCGGCGGAGGCCCACACCCGCACGTCGTCGCGGCGCTTGCGGGCACGGGCCACCCGGGGGTGGTCGGGGTCGTCGATCTCGCGGAGGTCCAGGGCCGGTTCGGGGGCGCCCGGCAGGGTGTCGGCCACGGTCAGGAGGTCGGTGGTGTCCGTCGCGCGGCCCGTCCGCTCCAGGAAGGCGGCAAGGAACAGCGGGTTCATCGTGGCGGCCAGCGGATCGCAGTCGAGCGCGGCGAGGGTGGCGTGCACCCACCGCGGGTCCTCGTCCGTGAAGACCACCGAGTGCGCGGTGAAGGCGAGCACCCCCGCGTCGCGGTGGCAGGGCTGCGGGACGACGGTGGTCGTGCCGTCGGGCGGCGGGAACCGACCGTGGGCCGCCGCGTCGAGGATGGTGCCGAGCGTCGCAGGGGTGCTGGCCATGGGCGTACTCCTTGTGATCGCGGGCTCGGACGGCCGATACCCTGACCCTCGTCAGTAATGCACGAAGAAGGGGTGGATCCGGTGGCGGACATCGAGGAAGCGCGTAAGACGTTCGACCAGTTCGACGCGGACGGCGACGGCTTCATCACAGCGGCGGAGTGGAAGTCGGCCATGGCCAAGATGGGGGACTTCTACGTCACCGAGACGGTGGCCGAGGCCGTGATCGGCACCAAGGACACCGACAAGGACAAGCGCCTCTCCTTCGACGAGTTCTGGGCGAGCCTGAACAAGAAGTAGTGGCCGTACGCAGGAGGGGCCCGGTACGCGAGAGCGCCGGGCCCCTCCCGCGTGTTCAGCGGGCGCGCCGCGCCGCCCGCACGCTCCACCGCCCTTCCGTGCGCTCAAGCCGCACCGGGTGGTCGAAGCATTTGCTGATCCGGTCGCTCGTCAGTACGTCGTCCACGGCGCCGGAGGCGAGCGCGCGGCCCTCCCGCAGCACGGCCCCGGCTTCCGCCCCCTGGCGCAGGCGCTCACCCCGGAGGGCGGCACCGTCGTCGCCTACGGCTGGCTCGACCCGCGCCCCGCGGAGCTCCTTTGGCTGCCGGCCCTGAAGATCCACTTCTACGCGGACGCGCACCGCCTGATGGAGTCCAATACGCACATCGGCAAGCTCGTGGTGAAACTCTGAGGGAGGCCGATCCAGCCGACCGGAAACACCGGCCCGGAATACTCCACCCATTCCGGAGGTTGGCTCCGTTACGAGTTACGAGTTACCTCACGACACCGGCGAACCACCCCCGGAGGGGTCAGTCATGAAGATCGGCATCATCGGCGCGGGCAACATCGGCGGCAACCTCACCCGTCGCCTCACGGCCCTCGGCCACGACGTGTCCGTCGCGAACTCCCGTGGCCCGCACACCCTCACCGACCTCGTCGAGGAGACCGGCGCCACGGCCGTACCGGTCGAGGAAGCCGCGCGCGGCGCCCAGGTCGTCGTCGTGACGATCCCGCTGAAGGCCGTCCCGAACCTGCCGTCCGGCTTCCTCGACGGCGCAGCCGAGAACGCCGCCGTCATCGACACCGGCAACTACTACCCCCAGCAGCGTGACGGGAAGATCGCCGAGATCGAGGAGGGCCTGACCGAGAGCCGCTGGACCGAGCGCCAGATCGGCCACCCGGTCATCAAGGCATTCAACGGCACATACGCCCAGGACATCCTCGACAAGCCCCAGCCCAAGGGCACCCCCGGCCGCGTCGCCCTCCCGGTCTCCGGCGACGACGAGGCCGCGAAGAAGGTCGTACGCGACCTCATCGACGAGATCGGCTTCGACACCGTCGACAACGGCGGCCAGGACAACTCCTGGCGCCAACAGCCGGGCACCCCGGTCTACGGCCTGGCCAAGGACACGGAAGCAGTCACCAAGGCCCTGTCCGAGGCATCCCCGGAACGCACGGCGGAGTGGCGCGCCTAATCGAACTGCCGTGTCACCTCGGCGTCCCTCCACGGCACCGAGGTGACCCGCTTCCACCCGGTTCGTTGATCGATCCATGCGTATCTGTTCGGCCAAGGGAGACGGGTGGGCGTGCGACCGGACCTCCGACAGGCATGCCTTCACGAAAGGGATGTGTCGGACCCACTACACACAGACCCATAGAGGCAAGGCGCTCTCGCGTATTCAACACACCACTACGACTGACGGCATTCACCGGAACTGCCGGTTCGACAACTGCCAGAGGGCCGCCTTGGCCAAGGGCCTGTGCAATGGCCACTACCAACAGCAGTCCGCAGGGCGCCCGTTAGCTCCTCTACGGAGGAAGAGGGACAACGCGACCTACCAGGCGATGGTCGAGAGCGGGTTCGTCGAGTGCCTCGGATGCGGCGAGAACAAGCCGACATCGGCGTATTCAGCGGTGAACCGCGCAGGCGCCCTACGGCCCTACTGCAAGCCATGCAATTCCGAGCGCGTCCGGCTCAGTCACTACAACGTGACCAAGGAATTCCTCGACCAGCTCTGGCGGTTCCAGGGCGAGCGTTGCGCGATATGTGGAATCACTGAGGCAGGGATGCGGACCCCGCATGTCGATCACGACCACTCCTGTTGCAAGGTGGGCAGGAGCTGCGGCATGTGTGTCCGTGGCCTCGTCTGCTCGAACTGCAATGCCTACGGGCTCGCCTGGTACGAGGCCCTGCCGGACCACCTGCGCACATTCGGCCTGCTGAACGATTACATCAACCAGCCACCCGCGAAGCGGTTCCGGGAAGAACCGCTCGCGGCGGAAGAGCCTTAGACGAACGGTCAGTCGACCGTGGCCCAGTCCCGCATTGCCTGCTTGCTGGCGAAGTCCGCCACATTCTTGTCCAACGGCGTCGACGTGTACTGGTGGATGCGCCACTTCGCCTGGATGCGGGGCTTGCCCGCCGTGACGTAGTCGGCGATCCAGAGGCCGTCGCCGGCGAATGATGTGCTGTCGTAGGTGGTCCAGAAATTTCTGTTGCAGTAGAGCAGGCACCTGTGCGAAGGCCGCAGCCTCTTCACCTCACGGATGAACCGGTCCTTCTCCGCGTTGCTCGCTCGGGTGTGTTCGCCCGTCCACTCCCAGTCCACCGCTAGCAAGTCCCCTGACTTCTCAGGGGACTTGCTGACGAAGTACTCCGCCTGTGCCTTGATGTTCCCCGGCCACAGGAAGTGGTAGAAGCCGACCACGCAGCCGCCGTCCCGTGCCCGCTTCGTCTGTGCCGTCAGCCTTGGGTTGACGTACGAGCGGCCCTCCGTCGCTTTTATGATGACGAAGGAGATGCCGTCCGTGTCGAAGGTGGACTGGTACGAGCTGACGTCGATGCCTTTGAGCACGGGCAGCCTCCTGGAAGGCAGAGGGGAGGTCGGCTGGATCTACCCTTGTGGTGCCCGGTGGCCGTGGTGGTCAACCGTTGTAGTACTCAGGCGTATTGCTCAGCGGAAGATCCCCGTGTGTCCGAGCGAGTAGCGGCCCGGCTGCGGGTAGACCGCGAGGCCGTGTGGGCCGCCACCCACCGGGATGCGGGCGGTCTGGACTCCTGTGCGGGTGTCGATGGCGTAGACCTCGGAGTCGTAACGGCCCGACAGCCAGAGGGTGTTGCCGTCCGCCGACACCCCGCCCATGTCGGGGCTGCCGCCCTGGGGGAGCTTCCACTTCTTGGTGAGCTTGTTCTTGGGGAAGTCGAAGACGGAGACGGTGCCCTCGCCGCGGTTGGACACGTACATCTCGCGTGAGTCCCGGCTGACGTACAGGCCGTGGGTGCCCTTGCCGGTCGGCAGGAGCTTCGGCTTGTCGAACTTGTCGCCGCTCAGGACCCACATGCCGTCCGCCATCATGTCGGCGACGTAGAAGGTCTTGCCGTCGGGCGAGATCTTCACGTCCTGCGGCATCGCACCCTTGAAGGGCAGCTTCTGCTGGGCGACCACCTTCATTTTCTCCGTGTCGACCTTCAGGAGTTCACCCGAGAACTCGCAGGAGACGATGAAGTAGCGGCCGTCGGCGGAGAAGTCGGCGTGATTGACGCCGTAGCAGCTGACCGGTTCGGTCTTGACCTTCTTCATGGTGTGCGGGTCGCGGAAGACGAGCTCGCGGTCCATGGAGGCCATCACGATGGCGTACTTGCCGTTGGGCGTGAAGTAGAGGTTGTACGGGTCGTGCACGTCGACCGGCTTGCCCGCCTTGCCGGTCTTGGGATCGATGGGCGTGAGCGTGTGACCGCGGTTGTTGTTGACCCAGAGCGTCTTCATGTCCCAGGAGGGGACGACGTGCTGCGGCTGGACCCCGACGTCGATCGTGTCGATGACCTCGTACGACTCGGGGTCGATGACCGAGACGGTGTTGGAGTTGGTGTTGGGGACGTAGATCCGGGAGGGGAAGTCCTTGACCACCGGGGAGAGCTTGCCCGGGCGGTCGGCCGCGTAGACGTCCTTGGGGTCGAGGACGGGCGGCATCCCCGGCAGACCGTCCTCGGCCTTGGGCTTCGTGGGTTTCTGGATGCCCTTGGTACCGAGGGCTTCGTCCTCGCGGGGCTCGCCGCCGCATCCGGCGAGCGCGGCGGCGACGACGGCACCGGCGGCGACGACCGCTCCGGTGCGCCGGGTGAGGTTCAGGTGCAGGGTCATCAGGTCAGCAACTCCGTGGTCGTCACCGCGCGCGGGTCGCGGCGGTCCGGTCGAGCCGGTGAGGCGGCGCGGACGCTCGGCGCAGCCGGAGATCTCCTCGGGGGCGTCGGCGTCGGCCTCGGGCCGGCGCCCGATCCCGCGCTCGCGCTCGCGCACGCGCCCGTACGCAGGGCTCCACGGCGGTCGGTCTCGGTCACCCGACCATTTAATGGGCAAAGAGGGCAGAAGGCGCTTATTGCGCGCACGCGAGAGCCGCGGGTCGGGACCGGGAGGCGGGAGTCCACCTCGATGCACCTTGCGGAACACTTGCGGAACACCTGTCACAGCTCGAACTTAACCAGCGTTTACCAGGCAGGTGTCCCATCTCACCAAGGATTCACCTTTGAACTGTCGTGGATTGTTGCCCTATGCCCGGAATGGGACTTTTGGATCGCTGGCCCCCGTCTGCCATAGTCGGAGGCACGACCCCCATTGACCCGGGCTCAGGTCGTCAACGGCGTCCGTGGACCACACCCCTTTGTCCGCGGCGCCCCGCGCAGGCCCCCGCAGCGCCACAACCGGCGACCGGGGGCTTTCGCGTATCCGCGGCCAGCGTCCAGCGGCCGGCGGTCAAGCGGTCAGCCGTCGGCAGTCAGCGGTCGGCGACCCGCATCTCGAACCAGGTCGTCTTGCCGCGCGGCAGCAGATCCACGCCCCAGCGGTCGGAGAGCTTGTCGACCAGGAAGAGGCCGCGGCCACTGAGGTCCATCTCCTGGACGGGCATCAGGCAGGGCAGTCCGCGCGAGGGGTCGCGCACCTCGACCCTGATCCAGCCGCGCCGCCGCATCATCCGCAGCCCGAAGACACGGGCGCCGGTGTGCCGCACGGCGTTGCCGACGAGCTCGGAGGTGAGGAGCACCGCGTCCTCGGTCAGCTTCGGGGAGAGCCCCCAGTGCCGGAGCACCACGACCTGGGCGAGCCTGCGCGCGATGGCGGCGGACTCCGGGCGCGACGGCAGCGGAACCTCCGCGTCCGTCGGATTGCCGAACAACTCGAGCGCTTTGAGCGCGTGTTCGTCCTCGACCGCCGGCGACCAGCGCGCCGCGGTCGCACTCCCGTGTCGCCGCGGCTGTTCGATACCCTCCAGCCCCGCCATGCCCCCATCATGGCCGCACACGGCGCGTTCCGGGGCCGTTCCGACGGAATAAGCCCCCCGGAACCATCCGTTCCGGGGGGCCGGGTAGGCATATGCCAGTGGCAGCGGGGACCCTGTCGCACCCACACTGACCTGCGATGACTGCCCGCTTACGGGTGATCACTTACGGCCTCGGAGCGCCCGGACTTAAGGTTCCCTTAAGTCGCGCATAAACCGCTCCTTCGGGGGACTCTTTGGCTGACGCGGCCTCAACTGATCGCTCCCAGGCGGAAATTCAGAGGAACTTCGCCTTGCCGGGACCCTCTTCGACGAAGCTGCGCATGCCACGCTCACGGTCCTCGGTGGCGAAGAGACCGGCGAACCAGGTGCGCTCGATCGCGAGCCCGGTGTCGATGTCCGTCTCGAGGCCCGCGTCCACGGCCTCCTTGGCGGCGCGCAGCGCGAGCGCGGGCCCCTGTGCGAGCCGCGCGGCCCACTGGTGCGCCTGCTCGTACACCTCGGCGGCGGGCACGACCCGGTCCACCAGACCGATGGTGAGCGCCTCGTCGGCCTTGACCATGCGGCCGGTGAAGATGAGGTCCTTGGCCTTGGACGGGCCGACCAGACGGGACAGCCGCTGGGTACCGCCCGCGCCGGGGATCAGGCCGAGCAGGATCTCGGGCTGGCCGAGTTTGGCGTTGTCGGCGGCGATACGGAAGTCGGCGCAGAGGGCCAGCTCGCAGCCGCCGCCGAGCGCGTAGCCGGTGACGGCGGCGACGACGGGCTTGGGGATGCGGGCGACCGCGGTGAAGGAGTCCTGCAGGGCCCTGGACCGCACGACCATCGCCGTGTGGTCCATGGCCTGCATCTCCTTGATGTCCGCGCCCGCCGCGAACACCTTCTCGCCGCCGTAGATGATCACGGCGCGTACGTCGTCGCGCCGGGTCGCCTCCTCGGCCAGCTCCTTGAGCCGGTCCTGGAGGGCGATGTCGAGCGCGTTCATCGGGGGGCGGTCGAGGCGGATCGTGCCGACGCCTTCGGCGACTTCGAGATGCACAGATGTCATGCGGGGCACGTTAGCCGTGCCCCGCACGGGAGTGGCGACCGGTCAGGCCTTCCACTTCTCCCAGGACATGTTCCAGCCGTTGTAGCCGTTCTCGGGCTGGATCGTCTTGTCCGCGGAGTTCTTCACGACCACGACGTCACCGATGAGGGAGTTGGCGAAGAACCAGCCCGCGGGCGTCTTCTTGCTGTAGCCGCCGCGCACGTCGCTCAGGCCGATGCAGCCGTGGCTGGCGTTGGTGTTGCCGAAGGCGCCGCCCGACCAGTAGTTGCCGTGGATGAACGTGCCCGACGTGGACAGGCGCATCGCGTGCGGGACGTCCTTGATGTCGTACTCGCCGCCGAAGCCGACGGTCTCGCCGTTCATGCGGGTGACCGCGAGCTTCTCGCTGATGACCATCTGGCCGTTGTACGTCGTCGTGCCGGGGGCGCCCGCGGTGATCGGGATCTTCTTGATCTGCTTGCCGTCCCGGACGACCTTCATCTGGTGCGTCTTGGCGTCGACGGTGGAGACCTGGCTGCGGCCGATGGTGAACTTCAGGGTCTTGGCCTGCTCGCCGTAGACCCCGGGCCGGCCCTCGACACCGTCGAGGTTGAGGTTGACGGTGACCTTCGTCCCCGCCTTCCAGTACTTCTCGGGGCGGAAGTCGATGCGGTCGTTGCCGAACCAGTGGGGCTCGACGTCCACGGCCGGCTCGGTCTTGATCTGGATGGCCTTCTCGACGGCCTCGGGCTCGGTGATGCCGCGGTTGAAGTGGACCGAGAACGGCATTCCCACGCCGACCTTCGAGCCGTCCTCCGGCGTGAACTGGCCTATGAAGGTGTTCTTCGGCGTCAGCGTCGTGAACGACGTGTCCTTGGCCGATTCACGTCCCTCGGAGTCCTTGGCTATCGCGTGGACCTTGTACTTCGTGGAGGCGGCCAGGTGGTGCGCCGGCGTCCATGTGGCGCCGTCCGAGGCGATCTTGCCCGGGACCGGATTGCCCTTGCTGTCCTCGACCTTGACCTGCGAGAGCTTGCCCTTGTCGGCGGCTATCTTCAGCGCGCCGCTGGTGGCCACCGAGTCGGCGCCGTCCTTCGGGGCTATGGTCACCACCGCCGTCGACGGCGCGTTCTTGTCGGCCGCCTTGCCCTTGCCGTCGCCGCCCGCGTCCGAGCCGCCGCCCCCGCCGCACGCCGTGACCAACAGCAGCGTCACACCCGATGCCACCGCAAAGAGACCCTTGGTCCCCCGTCGTCGTGCGCTCCCCCGCGCACGAACCGACGTCCCCGATATCGGTCGCCCGTTCAAGATGTGTCTCCCCTCGCACGGCCTGGTCAGGCCCGCACCCCAGTGCCTCAGCGCGCACAGACACGCGCCTGCGCTAGATAACCACACGGCCCTGACCGATGACTCCCCGCCAATGTCACTGTTCAGTCCCAACTGCGCATGGGGTGCGGACCCTGCCTCAGCGCCGGTCCGTGGGCTCGGCCTTCGGCTCCGGTGCGGGCCGCGCCGTCCAGTCCTTCCACTCCATGTTCCAGCCACCGAGGCCGTTGTCAGGAGCGACTTTCTTGTCATCGCTGTTGACGACTTCCACCACATCACCGATCAGGGTGCGGTCGAAGAACCACCCCGCCGGGGTCTGTGAGCTGCCGCCCTTCACGTCGCGCAGGCCGATGCAGCCGTGGCTGACATTCGTGTTGCCGGGGGCGTCCGGGGCCCAGTAGTTGCCGTGCAGGAAGGTGCCGGAGGTCGTCAGGCGGACCGCGTGGGGGACGTCGGGGATGTTGTACTCGCCGCCGAAGCCGACGGTGCGGCTGTTCATCCGGGTCACCTCCAGCATCTCCGTGACCACCATCTTCCCGTTGTACGTGGTGGTCTTGGGGGCGCCCGCGGTGATCGGGACGGTGGAGAGGAGCTCGCCGTCGCGGCGTACCTCCATGGTGTGCTCGGCGGCGTCGACCAGGGAGGTCTGGCTGCGGCCGACCGTGAACGAGAAGCTCTTGTCCTGGAGGCCGTAGACGCCGGGGGCGGCCTCGACGTCGCGCAGCCGCAGGCCGACGGTGACCTTCGTGCCGGGCTTCCAGTACTTCTCGGGGCGGAAGTCCACGCGGGTCTTGCCGAACCAGTGCGGCCGTACGTCTACGGCGGGCTTCGCGGTGACGCTGATGGCGCGCTGGACGGCTTCCAGATTCTCGATCTCCTGGTTGAACTCCAGGGAGACGATCATGCCGGTGCCGACGGTGGAGCGGTCCTCCGGCGAGACGTAGGCGATGAAGCGTTCGTCGGGGACGGCGGTCGTGAACGTCGTGTGCCGGGCCGAGCGGCGGCCGTGGCCGTCGAGGGCGACGGCGTCCACCGAGTACTTCGCGGCGAGCGCGAGGCCGCTGTCGTCCAGTGGCTTCCAGGTCATGCCGTCCTCGTCGATGCGGCCGGGCACGGTCTGCTCCCGCGCGTCCTGCACGCGGACGACCTTCACCGATTCGAGGCGTCCGTCGGGGACCTCGACCTGGAGCTTCTCGTCTCCCTTGACCCCCTTGCTGCCGTCGTCGGGCGTCACCCGGATCGCGTCGGCGGGCGACCGTGGCTTGCCCATCAGCCTGTCGATGCCGTCGCCGTCGCCGCTGCATCCCGCGGCACCGGCGAGCAGTCCTGCCCATGTCACCACGGCGGCCAGCGCGGCCCCTGCGCGCCGAGCGCGCCTCGCTACCTGTCTCACGTCCGTCCCAACGACCGTCCCCCTCCTGGGGAAACGTGAGTGCGACGCACACGCTGGGCAGAACAGTGGGGAGGACGGCACGGACCCGCGGGTCCGCGCGTGCCGTCCGGTCGGGTACGCCACCGCCGCCGGGACGCGGCAGGGGTCGAGCCGCAGGAGGCGAATGGGTGTCCAGCGCAGCCGAACAGGAAGCACTCCGGGATGGGCGGCGCGGGACCGGCGCGGCCGCCGTGAACGGGGAGGCCGTTGTCGTGAACGGGACGTCCACGCAGTCGCGCGCCGCTCCTCGGGCCGCCTCGCTCGCGCGCGCGGTGCCCGTGTGGCCGGGGGCGCCGACGCCGCTCGGCGCGCGGTTCCGGGTGGGGCCCGACGGTGTCGCGGGCACCAACTTCGCGCTGTGGGCGGGAGGCGCTCAGGCCGTCGAGCTCTGCCTCTTCGACGACCGGGGCGCCGAGACCCGCGCGTCGCTGACCGAGCTGACGCACGAGATATGGCACGGCTTCGTGCCGGGCGTCCGTCCTGGCCAGCGCTACGGCTACCGCGTGCACGGCCGCTGGGACCCGTGGACGGGCGCGCGCTGGAACCCGGCGAAGCTGCTCCTGGACCCGTACGCGCGCGCGGTGGACGGCGACTTCGCGACGCACGGGCTGCCGCCCGAGGTGTACGGGCATGTGCGGGACTGGCCGCAGCAGCACGTGGCCGACACCGTCAGGGACGACCGGGACTCGGCGCCGTACGTCCCCAAGGGTGTGGTCGTGCACGACGACGCGCCGGACGACGAGTGGGCGGACGACCGGCGCCCGAAGACGCCGTGGGCGGACTCGGTGATCTATGAGGTCCATGTACGCGGCTTCACCAAGCTGCACCCGGGGATTCCGGAGGAGCTGCGGGGTACGTACGCGGGGCTCGCGCATCCGGCGGCGATCGACCATCTCGTGCGGCTCGGCGTGACGGCGGTGGAGCTGCTGCCCGTCCACCAGTTCGCCCACGAGGACCATCTCCTGCGCAGGGGCCTGCGCAACTACTGGGGCTACAACTCGATCGGCTACTTCGCCCCGCACGCGGCGTACGCGGCGTCGGGGACGACGGGTGAGCAGGTCGGGGAGTTCAAGCGGATGGTGCGGGCGCTGCACGAGGCCGGGATCGAAGTGATCCTGGACGTGGTCTACAACCACACGGCGGAGGCGGGCGAGCTGGGCCCGATGTTCTCGCTCAAGGGCATCGACAACCGCGGCTACTACCGGCTTCAGCCGTCCGACGCGCGGCGGTACGCGGACTACACGGGCTGCGGGAACACGCTTCAGGTGGTGCAGCCGCACGTCCTTCGGCTGATCACGGACTCCTTGCGCTACTGGGTGACGGAGATGGGCGTGGACGGTTTCCGCTTCGATCTCGCGGCGGCCCTGGCGCGCTCGTTCCACGACGTCGACATGCTGTCCCCGTTCCTCGCGGTGATCGCGCAGGACCCGGTGCTCCGGCGGGTGAAGCTGATCGCCGAGCCGTGGGACGTGGGCTCCGGCGGCTATCAGGTGGGGGCCTTCCCTCCGCTGTGGACGGAGTGGAACGACCGCTACCGGGGTGCGGTGCGGGACTTCTGGCGGGGCGCGCTGCCCGATGTGCGGGATCTGGGGTACCGGCTCTCCGGGTCGAGCGATCTGTACGCGTGGGGCGGGCGCCGTCCGTACGCGTCGGTGAACTTCGTGACGGCGCACGACGGGTTCACGCTGCGGGACCTGGTGTCGTACGAGCGGAAGCACAACGAGGCGAACGGGGAGGGGAACAGGGACGGGTCGGACGACAACCGGGCCTGGAACTGCGGCGCGGAGGGCGAGACGGCCGATGAGCGGGTGACGGAGCTGCGGCGGCGCCAGCTGCGCAATCTCCTGACGACGCTGCTGCTCTCCACGGGGGTGCCGATGCTGGTCGCCGGGGACGAGATGGGGCGTACGCAGGGGGGCAGCAACAACGCGTACTGCCAGGACAACGAGGTCAGCTGGGTGGACTGGGGGCTGCTCGACGAGCCGGGGTGGGCGGCGCTCTTCGACCTGACGTCCCGTCTGATCGCTCTGCGCCACCGGCATCCCGTGCTGCGGCGGCGGGCGTTCTTCTCCGGGCGTGCGCATTCGGCGGACGGGCTGCGGGATCTGGCGTGGTTCACGGCGCGCGGGACGGAGATGACGGAGGGCGACTGGTACGCGCCGGCGGCGACGCTCGGCATGTATCTGTCCGGCCGTGACATCCCGGGGCGTGACGCCCGGGGCGCGCCGGTCGTGGACGACAGCTTCCTCGCGATCCTGCACGCGGCGGACCGGGCCGGGAGTTTCGTGCTGCCGGGGGCGCCGTGGGCACAGGCGTACGAGGTGGTGGTGGACACGTCCCTGGAGGAGCAGGGGGAGGCGCCCGGCACGGTCCTGCGCGCCGACACGGCGGTCACGGTGGCCGGGCGGTCGGTGCTGTTGCTGCGGGTACGGGAGGGGGCCGCGGAGGCGGGCGCGGGCGGGTGACTCCGGGCGAGGGCATTGGTCCGCACCTGCCCATTGCCGCGGTCCGCCGCACCGGGCAGGCTCGGCGCATGGACCTGGAGTTGAGGCACCTCAAGACGATCCGGGCGATCGCCGACGCGGGCAGCCTGACCAAGGCAGCCACCGTGCTGGGGCTCGCGCAGCCCGCCCTGAGCGCGCAGCTCAAGCGGATCGAGCGCGCCTTGGGCGGGGAGCTCTTCGAGCGGGGACGGCACGGGGTGCGGGCCACCGCGCTCGGGGAGTTCGTGCTGGCCCGCGCCCGGGTGGTGCTGCCCGCGGTCAGCGGCCTCCGGGAGGAGGCGCTGCGGTTCTCCACGGCATGGCAGGGCGACGCGGGGTTCCGGCTCGGCGCGACGCACGGGCCGTTGCTCGGCGCCCTGGTGGACCGGCTCGCCGCCGCGCACCCGGGGGTGCCGGTGACGACCTACATCTCGTGGTCGGAGCGGGAGATCGCCTCCCGCACGGCCGACGGGCGCCTCGACTTCGCGCTGGTGGGCACGTGCGGGGCGAGCGCGCCGCCGGAGAACGAGCTCCTGGTGTGGCGGGAGGTGGCGCGCGACCCCGTCTTCGTCATGCTGCCCACGGACCACCCGCTGGCCGGCCGCCGGGTGATCGATCTGGCGCTGCTCTCCGACGAGGCGTGGACGGACGTGCCGGGCGACGGCTGCTTCGCGGACTGCTTCACGGCGGCGTGCGCCCGCGCGGGTTTCACGCCGTCCTCCGTGTACGAGACGGACGTGGCGTCCTGCGTGCACCTGGTGCAGGTCGGGCGGGCGGTGGGGCTCTGCCGCGCGACGTTCCCGCCGACACCGGGCGTGGTGACCCGCCCCCTCTCGGGATCGCCGTTGTACTGGCGCCATCTCCTGGGCTGGCATCCGGCGACCGGCGCCGACACCACGGCCCCGGCCGTGTACGCCCAGGCCCGCGCGGCCCACGCGGAGGCGACTGCCCGCAGCGAGAGCTACACGGCATGGCTGGCGGCGCCTTCCATAACGTCAGGGCCAGGGGTCAGCTGACAGCTACTGGTGGGCAGTTGAGGCTTCTACGGTGTGGGCGATCCGCTCGCCCTCGACACCGAGGAGATCCCCCGTGCTCCCCATCCACCGCAGACGAGCCGCGGCAGCGGCCCTCGCCGCCGCCGGTGCCCTGGTCCTGGCAGGACTGCCCGGCACCGCGCACGCCCAGGCCGGTCCCCCCGCACCCTCCTCACCCTCCCCCGCCGAGACCGCCGCCGTCGACAGGACATCGCCCGAGGTCCTGAAGGCCATGCAGCGGGATCTCGGCCTCACGTCGGCGCAGGCCGAGGCCCGTCTGGTCAACGAGGCCGAGGCCGGCGCCGTCGCGGGAGCCCTGCGGGCCGCGCTCGGCCGTGACTTCGCGGGCGCCTGGGTGCACGGTGCCACCTCGGCGCGCCTCACCGTGGCCACCACCGACGCCTCCGACGTCCGCGCGATCGAGGCCCGCGGCGCACGGGCCGAGGTCGTGCCGCACTCCGCCGGCCAACTGGACGCCGCGAAGGCCAAGCTGGACCGAGCCGCCAAGAAGGCGGCCACTCGGGACGCTCCCGTCTGGTACGTCGACGTGCGGTCCAACTCGATCGTGGTGCGTGCCGTGCACGCCCCCGCCGCGAAGTCCCTCGTCGCCGCCGCGGGGGTCGACTCCTCCCTCGTGCGCGTGGTGAAGACCAAGGAACGGCCGCGCCCGCTGTACGACCTCGTGGGCGGCGACGCGTACTACATGGGCGGCCGGTGTTCCATCGGCTTCCCGATCACCAAGGGCACGCAGCAGGGCTTCGCCACGGCGGGTCACTGCGGGCGGGCCGGCACCGCGACCAGCGGCTACAACCAGGTGGCCCAGGGCACGTTCCAGGCATCCGTCTTCCCCGGCAGGGACATGGCCTGGGTCGCCACCAACTCCCAGTGGACCGCCACCCCGTACGTGAAGGGCCAGGGCGGGCAACGGGTCGGCGTCGGGGGCTCCACGCAGTCCCCGGTGGGTGCGTCGATCTGCCGTTCCGGCTCCACTACGGGGTGGCACTGCGGCACCATCTCGCAGCACAACACCAGCGTCACCTACCCCGAGGGCACCATCAGCGGCGTGACGCGTACGACGGTGTGCGCGGAGCCCGGCGACTCGGGCGGCTCCTACATATCCGGCAGCCAGGCGCAGGGCGTCACCTCGGGTGGGTCCGGCAACTGCTCCAGCGGCGGGACGACCTACCACCAGCCGATCAATCCGCTGCTCCAGCAGTTCGGCCTGACGCTGAAGACCACGGGCGGCGGCGACCCCGGCCCCGGTGACCCCGAGCCCGGTGGCACGTGGGCCGCGGGCAAGGTCTACGCGCCCGGTGACACGGTCACCTATGGCGGTTCGACCTACCGCTGCCTCCAGGGCCACCAGGCGCAGACCGGCTGGGAGCCGCCGAACACCCCGGCTCTCTGGCAGCGCGCCTGACCCCTCGGGTCAGCTCAGGATGCCGCGGCCGTACGCCGTCGCGACGGCCGCGGCTCGGTCCTTGACGCCCAACTTGCCGTAGATGTGCGTGAGATGGGTCTTGACCGTGGCCTCGCTGATGAAGAGCTCCGCGGCGATCGCACGGTTCGACGTGCCCTTGGCGACGAGCGCGAGCACCTCCCGTTCACGGGTGCTCAGCGCTTCGTTGCCGGGGGCACGCACGCGTGAGACGAGCCGGGAGGCGACCGCGGGCGACAGGACGGTGCGGCCCTGCGCCGCCGCGCGGACCGCGGTGAACAGGTCGTCGCGGGGCGCGTCCTTGAGGAGGTAGCCCGTCGCGCCCGCCTCGATCGCGGGCAGGGTGTCCGAGTCCGTGTCGTACGTGGTCAGGACGAGCACCCGGGCCCGGGAGCCGCGCCGGTTGAGCTCGGCGATCGCGTCGACGCCGTTGCCGCCGGGCATGCGCAGGTCCATCAGGACGACGTCCGGGTCCAGGCGGTCCGCCAGGGCGACGGCCTCGACGCCGTCGGCCGCCTCGCCGAGCACCTCGAAGCAGGGGTCCGAGCGGAACATGCCGCGCAGACCGTCCCGTACGACGGGATGGTCGTCGACGATGAGCACAGTGATCGGATCAGCCATGGCGGACCAACGGTACGCGAGCCGACAGCGCGGTCCCGTGCCCCGGCTCCGATTCGACGGTGAACGAGCCCGCGACGCGTTCGGCGCGCACCCGCATGCCGTCGAGGCCGAAGCCGCCGGAGCCGGTGCGCTGGACCAGGGTGAGCGGGTCGAAGCCGCGGCCGTCGTCCCGTACGTCCAGGGCGACCTCGTCGTCCATGTACGAGAGGGTGACGCCGAGGCGGGTGGCCGCCGCGTGCCGGGAGGTGTTGGACAGGGCCTCCTGGACGATCCGCAGGAGCGTCGCCTCGATCTCTTCGTGCAGCGGCTCGGCGGTGCCGGTGACCGTGAGCGCGGCCCGGACGCCGGTGCGTTCGGACCACTCCGCGACCGTCTTCTTCAGCGCCTCGGGGAGCGCGTCGTGCTCCAGGGCCGTCGGGGAGAGGTTGTGGACGGAGCGGCGGGCCTCGCCGAGGCTGTGCCTGGCCAGGTCCGCCGCGCGGCCCAGGTGCTCGCGGGCCAGGGTCTCGTCGGACGCGGACGCCACGACCTGGAGCTGGGCGATGATGCCGGTCAGGCCCTGCGCGATGGTGTCGTGGATCTCCGCGGCGAGCCTGCGCCGCTCGTCCGCGACGCCTGCTTCCCGCGCCTGGACGAGGAGTTGGGCGTGCAGGGCGGCGTTCTCGTCCATGGCCTCCTGGAGAGCGGTGTTGGCGTGCTCCAGTTCGACGATGGTGGCGGCGGCGTCGCGGGCCCGCTGGTCCTCCTGTGTCGCGAAGTGGGCGAAGACGGCGAGCAGCGCGACGTTCACCGCGAGCAGCCCGCCGAAGACGCCCCAGCCGAGCTCGCCGTCCGGCGGGAGGCCACCGGACTGGGAGCCCGACATGGTGACGGCGGTGAGGAACAGGCCGGGCTTGACCAGGCGCGCGGGGAGCAGCCGCTCGGAGTCGAAGTAGGCGACGACGGCGTAGAACGCGAAGAACGGGTTGATCCAGGTGAGGACGAAGCCGATCGCCCAGCGCAGGGCGTAGTAGCCGGTGCCGGCGGGTGAGGGGCCGGGGCGGGAGGCGGCCAGGGCGCCCCACCCGAGCTGGAGCGCGAGCCCCCCTCCGATCAGGGCCCCCGCCACGTACCAGTCGGCGCGGCTCATGCCGACGACGCCGCTCGTGGCGAGGGACATGACGACGCCGAAGCCCATCAGGGCATAGGGGCCCCAGCGGTGGAAGAGGGCCCACCGCTGCTCGATCATCCTCGTGGCGTCCGCCGTGCTCGTGCTCACCGCCCCAGTGTCCTCGACGGTCCAGGTCACGCCCATCCCCGCTCTCCCGTCACTCCCCCGTCACTCCCCGGTCACTCCCACCGGAACCAGCGCGAGGCACCGGCCGTCAGGGCCACCGTCCACAGCGCGAGGACGCCCAGGTGGACCCAGCCGGGCCAGTCCCCGGCGGCGGCCTCGCCGAGCGCCTGGGAGGCGGCACCGAGCGGGGTGATCTCCACGGCCCGGGCGAGCGCGTCCGGCATGGCCTGCACCGGCAGCCAGACGCCCGCGCAGAACATCATCGGGAAGAAGACGGCGGAGCCGATCGCGGTCGCGGCCTTCGTCGTACGGGAGATCGCGGAGACCACGGCGCCGAGCGCGAGCCCGCACAGGACGGCGAGGAGCAGCGCGATCGCGTAGCCGAAGACCTGGCGCGGCAGGACCACGTCGAAGGCCAGGCGACCCACGGCCAGGGAGAGCAGGGCCGAGACGAGCGCGGCGGCGCCGTGGATGCCCATCTGCGCGCCGAGCACGGCGGAGGGCCGGACCGGCGTGGCCGACATGCGGCGCAGGATGCCGCGTTCGCGGTAGCCGGTGAGGAGCGGCGGCATGGCCTGCAGGCCCGCCATGATCAGCGAGAGCAGCACCGTCACGGGGACGTACACGTCGATCGTCCTGAGCCCGCCGAGGGAGTCCTCGGGTTTCCGGAAGGAGGCGATCGAGCCGAGGATCAGCAGGAGGACCGTAGGGAACGCCATGATCCAGAAGAGGGAGCCCGGCTCGCGACGGAAGATCCTGAACTCGGCCCTGAGTACGGCGGCGTTCATGCCGATGCCCCCGTGAGGTCGAGGAACGCGTCGTCCAACGTGGCGTCGGAGACCCGGAGTTGGTGGGCGGTGATGCGGTGTCTGGCGAGCAGCGTGATGGCGGCGTCGACGGTCGCGTCGGTGCCGTTCAGGGTGTAGCGGCCGTCGCGGTGGCCGACGGAGACCACCTGTGGCAGCGCGGCGAGTTCCCGCTCGTCGAGCGGCGCGGACGGCGTGAAGGACATGACGGTGGAGCCCGCGGCCCGGCTGATGAGGCCCGCGGGGCTGTCGAGCGCGGCGATCCGCCCCTGGTCGATGACCGCGATGCGGTCGCACAGGCGCTGGGCCTCCTCCATGAAGTGGGTCACGAGCAGGACGGTGACGCCGCTGTCCCGTACGTCCTCGATGAGCTGCCAGGTGTCGCGGCGGGCGCGCGGGTCGAGCCCGGTGGTCAGCTCGTCGAGCACGACCACCCTCGGGTTCCCGATCAGGGCGAGCGCGATGAACAGGCGCTGCTTCTGGCCGCCGGAGAGCTTGCCGAAGCGGCTGTCCAGCTTGCCGGTCAGGCGCAGGCGTTCGGCGAGGGGGCGCCAGTCGGCGGGGTGCGGGTAGAACGCGGCGTACAGTTCGAGCGCCTCGCGCACGGTGAGCTTGGCCTGCAGCTCGCTCTCCTGGAGCTGGGCGCCGAGGATCTGCGTGACGCGGTCGTGGTCGGCGACGGGGTCGAGTCCGGCGACGCGGACGGTTCCGGCGTCGGGTACGCGCAGCCCCTCGACGCATTCCACGGTGGTGGTCTTGCCGGCGCCGTTGGGTCCGAGGACGCCGAAGATCTCGCCCTCCTCGACGGCGAAGGACACGCCGTCGACGACGAGACGTCCGCCGTAGGCCTTGCGCAGGTCGTGCACTTCGATGATGGGCATGGGTCGAGCCTCGCCGGTGGGCAGGGGCCGGGGCATCGCCCATCGCGCTCGAAGGGGCATCAGCCGATCGGTTGACCGAGGGGTACGACTTCGCTGGTGCGGGCCCCTCTTTTCAGGGGGCGCGGCCCACTCCCGAGGCGCGCGCGGCCCGGTCCTAGGACCAGGGGATGACCATGGACGGGCCAAAACTCGGTGGGTTCTGTCAGTGGCCATCCGTAGGCTCGCTCCTGATGCCGAAACCAGATGCACCGCCCAAGGAATCAGCGGATCCAGCGGGCGGAAAGTCAGCCGTACGGACGCTTCTGCGCCTGTGGCCGTATGTGCGCCCAGTCCGAACTCGCCTGTTCAGCGCGGCATTTGTGGCCGTCGTCGCGTCCTGTACGGGGCTGGTCTTCCCCCTCGTGCTGAAGTGGCTCGTGGACGGCCCGGTGGCGGACGGGGACTTCGCGGGGGTGTGGCTCGGGGCGCTGCTCCTGCTGCTGCTCGGTGTCGCGGAGGCGCTGCTCTTCGGGCTGCGGCGGTGGCTGGTGGCTCGGCCGCTCGCGTCGGTGGAGGCGTCGATGCGGGCGGATCTGTACCGCCATCTGCAAAGGCTGCCGGTGGCCTTCCACGACCGCTGGGCCTCGGGCCAGTTGCTGTCGCGCGGCACGACGGATCTGATGCTGCTGCGGATGTTCCTCGCCTTCCCGCTGACGTTCCTGGTCGTGAACGGGGCGACGATCGTCGTCGGCATGGCGATCCTGCTGGCGCAGGACTGGGCGCTCGGCCTGGTGCTGCTGACCCCGCTGGTGCCGCTGATGATCGTCGGCGCGTACTTCGAGGGCCGGTACATGGCCGTGGCCCGGCGGGCGCAGGACCAGGTCGGTGATCTGACGACGGTCGTCGAGGAGAGCGTGCTCGGCATCCGCATCATCAAGGGCTTCGGCCGCCACCGCAGTCAGGCGCGGGCGTTCCGCGAGCTGTCGCACACGCTGCGGGGCACGGAGCTCACCAAGGCGCGGCTGCTCGCCGCGATCAACGCGGTGATCGTGACGCTGCCCGAGATCGCGATCGGCGCGGCGCTCGTCCTGGGGACGGTGCAGGTGGCGGACGGCGGCCTGTCCACGGGCACGCTGGTCGCGTTCCTCTCGACGGCGCTCGCGCTGCGCTGGCCGGTGGAGTCGATCGGGTTCCTGCTCGCGATGAGCCAGGAGTCGGCGACGGCCACGGAGCGGTACTTCGAGGTGATGGACGCGGAGCCGGAGTCCTCCACGGAGGCCGGCCGCCCTGCCGCGGGTGGCTCCACCGCGACCGGACTGCGTTTCCACGGCGTGGAGTTCCGTTACCCGGACGCGCCTGCCGGGGCTCCGCCCGCGCTCGACCGGATCGACCTGCACGTCCGCCCCGGCGAGACGCTCGCGCTCGTCGGGGCGACAGGCAGCGGCAAGACGACGCTGACGGCGCTGGTGCCCCGGCTGCACGAGGTGAGCGGGGGCCGCATCACGCTGGACGGCGAGGACATCGCGGAGATGGACCGCGAGCGGCTGCGCACGCTGGTGGCGGTCGCCTTCGAGGAGCCGACGCTGTTCTCCGCGACGGTGGGCGAGAACGTCCTGATGGGGGCGGACGAGGGGGCGGGCGAGGCGGAGTTGTCGCGCGCCCTCGATGTCGCCCAGGCCGAGTTCGCCCACGCCCTGCCGCAGGGTACGGCCACTCAGGTCGGCGAGCAGGGCCTGAGCCTCTCCGGCGGCCAGCGCCAACGCCTGGCCCTGGCGCGCGCGGTGGTGGGCCGCCCCCGCTTCCTGGTCCTGGACGACCCGCTCTCGGCACTGGACGTCCACACGGAAGCCCTGGTGGAAGCGGCCCTGCGCCGCGTCCTGCGGGACACGACGGCCCTGGTGGTGGCCCACCGCCCCTCCACGGTCCTGCTCGCCGACCGAGTCGCCCTGCTCTCCGCGGGCAGGATCACCGCGGTGGGCACCCACCAGGAACTCCTGCGGAGCAACGCGGAGTACGCGTGGCTGATGTCGGGGGCGGAGGCCGCTCCCGCGACGGGGGAAGCGGGGTCTGCGCCCGCGGGCGCGAGGGATCACACCGATGCGGGCCCCGCGTTCACGCCTGCGAAAGACCGGACAGAGACGGACGCCTCGTCCGCACCCCCGGGGGACCGGACAGAGGCGGGCCCCGCGTCCGCGGAAGGGGAGGTTGCCCGATGACCGCTTCGACACCGGCCTCACGGACGGCGGACCCGAACCGAGCCCCCGACACCGGCCCCGGCCCCGGCCCCGGCCCCGGCGAGCAGATGACCGAGCAGCCCGCCGCAGGTGGTGGGGCCCTCGATGACTTCGATCGGGATGCTCTTCCCGCCCCGCCCGGCGCCACCTCCGCCCTGCTGCGGTCCCTGCTCTCGCGTCTTCGCGGGCGCGTCGTCCTCGCGGCCGTGCTGCTGCTCCTCCAGCAGGCCGCCGTGCAGGGCGGGCCGTTGCTCGTCGCGTATGCCATCGACAGCGGGGTGCCGGCCGTCCGTGCCGACGACTACGGGCCCCTCGTCGCCATCGGCATCGGATATCTGCTGTGCGCGGGCGCCTCCGGCGGCTTCCAGTACGCGTTCATCGTGGCCTCCGCCCGCGTCAACCAGGACGTGCTGCTCGATCTGCGCGGACGCATCTTCCGGCACGCGCAGGCCCTCAGCGTGGACTTCCACGAGCGGTACACCTCGGGGCGGCTCATCTCCCGCTCCACCACCGACGTGGAATCCCTGCGGGAACTCCTCAGCGAAGGGCTGCAGGAGCTGATCACCGTCATCCTGTCCTTCGTCTACATCTCGGCGATGCTGCTCTGGCTCGACCTGAGCCTCGGCGCCATGGCCGTAGCGTCCTTCGTGCCGCTCTACCTCCTCGTACGCCGCTATCAGCGCCGCGCGGGCCCCCTCTTCGGGGAGCGGTCCACGGCGATCGCCTCCGTCATCGTGAAGTTCGCCGAGACGATGAACGGCATCCGCCCGGTCCGCGCGTTCCGGCGCGAGCGCGCCAACGAGGCGGAGTTCGGCGTACTGAACCGGCGCCACGAGCGGGCCAACGGCGACGCCATGCTGGAGATGGCGCGTTACGTGGTCGGCTCCCGGCTCGTCGCCAACACCGCCGTGGCCGGCATCGTCCTGTGGGGCGCGTACCGCGTCACCGACGGCACCCTCGCGCTCGGCGTCCTCGCCGCCGCCGTGCTGTACCTGCGGCGCCTGTACGACCCGATCGACCGCCTCGGGATGTTCCTGAACTCCTACCAATCGGCCGCCGCATCGCTCGAAAAGGTCGCCGGGCTGCTCGCCCAGACCCCCTCCGTACCCGAGCCGCTCCCGGGCCGCGCCCGGCCACTGCCCGCCCTCGCCTCCGAACACCCGGGCCGCGAGGTCGACTTCGACGGCGTACGGTTCGCCTACCGGACCGGCGGCGAGGTCCTGCCCCGCTTCGACCTGACGCTGCCCGCCGGGCAGACCGTCGCCGTGGTCGGCTCCACCGGCGCGGGCAAGTCCACGCTCGCCAAGCTCCTCGCCCGCTTCTACGACCCGACGGACGGCCGGGTCCTGCTCGACGGCGTCGACCTGCGCGACCTCGCCAACGCCGAGCTGCGGCGCGGTGTCGTCATGGTGACCCAGGAGGCCTTCCTCTTCTCCGGGACCGTCGCCGAGAACATCGCCATCGGCCGCCCCGACGCCACCCGCGAGGAGATCGAGCAGGCCGCGAAGGCCATCGGCGCGCATGACTTCATCGCGTCCCTGCCCGACGGCTACGACACCGACGTACGCAAGAGGGGCGGCCGTATATCCGCCGGTCAGCGCCAGTTGGTCGCCTTCGCGCGGGCGCTGCTCGCCGACCCGGCGGTGCTGATCCTGGACGAGGCGACCAGCTCGCTCGACATCCCGGGCGAGCGGGCCGTGCAGCGCGCCATGCACACGGTGCTTCGCGGGCGGACCGCCGTGGTGATCGCCCACCGGCTCTCCACGGTGGAGATCGCCGACCGGGTGCTCGTGATGGAGCACGGCCGCATCGTGGAGGACGGCACCCCGGCCGAGCTGATCGAGGGCAGCGGGTCGTTCGCGGACCTGCACCGGGCGTGGCGGGACAGCGTGGTGGGCTAGCCGAACAGTTCAGGCCGACTCCCGTGTCCGGCCACAGGGTACGGAATCAGCCACGCCGCTCCGGCCCGGCGGCGCGGGGCTCTCGTCGAACAATCGGGAGCCCCTCACCTCGGGCGGCCCCTCCGTATATCGAACGTGAACCACCGGGCAGCGGACCATTTCCGGCCAACTCTTGACGCACCCCTGACAAACAATGCGCGCCAGTGCCACTCTTCCCCTCGATTCCCAGCGACACCTGGAACCACCCCGCTCGACCCCTGAATTCCAGCTCCACGTTCTGCCTTGTTCTGCCCGGACGGCACGACCGCGCCGCCCGGTCCCCCTGGCCGCGTATCCCGCGGCCACGCAGAAGGAGTCCGTGTTGAGAAGCACCTCTCACAGACCTGCCTCCCACAGACGCGCCACCGCCGCGGGCGCCCTGACCACCGTCGCCGCACTCGTCGCGGTGGCCTTCCAGACGGGCCCGGCATCCGCCGACGACCCCGCGATATCGCAGTCCAAAGCCCCGGCCGCCGCGAAGATAGGCAAGGCCGACCCCGGTTCCCTGCCCGTGAAACTCACCCCCGCCCAGCGTGCGGCGCTCCTCAAGGACGCCAACGCCACCAAGGCGGAGACGGCCAAGGACCTGGGGCTCGGCGCCAAGGAGAAGCTCGTCGTACGTGACGTCACCAAGGACGGCGACGGCACGACGCACACCCGCTACGAGCGCACGTACGACGGACTGCCCGTACTCGGCGGCGACCTGGTGGTCGACGAGGCGAAGTCGGGGAAGACCGAGGGCGTCACCAAGGCCGCGAAGGCGCAGCTCAAGGGCGTCGACACCAGCGCCGAGGTGAAGGCGGCGACCGCCGAGAAGCAGGCGCTGAGCGCGGCGAAGGCCGAGGGGTCGAAGAAGACCGACGCGGACCGCGAGCCGCGCAAGGTCGTCTGGATGGCCGAGGGTGAGCCGACCCTGGCGTACGAGACGGTGGTCGGCGGGCTGCAGCACGACGGCACCCCGAACGAGCTGCACGTCATCACGGACGCGGCCACCGGCAAGAAGCTCTTCCAGTGGCAGGGCATCGAGAACGGCACGGGCAACACCCAGTACAGCGGTCAGGTCACGCTGGGAACGGCGCAGTCGGGGTCCAACTACACCCTGACCGACACCGCTCGCGGCGGCCACAAGACGTACAACCTCAACCGCGCCACGTCCGGCACCGGCACGCTCTTCTCGGGCGCCGACGACGTGTGGGGCAACGGACTGCCCTCCAACCTGGAGACGGCAGGCGCCGACGCCCACTACGGCGCCGCGCTGACCTGGGACTACTACAAGAACGTGCACGGCCGTTCCGGTATCCGGGGTGACGGCGTCGGCGCGTCCTCGCGGGTCCACTACGGCAACAACTACGTCAACGCGTTCTGGTCCGACGCCTGCTTCTGCATGACGTACGGAGACGGCGCGAACAACGCCAAGCCGCTGACGTCCATCGACGTGGCGGCCCACGAGATGACGCACGGCGTGACGGCGGCCACCGGCAACATGACGTACAGCGGTGAGTCCGGCGGCCTGAACGAGGCGACGTCCGACATCTTCGCGGCGGCCGTGGAGTTCCACGCCAACAACGCGCAGGACGTGGGCGACTACAACGTCGGCGAGAAGATCGACATCCGCGGCAACGGCACCCCGCTGCGCTACATGGACAAGCCGAGCAAGGACGGCTCGTCCAAGGACTCCTGGTACTCGGGCATCGGCAGCATCGACGTCCACTACTCGTCCGGTGTCGCCAACCACTTCTACTACCTCCTGAGCGAGGGCAGCGGCGCCAAGGTGATCAACGGCGTCTCGTACGACTCGCCCACCTCGGACGGCCTGCCCGTGACCGGAATTGGTCGTGACAAGGCGTCGCTCATCTGGTTCAAGGCGCTGACGACGAAGTTCACCACGACCACCAACTACGCGGCGGCCCGCACCGGGACCCTCGCGGTGGCCGGTGAGCTGTACGGCACCAGCAGCGCCGAGTACGCGGCGGTGGCCCACGCGTGGGCCGGCGTCAACGTCGGTGCTCGGCCCGGCGGCGGCGGTGGCACGGACTTCGAGAACACCACCGATGTCGCCATTCCGGACCGCGGCGCGGCCGTGACCTCGTCCATCAACGTCACCGGCCGGACGGGCAACGCGCCCTCCGCCCTGAAGGTCGGCGTCGACATCGTCCACACCTGGCGCGGTGACCTGGTCGTGGACCTGGTGGCCCCGGACGGCTCGACCTACCGCCTGAAGAACTCGAGTTCGTCGGACTCCGCCGACAACATCCAGGAGACCTACACGGTCAACGCCTCGTCCGAGGTGGCCAACGGCACCTGGAAGCTGAAGGTCCAGGACGTGGCCGCGCAGGACGTCGGCCGCATCAACAGCTGGAAGCTGACGTTCCCGTAAACCGGTAGGCACACACACCGACTTGCGCCGCTCCGGGTGGATCGACTCCCCGGAGCGGCGCAGCCATGCGCGCAACTCCCCGTTCGCATTGCGTACATGGACCTTCGCTCAACGGACGAATTCCGGCCAACCTGCGGTCAGGTACCTGACATGCGCCTGGCCCAACTGACACTCTTCCCTCGCACGACACAACAGAACATCTGTACACCCGCACCGCATCTTTCAGCCCGGACAGCTCCCCACGCCGTCCGGGCCCCCCACAGAAGGAGCATGCGTGACCCCCCACATATCCCGGAAGCGCTCCACGCTGGCCATCGCCACCGCCGTCGCCGCCGGAGCACTCCTCGCCGGCGGTCTGACCACCGGAGCCTCCGCACAGCCCGACCAGGCCGCGGCCCCTTCCGGCGCGCCCGTCGCGCTCTCCTCCACCGCCCGCGCCGGCCTGCTGCAGGACGCGAACGCGGAGAAGGCGGCCACCGCCGAGAAGATCGGCCTCGGCGGGAAGGAGAAGCTCGTCGTACGCGACGTCGTCAAGGACCGTGACGGCACCACGCACACCCGCTACGAGCGCACCTACGACGGCCTGCCCGTCCTCGGCGGCGACCTGGTCGTCCACACCGCCAAGAGCGGCTCGGTCAAGAGCGTGACCAAGGCGGCCAAGGCCACCATCAAGGTCGCGTCCACCTCCGCGAAGGTCGGCGCCAAGTCGGCGGCGAAGTCCGCCGAGTCGACCGCGGCGAAGTCGGGCGACACCAAGAAGGCCGACGCGCAGACCCCGCGCAAGGTCGTCTGGGCCGCGTCCGGCAAGCCGGTCCTCGCCCACGAGACCGTCGTCACCGGCGTCCAGAAGGACGGCACGCCCAGCAAGCTGCACGTCATCACCGACGCGGCCACGGGCAAGAAGCTCTTCCAGTACCAGGCCATCGAGAACGGCGCGGGCCACAGCCAGTACAGCGGCGACGTCGAGGTCGGCTCCAAGAAGGGCTCCAGCGGCTTCGACCTGACCGACGACTCACGCGGCGGCCACTCGACGTACGACCTGGCCCACGGCCAGAGCGGCGAGGGCAAGCTCGTCACGGACGACGACGACACCTGGGGCACCGGAAAGCCGGAGGACGCCCAGACCGCCGCCGTCGACGCCGCCTACGGAGCCCAGTTGACCTGGGACTACTACAAGGGCGTGCACGGTCGCGAGGGCATCAAGGGCGACGGCAAGGGCGCGACCTCGCGGGTCCACTACGGCAACGCGTACGTCAACGCCTTCTGGGACGACAGCTGCTTCTGCATGACGTACGGCGACGGCGAGGGCGACAAGAAGCCGCTCACCTCGATGGACGTAGCGGCGCACGAGATGACGCACGGCGTCACGGCCGCGACCGCCAACATGGAGTACAGCGGTGAGTCGGGCGGCCTGAACGAGGCCACCTCCGACATCTTCGCGGCGGCGGTCGAGTTCAACGCCAAGAACGCCGAGGACGTGCCCGACTACATGGTCGGCGAGAAGATCGACATCAACGGCGACGGCACGCCGCTCCGCTACATGGACAAGCCCTCCAAGGACGGCAACTCCCTGGACAACTGGAGCGCCGAGGCGGGCAACGTGGATGTCCACTACTCCTCGGGCATCGCCAACCACTTCTTCTACCTGCTGTCCGAGGGCAGCGGCGCGAAGGAGATCAACGGCTTCAAGTACGACTCCCCGACCGCCGACGGCTCCAAGGTCGAGGGCATCGGGCGCGACAAGGCCGAGAAGATCTGGTTCAAGGCCCTGACGACGTACTTCACGACGACGACGGACTACAAGGCGGCCCGCGAGGGCACCTTGAAGGCGGCGACGGACCTGTACGGCGCGGACTCGGCCGAGGCCAAGGGCGTGGCGGCGGCCTGGACGGGCGTGAACGTCAAGTAGCTCCCCCGACGCCGGACGGGCTGATGTGTCAGCCCGTCCGGCGTTTGAGGACGAACTCGGCGGAGCCGGTGATCAACGGCAACCAAGGCCGCCGCGCCAGAGCGGGTTTTCGGGAAGGGGCGGGGTTGGGGAAAGCCCCGCGGGGCCGCCCTACCGCAACAACACCCCCGCAGCCTCCCCCGTCCCCTCCGAAGGCACCGCGACCAGCCCCAACTCGGCCCCGCTTGCCAGCAGCCGGTGGGCCGGGAGAATCCGCACCGTGTAGCCGAACGGTCCCGTGCGGTCCAGGGACAGCGGCCCCTCGTAGAGGCGGCGGCCCTCCGCGTCGGGTCCGCCCACCGGCTTCAGCGGAACCGGACTCGCCTCCGCGATGACGTCCTCGGGGTCGACGCGCCCCGCGATCGTCTGCACCTCCACGTCGTCCGGCGTCAGGTCGCCCAGATGCACGCGGACCCGCAACGAGACCGTGGCCCCCAGTTCGGCGGTGGCTCCCGTCGCCGAGGCCTCGACATGGTCGACGACGACCCGCGGCCAGGCGGCACGCACCCGCGCCTTCCAGTCGGCGAGATCCGCCGCGGCGTCCGCGTCCAGCGTGCGGTGCGCCCGCGCGGCGGGGACGTACAACTGCTCCACGTAGTCCCGCACCATCCGCCCGGCGAGCACCTTCGGGCCGAGCCGGGTCAGGGTCCGGCGCACCATCTCGATCCACCGGTCGGGCAGGCCCCCGGGTCCCTGCTCGTAGAAGCGGGGCGTGATCCTGCGCTCCAGGAGGTCGTACAGCGCCGCGGCCTCCAGGTCGTCCCGGCGGTCGTCGTCCGTCGCCGCCCCGTCCGCCGTGGGGATCGCCCAGCCGAAGTCCGGCTCGAACCACTCGTCCCACCAGCCGTCCAGGACCGACAGGTTGAGGCAGCCGTTCAGCGCGGCCTTCATCCCGCTGGTCCCGCACGCCTCAAGGGGGCGGAGGGGGTTGTTCAGCCAGACGTCGCACCCCGGATAGAGCTTCTGCGCCATCGCCATGCCGTAGTCGGGCAGGAACACGATCCGGTTGCGGACCCGCGGATCGTCCGTGAAGCGCACCAGCTCCTGGATGAGCCGCTTGCCCCCGTCGTCCGCCGGGTGCGCCTTGCCCGCCACGACGATCTGGATCGGCCGTTCCGGGTGCGTGAGCAGCTCCATCAGCCGGTCGCGGTCCCGCAGCATCAGCGTCAGGCGCTTGTACGAGGGGACGCGGCGCGCGAAGCCGATCGTCAGGACGTCCGGGTCGAGCACGTCGTCGATCCAGCCCAACTCGGCGCTCGCGGCGCCCCGTTGACGCCAGGACGCGTACAGCCGCTGCCTGACCTCCGTCACCAGCTGGCCGCGCAGCTCGCGCCGCAGCTCCCAGATGTCCGCGTCCTGGATCTCGGCGACCGCGTCCCACCGGTCGGAGCCGCCCACCGACAGCGCGTCCTCCGTGCGCTGCGCGCCGATCTGCCGGGCGCCGAGGCGGAACACCTCGGGAGCGACCCAGGTCGGGGCGTGCACGCCGTTCGTGACCGAGGCGATCGGCACCTCCTCGGCGTCGAATCCCGGCCACAGGCCCGCGAACATCTCGCGGCTCACCTTGCCGTGCAGGGTGGAGACGCCGTTGGCGCGGCGCCCGAGCCGCAGGCCCATCACCGCCATGTTGAAGAGGTTGGGCTCACCGCCGGGATACGTCTCCATGCCGAGGCGCAGTATCCGCTCGACGTCGATGCGGGGCAGTTCGGCGTCCGGGCCGAAGTGCCGGGCCACCAGCTCACGGTCGAAGCGGTCGATCCCGGCGGGGACGGGCGTATGGGTGGTGAAGACGGTCCCGGCACGCACGGCTTCGAGCGACGCGTCGAACTCCACCCCCTCTTGCGCCAGTTCGTGAATCCGCTCAAGTCCGAGGAAGCCCGCGTGGCCCTCGTTCGTGTGGAAGACCTCGGGCTCCGGGTGCCCGCTCAGCCGGCAGTACGTCCTGATGGCGCGCACCCCGCCGATGCCGAGCAGCATCTCCTGGAGCAGCCGGTGCTCGCTGCCGCCGCCGTAGAGCCGGTCGGTCACCTCGCGGGCGCCCGCGTCGTTCTCCTCGACGTCCGAGTCGAGCATGAGGAGCGGTACGCGCCCGACGCTCGCCTGCCATACGTGCGCACGCAGCGAACGTCCGCCGGGCAGGGCGATCGCGACCAGGCTCGGGGTCCCGTCCGCCTCGCGCAGGAGGGTGAGCGGCAGCTCGTTCGGGTCGAGCACCGGGTAGGTCTCCTGCTGCCAGCCGTCGCGGGACAGGGACTGGTGGAAGTAGCCGTGCCGGTAGAGCAGCCCGACCCCGATGAGCGGAAGCCCGAGGTCGCTCGCCGCCTTCAGGTGGTCGCCCGCGAGGATGCCGAGCCCTCCGGAGTACTGCGGCAGGGCGGCGGTGATGCCGAACTCGGGCGAGAAGTAGGCCACGGCGCGCGGAAGCTCACCCCCGCGCTCGGCGGCCTGCTCCTGATACCAGCGCTCCCCGGTGACGTACTCCCGAAGCCCCTCCGAGGCCTCGCCGAGACGCCGCAGGAAAGCCTCGTCCCCCGCCAGCTGCGCGAGCCGGGCGGGCGACACACCACCGAGCAGGCGCACGGGGTCGCACCCGGCCGCGGCCCACTGCTCGGGGTCGACGGCCTCGAACAGATCACGGGTTCCGGAATGCCAGGACCAGCGCAGATTGCGCGCCAGCTCCGAGAGCGGGATGAGGGGTTCGGGAAGGGCGGGACGTACGGTGAATCGACGGATGGCCTTCACAGCGACTCCACCTCTGCGGGGGATGCGTTACCTATCGACCTACGCGTAGACGGTAGCGGTGCCCGCCCCTTCGCAACCACGGCGCACGGACGCGCACGGCAAAGCGGCCGACATCGGACCGGGGCCTGACCAGGGCCGGACCGGCGGAAAACGGACCTCGTGCTACCGGCGGTCACCCCGTGGTCCCGCACCTGTCGGAGGCATCCCGAATCCGTCCGGAAATCGGCGCAACCCTCACAGCACCCCCACGGGCGGTATGGCCGATTCCCCCACGCCGTGTGGTCTTGTAGGCCCTCACGCCGCACGAGAGGCTGCCAAGTGGCGCTCGTGGAGGATACGGGGAATCCGGCACAGACCGCTCCAACTCCGCGAGTCGCATGTCAAGTTGGGGAGGGAAACCAGCGTATGACTCTGTCGCGAACGAAGCGTCTGCGGTGGGCCGGGGCCGTCACCGCCGCCAGTACGGCGGTGGTACTTTCGGCCATCACGCTGCCCGCACACGCCGATCCCGCCGATCCCCCGCTCGGGGAGATACTCGGCGCCGGTGAGCCCGGTTCCATCAGCGGGAGTTACATCGTCACGCTCAAGGGCGGGACCACCGCCCCGTCGGAGGCGGGCAAGGGCCTCGCCGCGAAGTACGGGGCGAAGATACGTCACACCTACAGCACCGCGCTCAACGGCTATGCCGTTCAGGCCGGTTCGGCACAGGCCAAGGAGCTCGCGGGTGACCCCAGGGTCGCCTCCGTCTTCCAGGACAGCACCGTGTCCCTGGACCGGACCCAGGAGGACCCGTCTTCCTGGGGCCTCGACCGGATCGACCAGAGGAACCTGCCGCTCGACCAGTCCTACACCTCCCCCGAGTCGTCGGGGCAGGGTGTGACGGCGTACGTCATCGACACCGGAATCCGTGCCTCGCACGAGGACTTCGGCGGCCGCGCGAGCAGCGGCTGGGACTTCATCGACAACGACGCCACGGCGCAGGACGGCAACGGCCACGGCACGCATGTGTCGGCGACCGTCGCGGGCGAGAGCCACGGTGTCGCCAAGAAGGCGGACGTCGTGGGCGTCCGGGTGCTCGACGACGCGGGGTCGGGTACGACCGCGCAGGTCATCGCGGGCATCGACTGGGTGACGAAGAACGCGAAGAAGCCCGCCGTGGCCAACCTCAGCCTCGGCGGCACGGCCAACGCCCAGCTGGACGCCGCCGTACGCAACTCCATCGCGTCCGGGGTCACTTACACGGTCGCGGCGGGCAACGACGGGCTTCCCGCGTTCCTGTTCTCGCCCGCCCGCGTGAAGGAGGCGATCACGGTCGGCGCGACCGACGTCAAGGACGCCAAGGCGAGCTTCTCCAACTGGGGCGCCGGCCTTGACCTGTTCGCGCCGGGCGTCGGCATCACCTCCGCCTGGAACACGGACGACAGCGCCACGGACACCATCTCGGGCACGTCCATGGCCTCGCCGCACGCGGCGGGCGCGGCGGCCCTCCACCTCGCCGAGCATCCGGCGGCCACCCCGGCCGAGGTGAGCAAGGCACTGACCGACCAGGCGGTGCCGGGCAAGGTGACGGGCGCCGGCCTCGGCTCCCCGAACAAGTTGTTGCAGGTCAACAACCCGTAGAGCACGACGCAGCACAGAACCGGCCCCGCCGCACATGGCGGGGCCGGTTTCGTGTGTGCGGGTGCGGCCTTGCCTCCTGAGCGATCCCGAAGCACCCTCGATAGGACGCCGGTCTTGTTATGGGGCCTTACGCATCAGTAGGCAACAAAGCGCCGGATTGCCCACCCGAAGTTGGCGGGAAGGCTCCCCCGGTACGCACACGGCTCAGTACGGTCAGTCACGACGCGGTACGGCAGTCATGGCTCGGAACGGCAGTCACGGCTCAGTCACGGCCACAAGCGCGGCACGCAGTCGCTGAACCCCTCCAGAACCCCGAATCCGCCCACTCAAGTAACGCGGACAGGAGCGGTAATGCCCTCAACTCGCCCGTCGGCGACGCCCTCGGGAAAAGCCTCGGGAAAGGCCTCCACAAGAGTGCCCACACCCCCGGCACCACAGCAGGACGCGCGGGATCAGCAGAACCCGCCGGACCCACGGGATTCGCCCCCCTCCCCTACCCGGCCCGGCACCCTCACCGGCCGCATACCCGTCCTCGACATCGCACCCCTCGTCCACGGCGGGCGGCGGCCCGCCAAGGCCGTGGTGGGTGAGACCTTCCAGGTCACCGCCACCGTCTTCCGCGAAGGGCACGAGGCGGTCGCCGCCAACGTCGTCCTGCGCGACCCGCGGGGGCGCCCCGGGCCATGGACGCCGATGCGCGAGCTGGCCCCCGGCACGGACCGGTGGGGCGCGGACGTCACCCCGGACGCGGAGGGGCACTGGACGTACACCGTCGAGGCGTGGGGTGATCCCCTCACCCAGTGGCGCCACCACGCGCACATCAAGATTCCGGCGGGCATCGACACCGAACTGGTCCTGGAGGAAGGCGCCCGCCTCCATGAACGCGCCGCGGCCGCGGCCCCGGTGAGCGATCGCCCCACGCTCAGCGCCGCCGTCGAGGCCCTGCGCGACACGGCACGCCCCGCCACGGCCCGCCTTGCCGCCGCCCTCACCCCGGAGGTGGACGCGGTCCTCGCGGCGCATCCGCTGCGCGAACTCGTCACGGAATCCGAGCGGTTGCCGCTGCTGGTGGAGCGGGAGCGGGCCTTGTTCGGGTCCTGGTACGAGTTCTTCCCGCGCTCGGAGGGTGCCGTCGTGCGGGAGGGGCAGCCGCCGACGTCGGGCACCTTCAACACCGCCGCCGAGCGGCTTCCGGCGATCGCCGCGATGGGCTTCGACGTCGTCTATCTGCCGCCCATCCACCCCATCGGCACGACCTTTCGCAAGGGGCCCAACAACTCGCTGTCCCCCGGACCCCACGACGTGGGCGTGCCCTGGGCCATCGGCTCCCCCGAAGGCGGCCACGACGCGATCCACCCCGACCTGGGCACCCTGGAGGACTTCGACGCCTTCGTGCGCCGCGCCCGCGACCTTCACCTGGAAGTCGCCCTGGACTTCGCCCTGCAGTGCTCCCCCGACCACCCCTGGGTGGACAAGCACCCCGAGTGGTTCCAGCACCGCGCCGACGGCAGCATCGCCTACGCCGAGAACCCCCCGAAGAAGTACCAGGACATCTACCCCCTGGCCTTCGACCGCGACATGCCCGGCCTGATCACCGAGACCGTACGCCTGCTGCGGTTCTGGATGGACCACGGCGTGCGTATCTTCCGCGTCGACAACCCGCACACCAAACCCGTCGTCTTCTGGGAGCAGGTCCTCGGCACCATCAACGAAACCGACCCCGACGTCATCTTCCTGGCCGAGGCCTTCACCCGCCCCGCCATGATGCGCACCCTGGCCGCCATCGGCTTCCAGCAGTCCTACACCTACTTCACCTGGCGCAATGCCAAGAATGAACTGACGGACTACGCGCGCGAGTTGGCGGGCGAGACCGCCCACTACCTCCGGCCGAACTTCTTCGTCAACACCCCGGACATCCTGCACGCCTACCTGCAGAACGGCGGCCGCCCCGCCTTCGAGGCCCGCGCGGTGCTCGCCGCGACCCTCGCGCCGACCTGGGGCGTCTACAGCGGCTACGAACTCTGCGAGAACGCCCCGGCGCGGGCCGACAGCGAGGAGTATCTGAACTCGGAGAAGTATCAACTGCGCCCGCGTGACTGGGAATCCGCGGAGCGCACCGGCTCCACCATCGCGCCCCTCATCACCACGCTGAACCGCGTACGGCGCTCCAACCCCGCCCTGCGGCGACTGCGTGGCCTGCACTTCCACCAAACCGACCAGGAATCGGTGATCGCGTACTCGAAGACGGCCGGTGGCAAGGACGGATCGAACACGGTTCTGGTGGTCGTGAACCTCGACGCCCACCACACCCAGGAGGCCACGGTCTCGTTGAACATGCCGGAACTCGGCCTCCACTGGCACGAGTCCGTGCCGGTGCGCGACGAGCTCACCGGCTACACCTATCACTGGGGCAGGGCCAACTACGTGCGCCTTGGTCCGGGCGGCGCGCATGTGTTGCTCGTCGGCCGGGGGCCCGGGGATTTCCCCCCGGATGAGCACAGCGGGACCCTGCGACCGTCCTCACCGTTGATCGGAGGGTCACCCACACCATGATCATCAACGAGCCCGTCCAGGACACATTCGAGGACACGCCCGCCAAGGACCGCGACCCCGAGTGGTTCAAGCGCGCGGTCTTCTACGAAGTCCTGGTCCGCTCCTTCCAGGACAGCAACGGCGACGGCATCGGTGACCTCAAGGGCATCACCGCCAAGCTGGACTATCTGCAGTGGCTGGGCGTCGACTGCCTGTGGCTGCCGCCGTTCTTCAAGTCGCCGCTCAGGGACGGCGGTTACGACGTGTCGGACTACACCGCGGTCCTTCCGGAGTTCGGCGATCTCGCCGACTTCGTGGAGTTCGTGGACTCCGCGCATCAGCGGGGCATGCGCGTGATCATCGACTTCGTGATGAACCACACCAGCGACCAGCACCCGTGGTTCCAGCAGTCCCGCAGCGACCCCGAGGGCCCCTACGGCGACTACTACGTCTGGGCGGACGACGACAAGCAGTACCAGGACGCCCGCATCATCTTCGTCGACACCGAGGTCTCCAACTGGACCTTCGACCCGGTGCGCAAACAGTACTTCTGGCACCGCTTCTTCTCCCACCAGCCCGACCTCAACTACGAAAACCCCGCCGTCCAGGAAGAAATCATCTCCGCCCTGCGCTTCTGGCTCGACCTGGGCATCGACGGCTTCCGCCTGGACGCCGTCCCCTACCTCTTCGCCGAAGAGGGCACCAACTGCGAAAACCTCCCCCGCTCCCACGGCCTGCTCAAACGCGTCCGCGCCGAGATCGACGCCCACTACCCCGACACCGTCCTGCTCGCCGAGGCCAACCAATGGCCCGAAGACGTCGTCGACTACTTCGGCGACTTCAAAGACGGCGG